>JANNPW010000121.1:0-9550 GCA_031400405.1 Mariniblastus sp.
GGGATCGTCCCGTGTCGTAGCTTGGGGATCGTCCAGTGTCGAGGCTCGGGGATCGTCCCGTGTCGTGGCTGGGGTATCGTCCCGTGTCGTGGCTTGGGAATCGTCCCGTGTCGTGGCTTGGGAATCGTCCCGTGTCGTAGCTCGGGGATCGTCCCGTGTCGTAGCTTGGGGATCGTCCCGTGTCGAGGCTTGGGAATCGTCCCGTGTCGTAGCTTGGGGATCGTCCAGTGTCGAGGCTCGGGGATCGTCCAGTGTCGAGGCTCGGGGATCGTCCCGTGTCGTGGCTTGGGAATCGTCCCGTGTCGAGGCTTGGGAATCGTCCCGTGTCGAGGCTCGGGCGGCGGCGGCCCTCTCGATTTTTGGAGTCCAGGTAAAGGCAAAAGCATCCTCGCAAGTTGCCGTCCATCTGCATCAAAAATCGACTTGCGAAGGCGGCGTTCAAATCGAAGTTCATAAACCTATCACTCCGGTTGAATGGTGTGAGTGGTGGGGCGCAGAAATAATCGGCAACTTCGCCGTGTTGTATAAAGGACTATCGAAGGAATTCAAATCCGCTCATGGCTCTTTCTACGCCCCAGGGGAAAAAACGGTTGCGGCAGATTGGGACGGGGGCGAACAGGAATGCGGAAAAGGATTGCACTTTTCGCCAACGCCCTCGGCAACAAAAGAGTTTGAGCGGGATCCGGTTCATTTTGTGGCTTGCCTAGTCCCGTTGGACCAGATAGCTGTTCACCCTGATGGTCAATATCCGCAAAAAGTAAAAGCCCCTTGGTGCTGGAATTGGTATGAGTGCGATCAATTCGGACTCGCCATCGGAGAGAAATTTACTCAGCCGATCGAATCTGTCCCCGTCGGAGAAGTCGATGCCTGACTCACCCAATCCGTGTTGTCCCAAATGCAAAGGGACAAATATGGTCAAACTCGAAGACCGGTTATTCCGCTGTCGGGTTTGCAACATGCTGACCGATGGTGTTGATGACGGTGATATCGGCAAACGAACTTCGCCGGATCGGTATGCGGAGAACAAAGAGGAATTTCAAAACCGGCAGCGGAACCGGGAAGCTTCAAGGCGGAATCGACAGACAGGTCGGGGGCGAAGATGGTAGCTACAGTGAAGAACGAAGCGCTGGCGAATGAAGCGCTGGCGATTATGGAATTACTTTGGTATGACGCTTTGCGGCGTTTCTTTTTTGACAATGCTGCGGCGGGGTACAGCCGCCAAGAGACGGCAGCCTGTTGTGCCGAGATTTTATCGGGGATTCTGATTGCTATTGTACGAAACAGCTTGCTCACGAATCGGGGAATAACAGCGGTCAAAGCAGAGTTCCAACAGGCAGGGTACGTAATCTCGGAGAAAATCAAAACGGAAGTTGACGAAATTAGTCAACAACTTATCAAGTTAATCACAGAGAGACTCCAACAGCAAACACTCAACCAAAACGGAAAAGGATAACCGATGCCAAAGAAAATAATTTTAGACATCCCCGTCCAATACGGTGGAATCAGTATCGGACAGAACACTGCCCGGATATCAATGAAGGTCTCTCGCGAAGCTCTCAACATCGTGGCCGCCGATGAAGTCTTTTGTGATCGCCGATTGACCGGTCTGCTGCAGCTGGGTGGCGCCGACGACAGTCAGGGGCAGACCTCGTTTATCGATCCTGATGTTGAGTTGACTGGCGCCTTCGACGTGCATCGGTTTTCCGCATCGACCCAGTGGTATTCGACTGGCGCTACCTTCAGTCTGAAGGAAGTGGTTTTGATGGACCTTGCCCGATTCTCCAAAGGGTCGGGAAGACTCAAGGTATTCGAAACTGGCGATATCCCGGATGCAGTTAAAACACCCAAGCCAGCCGAAGTCGAAATTAAAACCATCAAGTCGGCTAAGCCTACAAAAACGGCTAAATCACCCAAGGCCGCACGCGAAGATAAGGACGCTTGGAGAGTGGTTAGCTTAAGCGAGCTATTCTCAGGGGTCATCCTCAAGAGCCTGAATGCCGCCGATTTGTTTAAGGTGGGCGATCTGCATGATTTCCAACAGCCCGATAAAGCCGGTCGGGTCAAACAGATTCAGGACATCAAAGGGATTGGCGAAGCGAAAGCCACTCAAATCGAAGACACGATGTTGGAGTTTTGGCAAAAGCACAAATGATCATGCCATTCGGAAAGCATCGAGGATGCCCAATAGCGGAAGTTCCGGCGTCGTACTTGTTTTGGGTGCTTGAGACTTGCGATATCAACATGTTTCTCCGCATCGAAATTCAGAATGATTTGAAAAGCCGCTTGGATGCCCTGGGAGAGTTCACCCCACACGGGGGCTCGCAACATAAGAACGGCAACGATCAAAACCTGAAGTCCGACATCAACCGCTGGTGCCGCAAAGCCGCTGCGGTATTGCATCCCGATGTTGGAGGCTCTGTCGAAGCGATGAGAATGGTCAATGAACTAAGGGATTTGGTTAAATGAGAATGATCCACATCGACTTTGAAACCCGGAGCGAATTGAACGTCAAAGATGTTGGGCCTGTCGAGTATGCCAGACATTCTTCGACTCAAATTCTCTGTGCGGCTTATGCGGTGGATGACGGGCCGGTTAAATCGACAACCTATATTTACGATCTGCGCGATTTGCCTAAGGACGCGGTGTTTGCGGCCCATAACGCCGCCTTCGAGCGGGCGATCTGGAACTATCTGATTACCCCTCAATACGGATTCGCTCCGATACCGATCCACCGCTGGCGATGTTCGATGGCCCGGGCTGCCCAATTGGGGTTGCCTCAATCGCTGGAACAATTAGCCGTCGCCTTGGGGTTACTCAACCGGAAAGACATCGAAGGGGGCAAACTCATGAAAGTCATGAGTACCCCCAACGCACAGCAAGACTTGTTCGTCAACGAGAGCCAATTGAATCGGTTAACGGAGTACTGCAAACAGGACGTTGAAGTTGAGCGCGAAGCGTTTGAAGTAATGGGCGAATTGCAAGAACTGGATGTTTGGTTTCTTGACCAAAAGATCAACGAGCGGGGGCTGATGATCGATCGTGTACTCTGCCAAAACGCGATTGACATATTGGAAAAGGAAATCATCGCCCGTGGCAAACGCCTGGGCGATATTACTGCAGGTGTTGTGACGGCTCCGACCCAAGTCGCCAAAATAATCCAGTGGCTCAACAGCTGCGGGGTCTACACCACGTCATTGGCGATCGATCAGGTCGATAAATTGCTATTGTCGAAAAACTTGCCCGCGGATGCCAAAGCCGTTTTGCAAATCCGACAGTTATCCGCCAAGGCATCGACGGCGAAGTTTAGGCCGATGCTTGATCGGTCGGTATCCGATGGGCGGATGCGGGACAACCTTCGATACCACGGGGCATTTACCGGCAGGTGGTCTGGCACCGGTGCGCAAATCCAGAACTTCCCGCGAGGCTCTGAACCGTGTATCGAGACCCTAGCCGATGCGTTTGTAGAAGGGGACCAATCGAAAATTGAATTACTGTTCGGAGACGTGATCGAAGCGGGCAAAAATGTTTTGCGGGCGGCGATCACCGCACCTGGAGGGCGGCGTTTACTGGTTTGGGACTTTGGTCAAATCGAAGCGCGCGTACTTGCTTGGGTAGCCGGCGAAAAATGGAAGCTGAACGCCTTTGAGCAGTTGGATCAAGGATTTGGCGATGACTTGTACAAACTGGCTTATTCGAAATCGTTTGGGGTGTCGGTCGGTCAAGTGACCAAAGCCCAACGGCAAGTGGGCAAGGTGATGGAATTGGCGCTGGGCTATCAGGGTGGCGTCGCCGCGTTCAATTCGATGGCTGCTATTTACGGTGTTGAACTTGATCTCAAAGAAGTTGAGCGAGCAAAAGACTCGTGGCGAAAGGCCCATCCAAAGACCGTCCGATTCTGGTATGGGATTCAGGATGCGGCTTTGGGCGCAACGGAACAAGGCGAAGCGTCTTTTCGGGGAATCAAGTTTTACGTACTGGATAATTTCCTGCATTGCGAGTTACCGTCGGGCCGACCGATCGTTTACTACCGGCCAAAAGTTGTCGAAGGCAATTTCGGCAAACAGCTGACCTACCAAAAAACAGCCAACGGTCGCCTGGTCAAGGAATCTACCTACGGCGGCAAGCTGACCGAGAACGTGGTATCGGCCATCGCTCGCGACGTATTGGTCTGCGGGATGCTGAAGCTTGATTACAGCGACTTTGATATCTGCGCGTCGGTCCACGACGAAGTGGTCGCCGAATGCGACGAGGCCATGGCGGATACTGAACTGAAACGTGGCGCGGCGATCATGGAGCAAATACCCAATTGGGCCGAAGGTTTGCCGCTTACTGTCGATGGCTTTATCTCGAAAAGGTACAGGAAGTGAAAATGACTCAATGCCCGTCATCAATCCCGCGGTACTCAATCGGAACGTGGGACGGAGAAAAAGAATCGTATACGCCACAACATGGACTATCCGTGCCGTCGTTCAACAGTACCCGATCGCAGTTGAGAATCGCAATGAAAGAACTTCGTTTGATGGGATATCGGTGCCATCGTTTCAGGGATGAGGATGGGAGCCACGACGATAACGATTGGACAGTTCTGATTGAGAGAACTGACGGCAAACATTGGAAGGAAATCAGACGCGGCTGGCGTAGACCTACATGGAGTTGACGATGCAAGAACCGATTGTGATTTGCTGCCAATGCGGAAAACGCAGTGATCGAGGAATGATTCAGCGATGTCGAGCATGTACCCAGCCGACAAATAAAGAAATGGAAAAAGTTATGACTGAAGCCGCCATCGAAGATTATCTGACCGCCTACGCATCCAAACGGGGCTGTCTGTGCTTGAAGCTGGCGCTGGTCGGTCAGCGTGGCTGGCCTGATCGGACGTTGATCACACCCTTCGGACGGGTAATGTGTGTCGAGGTTAAAACGCCGGAGGGGAAACTCACAAAACAGCAACGCCGCTGGATCGATAGGCTCAAGGTACGAGGCGTTCCGGTACATGTGGTGCGGTCCAATGAGGACGTGATCCGGGTGGTAAATGCTTTTGTATCAAACTCCCTGGAGCATACGGATAGCTAATGCTCTTTGTCCCCCACCAATACCAAAAGCAAGCCGCTAGATTCGCTTTCGATCGCCCGGGTTGCGGTCTGTTTCTTGATCCCGGGCTGGGTAAGACCGCAATCTCTTTAACGGTGATTCGCGGATTGATCGCTGCCGGGCTGGTCAAACGCGTCCTGGTAATAGCGCCGCTGCGAGTCTGTTATTCCGTTTGGCCCAAAGAGCGATCGCGATGGGATCAATTCAAAAAACTTCGATGCTCGATTGTCCATGGCTCCGTCAGCCGTCGGCTAAAAGCCTTGCACGCAGACTCTGATATTTACCTCATCAACCCGGAAGGGGTGGATTGGTTATCGAAACTGGAAGGCCAGGAGTTTGATCTGTTGATTGTCGATGAATCGACAAAGTTCAAGAACCCGTCATCGAAACGGTTCAAGGCGCTGCAAAAAATCCTTCCTGCCATTCCGCGAAAAATGATTCTCTCCGGCACTCCGTCCCCTAATACGCTGATCGATCTTTGGTCGCAAATTTTCATTCTGGACAGCGGCCAGCGTCTGGAAAAACGCATCACGCATTTTCACGAGCGATACTTTTACCCAGGCGGATATGAGAATAGGGAGTGGTTCCCCAAACCCGGAACCAAAGAAGCCATCGAATCGGCGATCGGCGATATCGTCCTGCGACTCGATTGTCGCGATCTGCTTGATATGCCCGAATTGATCTTCAACGATATTTGGGTGGATCTGCCGGGGGACGTAATGACGGCATACAAACGCCTCGAGCGCGAATTGTTCTTCTCGATCGAGTCCCAAGCGATCGACGAAACGGCGATGAGCAGTTCGGCCAAGTACCTCATGTGTCGCCAAGTGGCCAACGGCGGCATTTACTACTACTCACCCAACGGCGGTTTCGAAGGTTCGTTTGTTCGACGGTTCGGCACACCGCACAATGAGAAAATCGAAGCGATCGCCGACTTGCACGAAGAACTAAACGGCAAGCCGCTGATGGTCATCTTCCACTTCCGGCATGAACTCCAAAGACTGTTGGAACGATTCGGGAAAAAAACTCCGTTTATTGCGGGCGGCGTGCATCCGAAAACGGTTGACTCGATTTGCGACCGCTGGAATGAAGGTACAATCCCGCTGTTGCTCTGCCAACCGCAATCGATGTCGCATGGATTGAACCTGCAATCGGGCGGTAACGACATCTGCTGGTTCGGCATGACTGACGATCTGGAGCAGTACCTGCAAACCAACGCCAGGTTATGGAGGCAAGGGGTAGTTGGAGGTGTCCGCATCCATCGGGTGCTGGCAAAAAACACGGTTGACATTGCGATCCGGAATCGGATAGACAGAAAAGAATCGTTGCAGCAATCACTGCTGGATGCCTTGAAAGGAGCGGGAACGGATGTCGCATTCACCTCTTGATGTCTATCGGTCCTATTCGGCCTTACTATTCCCGCTTCGAAAAGCGGAAATCGGGGATCCCAATTCCAAACGGCCCTTGTTCAAGAACTGGCGGACCAAAATTTGGTCGCATGCTGAACTACTCGAGTACTGGACCAAAGGTCATTCGCTAGGCTGGGCTTTGGGGCCGATTGATCTGGTCATCGACGTTGATGTGCCTACGAAAGATCGACCGAACAAACAAGGCCCGGAATCGCTGGCGAAACTGAACAACCTGTTGGGTCAATCGATTGATTGCGTGGCGATCGAAGTGCAAGCCCCGTCCGGCGGTCGGCATTACTATCTGACGAAGCCTGAAGGGCTACGAGTCACCAAGAGCCACACCGAGTACCCCGGCATCGAATTCCTATCGGAAGGCTGTTACGTGGTCATCGCGGGAAGTCCGCATTGGCAGGGAGGTTCGTACCGGTTCTCTGAATTCGCCGATATGATGGGGGACTATCTGCGATTGCAGGCCCCCAAACAATTGATCGACCTGTTGCAAAGATCCGAAGCGGCGGAACGGATTGAGTCTGCGACGATCGATGCCAGCCTGCTCCAAAAAATGCTCTCGCATTTGGATCCAAAAAACTATCGTGATCATGCCGACTGGCTGCCGATACTGATGGCCTCGCATCAGGCTACCGGCGGCAGCAAAGCGGGGCTCGCCGTGTTTTTGGCTTGGTCAACCAGCGATCCGGACTACGCGGGCGCGGGCGACGATATCCGGCACCGCTGGCGGACGTTCAAAGCGGGTAAGGACGGCGGGGTGACGATCCGAACCCTTTTCAGCGAACTGACAGAACTGGGTCATGATGATGTTGTGTCGATGGTTACTTCGGCGATCGACTTCCAAACACCCCCCGAATCCGAGTCGTTACCCAAGAGCAAAAAACGGGTAGTCCATGATTTGGACGAACTGAAGCTGAACAACACGATCATCGCTGAACTTGCGACGATCCCCTACCTGTTCCAGCGGTCAGCCCATTTGGTAACCATCAACAAGGATGAACTGATACCGCTGAACTCGTTGGCCATTTGCGAGCAAGCGTCAACGGTCTGCGTGTTGGGTGATATGGTGGGCAAGGATAAAAAATGGAAGGCCAAACGAATACCGGAACGGACCGGAAAACAAATTCATTCGAGGGGCGTTTGGTTCGGCATCCGGCGATTGAAAATGGTCACGTCGATTCCGCTGTTCACAACCGACGGGCCATTGCAAACACCCGGCTACGATCCGGCATCGTGTGTCTACTTCGCCAAACAAATCGAAGTGCCCAAGGTGATCAAGCCGACTCGCGAGGCGGCGATCGCAGCTGCAGGACTGCTGTTCGATCTGGTTTGCGATTTCCCGTTTGCCGACCCCTCGCATCGGTCTGCCTGGCTGGCTGGGTTGCTGGCGATTCTAGCCCGCCCGGCGATTGACGGTTCGGTCCCGATGACTTTCGTTGATGGCAACCAACGGGGCGTCGGTAAGGGCCTGCTCATGGACGTGACCTACAACATACTCTTTGGCTGCGACATGCCCAAGCAATCTTCGATGCCACAAGATGAAGCCGAAATGGCCAAGTTGCTGCTATCGATCGCCATGCGGAATGCCCCTACGTTTGCGTTTGACAATATCCCGACCGGGGCGAAACTCGGCAGTCCGTCGCTGGATTCTGTGCTCACCAATTCCATTGTGTCCGGTCGGATTTTGGGCAAGAGCGAAGTCCGCGATTACCCGATCGATACGACGTTTTGGGGGACGGGCAATCGAGTCAGCATTGACAAGAACACCGATATTATTCGTCGGCTCAACTACATCAACTTACTATCCGATTCGGAGAAGGCTGAATCGAGAACCGGCTTCCGGCATGGCGGATCAGATCAGCTGAAGCAAAAAGTAAGAGCCAATCGGGCCTCGTTGATCCATGCCGGGTTGACCATTCTGGAGTACGGCCGCAATCAACCCCCGATAGCGATGACCCCTTGGGGCAGCTACGAATCGTTTAGTCGGGTCGTCCGTCAAGCGATCATGGCGATCGACGAATCCGACCCGATGGAATCCAGACGATCGCTGGAAGAACGCAACGATACCGGCGGCGATTTGGAGATTGTCCTGTCGGCTCTGGAGTTAGTCGCCAAAGAACGGGAGCAGCTATCCGCTTCGGAAATCGTGTCGCGACTGGACGCATTTGAATTCGTTGAATCCGAACAATCGCAGTTGACCAAACAGGCGTTGGACCTGATCGCCCCTCCGGAGCTAAAAAGTCGAGTTATGGCTTGCGGGCGACGATTGCAGAACCACTACCGCGATCAAGTTATCCAAGGCCGTTGGCTGAAGAGCGGACACGATCGCAGCAATCGTTCTGTCTTTTGGTACGAACGGGTCAGCGAAAAAACTCCATTTTGAAAGGAGGAAGCAATGCCCCGCAATATGAGCTTCAGTATGACAACGGATCAAATCCGGAACCGCACCAAAACAGTAACTCGCCGTATCGGATGGGCGGACCTGAAACCCGGCGAGGTTTTGAACGCTTGCGTCAAGTGCATGGGACTTAAACCCGGAGAAAAAATAGAGCGACTGGGGCTGATTCGTGTCGTTAAGGTCCATGAGGAATTGTTGTGTGAAATGACCGGTCAATACGGTAATGAGGAAGCCGATAAAGAAGGCTTCCCAGAGCTTACCGGCGATGGGTTCGTCGCTATGTTTTGTCATCACCTGCGAGCCCCGCGGACGCAAATAGTGCATCGAATCGAGTTCGAGTACGTCGATTAAGGCCAGTCGAAACGCCAGTTCCGCCGGTCCCGAACGGTAACAAGACGTAACAAAACTAGCCGCATACGTCCCGACCGCAAACACCGATAATTACCGGCTAAAACCGCTGAACCCCGACGATTTTCGGATATTCGGTTAAATGTGAATCCCTGACTTTTAATCCGTAGGTCCTGGGTTCGAGCCCCAGCGCCCTCACTCTTTTCTATAATACGCCAGTGATTTCGCCAGTGGCGGTTGCCGCTGCGACAACCGTGACGATATCCATCGATTGAGATCGGCCCACCTGAGAGTA
>JANNPW010000100.1:0-9310 GCA_031400405.1 Mariniblastus sp.
CCCGCAAAACAAGCCATGAACGGAACAAGATTGGCGCAATAGAAAATGCAGACAACCCCAAATTTTTAGCAGTCCAGCGTTAGCCTGCGGTTCTTTCCAAAGTAACCGGACGCTAGCGCGTTCCGGCTAATCCGAAATCCAAACAGTCACTAAGCACTAGTTGGTCGTGCGAAGTTGGCCGATTGAAGTGGGACTTATGCTTGGCGCGGGTTCGCTAGGACACGATAACGTCCTCGGGAAATTGGGTCGGGATGACTCCGTAGTATTCGAGAGAACTTACCACGGAGGGAAGCCAGGTCGGCATGGTTTGGAGGGCGTAGCCGACCAGGATTGTAACCACGACGGCAGCCAGAAAATTGCGAAGTGCCTGGCGCGCCTCTCGATTTTTTTGTACTCGCAAAAGTTTGATTTCCTGGTTAACCGATTCTTGCCAGTACTTTTCGGTGTGGAGTTGTTGATAGGCCATGAATTGAATCCCGTCGAAAGAAAGGTTTGAGTTGCCGTTGAAGCTGAAGAGGTTCTTTCGCAAGGTACGTACCAAACCAGGAAACCAGTCGAAATCCCCCTAAATAGCGAATTTGTGACGTCGGTTTGATGATTTTTTGCCACGCTTCCTCCTGGTCGCGGGGGCAAAACGCAACGCGCATGAAATTGGCAACAATTTCAGGTCCCTGGAAATTACGATGTGGGTTGGTTCAGGAATCTCTGACGCCACCGATCTCTGCACTCCGTTTCTCGACGCCGCCGCCGCTACTGGCTGTTTACCCGGATCGACCAAAAAAAAGTCCCAGTTCAAATACGAACTGGGACTCAATTTCAAAACTACTGATCTTGTCGAAAATACGCGACCTCGCCCTTATTTATTGGCGGGAGCGATCGCGGCTTCCAATCGTTCCAATCGAGCCGATAGCTCGTCGATTACTTCCTGCTGAGCTTGAACCGATTGCGTCAATTCGGTAATCGCTTGATCCTTGGACGCTACGGTTTTGTAGAGTCCCTGGATTGCAGCCAACGCTACACCATCTTTGTCCATGTAGGCAATGGTTTTATCGTCGTCACCCAACTGGAAGGATTGGAAAAAATCCTGAGCCATCGGGCCCATGTGAGGTGTGTCCTTTTCATCGGCGATGTAGTTCCAGGTTGTAATCGGCAAGTTGACAACTTTGGCGAGGATTTCCTGGGTATCAACCGGTTGAATATTTTCCTTGGTATTACGATCTGATCCGCCGAGAATCGGTCCGTTGGACCGAATGGCTCCCCGCGCGAAAAGATCTCCATTGGACGCTACGGTGCAGTTGCTGAAGCCGTTGTTCGAAAACCGCATTGCTCCGGTGGAATCGATCGTCATGCCAGGCGAATTAGCGCCGGCTTTTTTCAACGCAAACGTGTCGTTTTTGAGGCTGATCGCCCATTGTGAAAGTGTTGGACGACTGGTATCGGTCATCGACAGGAAGACGCCCCCGTTATTGCTGGCGCTCATCGCAATTCGATCTTGCACCACAGGATTGGTGTTTTGAGTGATGATGGATGCACTCCCCAAGCCACTACTAACGCCGTTGTCGGCCAAAATATGCAGCGCTCCAATGGGCGATTGCGTACCCAGGCCAACACCACCCGACATCAGGTTCATCAAATTCGAGGGTGAATCTGATGAAATTCGAAAGTGCGCAGGTCCGGTGGCAATTTCATACAAGCCAATCACGTTTTCGGTTCGAAACGTTGCGCCGCCAATCGAATTGTCGATCATTCTTAACTGGACGCCCCCGTTATTTTCCAGTCGCAAAATTTCTCGCAGGCCGGGCGTGGGATTCGTTTCCTGGATATGCGCGCGAGCCGCCAAGCCTGTACCATCGGAAAAAAGATGCAGCTTGCTGGTCGCATCGAGAATCCCCATACCCACGCCGCCAGGTGACATCATCAATGCAAATTGCGGGGCCGCTACGTTGATTCGAAACTTGGGGTTTGAACCTACGGCAGAATTCCAATCCAGAAAAGGTTGGCCGCCCAGTGTGACATGGTAGAATGCGGAAAGCTGATTCAAGGCGGGTTGGTTCAAATCATCAAAGTTCATGACGATGGCACCGCCAGAATTGGAAAAGTCGATACGATCGGCCGGGACGACTTGTCCGTTTAACGCTGATCCAGAAATTGCAAATGTAAATGTCGCTACCAGGGCGGTAACGCAAAACCCCAACATGGAAAATTTCATAGTCTCGCTCCGAGTTGTGTAAATGAAAGTGGATTGTTGTGGACCGGACGGAATGCATCCGCCATCCGCCAACGACTACAACGTATGCGGGTTCTTTCAACAAGTCAAAACAAAATAGCGATTAATTCTTTGTTTTTCAATTTTACTTACTTTTTGCCACTATTTCCCCATGGGATTCCGTTTCATTTTGTCAAACTTGTTTTGCATAGGTTATTATGAAGAACTCGTTGATTGACTTCGAATGCCGGTTCAAAAAAATAAAACTCACTTCCACTGGGTAAAAAAATGCGACTTTTGATTTTGTTTGCGGTTTTGTCGTTTCAGCTATTGGCCCTGCCGGTTTGTTATTCCCAAACCAATCGCGAAAGCGAAATGGGTTTGTCCTATATGCTGACCTTGGGTGGCATTGAAGAGGGGTTAGGCTTGACCGAGGAACAATCGGACGGCTTGTACGGACTCTGGATGAACATCGAAACCGAACTGAAGTTTGAGTTTGAGAAATATCAAGCCGCTTTCAGCGAAAATCTTTCTGCCGACGCTCGCGAGGACCTGAAGCTTCAGTTGGAACTGGCCATCAATACCATTCGCGATAAGGAATACACGCTGCTGTCGGATCGATTGTCGGAATCACAAATGGCGCGCCTGAAACAAATTCGGATTCAGTATTTGAAACGAACCAATCAGGGTATTGAGGCCCTGGAATTTGAATTAAAATTGACGGCCGATCAGATTGCTCAAATTGAGAAAATTCGCGCCTCGCTGCAAAAAGAATTGAATCAGGTTCAAATCGATGCCCGCGAGCAGAAAATGTCACAACTCGAGATCGCCCGCGAAACGGAAGCCTTGCAAGACCGAGCCCAACAAGATGTATTGGCAATTCTGACTGCCGATCAGCGCCGCCAAATCGCTGAGTTGGAAGGTGAAAAATTCGAGTTCCACACTGCGGCGAACAAAGCCGAACGCGAAGCCGCCGCCGAAGCGGCTAAAAAGGCCGCCGAATCCGCCGCTGGCGAAAAAGACAAAGCCGATGGTTCGGGTGACTGAGGCCAGTAAACTTCACGCACACATCTCAATCGGTCAACGGATCCGATCTTGATACTCGAACGAGTCCTTCGAAAGCAAAGACTGTTATTGCTGTAACAATTTGGCCAGCTTGCCCTCTTGTTCCGCCGCAACCAATTCTGGAAACGTGAAACCGAGGTTGCGTCCTGGTTCCGGATATTGATCACTGCGTGGCACGAACAATTGAACTTGGTGGTCAAGTCTGCATTCCGCCGTTCGAGGCGGCAGGCGTCGGTCGCATTTCCGTGATCAGCGAACCGACCGGGGCAAATTGCTACGTGATCCAACTCAAACACTGAGCGCCGATTGACCAACCCACCGACATCGTCAATGTGCAGTGTGCAATGTCCAGTGCGGACCGAATTGCCAGAAAAAAACTTCGTAGCGAAAACTAGTTTGATTCGGCTAAGCACCAGTACATAAGCAAACTGGCGTAACCCTCACCAGTCGACACAACACGAGAAACGAACATGGATTTACAGGATTAACAGGATGATCGTCGATCCGACGTGCAGTTTGGAGAAATCACTGGGAAAATCATCGGTTGTGCATTCGAAGTCATCCATGAGTTGGGAACCGGTTTCTGGAATCAGTTGATGATAACGCCTTGGCATTCGCTCTCCGGGACAAGGGATTGCGAGTGCAATGCCAGCATCCTGTACATCTTGTCCATCCATGTTCATTCATTTTGTTCTAAAAATTATGCATCGGTGCTTATTTATCGGGACCGTCCAATTCCAAGACAGAGTCTACTTGGGTGGCTGGCGTTGAGTTAGGCGCTGGAAAGTCCTTCGCCGGGGGGGACAATCGCGAGTCGGTGAAAGCCTCGGGGTTCAGAGGCAAATTCTCAGGTAGCGAATCAATCTCTTCCATGCCGCCCGGAAACGGCAGTTGTTCAATTTGAGGAATGATACCCTGAGGTACAGGCTCTTCGAGTGTCGGACGTGTTGAAATCGGTTTGGCGGGCTCGCCTAAAACGGGCAGCAGACGATTAGTCAAACGATCGTTCGGACTCACGGACAGGGCAAGCAGAAAGTCATTTTTGGCTGACGACAAATAGCCGAGGCTGCCATAATGAAAGCCGCGAATCGTCCGAGCCTTGAAATCATCCGGTCGGGTCGCCAAGTGCTGCGTAAGCCGATCGGTTTGTTCGACATAATCATTGTGACCGTAAAATGCCCGGAAATTTTTGACGACTTGGCTCCATTGATCACTGGGCAGCAACTCCGTTGCGGCAATCAAATCAGTGGCTGCTTGATCATAGTTGCCAATCGCAAATTGAGTCTGCGACGCAAACAGGAACACCAACCCGTTTTCTTGATCGAGTAAAGCTGATTGCCGCGCCAATTTGGCAGCCGCGTCATAGCGACCATCGCGGAAAGCCGCTTCAGCGCGTTGCTGCGAACTAAGCGCGGCGGCTTTGGTCAAAATGACAGGAAAAGCCAGCTTCGGCGCATTCATTGGAACGGAACGGGACGGTAATGATGGGTTCATGGCCGGATCGCCATACGGCGCTCCAAGGGCTGGATCAACCGGTTCATGATTTCCGTAGTAAGGCTGCGAAGTGGAGTAACCAGGATCGACGTTGGGATAATACTGCGGATAACCGGTGAACCCCGGATCGTATCCATAACCAATCGGCGGTCCATCATAGTAGCCGTAACCTGGAGTTGTCCCATACGGGTTTGGCAGCCCATATCCGTAATCATTGCGAAGAGTTGGCTGATAATAGCCCGATCCACCGGTGCTAAAGTTGATCCCACTTCCGGAATAACTGAATCCCAATCCGTAGGGGGAAATGTACAGCTGGCTGCCGCCTCGCGAGTTTCCGCCGTTATTCCAGGAACGGCTGTAATCCGGTCGTTGGGTGTAGTGATTTCCGTTGGAATCCTGACCGCCTCCATGACCGTGCTTTGGGCCACCGATACCCTGCCCTTGAACCGAAGTCTGTTTGGGAAACTTGGGGCCGGATTGTTTTTGTTTTTGAATAGGCGCCGCATTGGAGGACGAGACCAGCGACAACAACAAGCCAATTGCAATTAGTAAGGAGGGACGAAAATGATTGTTGGACATGACGGGAGTTTTTCGCAAGAGGTTAACGGTTGATTCTTCAATTGTACGTTCTTTCCCAGAAAACAAGGTGGATTCTCGCCCGAATTTCCGACTGATCCGGCGAAACAACTGGAAAATTCGATACAGACATTTTGAAAAGCCGAGTATGCATGGCCCAGTCTGGGAGCGTCGGAAAAAAAATGAGAAATTCCCGGCTAACGCCCAATAGCACTTACTTTGTAGCGGAACGGCGCGAGCCGTCCGGTGCTTGTTTGTAGCGGAACGGCGCGAGCCGTCCGGTGGTTGCGTGGGAATTACGGATGAAAACCGGGCGGCTTGCGCCGACTCCGCTGACAATTACTCGAATGTAAGTGCCATTGGGCTAACACCGGGGCCCGCTGGTGGGAATTCGCCGGCGACACAATTGGCCAACCTTGGTACAGTAGCGCTGGAAACACATGCTCCCAGCTACCGATGACTTGTGGGTGCAGCGACGCTGGTTTACCGAACGAGATAACGACCGCCATCGGTCGCCCAAAAGTCTTACTTTCAACGATCGAGGTCGAACATGCAGCTCACGAATTCACCCGTAACTCGAATCATGAATTTGTTTCCGAACCAACTCCGACCGGTCGGTTTTCTCGCCCTCGGAATCGCGCTGCAAACAATGCTGACGACGTTCGCCGCGTCGGGACAGGCGCAAACGAATTGGCCACAATTTCGGGGCGCCGACTCGCGGAGTGTGGCAACCAATAGCGGCCTTCCCGAGTACTGGTCCGCCACGGAAAACGTCGCGTGGAAACGAGATATCCCGGGACGAGGATGGTCGTCGCCGGTTGTGTGGGGCAACCAGGTTTTTCTAACCACGGTAGTCAACTCGGGAAAATCAGAAGAACCCAAAAAGGGGCTGTACTTGGGTGGCGATCGGCCGAAATACTCGCGCGATATCCACCAATGGAAAGTAGTTTGCCTGAATCTGACGACCGGAGATCTGCTTTGGGAACGACAGGTCCACGAAGGCGCCCCCAAATCTGCGATTCACTTAAAAAGCAGTTATGCATCGGAAACTCCCATTACCGATGGAGAACGGGTTTATTGTTATTTTGGAAATTTAGGACTGTTTTGTTTTGATCTCGCCGGACAACCCTTGTGGCAGAAATTGCTGCCGCCGCACCAAACGCGAAATAGCTGGGGAACCGCTGCGTCGCCAGTGTTGCACGAGGGACGTCTGTATTTGGTAAACGACAATGAAGACGATTCCTATCTGTTAGCTTGTGACGCTAAAACGGGCGACGAGGTGTGGCGTGTTGCCCGCCAAGAAAACAGCAATTGGTCGACTCCGTTTGTCTGGGTCAACGACCAGCGAACCGAGCTCATCACGCCAGGCTCCGATTTCACCAGGTCCTATGATCTGCAGGGGAATTTGTTGTGGTCGCTCAAGGGAATGTCCAGCATTACCATCGCGACGCCGTATGCAGCCAATGGACTGTTGTACCTGAGTTCGGGATATGTCCTGGATCTCAAGAAGCCAATTTTTGCCGTGCGGCCAGGAGGCCAAGGAGATATTTCACTTGCGGCGAGAGAGCAGTCCAATCAATTCATCGCTTGGCGCCAACCCAAGGCCGCACCCTATAACCCAAGTACCTTGGTATTGGGAAATCGATTGTTCGTGCTCTACGACCGAGGTATGTTGGCTTGCTTAAATGCCAGTGACGGACAGTTTGTTTTTGGAGCCGCGCGGATTCCTAACGGTCGCAATTTTACTTCGTCTCCCTGGGCCTATCAGGACAAAGTATTTTGTTTGAACGAAGACGGGGTCACATTCGTCTTTCAGGCTGGCGACGAATTCAAACTGTTGCACTCCAATTCGCTGGCGGAAGATGACATGGGAATGGCCACGCCCGCAATCGCCGGTGATCGGTTGTTGATTCGCACGTCTGCGCGACTCTATTGCATCCAACAGAAAAAATAGCAACTCAATTCAAATCAACCAAGTTCAATCCAACACAAGTTGAGGCAGACAATTGAAAAATGAACTTGCCGAACTGAAAGAAGATGTATCGGAATCGCCGCTCTGGAATTCCGATCTAGCGCCCACAACCATCGAACAACGGACCTGGTCCACCTGGAACATTGCGGCGTTGTGGATTGGGATGAGCGTCGTCATTACCTCCTATACGCTGGCGGGAGGGTTCATTGACAAAGGCATGAACTGGTGGCAAGCCATGCTGACCATTCTGCTGGGGAATTGTATTGTGCTGATTCCGATGGTGCTCAATGCACATGCCGGTACCAAGTATGGAATTTCATTCCCCGTGTTGTTGCGAGTTTCATTTGGGACCACCGGCGCAAACATTCCCGCAATCATGCGGGCGATTGTGGCGTGCGGCTGGTTTGGAATTCAAACCTGGATCGGTGGGACCGCGATCGATACGTTGTTGACTGCAATTTGGAGTCCTTGGGGCAGCCTTGATTCGATGGTTGGCGGACATCCGCTGCACACTTGGCTGTCTTTCGCGGCGTTCTGGCTTATTCAAGTGGCGATTATTCTAAACGGAATTGAAGGGATCAAGCATCTTGAATCCTGGTCAGCACCCTTGTTGTTGTTGGGTGGACTGGCGTTGCTTGTTTGGGCGGTTCGGACCGCCGGCGGTCTGGGGATTGTGCTCGCTGGAACGACTGAACTGCAATCATCGAACGGCAAATTTTGGGCGATTTTTCCGGCGGCTTTGACGGCCTCAGTGGGCTATTGGGCCACGCTTAGTTTGAACATTCCAGATTTTACGCGTTATGCCGGCTCACAACGTTCGCAAATGCTCGGCCAGGCATTGGGCCTTCCGTTGACAATGACTGCGTTTGCTTTTATCGGAGTCGCCGTAACCAGCGCGACGGTGATCATTTATGGCAAAGCAATCCCCGATCCCGTGGAGTTGATTCAGCGTTTCGACAACTGGGTGGTCATCCTGGTTGCCATGGTCGTGATTTGTATCGCCCAGCTGACGACTAACATGGCTGCCAATGTGGTCTCGCCATCGAATGATTTTTCGAATCTGAATCCCAGGAGAATTTCTTATGTTGCCGGCGGCTTGATCACTGCCGTCATCGGGATTTTGATGATGCCGTGGCTGCTGCTGTCTTCGATGAACGCTTACATTTTCACTTGGTTGATCGGTTATTCGGGACTCATGGGCGCGATCGGAGGCATTGTCATTTGCGATTATTGGCTGATTCGCCAACGGCAGATCGAATTGGCTGAACTCTTCAAGACGGACGGTCAGTATTCGTATCGCAACGGCTTCAACTGGCGAGCGATTACCACATTGGCGATTTCGATTGCCCCCGTCGTCCCCGGTTTTCTACGAGCCGCAACAACGCCGGGCGGTGAAGTCAGCGAACCGATGTTCTTCGATACGCTGTACCAATATTCCTGGTTTGTTACGTTTGGAATCGCGTTTGGACTGTATTACCTGTCAATGCAAGGTCAACACAAATCGGTTCGAATTAACTGAGTCAGCGATTCATTATTTTGTGGAGAATTTCATCGCAGATTTCAGCGCCGGGGTTGCGAATTTGCGGCAAGGAGTCTTGGCGTGCAATTCCCAGCGAACGTGGCCTGTATGAGCGGCTAAACCTGGACTGCTGAATGTTTGATCTTGCGGTGGTTAGTGGTTTGCGGAAGTTTCATCCCGATAGGGATTCTAGACATTAGCCGGTGGTTGAGCGCAGCGACACCACCGGCCACCGAAAGACTAACGCGTCGACCCTGAAAGGGTCGCAGATTCTTCGACCCTTTCAGGGTCGTTGCGTTCCGGACGGAACTGTATCCGGTGGTGTAACACCGACTGCTCATTGCGAAGTAGAGATTCGATTCTTAGAGTCATCGCACAGTCAGTATTGCAACCGCTGTGCCACAGCTAAGTCATTGGCTGTGCGTGCTTTCGCCGCCGCCGCGCGTGTCGAATCTCGTCAAATACCGAGTTTCGCCAC
>JANNPW010000123.1:0-9033 GCA_031400405.1 Mariniblastus sp.
GATCGACAAACCGTGGTTTAGCCCAGTTACGAGGAATGGCGCGTTTTTAATACCACCGGCTTGTCCGGTGGATGGTTGTGTTTTTTGCTACAAACATGCTGGGCCATTGATTCGTTCTTCAGCCGGATTCGCCTTGGGCGAATCCGGCTGAAGAACGAGGTGAATGGGGGGGGATCCTTGGGTGTAGCTCAAAGCCGAAGCTTCCGCTGGACAAGCCAGCGGGATTCCAATACGGTTCACTACCCACGAAGCAAACTTGTGTAAATACCAATGGGCAAGCCGGCGGGATTTTTGGCGAAGCAAAATGAGTAGTGGTGGTGTTCAGCGAGAACTGTCAAATTTTTTGTCGAATTTCAAGGCACGGCTCATCTCAAAACCCCATTCTTGAAAATTCCAACACAAGGATTTCCTCCGATTGTGTACATGATCTCGGCGGGAGTCTGTACGTCCCAAACGGCAAAATCGGCATTTTTACCGACTTCAATGGTCCCCCGACTGCCCAACAAACCAAGGGCCAGGGCCGCGTTGCGGGTCACACCGGCCAACACTTGTTCAGGAGTCAATCCAAACAACACGCAGCCCAAATTTGCCACCGTTAATAACGACAGGAACGGTGAGCTGCCCGGATTCGAATCCGTGGCGATCGCCATCGGAACGGCGTTGTCAATCAAGGCTCGAATCGGTGGCGATTGAGTCTCTCGCAAAAAATAAAACGCGCCGGGCAACAGAGTTGCGACGGTGCCATGGTGGGCCAACGATTGGCAATCGGCGTCGGTCAAGTATTCAATATGGTCGACGGACAGTGCACCGAGTTCAGCAGCCATCACTGCCGAACCCGTATGGCTCAGTTGCTCCGCGTGAATCTTGATTTTCATTCCGCAGCGCACCGCAGTTTCCAACACGCGGCGCGATTGACTCAAATTAAAAGCAATTGTCTCGCAGAACACATCGGCGGCCGAACACAATCCGCGTGCCGCCGGAATCATCTCTTCACAGACCCAATCGATATAGGCATCGGCCCGGCCAGCGAATTCGCGAGGAATCGCATGGGCGGCCAGCAAAGTGGTTTCGATATCGATCGGCAGCGCCGAACTCAGGCGTCGCGCAACTCGCAACATTTTGAGCTCAGTTTCCAAATCCAGCCCGTAACCCGACTTGATTTCAATCGTCGTCAAACCTTCTTGAGCCAATCGATTCAGCCGTTTGACTGCGGAGGCATACAATTCATCTTCGCTGGCCGATCGAGTGGCTTGTACAGTCGACAAAATACCGCCCCCGCCGGCCGCGATCGACTGATAGGACTCACCTCCCAAGCGGCGTTCCCATTCGTCGGCGCGATTGCCCCCGTAAACCAAATGGGTGTGGCAATCGATGAGGCCCGGAGTTAGCAATCGTCCATTTCCGACGATTACATTGATGGCGAGATCTTGTGGAGACTGGTTACCCTGCGGCCGAATCCAGGCGATGTTTCCATCTGCGATGCCGATCCAATGATCGTCCAACATCCCGTAGGGCACACCCAAATCATCCCGCATTGTGGCGATACGGTAATCAATCAAAACCTGTTGTGTTGTTGGTGAAATCACTGAAATCAATATCCGATTGTGTTTGAAGTAAACGGCTGTTCTGTGGCTGTACGGCGGCAAAGTAATCTACAATAATGCTAGTGTTGCAGTCAGCGTTTTCAAACCCCGAACCTCCAGCTACGTCTGCAGAATTAATGGCACAGCCCAATCGAACGAACATCAGAGCCCCGCGCGGTACTTCGATTTCATGCAAAAACTGGTTTTCCGAAGCAGCCTTGCGAATGCTGATGAATAACCTGGATCCGGACGTAGCCGAGAATCCGGCTGAACTGGTGGTCTATGGTGGTATCGGTCGCGCCGCCCGAAATTGGGATTGCTACGATAAAATTGTCCAATCGCTGCAACGACTCGAAGCGGACGAAACACTTCTAGTACAATCGGGAAAACCGGTTGGAATTTTCAAGACCCATGCCGATGCTCCGCGCGTGCTGATTGCCAACAGCAATCTGGTTCCTTATTGGGCGACCTGGGAACATTTTCACGAACTCGATCGCGCGGGTCTGATGATGTATGGTCAGATGACGGCCGGATCCTGGATCTACATCGGCAGCCAAGGCATCGTGCAAGGGACCTACGAAACCTTTGTCGCTATGGGAAAAAAACACTTCGGCGGCGACCTGACCGGCAAATGGATTCTGACGGCAGGGCTCGGTGGAATGGGAGGCGCCCAGCCGCTCGCGGCAACGATGGCCGGCGCCTGTATGCTGGCCATTGAGTGTGACCCAACGCGAATCGACAAACGCATCGAGTCGGGTTACCTGGATCGACGAACGGAATCGTTGGATGACGCACTTTCGATGATCGAATCGGCCACAGCGGATGGACAGGCGATTTCGATCGGTCTGTTGGGCAACGCCGCGGAAATTTTGCCGGAACTATTGCTGCGAGGTGTTCGTCCGGATGCCGTGACTGATCAAACGTCAGCGCATGATCCGTTGAATGGTTATTTGCCAATCGGATGGTCGTTAGAGCAAGCCGCTGCCGAAAGATTAACACATCCGACTGAAGTCATCGCCGCAGCCAAAGCATCGATGGGAACGCATGTTCGCGCGATGTTGGAATTTCACCGTCAGGGGATTCCGGTGTTTGATTACGGCAACAACTTGCGACAAATGGCTTTCGAAGCTGGCGTGACGGACGCGTTTGATTTTCCCGGTTTCGTACCGGCCTATGTCCGCCCATTATTTTGTGAGGGGATCGGACCGTTTCGCTGGGCGGCCTTATCCGGAGACCCGGCCGACATTTGGGCGACAGATCGCAAAGTCAAACAGCTGATTCCCGATAATCAACATTTACACAATTGGCTGGACATGGCCGCTGAAAAGATAAAATTTCAGGGATTGCCAGCGCGCATTTGCTGGATTGGATTGGGCGATCGACATCGATTGGGTCTGGCGTTCAACGAAATGGTCCGCAGCGGTGAGTTGTCAGCTCCGATTGTCATTGGCCGGGACCATCTGGATTCGGGTTCGGTAGCCAGTCCCAACCGAGAAACCGAATCAATGCTCGATGGTTCGGATGCGGTTTCTGACTGGCCGTTGCTAAACGCGTTGTTGAACACTGCCTCCGGTGCAACTTGGGTCAGTCTGCACCATGGCGGCGGTGTCGGCATGGGTTTTTCACAACATGCCGGTGTCGTAATCGTCGCCGACGGTTCGAGTGCAGCCGATGCTCGGTTGGCACGGGTGCTGTTCAACGACCCCGGCACGGGTGTCATGCGACATGCCGACGCAGGATACGAAACTGCCATCGCATGTGCGAAAGCGAAAAAAATGGATTTGCCCTGTCTGTGAGACCAAGTGAACGTCGAACAAGTTTCGAACTGGTATTACTTCGAATGAGCAGGCAACGTCAGACGCTTGACCAGAATCGTGGCATAAGAACCGCGAGGTAATTCAAACCTTAAAGCCAGTCGATGCTTGCCCGGATACAACTGGTCGGCATCGAATTCTGATTCCAAATCGGTCGGCTGTAACAAAATCGGTCGCTCTCCTTTGGGAAAAAAGTTTCCCCGCGGATAGGCCACGCGCAACTGGCGAATTTCCAGGCCGTACTCACGCACGACGTTTTCCGTTAACGTGCGAATGGGGCCTTCGGTCAAATTCTGGCGGGCCGAAGGCAGTGGCAGCAAAGTCGTCGAAAACTGATCCAGCTGTTGTTCCGACAATCGCCGCAAAAAGGGGACCGGTCCCATCTGTAACGGCACGTCGAACAATTCGCTCGACTGACACGACTGACGTAAATAGGTCGCCAACATGCGATTCCAAAGGTGACTTTGAAAGGCCGCCAGATACAGCCCTCGCAGATCGGCCTTCATTCGCGCAACACCGCCGCGGAAGTCAGTAACGGCCGGAACAACGCCGCCTTCGAGTGCGTCTGCTGAGGATTGCGACGGCGGGTTTGTGGCCTTGTTTCTTTTTCCCGCCAGAAACAGCACGATGCTGTGACGATACGATCGCCGCAACAATCGCAAACAGACCGGCCAATTTCCCCAGTTCTTTTGCAGAATTCGTTTCTGGTCCCGCTCTCCGGGATCATCATCATCGTGTGGTTCGGCCAACGCCAGCCAAAGCGCCCGTTCGTAATCTCCCAGGCACCAGGGAACCGCAATGAACTCGCCGGATTGACCGACCGAGCCGAAGCGTTGATCGTCAAAATAATTGGGTAGTCCAGTCGCGCGGAGGCTTTCCAGGGATCGATCCGCGAATTCGCATTCCGCATAGGAAAGATCTCGCATCACCAATTCAAACCGATTGCCGCTGATATCGTGGGGTGTGAACGGAGTCGACGTTTGGCCCAGATATTCCAGTTCCAATGACTCGCCACGAAGATTTTCTCGAGGACCATTGTCAATCGTGAGATGCTGCAGCGTAATCGCGTGCCGGTCTTTCAAGCCCCCAAACGACAATGAGTCGCGGCGCAATTGCCAACGCGAGACGATTTCGTCAACCGCTTCGAGCGTGCCCAGTGAGCGTTTCATTAAACGATACAAGGCGAAATTGCCGCTCAGCGGTTGGCGCGCGGTAAGCTCTTCCACTTGAAAATCGTCAGGCTGACATCTAAGTTTCAAGGGTCGATCCGGGTGAAATTCTGAACCCTGGAGATTTGTGGCCCAGGCGCGGCGCGGTCAGGCAATGGATCTACCACGCGGCACCATTTTTTCGCGAGCCACAAATGCTGACGGTCATGCCCAGACGCTGGGCCATCGATGCCTTCACCCACATGGCTTCATCGGCTGTCTCCTCCGATTTAGTGTAGGCCACCTGGATGTGATTGCTTTTGTGGCGCGCCATCATTTGATCGCGGGAAACCCCATAGGTCACGGCGTGCATGATCGGCCACTGCGGCGTTGTGGCAGCCAATCGACGAGCAGTTTCAGAGGCGGGAAGTTTTACGACTCCGGCGCGCCCGATGTCGAGATGCAAGCGGTTGTTCGCGACAAAGATCCGTGACCAGACGATTTCGCCGGGCTTGGAAATTCCCTGAATGGTCCCACCGCCGGACGGAAAATACATCGCGGGTTGCCGGAAGCTCTTGGCCCCCTTCCAGCCACCGATCAAATGTTGCGGCGGCACGCTTCCACTAATCAGAAACACCCAAACATACTGGTCGGTTGTTCCGGATTGATCCCAGTCGCCCCAACGCAGGTCATGCAGAGTATTTTCCGGCGGTTGGCCCATGGCGCGATGAATTCGATAGGTCATCAAACCATCGAGGCCAGCGCATTCGTCGACTTCATTGAAGTGCGGCAGCGGCTGTCCTCGATACAAAACCCGTTTTCCATCGCGGCTGGTAACGGGAGGACGATCAGAATTATTTAACGTACCTTCGACGAGATCGCTGGCCGGCATCAAATCTTTCAGTCCTTGTTGGTACTGGATGCCAATCGCATCGCAGCCATAATCGTCAGCGATTCGCATGGCGGCGATATACATTTTGCATTGAAGCAAAATCTGTTGATCGGTCAGCTGTGTCAGCGGGTCATCGCCAACATCAAACACCATTCCTTTTCTTTCCATCCATTGACGAACGGCGCGGGCTTCGTCGTTGGAAACTTGTTGCGATTCAAAATACAAGGCGGACTGACTCAGACGCTCTTTGAAAACACCGGTCGGGTTGAGCAAGTGATCCGGGATGATGGCGTTGAACATTCCCATACAGCCTTCATCAAACACGCCGATGATGGCTTTGTCCTGCAGCATTTGTTCGGCCAATGCGCTACCCAATTTCTGACAATTGGCATTGATCGTTACTTTGGAAATTGGCGTCACGTGTCGGGTGGCGTGTTTCAATTTTCCGGTCGTCAGCCATTGATTCAGTTTCTTACGAAAATCAGGAGCCGCGAAATCCTCGCCCCACAAGGTACTGTAGTCCACACCGGCCTTTGTCAAAGAGCCGTTCAAGTTCAACATCCCAACCAATCCGGGCCATTGCCCCGACCAATTGGCGACGGTCAATAGGGGCCCGCGATGAGAAAGCAAACCGGCCAAAACATGATGACTATATTGCCAAACGGCTTCCGCGACGATCAACGGGGCGTGCGGATCGATTTTGGCAAAAACTTCCATCCCCTGTTTTTGCGAGCTGATAAACCCGTGTTGTTCGCCTTTTTTCGGTTGATGAGCTCGCTTGAGTCGGAACCCGCAACTGCTGATCGCCCGTTGAAGTTCAGACTCCATTTCCTGTTGAGCGGCCCAGCACACATCGTTCGCAGAAATTCGCAAGTCACCACTGGCGACCAAAAAAATGGTCTTGTCCGGCGCCGTTGCGGCGGGTTGGGACTTGGGTAGGGAATAGGTCGACATGGTGTTACCGTTCAAGTGGAATTAGTTCAGGCGGTCTTCGATTCAACCAATTTCAATCACCGATTAGTTTGCGTCGAATAGGTGCTTTCGAAAATTTTGTCGGCGTTCTGTGCCTCAAAACCATCTCGACGATGGTGACGTCGAATCTCTTCGGGCTTCAGATGCGCGAATTGTGGCAGGACCAAGCGTTCAGCAAACTCAACGTAGGAACCGGAAATTCGCTGGACGATCGTGCCACCTTGCCCATCTGAAAAACTGGCATCGACCATGCCGGCGACCGTTGAGCCCTGGTTGAGTAAACCGTCGGGGCTTTTCTTGGCTTTCCCACCGGAATTATTCAAATTGAATCCACGGCTATCGAGATAGCGATTAAATGCGTCGATGGTATTGAAATTGGCCGGCAAGTTATGGACGCTGATGGTAAAATGATTGAGATAATAGCGATTGTAAATCACCCATGCGGCATATTCACTCTCTTCAGCTAAACGAAGGTAATCGGTCAACGTCGGCGTTCGCCACAACGGCGAGTGTAGAAACTCGTCGACTGCCAAGCCGTTGTCGAGGTCCAATGAGTCAACCGGATCGGCAAGGACTTCATCGGTATAGGAATGGATAATTTTCTGGGCATCCTGTGAGAGATCGCCGACCCGCAATTCACTGACGAATATTCGGGGGAAATGTTCTTCGGGAGGTGCATACCAAAATGCATCCAACTTTTTTGCTGCGAAGAAATAGGGATCTCTTCGTTGATATCCATAATGGAGAAATATCTTCTCGAATGATTTCATCCCCAATTGGGGAACTCCCATCGTACGAAACGCGATATGGTCGTTTTCGATGTCGTTGGCGGTCGCGATCAGCCCGTCTTGCACCATGCAATCTATGACGCGCGAAACATCGGGAACGCGTTCCGCATAGCGACGCATAAGTCCGTCGAGGACGATGCTCAAATTGTTGTTTCTCAAGTTCGTGGTCAATGGGAGAGCTTTCAAGTATGAATGTTCACTACAAACGTGAACCGGATTTCGGCCGCTATGTTTTGGCGGAGCGACGTCAGTATGGCATTATCATACTGCCAGATGGCTAGTCAATTGAAGTAGACGTGCAGCTAGAATGCTCTCCGAATTTGAACAGTCGCGGATTAACTTCCGCTGAGGACCGATCGCTGTTTGCTTTTTCGGCCGATCGGATTTCTGGTTTCCGAATTTTCCAATTCCAATACCAGTTGACCTTCATGAAAAACAGAAACCGTCCCGGAAGACGAGGACACGACGACCGCAATCGCGGAGGTCACCTCGGTGATGGACCGGGCCGCAGCGTGTCTGGCGCCAAGTCCGGGCGTGAATGTATCCCGGTTGGAAGTGGCGTTGAGGTAGGTGCCAGCGGAACAGACCAGGCCATCGTTGCCCACAACAAAGGCACCATCCAAGACCGCGAACTCGCGAAGCGTCTCAAATAGCTCGGGACTATGGATATTGCGGACGTTCGCGGGATGACCGGCGACCGGATTTAAAACCAATTGGCGCACGTGGGGTTTAAGTTCTGCGGCGTTTCCCAGCACGAAACAGGTTCCCAGTGGCTTTCCCTCGCGGCCTTCGTTGGCCAGCCGCAACGCGACGCCGAGAATGCTGACAAACTCCCGAGTCGCAATCAACCGGCGCAGATCATCCAATGTATGTTTGCGAAACCACGGGAAATCGCGACGCGGATTGGCAACGAACAACGTATCCATGGTGCCGGAATGAGCGATCCCCGACAGACAGACCACATTTTCGTCCATATCGACGATGCCGTTGAGAACGGCCAACAACATTCCGACCTTGAGTTGGTTTTCGCGCGTATACGTTGCCTGGGGTAGCTCCAAAATATGATCGCGAAATCGAACGTTGACATCGCATGTGCGGGGCGAACGCATCAACCACACGACATCCTGAGTGTCCCGGATGAACTCGAATCGTTGGGCGTTTTGAATTTCACTCGCTTGCACCATCACTTTGTTGACGCCTAATGATCGAGCCAGCTGAAACGCACTTTTGGATAGCATCAACGAAGCACTGTCGTCGGACAAATGCAATTCCTGGAGCGATTTGTCTTGTAGCGATTTGTCCGGAACCGGTGGCACCGATGCTATCAATCCACCGATTACTACCTCGGGTATTATTTGATTCGACATTTTCAGAAGATTTCCAAGCCGATGGACTTTTGCCAGCAAGTAAGCGCTAAAAATAAGATCGGAATATTGGTGGCGCGCGGTTAACTAAAACGTTTGGTTAAAATGCAACTTGTGTAGATACAGAACCTGCGACACTTGGACAATCTCAGTCTGGGATTACTTACTTGAAAGCATGCGCGTGGACTTCTTAGATCCCGAAAAAATAATTTGCGAAAAAAGGGCAGACCAGATAGTCTTGGTCAGGACTTGCGAAGTCTTGGGATCCGCCGAAGAACCGGCCGATTCTGGGGGCATAAGGCTGGACTGCTAAAAATTTGGGGTTGTCTGGATTTTCTATTGCGCCAATCTTGTTCCGTTCATGGCTTGTTTTGCGGGGCAAAGCCCCAGCCGTTTTCATAGCCCAGGCTGAAGGCCTGGGAATCGCGTCAACGAAACACAAGGGCCAATGGCCCGCCAGTTTACCAACCAT
>JANNPW010000157.1:0-30813 GCA_031400405.1 Mariniblastus sp.
ACTCAACGAGTTCACGCCATCTTCGCTTTGCCGCCGGATTTGCCAGAGGCAAATCCGGCGGCAAAGCGAAAGGGAGTGCGTCGTTCTGCAGGTAGCGAAAAGCCCAACCATCCGCAGGACAAGCCTGCGGGATTTATGAAATCGAATATCCATTTTGGTTGCGTTCAGCGAGAAGTGTCCTTTATTTTTTGGTTTTGTTAGCGATCGAGTGAGCGTCGCCAGCCAGTTTTCCACAATTCCGTCGCAAGGCGACAAAAGCCGCTGTGATTTGATCGCAATCATTGTTTCGGCGGATTGGGATTTCTTAATTTGCCCAATAGATTCGTCTGTAGGGATTCTAGCATTGAACCGCGCGATTTTTGGTGGAGTTGTCAATTCTGGCCCCAAATCGTTGCCCCCGAGCAGGGGCGCCCGGTCCTGAGCTATGGTTTACTTACTACAATATTAACTGGCGTTGAAAAAAAACGTCGCGAGACTCTTAAACCGAAATATTGACCCCTAGTCCCCACTTTAAGGAGCACGAATGCACCGATTTAGTCTTAGGCATTGGTCCGTTAGCAGCAGTCTGCTAATTGCGATTGCAATTGCCAACCCCGCCACCGCACAGGATGAAGCCGCTGCTGAAAAGAAATCCGATTTCGCCGCAGTTGCGAAAGTCACCGAAGGCTACACGGAAATTAAAGGTGAGGAAGGGACGACTCCATTTTTTCGACTTTGGAAAAGCGATAAAGACGGCAACTTGCTGGCTGAACTGCCTAAAGATTTCGCGACCGCTGGAGTGCGACACTTTATTGCGCCCACGGTTTCCGGCGGTGAGCAATTTGCTGGACTCCAATCCGCCGACTTCTATGTGTATTGGAAACAATACGGCGACAAGGTTGCTTTGGTTGCGGAAAATTTGAGCATCAAAGGTTCCGACGACGAATCCAAATCGTCGGTCAAGCGAATTTTTACTGACGAAGTTCTGGTAAGCGTACCGATTGTCGGAATGGACAAAGGAAAAGGCCCCGTTATCGATTTGGATAACTTGTTGGTCGGCAACGCCAACGTCTTTCTCGGCGGAAGCTACCGCGCCCAAAACGGATTGATTGATATCAAGGAAGCCAAAGTGTTTCCGGGTAACATCGAGGTTGCGTTTGAAGTACCGATGGCCGATGGGGCACTCAAGACTCTCCATTATTCAATCAGCAAGATCGAAGGCAGTCCCGACTACAAGCCGCGAGCAGCCGATCAACGGATTGGGTATTTCACAACTTCCTATGCGGATTATGGTAAATACGATCGCAATGGTACCGACGTGCATTACATCAATCGTTGGAACCTGGAAAAACGCGATCCGAAACTGAAAATGAGCCCGCCGAAAGCTCCGATCGTGTTCTACATCGAACACACAACTCCGGTTCGATATCGACGTTGG
Organism: Mariniblastus sp.; assembly: GCA_031400405.1. Classification (GTDB taxonomy): domain Bacteria; phylum Planctomycetota; class Planctomycetia; order Pirellulales; family Pirellulaceae; genus Mariniblastus. The sequence goes on from JANNPW010000157.1 coordinate 1,418, forward strand.
GTACGCCAAGGAATTTTGAGCTGGAATAAAGCCTACGAGAACATTGGTATCGCCGGCGCCATCGAAGTTCGCCAGCAGGACAAACCGACCAATCAGTTCATGGACATCGATCCCGAAGATGTGCGTTACAATTTCGTCCGGTGGCTAAACAACAACATCAGTACGGCGATTGGACCCAGTCGTGTCAATCCATTGACCGGCCAGATTCTGGACGCTGATATCGTGTTGACCGATGGCTGGATCCGGGCGTTTGAGAGCCAATTCTCGAACATGATGCCGAAAATTGCGATGGACGGCATGACCCCAGAAACGCTCGCTTGGTTCGTGAAACATCCGAATTGGGATCCTCGCGTTCGTTTGGCTGATCCGTCGGAACGAGATTTCATTCAACAACAGCTGGTGTATCAGGCCCAACGCGCGTCTCAGAATGAACGGCAACATGAACTCAAGACTCAATTGATGGGGGATGAACCAGGTGATGGAATTGTCGGACGCCTCAGTCAAGTCAACGGTGCCTGCATGGCGGCTGAAGGCCGTGGTTTCGATGTCGCGCTGATGCGAATGTCAGTGGAAATGATGCGCGAAAATTTTGCGATCAGTGACGATGATGAACCAAAAAAAGATGACGACAAAGACGAAAAAGACACAGAGGAAACCGAGGAAGACAAGAACAAGGAACAGTTACTGGACGGCATGCCCGAGTCGTTTATCGGTCCGCTGTTGGCTGATCTGGTGTCGCATGAAGTCGGGCATACGCTGGGCTTGCGACATAATTTCAAAGCCTCGAGTGTGTATTCGTTAAAGGAAATGAACAGCGAAAAACTGAAGGGCAAATTGCCGCTGGCCGGTAGCGTGATGGATTACCTGCCAACCAATTTCATGTTCAAAGAAGGTGAGCTTCAAGGCGACTACACGATGATCGGCATTGGTCCCTACGACTTGTGGGCGATCGAATACGGTTATACTTCGGACGAGAAAGCCTTGCCAAAAATTCTGGCTCGCGTGGCCGAACCGCAACTCGCATTTTGTAGCGATGAAGATACCGTCGGGCCCGATCCACTGGCTCGTCGTTATGACTTCAGTAAAGACCCACTGGACTTCGCCAAAGATCAAGTCGCGCTGGCACAAGACCATCGAAGCAAGATTGTGGCGAATTTTGTCAAAGATGGTGATGCTTGGGAAAAAGCCCGTCAAGGCTATTTGATGACGTTGGGAATGCAAGCCAAATCAACTTCGATGATGGCCAATTGGTTGGGTGGTACATTTGTCAATCGAGACAAAAAAGGTGATCCCAACGGGCGCTTGCCCATCGTGGTGGTGCCGGCGGAGAGTCAACGCAAGGCGCTAGATTTCGTCATTGCAGCGATGTTCTTCGACGAAGCTTTCGGCTTGACTCCGGATTTGCTCAATCACCTGTCGTCCGATCACTTTGGCGACTTTGCCAGTTCAATGACTGAGGAAGCGGCTTGGCCGGTACATGATCGGATCATGGGCTTGCAAGCATCCACGTTGACTCAGCTCATGAATCCAACGACGCTTCGTCGAGTATTTGACAATGAGTTGCGAATTCCGTCCGATGAAGACGCGCTGACGTTGAACGAGGTATTGACCAAGATCAACGATTCCGTCTGGAAGGAATTGGCTGAACCTGCCACCGGCAAGTTCACCGATCGTCAGCCTGCCATTTCGAGTCTGCGTCGCAATTTGCAGTCAGAACATTTGCAACGACTGTTTGATTTAGCGTCGGAACGTGAAGGTGCCGCCGCTATGAAGCCGATTTCGAACTTGGCGTCCATGTCGCTCAAGTCGCTGAAGGAAAAATTGACAAAAGCAGCCGCCGATGACAAACTCGATCCGTATTCCATGGCTCACTTGAAAGACTCATTGGAACGAGTGACCAAGTTCATTGATTCGCAGTATGTTGTAAATACGAACGGTTCCATGGGCGGTGGCGGGGGCATGTTCATGTTTGGCCAACCGTCCGGAAATTAGTGGAACTGAATCCTGATGCCCCGCACAGTCGGGCCATCGGGCGATTGGAAATGACCTGTCGACGCGGGGTTCTTAACGCCGCGTTTTCAGGTGTCTCTGAAATCGAAAAAGCTGCTTGAATTCAAGCAGCTTTTTTTCGTTTGACCAGCGAAATTCAGTCTTCCTCTTGCTCGTCTGGCATTAAACCGGTACCTTTTTTCCCAGCGCCTCAGCCTGCTCGCAAACCGAAAGGAACAACATGAAAGGGATCATTTTGGCCGGCGGCACGGGAACGCGGCTACATCCGTTGACGGCTGTAACGTCGAAACAATTGCTGCCGGTGTTTGACAAACCGATGATTTACTATCCGCTGTCGGTTTTGATGTTGGCCGACATTCGCGAAATACTGATCATTACGACTCCTGAGTTTCAGGCCAGTTTTCAGCAGTTACTCGGAGACGGGACCGAGCTCGGTTGTCACTTTACCTATGCGACGCAAGCGGCTCCGACGGGATTGGCACAAGCCTTTGTGATTGGCGAGGATTTCATTGGACGCGATAGTGTCGCACTAATCCTGGGAGACAATATTTTTTATGGTTCGGGGTTCGGTAACTTGATTCGTCAACACCATCATCCCGCCGGCGGTGTAATTTTTGCTGCCCGGGTTCATGATCCAGAACGATACGGCGTAGTGGAATTCAACTCCGATTTTCAAGTCGTCTCACTGGAGGAGAAACCCACCTATCCGAAATCGAGTTTTGCCGTGCCAGGCTTATACTTTTATGACAACCAGGTCGTGGAGATCGCGAAAAACATCGCTCTATCGCCGCGGAATGAATACGAGATTACCAGTGTAAATTGTGAGTACCTGAGGCAAGGCAAATTAAAGGTTTCGGTTCTCGATCGAGGTGTCGCGTGGCTGGATACCGGCACGTTTGCTTCGCTCAATGACGCTTCAACTTTTGTCCGCGTGATCGAAGAGCGGCAAGGTCGAAAAATTGGTTGCATTGAAGAGATGGCTTTTTATCGCAAGTTTATTGACGGGAAACAATTGCTGGCGCTGGCCGATCGGTATGGCAAGAGTGGCTATGGAGAATACCTGCGGAACGTTCTTTTCGACCAAAGTACGTGCCAACCTACGTTCTGAGCTTGACTTGTAGACGCGATAGCTGCGACAGTTGTGAACGCTCGATGGAACGATTTCAATCAACCGGGAACGGACATGCGATTGGGTATCATGCAGCCTTATTTCCTGCCTTATCTCGGCTATTTCAGTTTGATTGCCGCGACTGATCGGTTTGTTATTTTTGACCCGGTTCAGTACATTCGCCACGGCTGGATTAATCGCAATCGAGTGCTCAAGCCGGATTTCGAACAGCCTCAATACATCCAGATCCCACTGGTCAAGCACGCGCGTCAAACGCGGATTCGTGATGTAAAAATTTCGGGTCAGAGCGATTGCAAAGCGAGAATCATGCGACAGATTCAGCATTACAAACAACGTGCTCCCTACTTTGAACAGGCCCGGGCGATCTTGCAAGATTGTCTTCAATTGGAAACCGAGAGCCTGGTCGCGCTCAACGTTCATTGTCTCGTCACCATTTGCCGGGCGCTGGATCTGGAATTCAACCCGACACTTTTTGATGAACTGCCGCAGACGATTCAACCCGCCCCGCAAGCCGGAGAATGGGCGGTCCAAATTTCGGCGGCATTGGGCGCAAGCGTCTACATCAATCCGACAGGTGGGCGGGATATTTTTCGGCCGCAGCAATTTACTGACTGCGGCATCGAGTTGCAGTTTTTGGAAAATTCGTTAGTCGCGTATCCCCAAAAAAACCGCCAATTCGTTGCCGGATTGTCCATTCTCGATGTGCTCATGTTCAATTCTCTCGCCGAGACGCGCCGGCAAATTGATAGTTTTACGACCTGCGCAGCGTGACGAGACGACGATCGACATTCCCAGGATTTTTCTATGAGCGGTGATTCCCAGAGCAACGATTATCTGCATCAGGAATACCCCAAACGGTTTCCGCGTCATGAGTTTTGGCAACAGATCAAGCGCACCGTCAATGGACAACAAGTTGCCGAATTCGACATTGAGCTGATCATCAAACAGATTGAGTCGCACCTGGATCTCCAAACGCATAACCACCTGCTTGACCTGGGTTGTGGCAATGCCGCTCTGGCCAGTCGCCTGTTTGAGCGCATCGCCAAATATACGGGTGTCGATTTTTCGACCTATCTATTAGGGGTGGCGGCCGAATATTTTCGACCCAATGAAAATATCAACTACATTGAATCCGACATGCGCGCGATCGAGAACTACGCTGCTGATGCACACGCCATCGACAAAATACTAGTCTATGGCTGTATCGCCTATCTGGACAGATCGGCCGTTGAGGAATTGTTGCGCGGCTTGAAATCCGAGTTTACCAAATTGGAACGAATTTTTATCGGCAACATTCCCAACCGCAAATGCGCTCCCGAATTCTTTGCTGCTCGAGGCCTGGTTGATTTTGATCTGGACCAAGCCCAGTCGCCAATCGGTTTGTGGTGGGAACCGGATGAATTCCAGCGAATGGGCGAGTCGTTGGGATTCCAATCCGAAGTCCTGTTTATGCCCGCAAGTTTTTATGGCGGCCAGTATCGATTTGATCTGTTGTTGAAATCGGATCACCCGTAGTCGCGCGCACTGAGGATTCCTTTGATGGCTCGTCTATTTGAAATACCGATTTCGACATCGAATTTGTATGCGCCAGACTTCGACGAATTGTGTCGTGTGTTCGGTCGGGCGTTTGAGCCAGCCGGAGAGCTGATAGCTGGACGTTTGGTCGAACAACTCGAACAGCGATTGTGCGATTATCATGCGGCACAATATTGCGTGGCGTTCTCGACCGGCTTCTGGGCGCTCGTGGCCGCTATCCGTTTGAAATCACTCCCCGCGCAAACGGAAGTCATTATTCCGTCCTTGACCTACCGACGACTCGCGGATGTCGTGTATTGGGCGGGTAAAACACCGCGATTTGTCGATGTAGAACCCGATACATTGGCGATCTGCCCGGTGGCAGTCGAGCGTGCTCTGTCACCTGAGACCGCCCTGGTATTGGCTGTTCATCCGATTGTCGGCTGTTGCGACGTGCCCCGGCTATTGGCTATTTCGCGACGGTCCGGAGTTCCCATCCTGTTCGACGCAGTTGAGTCGGTCCACGAAACATTGCATTCGCGCCGCATTGGTTCATTTGGTGTTGGCGAAGTTTTTTCCTTTCACGCCAGTAAATTAATCAATGGACTTGAAGGTGGATATGTATGCACTGACGATGAGGGATTCAGGAATGGTCTGTTGAACTTTAGGAATCCAGGCGGGCCCAAGAGGCCGCGAACCGATTTGTCGCTTGGCCTGAACAGTGTCTTAAACGATGGGCATGCGGCGTTTGCGCTGGTTGGACTGCAGGAAATTTCCAGGAACATTGAACATAACCGGGAAATTTATCAGACTTATTTACGCGAGCTCGCGTCGGTCACGGGAATTAATCTGAAACGATTCGATGAACACGAAGACAGCGCGTTCAAAAACATCGTCGCCGAAGTTACTGCTGAGTACCCGCTCAACCGCGACGACTTGGTGACACGATTGAATTCGGTTGGAATTCTTGCGCGAGCCCACTACAGTCCGGCGCTCCATCGCAAAACCTACGAGTATCGGGTTCAGAACGATGACCTGCCGGTGACTGACTGGGCCGCCAATCGACTGGTCAATTTACCGTGCGGCCAACGAGTTTCGCCCATTGACGTCGTGACGACTTGTCGGTTTTTAAGGGAACTTACAACTCCGGCAACTTCGATTCAGCTTCCTCACGTTGAGCCACCCAATCATGAACAACCAGCGACGCAACTCGGCCATTGGCAATTAACACCACAAAATTATGAAGATGTATTTAGGCAAATCTATCGTCATGGGTATTTCACCAATCATGGTCCGTTGGCCCAGCAGTTTGAAAGTCGACTCGAGTCCTATTTGGATATTGAACATGTCGTGTCGGTTGGCAATGATGCGCTGGCGCTGCTGATCGCGTTGGCCGGACTTGAGATCGCTGGAGAAGTTATTTTACCGGCTTGGTGTGCTGAAGTTCCGCTGGAGATCGGTGCGTGGTTAGGACTGAAGACGATCCTATGTGATGTTGAAATCCGCTCTCAGCAGCCGTCAATCGGCAACCTCCAGGCTGCGCTAACCCGTCAAACCTCCGCTGTCGTTTTGGTAGAGACCTGGGGGAACCGTTGTGATCCTGACACGATCAAGTTTGTGTGCGAACGAGGGTTGAAGCTGATTGTCGTGGCCTTTGATTCGTTTGGAATATCCGCCCAACAGCGATTGGTTGCGGACCATCCACAAGTGGTCACCGTGTTTTCTTTTGGCCCGGAAAAAATCCCGTCAACGTTGCAAGGCGGAGCGATCGCTGTTTCGGATGGTCGGTTAGCGGAAAAATTTCGCAACATTCGCAGTAGTTACGGAGTTCGCAAGCTGATGCGGGTCCGCGCGACGTGCAACGGGCGGTTTTCTGAATTTCAAGCCGGCGTGGGTATCAAGAGTCTAGTATTAGTTGAACCGGTCCGCGACTATCTCCAGCAGTTGTCGCAAACCTACTCCGAGCTTCTTGCGACGTGCCCCGGGATCCAGATTTTTTCATTTCCCTCCAACGACTTTCCAGCCGGGCAACACTATCCGATTTTGGTTACGAATCCTTTTCCGCTCACTCGAGATCAGCTTTGGGAACGGTTGCACCAAATGTCGGCGGAAAATTATCCCATTCCTGGCATCGAGTGGCGGCCGCCGCGACGATTCGGCGGTTGGGAGCAATCGACCGAGGGCGAAATTCCTTCAGCACTGTCTTTCCCGATCAGCCGCGAGTTGCATACGCAAATCTTGGGATTGCCGTTCGGCCGTCAAGTTCGTGAATCGCTAGCACGACAAATCGCCGCGACCATCAAGTCGCTAGCGGTTGAACATCACTAGCTCGCCGATTTTGTGGCGGTTAGAAAACGCGACATTCTGGGAAGTGCTGAAATTGGGCAGAATCGTCGAAAGTTCTCATTTAGTCAGCCTCATCGTTTCGATGTTAATTCTGCGGGACTTTTCAAGGTGGTTGGCCGTTTTCTTTTCTGGCTGACCCACACGAATACGGAAGACTTCAGATGAAACTACAGACCGTTTCCATTGCGCCTCCACGAGCTGAACGGGTGCTTCATGTTGGCGCTCCGAATCTGGGAAACCGAGCGGTGTTCGACCAGTTGGTCAATCAAATTTTTGAACGGCAGTGGTTTACCAATGGCGGAATCGTCGTACAAGAATTTGAATCCATGCTCTGCGCGTACTTGCAAGTGAAGCACTGCATTCCCGTCTGCAACGCGACCGTGGGCCTCCAACTGGTTTGCCAAGCACTTGAACTGACGGGCGAAGTCATCGTTCCGGCTTTTACATTTGTGGCCACGCCTCATGCGATCCAATGGGAAGGCTTAACACCCGTGTTCGCTGATATCGATTTGGATACGCATACCGTTTGTCCCAACAGTGTCATGTCGTTGATCACGGAACGAACATCTGCGATTGTGGGGGTTCATGTTTGGGGTAATCCCTGCGATAGCACTCGCCTGGAAAAAATTGCAACGGCACATGAACTGGAATTGTTTTATGATGCGGCGCATGCCTTTGCCTGTGGGCAAGCCGGAAAGATGGTCGGCAATTTTGGACGGTGTGAAGTCTTCAGTTTCCACGCGACCAAATTCTTCAATACCTTTGAGGGAGGTGCCATCGCAACCAACGACGATGAACTCGCTGCCAAGATCCGCTTGATGAAAAACTTTGGTTTTGCCGGCATGGACCAGGTGGTTCATCTGGGGACCAATGCGAAAATGACAGAGATTTGTGCTGCCATGGGAATTTCCATGTTTGCCAGCCTCGAAGAAATACTGGCGCATAATCGAAGCAACTACCAGTTGTACCGGAATTTGCTGGACGATATTCCAGGAATTCGCTTGTATTCTTTTGATCATCTCGAACGAACCAACTGGCAGTACATCGTGTTGGAAATCGACGAGAAAGTATTTGGCAAGTCTCGTGATGATGTGTTCGATCGGTTGCACCAGAATCGCATTCGAGCTCGCCGGTATTTCTATCCTGGATGCCATCAGATGGAACCGTACAAAACGATGCTGGGCGATCGAAAATTGGTCTTGCCCAACACGGAGCAATTGTGCCAACGGGTACTGTGTCTACCAACTGGGAATTCCATCGGCCCGAGTGAAATTGCAGAAATTTGTGGAGTGTTGCTCGGAATTCAAAACGCCCGATAGCGGCCCTATCGGAAGCACCGGATTTTTACTCATTTCCACTGTGGCAAGAAAAGCATGGCCAAACCATCCGACCGCAGCCGCGCAAATCAATTGGCCGAAAAGCTAAAGCGTCGGCGTGTCATCCATGCTGATAAACCAGCCCGGCGCTCGGCGATGGACTCGGAACTGTCGACCGCGTTGGAGCTGCATCGTGCAGGTAAGATTCAAGAAGCACAAATCCGATACAATCAAATTCTGGAACAGGAACCCGAAAACGCCGACGCTTGGCATTTGCTTGGAATGACTTTTTTTGCCCAGCAGCAACTCGAGACGGCTCTGGATTGCCTCGGGAAGGCCGATCGTTTTTCTCCGCACAACTGCTTCATTCTCGCCAATCTGGGATTGGTTCGGCGGGCCAGTGGTGATCTGGTACGAGCCGTGGAGGTTTTGCAACGGGCGGCAGCGCTGGCGCCGAAATCGTTGGATATTTGCACGAATCTCGGGACCGTGATGCTGGAGTTGAAGAATTTCGAGTCTGCCGCCAAACAGTTTGAATTTGTCTTGTCGATGGATCCAGACCATGAACAGGCAGCGATGAACCTGGGCAACCTGCGACAATCACAACAACGTTTTCAGGACGCCGAGTCGTTGTATCGGCGAGTCATTGCCCGTCATCCGAACTCGGCCTTGGTTCACCATAATCTTGGCGAGTCCCTGCGAAATCAAGGCCTCTGGCAAGCTGCTGCAAACGCGTTCGTGCGGGCGATTGAACTCGATTCGAACTCGTTTGAAAGCCAACTCAACCTCGGTCGGACATTATCAAATTTGGGCCGAGTGCAGGAGTCTCAACAAATATTTGCGCGGCTGATCAATCAATATCCCAATCGCGGCAAACCATTTCATTACATGGGAAAACTGTTGTTCGAGCAAGGCGATTTGCCAGCCGCAGCCAGCAACATCGAACAAGCACTGCAGCTCGATCCACGAGATGAGTTCGCGATTTGCTCGTTGGGTTTGGTTTATTTGGAGCTGGGCGATACTGCGAAAGCGGAGTGCTGTTTTCGCAAGGCGCTAGCCATCGATCCGGAGCAAGTTACGGCTCACAGCTGTTTGCTGTTTCTCATGAGCGGCAACCCCGATTTGGAGCCGTCGACGTTGTTCGAGGAGCATCAACGCTGGGGGATCAGACATGGCGCCGTTTCGCCGCTTGGTTCCTTTCGAAACTCACGCGACCCCCAGCGACGGTTGCGAATCGGTTATGTCTCGCCCGATTTCAGGCGACATGCCGTGGCGGGATTTTTTCGACCCGTGTTGGAGCAACATGACCTGTTGCGTGTCGAGACCTATTGTTATGCCGAAGTTGCTGCACCCGATGAAGTGACGCGGTCGTTCCAACAGTTGGCGGAACATTGGTTCTCGACGGTGGGTCTCTCGGACGAACAGGTTGCCCGGCGGGTGCTGGCAGACGAGATTGATATCCTCGTAGATCTCGCAGGACACACCGCCGGAAATCGATTGCGCGTGTTCGCCTTTCGCCCGGCGCCGATTCAAGTCACCTGGATTGGGTATCCAAATACGACCGGGTTGTCGGCGATCGATTACCGATTGACTTGCGCGGTGCAGAATCCGGTTGATGAACCGACCTATCACACGGAACAACTGATTCGCCTGCCACACGGATCATTCTGTTTCTCAGCTCCGTCGCTGGCACCTCCTCTCGGCCCACCGCCGATTCGGCGTCAGGGGCATGTTACCTTTGGTGCGTTGCATCGCCCGTCTAAAATCTCGGCGGATGTGCGAAAATTGTGGGCCAACGTGTTGCAAGCAAATGCTGAATCGCGATTGATTTTGTTCAATACGCGATTTACCGAACAATCGGCGGCACTGATACGAGACGATTTGGTACGTTTGGGAGTTGGTTCAGATCGTATTGAGATCCGCAATCAGAATTCCGGGGAATCCTACCTGACTGTTTATGACGAAATCGATATCGGGTTGGATGTTGCCCCTTGGGCTGGCGGAACAACGACTATGGAAGCTCTCTGGATGGGAGTTCCCGTAGTGGCACTGTATGGGCAGCGCCGCAGTGCGCGCAGCACGGCGGCGATTATGAGCCAAGTCAATCTTTCCGATTTGATCGCCTATTCGGAAGCCGAATATGTATCATTGGCTACCCAATTGGCACAGAATGTTCCTCGTTTGGAGTTGCTACGAGTCGAATTGCGCGCCACGTTGGAACGCACCATTTGCAACGTGAAACGCTTTACGCGTGACTTGGAACTGGAATTCCAAAAGTTGTGGACCGAGTGGTGTCGCCAATGAGTCTCCGACGGTTCGGGCCCTTGCCGCTACCGCCGAATTATTCGCGGATGCAATACAGTTTCTTCACCCCACGCAGCAATAACGATTTGCCAGAGACAGCGGGTGTGGACCAAAACAGATCGTCGGCGATTTGATTCGTGGCAACCACTTTCATCTCGGGTCCAGTCTGCAACACCAGCGTTTTGCCACTTTCATCCATCAGAAATACGCGATCGCCGGCGGCCCACAACGAAGCTGCCATGGAACCGAGTTCCAACCGTTCTTTGAAGGCCACGGTTCCATCTTGGGCCGAATAGCAAGTCATAATTCCGCGCCCGGGAATGTACAGGTAGCCGTTGACAGAAACCGGGGATGACATGCCGGGTCCGGCCTGCATCTTGGACCAGGCTAGATTTTCCACCGGCGAGCCGGACTTGAACTCATGTGTCCCGGACATGCCGGCGTTGACGGCGACCAAGGGGCCGCTACTCGTCGGTCCGCTATTGCCAAAATAGATGCGTTGACTATCGACTGCGGGCGAAGCACTGAAGGACATACCGATTCCATTCAAGGTCCATAGTTCGTCACCCGTCTGGGGGTCGTAGGAGGTCACAAAGCCTGCGCCACAAGTTACCAATTCGGCGCGTTTTTCATTTTTCCAGAACAATGGCGTCGCCCACGACGTCTTGCCGGCTCGTGTCTTCCGCCAGACTTCGTCGCCGGTTGTCGCATTGAACGCCACGACAAAAGAATTTTTGTCGTTGTCACATTGAATGAAAACATGACCGTCGCCCGTGGTCACCGAACTGCCGGTGCCAAAACCATTGCCCGTTGGATAGGTACCAATTTCTTGTTTCCAAATTTCATTTCCATCAAAATCCAACGCCGCGATCAAGCCAACCGCGGCGTAGTAAACAAAGAGATGTTTTCCATCGGTGGCGGGCGATTCGGTCGCGTATGAGTTCGAGCCGTGGATCGGGAATTCCGGCTGTTTCTCCAGCAACGTTTTCTCCCACAGCTGCGAACCGTCCGAGAGCTTTAAACAAATCACAGCGAACTTGACGGCCGATTCCGGTTTTTTCGGCCGCATGTCACGCACACCCTCGCTAAAACTGACGGGAGTGTTGGCTCCGATCGCCGTGGTCAGAAAGACTCGATCAGCCTGCACAATCGGCGATGACAATCCACCACCTGGCAGTTCAACACTCCAGGCCAAATTCTTGTCATTCGCCCATTCCAGCGGATGTTCCAGCTTTTCCACTACTCCGCCGCCCTGCGGACCGCGAAACTGCGGCCAATCCTGAGCCGAGAGATTTTGAGTGTTTTGTAAACTGAATAGGCCAGTCATTACCACGGTGATAAATTTAAGTTTCATAATGCGCCGTTTGCCTTAAAGTTAGAGTGTCACGAAAATAATCGAACTATGAAAATGAAATCGAAACACCAGGGATTACCTTGGAAATTCGGTACCGCTGATTGGTTCACTGTACACATAATTCGTTTTCCGCGGTTGCGAGCGGTCCGCAAATCCACGAAAACTTCTGCAGATTTAGAAAGATAATACAGTTCAATCCGTCCCAAAATAGACCGAGCCTGGAGCGTTAGAAACGGGTATCAATCCCGAAAACGATTGCGTTGGAAAGACCAATCTCCGGCATATTTTGCGATTGAGTCAGCTCGCGGGCAAACACATAACCCAATTCCAATCCAAGTTTGCGTCCCGGTGTAAACGGGGCGCCCGGAATCGGTGTGGGCAATGATTCCCATCCTACAACGGCGCGCCAATCTCCATAAGTAAGTTGTTCGTTGGTTCCATTGACTGTTTGATATCCCCAAGTGGCCCCGTTGAGTTCCAAACCCAAGTAGCCCCATTGCTGGCGTAAATCGCTACTACTGATCAAGCGTGAGAATTTAGGTTTCGGAAACGTGAGATCGTATTTCATTGCCGCGGACGGTTGCCAAATCGCACCAATGGCCGGCACAACCGGGAGATCGCTGCGCCCCAGTGCAATCGCGCCGAGAACCCATTGCCACCGCTCGTTCGGTTCATAAATTGCGAACAGGCCGCCGCGAAACTGCCACGCGTTAGCGCTCGTATTCTGATTATCTGTGGCCAAGGCAACCCCCAACATCGATCGCAATTTCCAGCGATCCTTTAAGGTTCGCATCCAGGAAAGACCAACGGAATACGCAAATAGATCGGCGGGCAAATCATAGGCCGCTGCGCCGGCGAGGTTGGTGTACGCAATCCCTACGCTAACCATCGGCGGAGGTGGACCAAAAAAAGGATAGGTCGGAACAGTGACTCGCAAATCATAGTTCGACAAGTCAAAATCGCTGTCGGTAATCCATTCCGAACTGAATGCAAAAGTAGGACGCATGAGCGACTTCAGGTCCGGTGTGGAAAACTCATTTTCAATCACCGTCGATTGCGGTAATAACCCGTTCGCGGCTTCGTTTTCGGCTTCTTGTTCGACCAAGTTCGCTTGAAATTGCACCCCCGACTGTAAAGACAATTCGGATAAGGGAGCATCGAGAATTGGTTGGGTGTTGCCAGCTCCAGGTCGTCGAAAAAGTCCTTCGTCGGCCAAGCTAGCATTCGGCCAGAGTAGCGAAGCGATCACAGTGACGGCCAGGCATCGAAAATACTGAATAGGGTACAAGCGAATGATCTATTGATGGAGTTTAAAGCCACTGCCGGGAGCCGATATCTTGCTGAACTCCCGATCTTTCGGCAAGACCGTTGTTAACGGTTCCGCTTAACACGCTGATAGCAGCGGATGTTGGCCCGAAACGCCCTCATCTATTTGATCTTGGGTTGTTCCAGTTTATCGTTTCCGGTGGCATCGCCTGTTTCGCTGTTAGCTCCGTCGTCGAGTTTGTTTCCGGCTGCATCGTCCAAGGTGTTTTCCGTTCCAGCAGCGTTTTTCGAGTCCGCCGAATCAGCGGTTGGGGTCGGTGCAGCGTCCGGTTTGATCGTCGGTGGAATCTCACCCTTTGCCGGAATGAACTTCATGGAAATTGAGTTCACGCAATGTCGGGAATTTTTCGCAGTGAAGCCTTCGCCCTCGAACACATGTCCTAGGTGTCCGCCACAATTTTCGCAAAGAATCTCTATTCGATACCCGTCGGCGTCGACTTGTCGGCGAACCGCTCCTTCGATTTGATCGTCAAAGCTGGGCCAGCCGCATTCGGATTCAAACTTGGATGTCGATTCGTAAAGCGGCGCGTTGCAGCGGCGACAAATGTAGGTGCCGGCTACTTTATGTTTCGTGTATTTGCCAGCCCATTTTGCTTCCGTCCCTTTGTACAAAATCACCTCGGCTTCTCTGGGTGACAGTCGGTTATATTGGAGGGGCGCTGCTGGTTTTTCCTGAGTCGACATGGCGGATCCTGGGCTCTTTTTTGCTGGTTTTTCTGAACTAGGGTCTTGTTCCTGTTTCGCGCCATTGGACTGACCACCGATGTCATCCACGGGATCTTGTGCCCCCCAGCTGTAGCCATAAACGGCAACAACGGAGATTCCGACAAGAAACAGGCACCTGAAAAAAAAATGGCTCATCGTTTTAACTCCTCAGTCAATTGCATCATCCTGCGTCGGTTGGTTCCCAGATCAGAATGTCCGACTCGTGACGCGGAACGGAAATGAATTTCTTGTGTACTATCATCGACCAGGAATTCCACATCGTCAATGAAGTGAAAAAGTAAACTGGAGAATTCGTAATATAGATAACCATTCCGTTCGGTAATCAACCGGGCCCGCGGGAACGACTTGGCCACGGTTTGCTTAATTTTTTCGACTGCATCTGTGACCGAGCCCACAAAAAGAATCGGCGTCATCTGATGATCGGGAGAGCTGGTTTGTGTCGAAACGGAATTGGGGGTCGCTGGACACTCGGTCAGTCGACCTCGATGAACGCCGAGATTTGAGGGTCGTTGGGCGGTCATACTCAATCCCCCGAGTCCTAAACAACTGATGGCCAGCAGGATCAACAAACGGGCCGCGATTCGCCGCCAGGAATATCCCACAGCGCGACGAGTTTTACGCGGCAAATCCGGAGCTGTCTCGTCAATTAAAGGCTTCATTTGAGGTGGTAAAGGTATTGTGGAAAGCGACCAAGTTTATTCCGACAAATCGTTCGACAACCGCGCATCGCTTTATCCGATTGAATTCAAGTCGCGTCAAAGTTCGCTCGTTGAGTACGCAGGGAATCTGGATATTCGTTTTTCACCAAACCCCCAATCGCAATTCGGCCAACAACGGGTCGAGGGACTATGTCAATTGACCGAACAGTATTGCGATCGTAAGTATAGCTGCCATTATCGCCAGACCCCAGAGCAAACTGCCGCTGTGGCCGGCACGACATGTGATCAAACCCGCTGACAATTCGGCCAATTTTGAAGCCTGAGCCGCTCGATCGGAGTAGATAGAAATCTGCAGCCTGTCCGCTTGGGAACTGCAGCGCTCATCGTCTCGTACAACTCCCAACCTTGTTTGCCAATCCGAGATGTTCCCAGAATCGCTTTCGATTCTCGGTCGGACTTGAACCTCAAAGCGATATATTTGCAACCAACCAGGTCGCTCAATGGCATGCAGTTCGAGTTCAATGAATCGTGCCGCGTTGCCGGCGTAGCCACTTGCGTTTAGCCAATGGCGAATCTCGAGTTCGGTAACGCGATTGGCGATCGGTTTCTGTGGGATCAATTTCATTGGATTTACACCGGCATAAGTTACCCACTCTTACCCTAGTTGCGAAAAAAGGCGCTAACTCGGGTTCGCTGACGCAGTTTACTGTTTACAAACCGTGTTCTTAACAATTACAATTTGGAAACGCGTTTATGAAGAACCGTTTACAATCGGGGGCGGGAATCCAATGCAGAAACTAGAACTCTCAGTGGCCTTGATTCGTCGAAACGATGCCGACGGTACCCGGTGGTTAGCTCGACTGGCTCAGCGCGAACATCATCTGAAATTTGTCGTGGCGGATCGGCTTGGTCGGGAAACGTTCCGCGAATCCGCCATGCGAGAGGTGGCTTGGGAATTGGACTTGGATCGGCACCGAGATTTCCTGGTTTCCAATATGGCCCAAATGAACCTGGATTTTGTGGATCATCTCCCGGGCCGATTCAGCCAATCTCGAACTCTGGTTTCGTTTTATAATGTTGAGATCTTTCGCGATGCCGTGCTCAGCCAACTGCACGAGGATCCTCAAAATTTCTGGGTCACATCCGGTGAAATTTGCGACGGCGTAACTCGTCAAGGGCTGGCCTTTGATCCGTTGATCCCTTATTTAGTCGGACGTTCAAATGTGATTCAGCACTGGGAATCGACTCCCGAAACCAATGGTTGAACCGTTGTTGCGGACGGCTTGACTTCATTCGGCGCGGCGGCATCCGCTAAATCAATCTCGGCGATTTCACGTTGCAACAATCGCAGCAGCGTTTGCAGGAATACTACGATCATGGGACCAACGAGAATCCCAATGGGCCCCAAGGTTGCCACGCCGCCGAGCACGCTGAGCAAGGCCAACAGTGGATGCAGATTCGATTGGCCATGCAAGACGTAGGGTTTGATAATGTTGTCGGCCATCGAGATGACCAGCGTACCGTAAACCGCCAAACCAAGCGCAGCCGTCAAATTGTTTTCAAAAAAGTACAAGTAAATGCAACAGGGAACCCAGACGGCAGCGGCACCGACGAATGGCACCATGGCCAATACGGCGGACAAAACGGTCAACAGAAAAATCGAATCCAATCCTGCGAAATAGAATCCGATCCCCGCGAGCACACCCTGCACAAAGGCCGACAATAACGTGGCAACCACGACAGCACGGCTGATGTTGGCGAACTCCGCGACCAGCTCATGTTCATGTTCATCGTCCATCGGCGACAATTTATGAAACGTCTGAATCATTCCGGGTCCATCCAGAAAGAAGAAATACAAGCCGATGATCATGATCGCGAATCCCAATACCGCATTGCCCAAAAAGCTGGCGGCACCACCACCGATCGCGAATAGCTTGTCCCGCAGGTAGCGAATTGCGGTCGCCGAATAGGTGGCGAATTCCTGGTCCGTGGGGTTAGCCATTTCCGTCAGCCAGGCGCGTGTCTTTCCCCCCAGCAGTTGAGATCTATACTCGGAGAACTGGAGCGCGGTTTGGTTGATCAATTTTCGATATTGGCGAATCTGTTCGACGCGGTGATTACTGGCTTCGTCGATTTCTGAAGCCGTTCGAGTTAATGTTGATGTGAAATGCAGTTTTCGCGCCTGTTGCAGTGCCCGGCAAAAATGCAACCAGTGATCCTTGGGATCATCTTCAATTTCGGAGTCGTCAGCCGACGGATTTACCACGGATTCTTCCGTCGTCGGCGGTTCGGTGACCTGGGACTTGATTGCTGCTGGGGTCGGCGAGGACGTAATATCGGCGGGCCAATCTCGCCCGACTTCCTGGCCTAAAACTTTGGCCGATTCTTGAATTTCGAACAGACTGCTGCGGTGGTCGTCAATTTCGTCATTGTCCATATCCAAAGATTCGGATTGTTGCAGGTCGTTCAACCGGGACGAAATGTCCCGAATCTGACGGGCGGCCGGCAAATCCAAACGCAAATTGGAGCGAATTTTGCGAAATCCATCTTCCACTTGAGCCGCATTGAATTGCCGGACGACTTCGCGCCCTTCCACCATGGCCATAACCAACAGCAGCGAGATGGGAACCAGTACGGTCAACAACACGGCAGTTGTTGTGAGCAGCGCGCTGGTCCGTTGTCGGCCACTGAAATTTACCAACATCCAACGGTGCAGTGGACGAAACACAACAACCAGGATCGCCGCCAAAAATAGCGGCACCATGAAACTGATCATGACCTCGTAAAAAAAGAAGCCGACGAGCGCAATTACACCCAACAACAAACCGAACGAGACATAACTGGCCATTGGACTCTGAGGTCGACGCGCGTCGCCGGCGCTCGATTCGCTGGTCAGCTTTGGTTGCGCGGCGAGTGTTGATGGAGTGGGTGGAGTTTTCTCATTGGCATTCGCGGTTTTGTTTTTTTTGTTCATGCTTGTTCTGCCGACACATCAGGCAACGGAATCGTTGCTCGGATTATATCGGCGATTTACTCCCACCCCAACTGGCCATTGGAATTATCGTCCCGTCGGATGGCAGTTGGTATAGGGAGCAGTCTATTGACGCGAACCGGGAGTAATTTTGAGGGTAAGTTTCTCGGCGCCTCGTTCGACGACGATTTCCGTTTCTTGGCCCACCTTGAGAGCATCGATTACAGCGGTGTAATCATAAATGTTCTCGATTTTTTTTCCGGCCATACCGACAATGATGTCTCCTGCCAAAACGCCCGCTTTAGCCGCCGGTGCACCGGGAGTTACATCCGACAATTTCACACCGACGACATCGTCACCATACGACGGAACGCTGCCCAGATAGGCTCGCGAACCTCCACGCGGTGCTATTTTAGGTGCGGATTCCTGACGCAGGTACGTGGGGATCTCCGCGTCAGTGGCCAACGAACGCGTAATCAATCCCATCAATCGAGCGATCCGTGCAGCTTCAGCATAATTCAATTTCTCCGGTGTATCACGCGGCGTATGGTAATCGGTATGCGATCCGGTAAACGCAGATAAGATCGGGACACCGGCTTGGTAAAACGAACTTGCATCCGTGGGTAGATCGGTATCCCCCGACAGAGTTACCGGCAATCCGACGACCGCATTTTTCGACTCGATAACACTGGGCCAATAGTCGCTGCTACTAATGCCTTGCAAAATCAACTTGTCTTCCATCCGTCCAATCATGTCCATATTGAGAGCGGCGGCAATGTAACGCTGGCCCGGCTCAACAAACTTAGAGGACTTGATTTGCTGTACGCCGTGTTTCTTTACCAACTCGGTGAGCTGTTGCAATTTATCCGCAGGAGTCGAACCGTTCGATTGAATCTCGACCACGAAATCTGGCACGCTTTTGCCAATGAACTCCAATGAGCCAGTGAGTTCCTTTTCATCCGTCGGTTCGCCATTGAGCATGATTTTTCCGCTCGCGTCGATGCTCAACACAAAATCATGGAACGATGCTGGTGCTTTTTCCGCATCCCCCGAGGCCGCGGCGGTACTAACATTGGTCGCGGCCAGTGAATCGGCATAGTGTTTCGATCCATGCAACCCCAATTCTTCGCCAGACCAACCGGCGAATATTACATCCCGTTTCAGTTGCAATTTTCCCGCCCGTTTTTGCGCGGCCAGATACTCGGCAATCTCCAACATGCCAGCCACGCCCGAAGCATTGTCATCGGCGCCAAAATGCACTTCTCCGCGCTCCGCTTCCTTGGCCAAACTGCTTCCTGTTTTGCCCAGTCCGAGGTGATCAATGTGAGCGCCCACGACAATCGCGGTCGACGAGGGTTCGACGCCCGCTGCCAACCGACCGACGACGTTGCGCCCATGGCCGGTGATTTTTTTAATATCCAATTCCGTCGCGACGTTTAACCCAGTGATCTCGAAACCGGGAGTCACCGCGCCGTTGTCCAGCTCCGCCTGGATCTTCGATAGGTCCTGTTGCATGCTCGCAAACCAGGCAGCACCGACTTCGTCCGAAATGGAAACGGCCGCCAAACTCGAACCACTCGGCGAAAAGTCATTCTCCATCGGCACCAATTGTTGGCGGACCTGGGAACTCGGACCGCTAACAACGATCAGCCCCTTGGCACCCCGGTCGCGCGCATAAAAAGCTTTCTTTCGGAGTCCCGCATAGAATTGCAAATGTTGACGCGTCTCCGGAGAAACCTCTTCGGGCACGAAGCGAAAAACCAGTACCCATTTTCCGTTAACGTCCAAATCCGCGTAGGAATCATACGCTTTCTGCGATCCCTGTTCGGGAGCGACAATGCCATAGCCCGCGAAAACCACCGGCGCTTTCTCAACTGCAACATTGCCGGAGAAAGACAACGGCCGCCAGTCGGTTTCCAATACCAGCTTGCTCGGCGTTGCTGATTTTAAAGAGACCAGCAGTTGATTGTTGGGACCCAACTCAGATCCATCAGGGAATTCAAACGACTGAAACCAGGAACCGTTGTCACCTGCCGGTTGCAGTCCCAAATAGTCCATGTAGGCCGCCACATAGGCGGTGGCTTTGCGTTCGCCGGCCGAGCCAGTCATGCGACCGGCCAATTCCTTGCGACAGAGAAAATCGACGTGCCGCATGATGTCTTGCGGATCAAAATCTGCGGCAGCCTGTTTCGCTGATTCCACTCCCGTGTTGGCGGACTCGGGTTCATCAATTGCCACAGGTTCTTGGGCTGCTGCTTGAGGGGCCACAGGTGGGGAAACCGCAGTGGATTTGGACAACGCGTTTATGGCTGCATCATGATTCCAATCGGCCAAGTAGATCTGTGATTCTTTTTTCACGTTTCGATTCGAAGTCCAAGTCAATTTTTTCCCGTCCGGCGAAAAGCTGGCCAAGCCATCAAAACCATCGGTTTCCGTAATGCGGATCGGCTCCGATTTTCCATCTGAGGCCACCACATACATTTCGAAATTTGCGAACCCATGCAGGTTCGTCGTAAAAATTAGATATTTGCCGGAGGGATGATAAAACGGAGCCCAGCTCATCGCACCGAGTTTCGTCAGTTGACGTTGGTCTGAGCCGTCGATGTTCATCGTCATGATTTCAGCGGTCACGCCGTTCTCAGAAAACCGTCGCCAGCAAATTCGTTGACCGTCAGGAGAAAAAAATGGTCCACCATCGTAACCAGGCACATCGGTCAACTGCCGTACGTCCGAACCGTCGGCATTCATGATGAAGATCTCCATTGCATGTGCCGGATCGATCTCGAACTTTTTCCGGTTGTCGGCACTCAGATCGGTTGTGTAAGCATTTCGATTCGAAGCGAAGGCAATCAGCTTTCCGTCCGGCGAATACGAGGCCTCTGCGTCGTATCCCTGGTCGTGGGTCAGTTGTGAATAAGTCTTTTTCGAGCGATCAAAGGCGTAGATTTCATAATTCGCGTCGTAGTCCCAGGAATAGCGCCGCGCTTCACCCGATTCACGGAACTCAAGTTCCTGTTTTTGTTTGGCGCGCGATTCAGGGTCATTGTGAGTCGAGGAAAATAGAATTTGCCGGTTATCCCGATGCACCCAAGCGCAAGTCGTTTTGCCCGTTCCGGGAGAGATTGGTTCGATATCGCCCGTTTCAAAATCCAGCAAATAAATCTGAAAAAACGGATTGTCGTCGCGACGTTCGGACTGAAACACCATCAGTGAACCATCGGGACTGAAATAGCCTTCACCCGCCCGCCGGCCTTCGAAAGTGACTTGGCGAACACTGCTAAAAAAATCGGCTTCAATCGACGGGTCGGCTGTATTTTCTTGACCCACCAAAGTCGGGGCAGAGAAGATGACGAAAGTCAGCAAAAATGCCGAAAAAAAACGGAGCTGGGAAATACGAGCCATGTTCGACTGCCTGGTTTAAGGAATACTGCCGTGGTGCGTTCAATGTAGATACCACCGTGGAGAATCTCAACTGCCAACTCTATCTGGATTCGGTTAACTTCCGTCAGAAATCGCAGTTTCCATATGATTGCCGGGGACAAACAGAAAAAATCGGCTAAAATGATGTCGGGGTTGTTCCACTCCGACGGTTGAGAATCCGCCAACGATCGTCGTGAATTCCAAATTCGAGGCGACCGTTTTTTCAGTTATTACAAGAGAATTTGCATGATTACCAACCGAAGTTTCGATTGCATCGTGATCGGTGCCGGGCCCGGTGGGTCGACCGCTGCTGCATTGGTGGCTGAACAAGGCCATTCGACGTTGCTGATTGAACGCGACAAAATGCCGCGTTTTCATGTCGGCGAATCGTTGATGCCAGAATGTTATTGGGTTTTTGAACGCTTGGGTGTCTTGTCGGAGATGGACCGTATTGGCTTCACGCGAAAAAATGGGGTGCAGTTCGTCAATAGCCACGGCAAGGAATCCGAGCCGTTTATTTTTTCCGAGTTTGACGATCGACCCTGCAGTTCGACCTGGCATGTGAACCGGAATCAATTTGATCAAATGTTGTACGATACCGCTTACAACCGCGGAGTGACCTGCTCTGATGAGACGCGAGTGCTCGACATCGACATTCGAAAAAAAGGCCAACACAAAATCACGGTGCAAACGAGCGAAGGCAAAGAGCATGAGATTACTGCCAAAGTAATTGTCGATGCCTCGGGCCAGTCTGCAATGATCGCCGGCAAACTGGGACTGAAAGAGTACTACCAAGATCTGAAGAAGGCCGCGATTTGGGGTTACTTCGAAAACGCCGTTCGCGCCGGAGGGGTCAATCCGGAAGTCACCGCGATTCTGCATACAGAAAATAAAGAAGCTTGGTTCTGGTACATTCCGCTGGCTGACGGAACCGTGAGTGTTGGTCTGGTGGCTGATAATGATTTCTTACTCAAACGCGGTGGTTCGCCTCAACAAACGTTTGAAGCAGAGATGAAGAATTGTCCGGGAGTCAAACGTCGGTTAATGGACGCATCGCAGGTCGGAAGATTCAACGTCGCGAAAGAATTCTCGTACACAACCACGCAACAGTCCGGCGACGGTTGGGTGTTGGTTGGGGATGCCGCAGGATTCATCGATCCGATCTATTCATCGGGTGTGTTTTTGGCGCTCAAGTCGGGCCTGATGGCCGGTGAAGCAGTCGCCGAAGGACTCAACAACAACGATCTTTCTGCGAAGCAACTTGGCAAATGGTCCCGTGAATACGAATCCGGAGTCAAATGGATCCGTAAATTGGTCCGCGCTTTCTACAGCCCTGAATTCAGCTTTGGGGGATTCATGAAAGCCTATCCACATCACGCGGGCAATCTTACCGACCTGTTGGTCGGCCGAGTCTGGGAAGGCAACCCTGGCCGGATCTTTGAAGACATGGACCCCTGGATCGCCAAAATCAAAAGCGGTGAAGCCGTCGAGATGGTCTGAACCGGTTAACGAAATAACCTTCCGATTTTTGGAATGGCCTTGTTCTTCAGTGGACAAGGTCATTTTTTTTGATGATCGCTTGGTTTGTTCCCTAACTTGTTCCAAGGCTCTGCGGCGGGTTAATTAAGGTCTTTCAGTTAGCCGCAGTGTGGTCCTGTGAACGCCAACCGCCGCTTGCCTTCGAAACTGACAGGCTCGACGAGTGTTGGTTCAACAGTCCGTGCGGTGTTGGATCGTATTGTCAGACATGAAGGCTCGGCATGGGCTGCGACCGATCACTGTCCGCGACAACGAGCAAGAACCGCTGGCATAGCCAGCAATACAGTGGATTTCAAGGCGGATTCTCGCAGCCAAACGGTGGTGATCAGCGCGAAGTGTAAATCAGCAGTATCATTTATCTTCAGCCATCAATTCCGCCCAAATTTTGCGTATTAGATTCAATTTTCTTTCGACGGTTCGAACAACGCACCCTGATTTTTCCGCAATCTCTGCATTGGAGTAGCCTGCCATCCGCCAGAGTGCCACGTTTCTGAGTTCGTCGTTAGGCAATCGCTGCAATAGCTGTTGGTCCCCTTTGGCGCGCCTTGGACCTGGACAGTCTCTCGTTCGGCGGTCGGATCGGTCCAGTTCAATGGTGGAAATGGATCGGACACGTTTATTAACTATGTAGTCAGGTTGGACCCAGCGCTTCACTTGGATTGCGAGATCAACAACCAACCGTCGGCTTGTTGCGTCGTGTTGGCGAAGCGCAGTGGTTTGCCGCTGGGCATTGGGTTCAAAATCCGGATCGCGAAGTTGGCTGATAGAGTCGACGCTGCGTCCGACATGATTGTGGTTTCCCATTCAAACGGTGCGCCAGGGAGTGTGTCGGTCAGTTTCCAATCGGTAACCTGCGAAATCAGAATTTGTTGCCGTTCGTCCAGCAAGGCGACTTCGATCGGCCAGTCATAGTAAAACGGGGCGACTCCCCGATTTTCAATTTTTAGTTTTACTTTCAGTCTGTGTTTTAAATTTTGTTTCGTTTGCAAATGGGTTGGGGAGTCTATTTCGGCAATCGTCGGGTTGATTTCGATCGTCGCCTCACTCACGTGCAGTTCGTAACCCATTCGCTGAATTTGAACTGTCGCATTGGCGATGCGGGTGGACGAAGAGTTCTTGCCGATTCCAAACATCCCGCTGTCCAACAACCACGAAACATGTGTCTCTTGGACGCAACGATCGAACTCCTGACCGCGCGGGGCGCTGCCGGGCACGTCGAAGACGGTCCCCCAAACTTCCGGTCGGATCTCGCCGCCGATCGGTTGTGTTTTCCATTTGTCGATTGCGGCTGGACCGGCCGCTTGCAGCACCGATTCGTAAAACCACTCATCATTGGCCTTGCCTGTGGCCCTCGTGGCCCAGGCAAAAGAGTCATCGTGATAGCCGAACGGACGTGACCGATTGGGAGCATAGGTTACTTGATCGTCCCCGGCCGGATAACGCATCAAAATTCTGGTTTTGCCGAATGAGTTTTCAAACGCGTCCATGATTTTCGATTGGACTAATTTGCTGGCAAACAGTTTTTCTTGCGGGTACGTATGCCACTCGCCCCAGTGTCCCAGGACTCCCATCGTGATGAAGCCGATGCGAGGGTCACCATCGTATTGTTTGCCAAAAGCAACGATTAGTGATTCCATTGCCGTGAGCAAACGGGGATCGGAATAATCGGGCGTGATGTTGTTCTGGTCGTCGACGCGGTACTTGGTAAGTTCTAAACCTCGATCGATAAGGAATTGAGGGACGGCGGTTTTTTTGCCGGGGTATTCCAAATACAGCCTCAACACTAGTTGGCGACCACGGGATTGTGCGTCCGCCAGTTTCTTCTCCAGCGACGACCATTCAAACTTGGTGGGGCCAGGCATCAAATCACGAATCGGAAAATAGGAAAATTCAAGACTGCAGGGGAATCCAGATTCGCCATCGTAAGGAACTAGCCCTTTCAGCGGATTGTCGATCGGTGCGGCCGCATACTGCAATTTGAATCGGGTCTGAGCCTGCAGGAAATCGGGACTTGCAACGCCAGCCAGCATTGCGAGGATCAGCCATCCAAGCCCACCGAGGCCCGCACGATTCATGACAGTAAACAAGGCTGGCTGGTAAAAGATCGCTTCGATGGAGAAGTGTTTGGGGATTGAATGGAATTTTGACAACATCATTTCGGTTTGCGCGATTGGTTCAATTGAACCAGCGGACCCGAATTTGGCAAGTTGCCTTCGCCGCTGGACTTGTTTGCCGGACACTTGCCGCACGAGCCGCAACCCGTCGATTTTCCGGTTCGTTGCAGCATCAGCCAGGCATGTCGGAAAACCATCATCGCGGCCAACGCGATCAGGCCCCAGGCTACGACCAATTGCCAGTCGAAATTTTCAAGCGTGAACATTTATTGATTCCACGGCAACTCAGGAAAACAAACTGAAAACTTGAAACGTAATCAACGCCGCGACATAAGCGAGCACCGTCATGTAGACGAAAGTAAACGTCGGCCACCACCAGGAATTTGTCTCGCGCCGAATCACGGCCAACGTGGAAACGCATTGGGCGCACAACGCAAAGAACACCATTAATGATAACGCGACCGGCAAGGTAAACAACTTCCGTTCGGAGCCTTCCCAAGTCGTGGTTTGCAGTGCTTCGCGCAACGTTTGCGATTGTTCGTCTGTATCCGCCCCCAAACCGAAAATCACGCCCATCGTCGAGACGACCACTTCACGCGCGGGAAACGAAGCGATCGCGGCACTGCCGATGCGCCAATCCCAACCCAGTGGCTTGACAATCGGTTCAATTAACCGCCCTGCCCTGCCGAGATAACTTTGACGTAGCTGGTAGCCGTCGAGCTTGCCTGCGACGCTGGCCAGTTGCTCGTTCAGCGAGGCGCGCTGGTTGTCGTCGGTGTTGGCATCCAGGTTTTCAATCTTTTGTTCGAGCGATTGTTGCTCGGCGACTAACTGGGCTGGCAGATTTTTGCCGACCCGGGGAAAGTAACCCGCCGCCCACACCAGAATCGTCATCGCGACGATCAACGTTCCCGCGTCGCGAACGAACGCCCAGCCACCATCAAACATCCGTTGACCAATGTTCCGTAGACTGGGCACTTTATAGGACGGTAGTTCCATGACGAATGACGAAACCCCCGTTTTCAATAGAGTTTTCTTCAACAACCATGCCATACCAATCGCCACGACGATCCCGATCAAATACATCGCCAACATCGTCAGTCCGCGCAGTCCGACGATACCGCCGAGAAATTTCTGGTTCGGTACGAAGGCGGCAATCAACAATACATAGATCGGAAGTCGCGCGCTACAGCTCATCAACGGCGCGATCATGATGGTGATCATCCGCTCCTGTTGGTTCTTGATTACCCGCGTTGCCATGATACCGGGAATGGCGCAGGCAAATGACGACAACAACGGGAACAGCGTGATGCCGCTCAAGCCCAGGCGCGAGAGGTACTTGTCCAATAGAAATGCAGCGCGGGCCAAGTAACCGGTGTCTTCTAAAACCGCCAAGATAAAAAACAACAACAAAATTTGCGGCAGGAAAACCAGCACGCTGCCGACACCATTGATCAATCCATCGGTCAGCAAGGAATTGAGCGCCCCCTTCGGCACAACCGAATCAACGACGCTGGACATCGCGGCATTGAAGTTGTCGATCAAGAGTGACGCGGGCTCAGCCGCCCAAAACACCAATTGGAACAAAGCGACCAACACAACCGCCGCCGTCAACAATCCCCACACGGGATGCGTCAACCAGTGATCCAAACGATCCGTGATGGTTGACAATCGAGGAGGTCGAGTTTGAGTAATAAACGAATTGAGATGTTGTTTGATCCAATTGTACCGAGCATGGGACTCGGACTCGGCAACCGTCTCGCCGGTTGATTCCAACGCGGCCTGTTCAACACGTACACTCGCTGCCAGTTCCGCACCCAATTCGGTTTTCAGCTGGGTCGTCATGAAACCGTCTGTGTCGAACAACATCCGCGTCACAGCAAATCGTTTCAATTGACAATCGTCCGGACAGACCGCCTGCAGACGTTTGATTCGTTCGTTCAGTTCATTCGTGAACGGATCATGTATCACCGTCGGAGCATGATGCACGGCTCCCACCATCGCGGATTTGAGTTCTGCCAGGCCGATACGTTTGTTCGCTTGCACGCCAACGACCGGAACGCCAAGCAGTTTTGATAATTGATCGAGCTCAATCCGAATTCCATTGCGTCTCGCCACGTCGAGCATGTTGACCGCGATCACCGTTGGTCGGTGCAAATCAAGTACCTGGCTGACGAGAAATAAATTCCGTTGCAAGTTGCTGGCGTCGACGACACAGAGTATCAAATCGGGAGCCTTGTCGGCCGGTGGTTTCCCCAACAGGACATTGACCGTTACGACTTCATCCGGCGAACGCGGGGCGAGGCTGTACGTGCCGGGAAGGTCCACCAACTCGAAAGCCGCATCGCCGATTTGTAAACGACCCGTATGATTTTCGACCGTTACGCCAGGATAATTGCCCGTTTGTTGGCGAATGCCGGTAAGCACATTAAACAGTGTTGACTTACCGGTATTGGGGTTGCCCAATACGGCGACCAAAATGTCCTTCGAGTCCGAATTCGCGTGGCTCATGATTGCCGCAATGACTCACAATGAGTCAACCCGATGCGCTAAACCGGAATGACCAGGATGATCAATTCCTTTGGAAGTCGGATGCAGAGCCGATGGCCTTCCAATTGCAGGATACAAGTGATTCCGTTGCGCAAAACAGTTACCTCGACCCCTCGTCGAAGCCCCATTTCTGACAACCGCGCCACTTCATGGGCACTGCCATTCAAACTGACCACAGACGCCCGTTGGCCACAACGCAAAGTTCGTAACGGAACGGGAGTGGGTGCAAATTGCATATCTTCACGCAGCGGAGTCTTAAAGTTCGCCTGGGAATCTAATTCTTGGGAAAAAGCAGCGAGTTGGAGCATTTCAGCGATTCCGTCGGTAATGAGAATCAGTCTCAATATCGGAAATTGTAGCTGTTTCCGCCCAATAATACAACGGGCGAATTGTCGCAGTTGAAAATTTGATCGGCAAATTCACGCCGTCGACCGATTGGGGTTGAAACTCGGCAAAAATTTGTATCCAGACTTCAACGCATCCAACTGGCCTGTGGAAACGCTGAAAAGCGAAGAATCCGATTTAAAATCTTCCGATCTTGGAAAGCCGGAATCGTTCGGCTCGCACGCCGCGAGAACTTCGCCAAAGCAACGCGAACTAAGCCCCAGGTCGTCGGCGCTGGAATCGCGATGAAGCCGGCGCCGGGCAAGGCGCCGGCGGCAATCGCATAGACCTTGTCTTCAGGGCCGATCGGAGTCGGTGCGATGGGTAGCCCGCCTGGGACGGTGAGCCGAGAATCGGACAATTTGTCCGAGGTTAGATCCCAGCACTTGAGATGATGACTATCTTCGTTATTGGCGTAGATTGCCATGCCCGGCACATCGATGGCCGCGGTGTCAACGCACCACTCGTCGAGGCGCGACCCTGTTTCTCTGCTTGGCGGAAAACGTGGCGCGCGATAGACTCGACACCATGAACGAACGAAAACAAATGAAGATGCGGGACTCATTGGCCGTCCAGGAGAGCATTGTGTTGCCGGGGGATACCAATGCCCACGACACCATGTTTGGTGGTCTGCTGATGAAACGAATCGATGAAGCGGCGGCGATTTCGGCGCGCCGACATGCGTGCAGTTCAGTGGTCACCGCGTCCAACGACGGTGTGCATTTCCACCGTCCGATCCAGAACAACGATATCGTGATTTTGGAATCGTATGTTTGTTCGGTAGGCCGGACTTCCATGGAAATTTTCGTCAAGATCATGACGGAAAATAACTCACTCGATCGACCGCGCCAAATCGCCGCCGTTTCATTCTTGACATTCGTCGCGTTGGACGAACAAGGCAAGCCGACCGAAGTCCCGACAGTCGTTCCCGAATCGGTCGAGGAACAACTGTTGTTTCGGCATCAGGAAATCCGAAAAACCGCCCGGCTGAAAAAACGGGACGAGACAAATGGACTGATTCACTCGTTGATGCCGAATCGCGACTCGTTGTGATTCTCGTCCATTTGATCGGGTAGAAGACATCCTCGAATCGTGGTCAGATCGACTCGGATACGGCAATTTTTCAAATTGAATTTCCGGAATCACGAAGAATCCATGAAACGCCGAGTCGCGGACAACGCAGAGTCGCAGTTGCTCGGCGACCGGGTTTTGCCTTTGTCTGACCCCTGAGGTCCCTTCTGATTGGACGACAGTTTGCACTACAAATCAATCTTCAGACACCCCTTGTGCCAAAACGGTACTTGACACCGTTAATTTGTCCCGAGTGATTGCACGTGCTTTGTCAGCAAGAATCGTATCGAAGCTTAGTTGTCAATCACGCTTCCGCCGGGACAAGCCCGGAGGTGAGCGGGTCGCGTTGATTCAATTGAATTTTTCTGACGCCCCCACTGGCCTTGTGCCAGTGGAGCGCTGATTGAACGCCTAACCGTGAACGGCTACCCGGTAACTCCCGCAAGTTGCTTCGGGACGAGCCTGAAGGAAGCTCGGAACACCGCTGGTCGAACAGGCGGTGAAGAAAAAACCATTTGTGTGGCCCCGCTGATGCCCCATAATAAGAAACACTATTTGATTCGCTACTTGTTTCCAGAAACGAGGCAATCACCACGATGTCAACGCGAAAAGGTCGGCGGGATTGCTTTGGTAAGGCCGCGGGTTTGCAGTCTCCAAGCCGG
>JANNPW010000130.1:0-37942 GCA_031400405.1 Mariniblastus sp.
AAGCACGAATCAATGGCCCAGCAAGTTTGTAGCAAAAAACACAACCATCCACCGGACAAGCCGGTGGTATTAAAAACGCGCCGTTCCTCGTAACTGGGCTAAACCACGGTTTGTCGATCAAACTTGTGTAGATACCAATGGACAAGCCGGCGGGATTTTTGGCGAAGCAAAATGAGTCGTGGTGGCGTTCAGCGAGAACGGTCAAATTTTATTGGCAGTTGCTCCTCTCTCCCGTAAATTCGGAGATGAAGTTTCCCACTAATCAGGTTTAGGACTCATCAACAGTTTTTCCATTTGCGTTTGGAATTCACCAAGTCGTTTCAGCGTGGCTGGGAATTGGTTGTTTCGCAGCCAGTTGCTGTACGAGATGAGTTCTTTGCTGGCGATGTTTTTGGACCAGAGCAGGCCGTTACCAGAAACGTGCAACAACTTGGTGCCACGCGGATCGGTCGAGGATTCGTAGTAGATGGTTTTTGCTCCCTTTTCAAAGTGGATATTGACGCTGTCTTCGGTCGGATCTCCAAAAGGACTCGCCGACCAACCCATCGTTTTCATCACCGCTTCATATTCCTTCGACAACTCGAGCAGTGAAACTTGCTCGAGTTCAATCCTGATGTTGCCTCCTCGTTCGGTTTCATATGTCGGCGCACCAACGGCGTGCAGGATGGGCAAATCAGCCGCTTGAAGGCCTTCCTCAGGAGCTGTTTTGATGTCCGTCGCTGAATCCCCGGCAACCTCCAGTTCGGGTTTCTGCCAGGAATAGTCGCTGTATCTACCCGCACGAATACGAACCAAACCGTCGCCGATTGGTTCCAAAGCGATGGTTACATCCCGCTGTCCCCAATAGAAGGGCAAGTCAACGACATCCTCGTCGATACGGCGTCCTTTTTCACGCGGCACCCAGCCTTGTCGCTTCATCGCGTCTGCATAAAAGGCAGTTGCTTCCTGTAGATTTAGCGACGTCGTGGCGACCATCTGTGCCTCTCGGTTGTCGTCCCATTCCATTAGCCCGGCGTCCGGGGGAATGGGGAGTGCCTGCTTTGACAGAGACACTGCATAGGTTACGACAAAGAGCGCAGCGTTCTCGTTATCACGCTGAACCCAGACGCGCAAGATTGTCCCGTTTTTAATAAACTCCAGTTGTCGTCCATCCGTTGGTTCATCCTGGCGGTTGATCAATCGCACAATTGACGTCCACCCCACTGAGGGAAGTCTTTTGAGCAACTCTGTTTCGATTTGTAGTAAGCTCGCACTCACCTTGTAACTGATCGTCGAATGACTTGAGTGCGCTGTTTCTGTCAGGAATTCATCCAGTTTCGGAGTCTGGCGAACATCGTAGTTGCTGGCCATTGAGATGCTGACGGACGTTTCGGTCGGCTGCTCGTTAAACGGGGAGATCGCTAACAGGAATCCATTTTTTTGGAAATAAATTGTGGACGGCGTCGTCAGATCGGACGCCTCCTGCCAGCCACGTTCTCCTAGCGAATGGCGATAGAACGTCGTGATTTCTTCGACGCCGACGGGAGCGGAATAAGTTACCGAATTGAAGTCGTCGGGCTGAGCTTTTGCATCAGGCAACTTGGGCAACAGTCGCACATCGACGACTTCCAGGTTTTCAGCAACCGTGGCTGGCACGTTTGAGTCGGCGTTGGCAACGACAATCGGAGCATGCAGCGGACTCAAACCAAGAGCTTTGCCTTCTACTGGCCGTCCCCAAATCCGGGTTCGCCCTTCGTCGGTCCCCACCACGAGCAGGTAAGTTTTGGGAATCCAACTAACATCGCAAATGGTTGAGCCAGAGGCATCGATCAGCTGCAAAATCTGGCCGGTCACGGCGTCAATAATTCGAATATCACTGCCCGTTGCGACGGCGATTAGCAAGCCATCCGACGTAAAGCGAATGACAGAGTTCTGCGTGGGGACGCCTCGATACTCACCGATTGCGCGGTCTTCCGTCAGGTTCCAACGTTGCAAGGATTCGTTGGTCCCGAATACCAGCTCCTTGCCGTTTGAGGACAGGGCTGTCGCCGGCTGGAGTTTTTCTGCCGAATAGGTTTTGATCTTCTTGCCAGACGATGTATCCCAACTGGAAATGGCATCACTCGCCAGAATCAGTACACTTGGTGCAATATACTGCAAACCCGTTGCATCGCGAGCGTCGACCTTAAAGCTACTCTTCTGCTCCAGCGTGTCAGCGTTCAAAATCGTCACTTCACCGACGCGAGTGATGATTGCAATTTCTTTGCCATCCGGCGAGATGGCAATGCACGTAGGATTTTTAGCCTTGGTTTCTTTGGACGAAGTTTCTTTACGTGCTTGGATGTCAAATCGATGGAGCTGTCCACTGGCGTTCATTGCGGCGCACCAGTCGCCGACTGGAGAAACTGCGAAGCCGATCAAGCGTTCGTCCTCGTTCGTATTTGCTGTGATAAACTCATGAACTTGCTCATCGCTTTCGAGGTCCCAAAGCGTTAGTTTCGTACCTCCCAGCAAGTAATGTTTGCCGTCGTTTGTGGCGGCCACAAATGATACTTGGCCTGACAGATCGTTTTCATGAAAAGCCAAGAGCCGTAGTGGGTCGAACGATGCGTGTTTCCAACGGGCCAGTTGTTCGGCGGTTGGCGTTGCGATGGTTGGTTCGTCCGGCTGGGATGGAACTTGGGTGACACTCGCCGTGGAAGCGTCCGGCGATTTCGATTGGTTGGTTTGCGCTGCGTCTGTGGACTTCTTCCGCGCCGAGGGTACTTGGGGCTGAGACGAAGACGCTTTCGATGCTTCTGCCGCGACGCTCGTATCGTTGGATGGGGTCGCCGCCGTCGGGCTGGTAGAGGGTGATCCGCAGCCGAGACATAACAAACAACAAAGACCAATCAACTGATGCGCGTCAAGCAGTCGTCTGGATTCCATGGAGCACCTGGTTTGTGGAGCTAATTGTTTGGCACAGTCAACGCGGCTGGAATGCCGGGTTCACATTATTTTTTTGCGAGTAAACATTATATCGAAATTCACATCGTTGCGTTGATGACGGTCACGGCCGGCCCCAATGAAACCACTTTTCGCTCCAGCTTGGCAGATCAAAACATTTCGAAACCGCAATGCAGGAGCTTTGCGCCACGGTAAAGACCTGTAAAATATTGCTCATGTCTCTGCAAGATTCCAGCTAAAAATAAAGGGCTCGGCAATGATCAAGCGTTTCTTTTCTCAATTGTTGTATGTGTCGATTGGTGTTGTCGTTTGTTGGCAAGGCTCAGTTTTTGCGCAATCCGCGAGCCAGGACAAACTGCTGCGCGCGGTTCCAGAATCCTGCCTGGCCGTGTCGTTTTGGAATCATGGCCATCCGATCCCGGCCAACAGCACCAATAAAACGGACCAACTGCTTTCTGAGCCAACCGTGCGGCAGTTTATCGATTCCGGATTTGCGGCAGCGCTACAGACGATCAAAGAAGGGTCTCGAGAGCTGTCGCCGGAGATTAAACGCGATGCCGAGCAATTGATGGAAGTGGGAATGAACGCGTTCCTGCGCGGCGCGGGTGGCTTCATTGTGAAGGATGTCGAAATCACGCCAGACGGGCCGGGCAAAGTTGAAGCCGTGGCTCTGTTGATGCTTGGCGAGAAAACCAAGGCTGCTGCTTCGTCCCTGACGCGGCTGATCCAATCTCAATTTGGCCCAGGGCAGAAAGTGCAGATGGGCGAGGCTGTTTTTTTGCAGTTTACCAGCGAGAATTTGGGAGAGTTCCCAGTCCTGGTCGGTCAAGTGGATGGCTGCCTGATCGTTGGAGTTGGTTCTGAGTTTGTTGGATCGACGGTCAAGCGACTGAGTGGCAATGCGGTCGCGCCGTGGATGCTGCAGTTGCAGCAACGGATCCCGTTGGAACGCAGAACGGCTTTGGGCTTTCTGGATGTGACCAAACTGCGCGAGAAGATAATGACTTTCGCTCCTCCAGAAGTAGGCGGTCTGGTCGAGTCATTGGGGCTGGACAAGATCAAGTCGATTGAAACTTCGAGTGGATATACCGAGTCAGGGATGGCCAATCGCATGTTGCTTCGCTTCGATGGTGAGCCAACCGGAATGTTTGCATTGAGTTCCGAAAGCGGACTGGAGGCTTCGGATTTGGCTCATATTCCGGACGATACCATGTTTGCGTTGGCGACTTCGATTGATCTGAACAAACAGTTTGATTTTTTTCTGGATCGGCTCCATGAAATGAGTCCCCACGATGCTGAAGCGTTTGCAGAAGGGCTCGCTGGATTGCGTGAGGAACTGCAGATTGACGTGCAACAGGATTTGCTGGCTCAGATTGGGCCGGTGGTCACTCTGCACAATGCTGCGGGGGATGGCTGGTTGAGCGGACTGACTTTGACGGCTGAATTGAAGGATGAGGAGCGTTTTGCGAATACGCTGTTTCGTTTGAATGATGCTTTTGCCAAGAATCAATCACCTGATGGTCCCCGGCTATTTAATAAGCGTGTTGGCGAGGCGACGATCACGACGGTGGTTGTTCCAACCGAAGAGTTTCCGTTCGAAATCAGCCTCTGCGTGCACAAAAAACGATTGCTGCTGGCGCTCTATCCTCAGGCGATCATGACCGCAATTGGAGAACGCCCTGCCCCGTTGTTCGCCAGTGATTTACCGAACGTCTCGTTCGCAGCAGACAAAGCTGATGCAAAATTGCTGACAATGTTGTGGGTGGATACCAAGCGACCTTTTGAGTGGCTCTACCCAATGGTTCAAATGGGAATGGCGATGCGGTACCAGATGATCGAGGATTTTTCGCCAGCCATGCGGGCCCAGGTAGGTCCTCTGCTGCAATCGATCAGTCTGCCACCCGCACGAGCGATCCACAAACATCTGACTCCATCCATGATGGCGGTTCGTCGGGTCGCCGACGGTTTTGAATTTGAAAGCCATCAAAGTTTGCCGATGGTGGATCCCTTGGTCGTGACACCGATGGGTATCGCGGTCTTATTGCCAGCAGTCCAGCAAGTGCGCGGTGCTTCCGCCCGAGTTCAATCCATCAACAATATTCGGCAGATAGCGATCGCCATGCATAATTACGAATCCGCTTTTATGAAATTCCCATCAGGATTTGGTCCGTACGAGAAAGACGGCCCGGAGGTTAGCTGGCGAGTAAAGATCCTTCCCTATATTGAGCAAAGCAATCTCTACGAAATGTACAAAATGGACGAACCTTGGGACAGTGAAAATAACCTGAAGGTTCTGGAAATGATGCCCGCGATTTATCGCTCGCCCAATAGTAGTGCTGGCCCCAGCGAAACGACTTACCTGGGGATCGGCGGGCGAGATGGTGTTTTTGGGAAGGACGAAAAGGGCAACTCAACGTCTTCGAGAATTAGCGAAATGCTTGATGGGACCAGCAATACCATCATGATCGTCGATGCTGGAGACCAGTTGGCGGTTCCGTGGACAAAACCAGATGAGGGGATCGATCCCGAAGATTTCTCCAAGTTTGATTTGTTGGGTCAGTTTCCTGGAGGCTTTCTGGTCGGCATGGCTGATGCTTCATCACATTTCATAAAGGAAACGGCAAGCGACGATCTGCTGAAACGACTATTCGAAAAGAATGACGGTCAAATTGCTTCACTGAGCGAAATCGACGAGTAGATCGAGTTGACGCACGTAAACCAAGTGGCACCGGCTTCTGGCGCTTCGAGTCTGTGATCGAACGAATCCACAGACTGGAAGCCTGTGCCACACTCGGGAAAGAAAACTGAAGCCAATCTGGCCAACGCCGGATTCCCGCCGACGCGGGAACGACGAGTAAGGGCCGTGAACGGTTACCAAAAATTGGACGCGAGCTATTTCTCGACTGCGATTGCAATATTGTCGAATCGGGCTGTGCCGGTGGCACCGAATAGTCCAATGCGAACAATCGCTTCCTTAGTTTCGCGAGGGACGCGAATGACTTGGCTGTGATCTTTCCAATTTTGAGATCCTTGAAACGGCCCCAACATGGTGTTGCCCAAAATTTCGCGTTCTTCATTGTAAAACGACACAACAGCGGACGGATAATCTTTGGGCAAGGGACCCTTCACAATATTCTCGCAGGCAAACGAGGCGGAAAACTTGATCGCCGGTACTTTCTGCCCATCGATGGCGAAGGCCTGCATGACATGCGCAAGTTGTCCGGGAACTCCATTGTTGAATTCGACGAAGTGTTTGCCGCTCGGCGAGGCTTCGTCCTCTTTCCAGACCAGTTGTCGCTCGTAATACCAGCCCTTGATGAAATTCTTTTCGTCCAATCCCTCTTCGAAATCGCCGTTCAACAACTCGGGCTTTGTTGGATCGGGCAAAACACGGCGCTGGTCTTCGGCGGCGCCGGTCATCGGTACAAACAGAGTTGGTTGCAAAGCCTTACGAATCATTTCGCCGTTCTTTTTTTCCATGAGGTACAGCGTTTGTTGGTGACGCTCACCCATCGGCACGACGATAATACCACCCTCTTTTAGTTGATCGACCAGCGGGCGCGGAATATCCTCGGGCGAACAGGTCACAATGATCTTGTCAAACGGTGCGTGTTCCGGCCAACCGAGGTAACCATCACCAACTTTCGTGAACACATTTTCGTATTTCAGTTTCTTTAAGACTTTGGCGGCTCGTTTACCCAACGCTTCCACGATCTCAATCGAATAGACTTCTTGTACCAACGGACTGAGGATGGCCGCTTGATAACCGCTGCCGGTGCCAATCTCCAGTACTTTGTCTGTGGTTTGGGGATCCAGCGATTGGGTCATATAGGCCACGATAAATGGTGATGAAATCGTTTGCTTGTCGCCGATCGGAATCCCGGCATCGAGGTACGATTGTTCCTTGCGCAGTTTGGACGGAACAAATTCATGACGCGGAGTCGCCAGCATGGCACGCAAAACCCGCTCGTCGGTAACACCAGCTCCTTTGACGGCGATTTCAACCATTTGAGCACGCTGGCGAGCGTAGTCGTCTTCGGTCTGGGGCGCGGCAACAGCGTCGGTTGCGGTTAAGCCGCAGTATAGGATTGCTGCGCAGGTCAACCGAGTGAGACCGTAAAAAAAAGTGTTCATCAAACGACCGTGACTGTAAACAGGAATGTGATTAAACTGGTAAATCCAAGTGGCCCAAGTCGGCGACAAATTATTCGAAAGCCTCTATGTCCAAACCTGTCGACAGCATCCGCGATGCGACCGCGTTTATTTTACCATTGATTGTGTTCTTGGTAATCGCCAGCTTTTACCCCGATTTTTCCAGTTTCAACGCTGCATCTGGCGAACCGGCGACACCAGGCGCCGCGAATTTCTACGTGGGGATGGTGGCCGCACAAGTGCTGATTGCCGTCGGCTTGCTCGGCTATTTCCATGCCATTTATGTCCGGCATTTTCCCCTCCGAATCTCGCCAATTTCAATTGTCGTGGGAGTCGTGGGGCTCGTCGTCTGGGTGGGCTGCTGTGAACTCCACCTCGAGCGAACGATGTTGGAGTCCATCGGCCTGAAGTCCTGGACAAATTTGCGTCCGGCCTTCAATCCTTTCGAGAGCCTGCCGGACACTTCATTTCGCAATCTGTTTTTAGTGTTGCGGTTTACGCTATTAGCGTTGTTGGTGCCGGTGGTCGAAGAGCTCTTTTTGCGCGGCTGGCTGGTGCGGTGGATTCAAGATCCCAATTGGGAATCCATTGGCTTGCAGACCCTTTCCTGGGGCGCATTGCTAACGCCATCAATCTACGGCGTGATCACACATCCCTCCGAGGCGGTGGCGGCATTCCTCTGGTTTGGCTTGGTCACGTGGTTGATGCATCGAACCGGCAACTTGTGGGACTGTATCGTCGCGCACGCCGTCACCAACCTGTTGCTGGGAATTTATGTGATCCAATTTTCCGCGTGGCACCTGTGGTGATTAGTCTGGTTTGCACGGCCGCTTTCGCCGTCGAGAGAAACAATCGAATACCGCGAGAGCACGGAACTGCTCAGTTTTAACAGCAGATGATGGTCGATACAAAAAAAGACGGAACGCCCACTTATTAAAATAAGAAATCCGTTTGTGGACGTTCCGGCCTGGAAACAATCTGACGACAATATCGACGGCTGCGTATCTTTCGCATCCGGAGTATGGCGAGTGGAAGACTCTGACACAAAACGCAGTTCAATTTTCTAGCGAGCCAGTTGCCCGGAGAAATGTCGTTTGCGTCGGACTAGCAGGCAGCTTAACAAACTCACTCCAGTAATCATCAGGCTCGATGGTTCCGGTATCGCAACCGCAATTGCCGTGATCGCTTGTCCGCCACCGATTTGTCCGATCGAAGTCGTGGATCCGTTGGCCAAATTGATCTGATAGAAATTGCTTAGCGGGTTTCCTTCGAGTTGAAAGGCGCCGAAGGCAAGGGCCGATGTGCTAGAAATATCGAATCCGCCGACTCCGGAAATGTTCAGTCCCAGCGATCCGAGCGTGCCCAGTGTTCCCGCAGAATTGGCTTGTGTTACCAGAATATCAAGTCCCGAATCGATCCCGAACAATTGGGACGTCAGCGCGCCCGAGAAGTTGTTATTGTAGGCACTGTGGACGACATTCGGATTGGCTCCGACATTAGCATCCCCAGCCTGATAGAACAGATCTGTGGTCACGGTTTGACCTCCCGTTGAAGGGTTGATCACGTAATTCTTGTCCAAATCAGAAACGATTCGGTTGCGATCGATCGTTGGATTAAAATCGAATCCGAAAAATGATCCTAACAGACCGGTGGGGAAAATGGCGCCGATTTGAGTCGCCACTCCTGTCGTTGTATTAATTCGGTAGTACCGATTTTGATTGCCGACGCCGTACAACAAGCCATCGACCGGACGAAAGTCAATCCCCGTAATTTGCTCATTGACTTGCACTCCGGTAATCGCCACGCCCGCGCTGACTGTCCCCGGGGTAGCACTGTCCCAATTTACCAGCGATTGACTGGCGGTCACGCCGAAAACCTGATCCGCTCGGACGGATTGACCACCCCCTAAAAAACATCCGGCAATCAATGCAGGTAATACAACAAAAACGGCTGGTTTAACGAACATGGAGGCAATTCCTGTCAGGGAGATGGTGGGAAAACTAAGCATATTGGTTTGGGTGAGAGGTCAAACTACGACGATCTCGGAGTCTGATACGTGGCCGACGACCGGTCGTGACAGGAAAAACTTGAAGAAAATTTGAAAAATTCTGAGAGAAAAATTCGGTGGCTCGTTCCGACAGCAGTTGGCGACAAAGCGCCCAAGTTTTCGGGGGCCGGTTTCGGCTGTTTTGCGGACTTGTTGGGTTATTTTGATCGTTTTTAGCGGGCCGCTTGCAATCTAGTAGCAATCTGTACAAATGTAACTTTGAACACTACCTGGGTTTTGGCATTTTAGAGACGAATTTCTGCCGATGTGACCAAACGTGTCACTCGTGGATGACAAACTCGGGCTGCTTGGTAACGAGCGGAAAACAAGTGCGATCACACTACTTCGCGGGATGCGTTGCGATGGACACGATCATCAATCAACTTCGAGAACAAATTCGACAAACCGAAACGGGTAATCGGTTGGATAATGGCGGAGTCGTAAAAAATGCTTGCGAGGCAATCGATCGTTTGTTACCTGGCCACGGCTATCCGCGCGGCACGTTGGTGCAATGGATCACGGGGGGTGGTCAAGGAGCGGATTATTTGTCGTTGCGAGTTGCGCAGCAAGCGTGCCTGGACGGAGGAGCGTTGGTGATTATTGATCCGTTAAGTCAGTTTTTTCCACCAGCGGCGGCGGCGATTGGAATCAATCTGGAGCACTTGATCGTGTTGCGATCCGGTCATGAAAATGCACCCCGCGACTGGCATACTCATTCGATCTCCCATGCTCCCGCCATCTCACACTCGGCCCCACGGGTGGCAGACGAAAATGATTTGCTGTGGGCGATCGATCAAGCCTTGCGTTGTCCAGCCGTCGCGGCGGTCTGGGGACCCATTGCCGAAATTGATGAACGCTGGTTTCGTCGATTTCAGCTGGCCGCTGAATCGAGTGGCTGTCTGGGATTGTTTCTGCAATCTCCGGCGGCGGCCAAGCGGCCGAGTTGGGCCGAAGTTCAGTGGCTGGTCGGGATGGGTCAACCGACCGCTTCCTCGGCCGCTCAACCGACTCAAACGGTGCAGCTGCAACTCACGCGTTGCCGGGGCACGCAAACTGGCAAGTCCATTGAGCTAACCATCAATCATATCACCGGAAATGTCCAACCGACACGTCGTGCACATGAACCACCCACTCCCCAACCTGCCGCAGTTCACCAACCCGCTTCAGTCAACGCTGTCCCAGCCACGACCCGTGCCCCCTCGTCAGCGCATCGTTTGCCTGTGGCTGCCGAACTGGTCCATCCAGCGGATGGTCGTCGCCGAGCCTGAGTTGCGTCGGCAACGAATGGTGTTGTTTCGTCAGGATTCCCGGCGCGGACGGTTGGTGGCAGCCGCCAGTCCGTTGGCGATACGGGATGGAATTCGCGTCTCGATGCCGCTGTCCGAAGCGAAATCATTGTTACAGCGTTCCGTGCAGCAGCAGACCGATTCGCGGTTTCATATTTTCGAACAGGATACGGCTGCCGATGTAGTGGCTTTGACTGAACTCGCCGATTCATTGGGGCGGTTCAGTCCGATTGTGGGTCTGGAACAAATCGAAGCCACGGCAGCCAAGCAGGGACTACAACCGGTTGCCATTTTGCTGGACGTGACGGGACTCGAACGTTTGTTCGGCGATGAGACCCAGTTGGCTCAGCAAATTTACGCGCACGTTCAACAATTGGATTATTTGCCCCGGCTGGCACTGGCCAACACGGTCGGCATGGCTTGGGGAGCCAGCCGTTTTGCGCACCAACCGTGGCTGGTAATTCCGGCCGAGGACACGCAGATGTTTTCACAACTGCCAATTGAAACGCTGCGATTGGCACCGGCCACGGTGACGACCTTGCGCCGATTGGGAATCGAAATCAACGCCCAGCTTTGGCAACTATCGCGCGCTGATTTGGCGATGCGGTTTGGCCAGGAAATTCATCGACGGATCGATCAAGCTCTGGGTCAGATCGCTGAACCGGTGATCGCGCGACAGCTGCCGCCTGAATTTCAAGCCGAACAGTTATTGGATTATCCCACCCACCAGCGGGCCACCATCGAAGTGATTATCGGCCGTTTGATCACGAAAATTTGTGAACAGTTGCGCGCCCGACAACAGGGAGCCTTGCAGTGGACGATCCGCTTGATCGTTCCAGCGGCACCGTCACTGGAATTCACCGTCAGCCTATTTCAACCTACGGCGACCGCCAATCACATCTTGCCGTTGGTCGAACTGCAAATGGAACAGACCTTCAGTAACTCCCGCCGGCACTCGGTCCAAGTCCAGGAGATCCAGGTGAACGTGACTGCCGGGGTGTTGTTGGTGGAGCAGCAGCGACAGTTGTTTGATGAAAATCCGCGACTGGACAAACAGGCCTTGGCTCAATTAATCAACCGTTTGACCAGTCGCCTGGGCCAACACAATGTCGTGTATCCGCAACTTCAATCCGGCGCTCAGCCGGAATACTCATACCGGTTTCGTCCCTTGGTGGATATTCATCGCAAACGCTCACGCCAGCGAACAACCGCACGACCGCAATCGCATGTCGCGGCGCGACCGTTGAAGATTTTTCACCCTCCCGTGGCGATTGCGCTGCGAACGGTGGGAGTTTCCTGTCAGAATCCCACCGTCGCGGCGTCCACACTCTCGACCGGTTTTGTGCTGGAACCAACCAGTACAGCCACCGCGAACCCTTCGTTGCGACAGCCACAAACGATTGTCCGTTCGTGGGGCCCGGAGCGAATTGAAACGGGTTGGTGGCGCGGGCAAACGGTTTGTCGAGACTACTGGCGTGTCGAAACGGCGCGCGGACAACAGTATTGGGTCTATCGCGATCTGCGCGAAAAACTCTGGTTTGTGCAAGGAGAATTCTGAGATGTTTGCCGAACTGCATTGCAAAACCAATTATTCGTTCCTGACCGGTGGCTCGCACGCCGACGAATTGGTGGCCCGCGCCAGTGAGCTGGGATACGCAGCCCTGGCGATTACGGATGAAAATACACTGGCCGGAGTCGTGCGCGCCTACAGTGCCGTTCGTGAGCAGGCAGCCACCGGTCCGCCGATTAAATTAATCATCGGAGCCGAAATCATTCCCCATGATGCGCCGCCCGTTCTGCTCTGGGCCACCGATCGCCAATCGTATGCCCAGCTTTCCAAATTGATCACGGTCGGCCGACGGCGTGCTCCGAAAGGGGAATGCTGGCTGTCGTGGTCAGATCTTGCCACACACTCCCACGGTCTGTTGGCTGGCGTCATTCCGCAGTTCACTGGCGATCGGTCCCGAGTCGAACAGATCGATGAACAGCATCCGAGCTACCAATGGTTTCAACAGGGACGAACCCGGTTGCGCGAGGGTCAATTGCGCGAGGGTCAGTCAATGACCTCGCCCGAATCGGCGTTCTGTGCTTCCGAATCGAGTGGCACGAATTTCGGCTGCTCCGACTATCAACGCTATCGGGAGCTGTTTGGCCAGCGGGCCTATTTGATGGCGTCATTGTATCAAGGGATCGATGACCACTGGCGGATCACGCAATTGCAACAACTATCGCAGCAAACCGGGCTGCCGTTGGTCGCGGCCGGCGATGTACTGTATCACCACCCTGCCCGTCTGCCGCTGCACGATGTGTTGACCGCGATTAAGTATCGAACGACCGTCATCGCAGCCGAACATTTGTTGCTGCCCAACGCGCAACGTCATTTGCACACCATCGCGCGGCGACAGGCAGCATTTTCGCGCATTCCGGAGGCGCTGGCGCGGACGCTGGAAATCGCCGAGCAGTGTCAGTTTTGTTTAAGCCAACTGCGTTATGAGTATCCCGTCGAACTAGCGCCCGCCGGCCAATCACCCAACGGCTATTTGCGACAGCTGACTCAGCAGGGAGCCCAACAACGTTATCCCGCCGGAGTGCCGGACAAAGTTCGCGAGCAGATTGAACACGAGCTGAAACTGATTGACGAGCTGCGCTATGAAGCTTACTTTCTGACCGTCTGGGATCTGGTGCGTTTCGCCCGCAGTCGTGGCATTCTTTGTCAGGGCCGTGGCTCGGCCGCGAACTCGGCTGTGTGTTATTGCCTTGGCGTGACGTCGGTCGATCCGGCCACCAGTGATTTGTTGTTCGAACGATTCATCAGTAAGGAACGCAACGAAGCACCGGATATCGATGTAGATTTTGAACACGAGCGACGCGAGGAAGTGTTGCAATACCTGTACACGAAATATGGCCGCGATCGCGCCGGATTGGCGGCCACGGTGATCACGTATCGCGTGCGTAGTGCCGTGCGCGATGTGGGCAAAGCACTCGGGTTATCCCTCGATCGCGTCGAGGCGCTCACACAACAAGTGGAAGGTCATTCCGAAGAGCGTAAACTGGCCACTCGGATGAACGAAGTGGGCATCGATCCAGAATCTCAAATCGGCCAACAGCTGCTGCGACTGGTGGACGAACTGCTGGGCTTTCCCCGTCACTTGTCGCAACATGTCGGTGGCATGGTGATGACCCAAGGCCCCTTGGATGAACTGGTGCCGATTGAAAACGCTTCGATGGATGGGCGGACGGTCATTCAATGGGACAAAAATGATTTGGAAGAGTTGGGACTGTTGAAAGTCGATTGCTTGTGCCTGGGTATGCTGTCGGCGATTCGAAAATGTTTTCAACTGATCGAGCAACAGGGAGGCCCGGCCTGCACACTGGCGAACATTCCCGCCGAAGACCCGCACGTTTATGACATGATTTGTGCCGCCGATACGGTCGGCGTATTTCAAATTGAAAGCCGCGGTCAGATGAGCATGCTGCCCCGTTTGAAGCCCCGTTGCTGGTACGATCTGGTGATCGAAGTCGCCATCGTGCGGCCGGGGCCGATTCAAGGCAACATGGTGCATCCCTATTTGAGGCGACGCAACGGCGAGGAACCCATTCAGTATCCCAACGAAGCTATTAAAGCGGTGCTGCATCGAACTTTGGGTGTGCCCATTTTCCAGGAGCAAGCGATGAAGCTGGCGGTCGTCGCGGCGGGGTTCACGCCGGGTGAAGCGGATCAGTTACGAAGGGCGATGGGCAAGTGGCGCAAAACCGGCCTCATTCAACAGTTCCATGACAAACTGATCGCCGGGATGCGCGCGCGAGGCTTAAACGAAGAGTTCGCCGAACAGGTCTTTCGGCAGATCAGCGGATTTGGCGAGTACGGTTTTCCGGAATCGCACGCTGCCAGTTTTGCCAAACTCGTGTATGTTTCCGCCTGGTTGAAACACTACTATCCGGCGGCGTTTTGTGCCGCGATTATCAATAGCCAACCGATGGGGTTTTACGCGCCCGCGCAGCTGGTCGCCGATGCAAAAAAACATGGCGTCGAGGTATTGCCTGTCGATGTGAACCATAGCGATTGGGATTGTACGCTGATTGCTGTGAGTCAGCCGGGAGT
This sequence comes from Mariniblastus sp., assembly GCA_031400405.1. Taxonomy (GTDB): domain Bacteria; phylum Planctomycetota; class Planctomycetia; order Pirellulales; family Pirellulaceae; genus Mariniblastus. Next base: position 14,513 of record JANNPW010000130.1, read on the forward strand.
GGCGCAGGGTTGTCAACTGCGATTGGGACTGCGATTGATTGCGGGTTTGCGCGCCGAGGTGGCGGATACGATCATGACGACGCGACGCAATGGTCCGTTCACCAGCATTTCCGAATTCACCCGACGGACTCTCTTGAGTCAAGCCAACATCGCGCACTTGAGCGAGGCCGATGCCTTTGGATCGCTGGACCAGGATCGACGCGCGGCGCTGTGGCAGGCGTTGGCTCAAGAAAAAAAGCCCCAATACCAACCCCTGTTCGCCGATTTGGAAACTGCCGATGACGACACGGAGGCACTCCCGAAACTGGCAGCGGTCGATCAAGTGACAGCGGACTATCGCGCGATCGGTTTGTCGTTGCGGGCTCATCCGTTGTCATTTCATCGTTCAAAATTGGATCAATTGCGGGCGACCACGTGTGGTAGTCTGATCGATCTGAATAACAATCGGTATCTTCGCGTGGCTGGTTTGGTGATCCTGCGGCAACGTCCCTCGACGGCCAAAGGGATCACGTTTGTGACGCTGGAAGATGAAACGGGAATTGCCAACCTGGTGGTGAAGCCGGATGTGTGGGAACGGCATTACAAGATTGCGCGCACTTCAGCGGCCTGGATCGCGTATGGGAAACTGGAAAAAAAGAGCGGCGTCATTCATGTGGTCGTAAGCTGGCTGGAAGATCTGTCCGATCAAATCCGCGAATTGCAAATTAAATCGAGAGACTTTCGTTAGCGCAACAACCAGTTCATCGGATCAAGATCGATCCACACCAGACGATGATCCGAGGCTTCGACTAAATCTCCTCCCGTTTGATCAGGCGTCGGCCAAAACACGCCACTCCCCACCAAATTAAGGGTCGCCGACGGGAGACAATAGTCAATGCGCATATTGCCCACGTTGGAATCATTAAAATCGCCCGTGTCAAACGCCGGATTGCCCGTCTGTTTCAGATTTGCTTCCGCTTGTTTTTCCGCGTAATAAATGCCGCCGGTGGATTGCGGTGTTAAAGTGTGATTGATCGCCGGATGTTCGGTCAATTGTCGGGCTGAGTCCAGTTGGCTATCGCCATCGACTGGATCGGCATTCTGATCTCCGGCGATTACGAATTTTGCGTCGATCGGCAAACCGCCGTGCACACCGGCATCATCGTAGTGGTAGTCCGCCGAACCGGAAACATAGTCGGCCCAAAACTTGATTTCGTCGTGATTGCGGCAGCCATTGCGATCTTCTTCCCCATCGAACACGGGCGGTGTCGGATGCGAAACCAGAAAATGAATCGTCTCGCTGCCAACCCGGATGGGGACATCCCAATGGCTCTTGGACGACAGTCGAAACACCGCTTGGATCTCGTCACGGTAATAGGGTTTTTTTGATTGCTGATCGACCGGCCAGTTGGCCTCAGGCAAATCCTTCCATAAAAAATTCTGAAACGTTCGCAGTTGATCCAAGGCAATCGGAAAACGTGACAACACGACCATACCGTACTGACCGGGAAACTCGCCATACCCCAGCGCGTCGTCGGCCGTGCCGGTAAGTCCATCCGCATTGAGATCGAATCCGCTATCGATGCCGGTATTTACGGGCGCTGAATAGACGAATTCGTATCGAATCGGTGGTTGTTTCCGTTGCGATTGGGCCAGAAAATTATCCTGAAAACTCTTGATTCCAGACCCCGCTGAATCGAAATCAAACTCATTTAACAACAAAACGTCAGGCCGGATGCGTTGAATAATTTCGGCGATTTGAGCCGTTTTCGGTGAGTTTCCAGTGGCGAGTTCGGCTGCCAAGGCGCCCGCCGTTTTCCGATTCATGGCCACGTTGAATGTGGCGAAACGGATTTTGTTGGCGATGCTGTTTTCAGGTGCCGTGACCACTCCACTGGAGTCTGGTGCCGCTGTTGTTGGGCGAACTAATTGTTTTTCCTTCTCGCAACCCACCAGCATGGCGAAAACCAACAGGCCGAAGGTCAAAGAGGGTTGGCGAAGTCGAACAAGGTTGTAGGTCGGGAGTGTTATCTTCATGCCGAGAGTATGGCTTAAGTGCGGCGGCAAAGGAAGTGAACGCCCAGGAACCGGGCTAGACTGACCGAACGAGGGAGCCAAGGGCAATGGCAAATTGGCACTTCCCTGGCAGGGGTTTTTGACCGGATTTAGAGCCTATCCCAAAACCCCTCATCCCCAGCCCTTCTCCCCTAAAAAGGGGAGAAGGGAGCAAGGTTTTGGGATAGGCTCTTAGTGTTGTTAGCCAATTCCCAAATTACTGACGGTTTTGTAAGAATTTATTGTCGCCAATGGAGACGGTTAAGCGAGCCATTGTGTGAAAGTCGCGTTTACTCGAAAGAACAGCGACTATTTTACAGCCAGTTGACTCTTCAAGGGAGAAACACAATGTCTTGCTCGATCCGAAATATCGTTCGCTATACTTGGTCGAAATTACACTCGGCTGACCGGAATTGCCGACGAATGAAAGCTTCTCGTACCGCCAAACTGGATTTTTCTGTACTGGAACCGCGCCTCAATTTTTCAGGAGTTGGGACCGCTACCGGGACCTTCGATCTGAATCAATTCGAAGACAATTTACAGGGTTACTTCAATAACAACTCGGTTGGCTTTGGATATGCCATCAATCAAAATGGAGTTCTCGTTCGGGACGGTGGAGATGGGCTGGCTCGAACGGCAGCCGATGGCGGAAACGTCTCATTCAATGGCGACACCGGCATGACGATCGCCAGCGTGGCCAAGCAGATCACGGCAACGGCGATCATGCAATTACTGCAAAACCAGGGCCAATCAGTCAATGAGACAATCTATCAGTATCTGCCCCAAGCGTGGCGCGACGGTTTGGATGCTCCCGATAAAGTCGCTGCCAAAGCCAGCATTCAGAGCATAACTTTTCGCGAGCTGTTGACGCATCGCAGTGGTATTCGACGGATTGATTTTAACGGCGATGGTAGCGCCAGTCTGAATGAGCAGACCAGTTTTGCCGGTTTGGCACAATTGATCAACACCGGCATCAATTTCAATAACAAACCCATTTACGAATATGAGAATGCGAACTTCGCTCTGATGCGCGTGATGTTGCCCTACCTTTGGGAGGCGGTGGACAATGACGTTATCGACAATGCAGATGATCCGGCGGGATTGACTGCCGAAGTGTATGTGCTCTATGTTTCCGAGCACGTCCTCGACCCCATGGGGATTGTCAACGCCGACACCAAACCTGAACTAGCGGACGTCACGTTCCAATATAATAATCCGGACCTGGGTGCGGCTGGATTTGCCTATGGTGATCGCAGATTACTTGCCGGTGGTGAAGGTTGGTTTCTGACTCCCAAGGAACTGGCCACGTTTTTGGCCAACGTTCGCTATAACGACGACATACTCTCCGCGGAAACGCGCAACCAAATGCGGGATGGTTTCCTGGGTTGGAATAATCCGAATGATAAAAATTACAGTCAATGGTCAGAGGGTATGTTCGGCACGTATTACAATCACGGCGGTGACTTGACCGATTTACACACGGGGATCATGGATTTCCCGAATGGCGTCCAAGTTTCAATCATGGTTAACTCGGATATTGACAAATCCGGGTTGCCACATCAAGTGGCATACAACACCGGAAACAACCCTTATCAGTTGGAATTATTGTCAAGAGCATTTGAGAACGCTTGGCCAGAACTTGTGATCACGGGAACGGCGGGAAACGACTTGCTGGAACTTCGCCGCAACGAGGATGATTTCGGTTCGGTTGATATTTTTCTCAATGGTGAATTCGTGGGAACACGGTGGGAGGAATCACTCGACAAACTGACACTATGCGGCATCGGAGGGAACGATACGTTTTTCATCGATGCGCTGCCAGGGAATTTTGAAGTTGTGATTGAGGGAGGTGCGGGTAACGATACGTTCTCCGTCGCCGATGGTTTGCTGGCTTTCTATGGTCAAGGAAAAGTGACTGTCAATGGCGGAACTGGGATCGATACGATGATCTTCGACCAAAACTCTCTGGCAGGAGCGACAACTTATACGATTACCGATAATGAAGTTGATAAATCGACGCGCGCCGGTCGTGTGTTCTACAACAACATCGATGCGCTGCACGTTTACGCCGGTGCTGGAAACGATTCGATCCGCGTCCATTCGTCGGATGCCGGTACGGATGTGCATGTGTATGGTGAAGCGGGAAACGACAGTGTCTTGGTTGGAAATCGAGATCTGAGCGTCAATCTGGGTGACAGCATTTGGGTCGAAGGCGGGAGCGGTCAAGACAGTTTGATATTCGATGATCGCGATGGCGGAAATGTATTTGATAACTATGTTTTGCAAACCAATTATTTCACCCAAAGCGGATACGGTGGCTTGGTCAATCACGCCGGAGTCGAAGGCTTGACACTCTGGGCAACGAACCAAAACGCCACCATCAATGTTCGCGGAACCCAACCTGGCCAGAGTGTCTCGATCAGCGGACGCAATGGCATTGATACAGTTCGCGTGCATGCGACGGCAGCGAATTCGACGGTCAGTTTTCTCGGCGGCGGTGGAACGGATACGATGGAACTGACACCCGACGCGCGCGACCTGGATTTACTGACTGGTGCGGTCGGCTTTGACGGCGGACTCGGATCCGACAGTATTGTGATACACGATGAAAACGACGGTGGCTTGGGCTTTGCCCAACCGGGAAATCCTTATACCGATACCTACACCGTATCGAAGTCGGTCGTCGCGCGGGGCAGCGCCTTTGCCGATTTGAGTTACTTGAATGCCGAATCGATTGACTTGCGTACCAATGAGTTTCGTAACTTAATTCTCGTCAATAGCCTGGCTGCAACCACGGACCTCACGATCCGAGCGGGCAACGGCAATGATGATATCGTCGTCGGAGGAAATGCTGGTGACTTGGATACCGATATCTTGGGCGACCTCACCATTTTGGGCGGCGCCGGCACGGACATGATCCGTTTCAACGATGCGAATGATGCTGCGGGAAACGACAGTTATTCTTTTGTCAGCAATACGTTTTCGAAAACCGGTACACAAACGTGGAGCTATCTGCAAACTGAACAAGTCACACTCGTTGCCAACCCATTCAATAACACCGTCAGCCTTTCGAGTGTTGCTCCCGTTGACTTGACGATCCAGGCGGCGGCGGGAGATGATACGATTGTCTTGGGGACGAATCGGGCGGATCTGATTCAGGCATCCGTGCATGTTCATGGCAGCACGGGCTCGGACTCGATTCGGATCAATAATCAGGCGGTTCCCGGCAATGTAACCTACACGCTGGTCGGCCAATCGTTTGACATGTCGTCAGCGTTCTTTGGTGCACTCGATTATACCTCGATCGCCACGGTTTCCCTGTTCGCGGGCAATGGGAACGACACGATGAGATTGAACAGTTCCGCTGCTACAACGAAGGTTGAACTGTATGCCAGTGGCGGGAATGACACGATCGAAATCGGCACGGGCCTCTTGGATTCGATCGGTGGCAGCGTTTTAGTTAATGGGGGCGCAGGCGTTGATTCCATTACTCTGAACGATCAAGACGATCTTGGGAATGATGTTTTCACGTTGACCAGTAGCACAGTCGACAAGCCCGGATTCTCATTATTGCACGGAGCGATTGAGCATCGCGTGCTGAACGCGGGCAAGGGCAACAATCAGATTCACATCAACAGCACGGCCTTCGGAACAACACTTATGGTCAATGCCGGCGCGGGCAATGATTTGATTAACGTAAGTTCGGTCGGCCAAAATTTGAGCCTGATCCAGGGGGTCGTAAACGCCAACGGACAAGACGGTTCTGATACCGTTCTGGCGCGCGACGAAAACTTCGCGCTGGGTGGTGTTGCCAACCCATATAAGTTGCGCAAGAACTCGCTTCAGCGAAACTCATTTGGCGGGTTGAATTTTAATTCGCTCGAACAAATGTCGCTGTATTGCGGAATTGGCAACGACGTGGTCAACGTTCAGGAATTCAATCGCGATACAGTTTTTGCTTTATATGGCCTGCGAGGCGATGATACTTTCAATGTTCAGACTCGGCCATCAGATACCGATACGGGTGGGAGACTGCGAATCAATGGGGGCACTCATCTGGCTCAGGGTGGCGACCGGATTCGAGTTTCGCATGCCGGAACTCCAGTCGTCACGCACAAAGTCTCGCCCATCGACCCCTCCGCCGGTACGATTCAGGCGCTGTATGGGGCAACCGTTTACGATATTGACTATGTAAACATCGAGCAGGTGAATTAAAGTTGGTTCGGTTGATCCGAGAGTGATTTCAGGACTAATTGTGTTACAATCTGGGTTCGTTAAACGACAATTCCGGTTGGTATGTTTTGAAGGAACATCCCGTGACGAAACACGATGCACTATCTCGACGACGGTTTCTCGGTTCGGTGGTTTGTGCGACTGGTGCGGGATTGACCGCACCCTACTTTGTGCAAGCTTCAAGTTTGGGGCTGGGAGGCGCTACGCCTCCCAGCGACCGGATCGTCATGGCTTCGATTGGGTCCGGAGGGAAAGGTCGGCACAACACGGGAGAGTTTCTAAAGATCGCCAACGTGCAATTCGTCGCGGTTTGCGATGTCGATCAAGACCATGCCGCGCAAGACAAACAGCAAATCGACACACACTACAATCAAGACGACTGCCGCCGATACGCTGATTTTCGTGAACTGTTGACCACCGAAAAACTGGATGCAGTCCATGTTTCGACCCCTGATCATTGGCATGCGTTGGCATCGATTGCCGCGATTCGAGCAGGTTGTGATGTCTACTGTGAAAAGCCATTGGCCAATTCAGTGGGGGAAGCGATGGCCATTCGGGATGTCGCCAAACATCATCAGCGGATCGTTCAGACCGGCAGTCACGAGCGTTCCAACTCCAAGATTCGTTTCGCCGCCGAACTCGCTCGCAGTGGACGGTTGGGAGAAATCAAGACGATTGAAGTCAACATGCCGTGCGGGGACGAAGCGCATCATAAAGACGTCTTGGCTTTCAAAGGCATTCCCGCAGCCATGCCCGTTCCAGCCGGATTGGACTGGAATCTCTGGCTGGGGCACACCGCTGTCGTTCCCTATCATGAACGCCGTTCGCATTTCTGGTGGCGGTTTATACTATCCTTTGGCGGCGGCGAAATGTCGGATCGCGGCGCCCATATAATCGACGTCGCGCAATTGGCCTTGGGGATGGACCATGCTGGACCGGTGACCATCAAGGCTCAGGGAACACGCCGCCCGGAAAATCTGTACGACGCCTTCATGGACTACGAATTCGAATGCACCTATGAAAACGGCGTCAAACTGATTGGCGCGAATCGCGAACCGCGCGGTTTGAAGATTATCGGCAGCACAGGATGGGTGTTTGTGCATATTCACGGCGGCGAATTGGAGGCTGAGCCACGGGGGCTGTTGGAAGCTCAGGACCTGGAAATTGATTTGGGGAGGAGCCCGGGTCATCACCAGAATTTCATGGATTGCATCGCATCTCGCGCGGCGCCAATCGCGGATGCGGAGATTGGTTGCCGGACAGCCACGGTCTGCCACTTGACCAATATCGCCATGCTACTCAACCGTCCGATCCAGTGGGATCCCCAATTAGAAATCATCAACGGTGATGACGAGGCAACAAAATTGTTGTGGCCAACCCTGCGCGAGCCGTGGAATCAGGCCGCATTTCGATGGCCCTAAATGGTCACTACTATCGGGACTCTTTTCGAATCTTTCGCAACCCCGTTAGATTTTGCTGCAGACTCTCGGCGGCATCCAACTCTTCACGGTGATCCAGAATCCCGATGGGGCCTTGGTAACCGGATCGCACGATTTGGTCCAGAACTTCGGCATCATTCGTACCGTCTCCGATAGGAAGAATCTTGGGACCGTCGAGGCGCATGCCATTGAGATTCAAGCACAACAAATAGGGTCGCATGCGCGATAGATTTTCAGGCAGCGCCGGCAGCACGTCATGACCGTGATGCAAATTATAAACCAGTCCGGTATTAGCATGTCCACGGTCGCGTAACGCCTGGGCGATGGCCACCATATTGACCGGATCGCCACTCCAGCCGCCGTGATTGTAAATTCCCAATTGACACCCGCGAATTGCGAGCTGTGCGGCAACGGGCGCCAGTTGATCAACGATCGAGCTGATCCGCTGTTGCGGCGGTAGCTCGATAAACAAGGCTTCGTTGAGCATCACCCATAATTGCATCTTCAGCTGATGTCGGTCGATCAGCTCCAAGATCTGTTTCCAATGTGGTTCGTTCAATGGCTGGGCTGTGCTAACGGGGGCCCAAAACGCGGTCAGCTCGATTTTCTGTTCGCGCAAGGCGGTGACTTCGGCGTCCCACGTCGCGACGTGTTCATCCCGCCAATCATAGGCCATTCGTTGAAATCCCAATTCGCGGAGCATGGTTGCGCGCGCGACAGGACCGCGTTTTTTCGCGTCGAAGGGAACGATACACCACGCGACCAAGTTGTCGGCGGCAAACAAATCAGTCGCCCCCCGTCCGATCACCGGCAACTCAAATGGTTGAGGCAGCGCATTGATCGTGCCGAGCAATTCATGTGTGACTTGTTGTCCGACGCTCGTGACCACAGTAGCGGTCAATTGAAGTTGGTCGACGGGGCACAGTTCGTCGATCTGCAGAAATAAAGTCCGATCATCCAGTAGCGTGACTTGCTGGATTTTCAAGCGATCGTGTCCGACCGTAGCCGGACTGGATGGTCGATAGTGGAACGAACCATAGGTGCTGGACCAGAGATAATTCCACTGTTCCACAGCGAATTGGGAACTGTCCAAATTTTTCTTCGGATCGAGTGGGACCGAGTATCTTACGCGAATTCCGTTGGGGAAAACTTCAAACGACTCCGGCATGATTGGCGTCCGACCCGTATGGCGCACGCGGGAAAAACAGCCGTCCTGAACCGCGCCGGTTTGCCATCCGTCCAGTCCCACGACATAGAGCTGTCCATCGAGCGGATTAAATTTTGCGGTACCACTGCCCGATCGAAAAACAAGTTCGGGGAAACGGACGGTGGCGGCCTGCCAGGTCGTATCGACGCGTTGGCGAAGCACCGCATGCAGCGTGCAGCGACCCCATGACAAATGCAACATTTGCGCCGCTTGGTAGTGGCCCCAGCGTTGATCGTCTGGTACCCAGATTTGGCCACCGCAGGAGTTGTCAATAAATTTTGGAATGAAGCATAGGGGCCGGTTGGGTTGAACGTTCGCCGGCGGTTCAGCAATGTTTTCCAGATATCCGTAAAATCCACCTGGCTCAATCCAATCGATCTTCGACGAAGGGACGTAATTTCCTTCGTTATCGGCGACCGTAATTTCATCATTCGGTCCCATCCCTAAACCGTACGGATGGCGAAAGCCACTGGCGACTACTTCGAGCGATTCCGTCTGGTGGTTCCATCGCAACAACGAACAGCCATGCGGCGGTCCTTCGCTCGATTTGAGAAAATACAGATTGCCGGCACGATCCGCTTCCAATCGCATCGCGTAGGCATGGTCCCCACCCTGTGTGACCAAGTCATGGCAGAGCGATTGATAGACATCAGCCTCTCCATCGCCGTTGGAATCGATCAACCGATTCAATTGATCGCGGCAAATGACGATTATTTCATCATTCAGAATCTTCAAACCCAAGGGTTGATACAAGCCGGTGGCGAAACGTTGCCAGCTCAGCTTTTTGAGACCTGCATCGATGCCCGTCACTTTCCAGACCTCACCATGTGCTGTGCAAACCGCCGCATCGCCATTAGGAAAGAAATCTACGCCCGAGATAAAGAACAATGACCGGAATGGATTCTCAAACGGAATGGTCAACTCGTCCAATAAATAGGCGGATTTGCCGTCGTCCCTGGCCAACGTTCCAACGGTTTCCAGCGACGGGCCCCAGCGACGATCACCCGGTTGGCGCAGCTCGTCCAGCGGCGTCAATGCGAGAAATGCTGCATCGATCGAGTCTTGTGATATTTGATCGCCGGTGGCACAAGCAATTGCCAACTCGATGTTGAACGATTCTGGATTGGGCTGAAACTCCAACACGATGTCGTTGCCGCGCGCGGCGAGCGTAATGGACTTGGCAGTTTTTTTTCCTAACGACCAAGTCGACGCAATGCCATTTTTTTGACCCGTCAACCGTTGGCCCGAATGAATCTTGATTCCTTCGATCCCCTCGGCCACCGTCAGGAGGAGTGGTTCGGCAATCGAACTGCACTCCAGGCAACGCAATACCGTATTCAAATTATTGATTTGTCGAGTGGTCGCGTAATCCGTGATCACTGTCTCAGCAACTTGATATTCGAATACCACCTCGGAATTGTGCAGAAACAACCGTTGGTAGTTCAATTGTTCCTGGTTCAAGGGGACCCAGCGGTCCGTTTCTTGCCGGCGCATCCACGGCTTGCGGGGCGACACATGCCAGGCGACGGCACCATCGATACGAGGCTTGGACAACAGCCCCGCCCGAGCGGGATTGACGACCATCTTTGAATCGTGGAGTGCCGCGGTGAACGCACAGGCACGGGAATCGAACACCAAGGTCGTGTTATGGGGCAGAAAAACAGCGGTGAGTTTTGCACCCATTTCGTGCTTGTCAACCAGAAACGAATGCGAGACGAAGGGGCCTTTATTGGTTTCCTGCCAACGCCCGTCCGCCCAGTCCTCTTCTCCTTCGAATTCAAATTCAGCAATTCGATGGGGATAAGGCAGGTGTCGCTGGTTGGTTTCGCCACCGGGGGTCCATCGCGCGAGATAGTCTTCTCGCGTCTCTTCGAAGTTCCACAATCTTAACGTTCCGGTGTCGTTTGTTAGCGGCAATTCCGGCGCGGCAACAAGATCCCGCTTTCGATCCGTGATGCGGACTTCATCGATGACCAAAGAGGTCAGCCGTTTTTCGTCGACACGCGTTCCAAGGCACAGCCCAGCCGCCTGGACGGGCGCGCCGGAGGCCTGGACTGCTGCTTCCAGTACAGATCGGTCATCGAGAAACAACGAGACCGTTTCATGATCCCAAGAGGCGGCCACATAATGCCACTGGCCATCGGCCACCGAGACATTGGTGTCGAACTCAGCCCGGCGACCAGCAGCAAACTGGCAGAATAGATTTCCAGTCTCGCGGCGAGCTCCGATTTCCCAATGATCGCCGGATGTCTGCAGGCCATTGGAGATAAATACATGCTCTTGGTCATTCGATGTAGCTTTGATCCACATTTCGATCGTCAACGGTGACCGGCCCAGTCGTTGGTCGGCCGGCTCAAAAAACGCTGCTTCGGACGCATTCCATCCCCGACCAAATTTGCCAACCACCTCGCGCGCTGGCGCTGGCAATTGTGCGTGCGAGACGTGCACCGCCAAACTCAAAATTAATAACACCGCACAACGCCGAGCAACCGATCTATGGCAACGGGTCATTCAAACATCCAGTGGTTGGTTGGGTACAAAATCGGTCGATGTCAATTCAACTGGTCCTCGGCCCCAGGAGGATGTCCGGTTCCAGCGAACAAATTCAGCCACCGTGTTCAAGTTGATTATAGCCAGCAGGTGCCTCGAATTCACGGGTGGTCAAAAAACCAGCTGGCTTGTCAATTTGTGTCAATGGATGACACGAGGACGACGTAATGAAAGCACAAGAAGTTGAATCGGTCATTGATCATGAATTTCGCGTAGCAATTTTCTGGCAGCATACCCCGGACTCTATTCAATTCTTATGAACACCTGTATATTATCGACTGGAATTTTCGCAACAAGGAAAATCATGTTACAAGAAAAACTGACCGTTCAGCAACAACGTATTTTTGACTTCATTCGCACCATGATTGAAGTTCGCGGTTTTGGACCAACCATTCGCGAGATTGCTGATGAGATGAGTTTCAAGTCTCCCAATGGTGTCATTTGCCATTTGACAGCCTTGGAAAAAAAAGGGTTAATCAGTCGTACCGCCCGTCATTCGCGCTCGATCGTGTTGACCGACGAGGCGAGCGGCGAAATCCAGGGACTCCCGTTAGCCGGCCGGGTTGCGGCTGGCGCCTTGATGGAAGCAATCGAACAAAGCGAACGGGTCGATTTGGGGAATTTGTGGACCCGTAAAGGTACCTATCTGCTTGAGGTGGCCGGCGATTCCATGATCGACGCGTCCATCGCGGATGGCGATTACGTCGTTATTGAAAAACGCCATTCGGCTAAATCGGGCGAGATTGTGGTCGCACGGACTGGCGACGGAGAAGCGACTCTGAAATACTGGTTCCCCGAAAAAGGTCGGGTCCGGCTGCAGCCCGCCAATCAAAAAATGAAACCCATCTACGTCAAAGACGTGAAGGTCATTGGTGTGATGGTCGGTGTTGTTCGTAAGGTGCGTTAAACGGACGGCGGTCGTCGTTGTTTCACTTCGGGTGATTTTTCGTAAGCTCGACGCAGCTACAGTCGGGCATTAAATCACTAGTTTTTCAAATCGATCGCGCAGGAAATTAAGGCGGACAAGCACTCGGTGCCAATCCTCGAACTCGCGGCGATCGACATAAATCCATTTCAGCCAATTGACGCTGCCAAGTAAAATGACGCTTTGGTCGAGCCACGGCAGACAGGCTTTTTCAAATTCGCTCAGCCGACGCATTTCTTCATAGGCTGCCAGCGCGATCGTCCACTGTGGTGGGTCAACCCCGATTGTGCTACCGAGCAAACGGGCGATATCGACAGCGACATTGTCCATTTGCATTGCGCCGAAGTCCACAAAACCAGTGACTTGATTTTCGGTGAATAGCACATGGTCATGCCAGATATCGCGCAGGATTGGCTGGACGGGAAACAATTGGTGTTCGAAGGAATTGAGCCGCTGCAAAAGGGGAGCGGCGAGCCGATTGAGCTGGCCAACGGCCTGCTGTCGAAAGTTCTCGATTTCGGGAAACAGTTCAGCCGCAGAATGGTTTGAGATTTTTTCTCGGGCGATTTGCTCGAGCAATGGGCTGAGCTGTTTCAATTGGTGGATTCTGGAACTCAAATTCACCGACGGCGTAAAATCAAGGCTGACTTGCGCAGAGGCCAGGTGAAATTTGGCCAGCGAACGCATCATGTTTGTCAAACGAGTATTGTTAGGGTCGAGATGAAAACTGGCGTTGCCGGGCATCCAGTGCGAGACTTCCCATAGCCTTGAATCCTGGCGCGTGATCGTTTCGCCGCGAGTATTGCGGACCGGCGCCGCCAGGAAAGGGCAATCATTGTTCGCTGCGTGTAACAACACTCGGTGAATCCAGCTCAAATGTTCGAATGTCGGATGCGCGGTGGGCCAGCGACGTAAACAATAATTCCGATCCCGAGTCTGAAGTTTCCAAATCTCGGCACCGCTGAATCCTCCCGCCGACCCCAAACGATCCTGTTGGACTATGTCTGGAAGTACGTACTGACGAATCGTTGCGTAGGGCGACGTAGGCATTGGGACGGAAACGCTGTTCGGTGAAAACACGGGGTACTGGCGAGCAACTGGCGTTCGAGGAGTGTCCGAACCAATTCGATAGGTCGGACGCTAACCCAATTTACAATGTTTCCCGGTATCCGTCGTTCAAGAGAGTGCCCCGGCGCAAAAAAAACGGCTCAATCCGTTGCCAGATCGAGCCATTCTTTTTGTCAGGTCGGGAGGGTCGTCAATTCGACGTGATAACCCACCTCAACGTTAGTTACGATAACCAGCGTTACGAATGATAAATGCATTCGGATCAACCATGGGAGTTCGCGAACGGTAAGCACCATCGCCACTTGGGACGACAGCGCCGCCGTCAACTGGAGCCGCTTGTTCGACTGGAGCAGCTATGGGGGCTACATCAGCTGGCGCCATGGTTGGGGAGGCAATCACCGAATTGTTGTCGTAACTCTGAACTGGGGCGTTACCCAAATTCATAGTCGGTGCGGATCCACCATTGCATCCACAACCTGAATTTGGGCAAGAAGCACCACAGCCGTCGCTACTGCCGCAACCGCAAGCGTTGCCGGCATTTCGACGACCACGCAAACGATCCATCAAAGTCATCCGTGAGCTTCCGCAGCCACAATCGCTGGCCATCGCTGCACCATTGCAACCACAATCGTTGGCTACAGCAGCACCATTGCAACCACAATCGTTGGCCACAGCCGCACCGCAACCGCAATCAGTTCCGGCAGGAGCGCCGCAACCACAATTTCGGTTTTGCATTGGCCGAGGAATACGTGCCAGAACATTGCTCATCCGTCCACGAATATTCATGCCGCTATTGCAGCCGCAAGCCGGTGCGTTTTCACAACCGCAGCCGGCAGCCACTGGTGCATCGCAACCGCAACTTGGAGCGGCATTGATAAATGGAGCCGGTGAATCGCAACTGGCGGCGGGAGCATCGCAACCACAACTAGCTGCTGGTGCGTCACAACCACAAGCCGAACCCAATGTGCCGCAATTGGAACCACGGTTAAACATACCACTCATCCGACTTCGCAGGCGACCTTTAAACAGTCCACATTGGTTGCCGCAAGCATCCATTTGATCGCAAGCTGATTCGCAAGGTGTCGATGCCATGAGATCGCATCCACAACCGTTGCCAATACCACCTTTGAACAGTCCACAACCGCCACAACGAGCACCTTGGAACATTCCGCTCAGCAATCCACCGCTGTTGCCACAGCCTGAATCACAGCTTGCGGCCATTGGTGCGTCGCAGCCACAGCCACCCGCAGGGGCTCCACAACCACAATCAGTACCACATGAATCACCGCCACAACCACGATCGCGAAGTCCGGCCAACAGGCCTCGACCTGGCAATCCAATATTCAAATTGAAGGACAGAGTACGCCCGCTGCAAGCAGGGGCAGGTGTGTCACAACAAGTAGGGGCTGCATCGCATCCACAGCCGCCACGACCTAGCATCCGATTGAGCAGGTCCGTACCAAAGCTGTCGCTGCAACACAGTGCACTGCTCAACAGCAATGCAACCGCAGCAAACTTAATTTTCATCGAGACTCGTCTCCTTGAGTATTGAATCAGGTGGAAATTCTTCCAAACCTCTCGAACGCGGTTAGTGCTTTCGGCCGCCTCACTAACTTGCGTTGGATGTTGCTTGGCAACATCTGCCCGAAGTTCACTTTTTCAAGTGTGTTTTGGAGGCTTGATTGAGTGCGCTGTTCCACAGGATTCACAATTTCTTGTCGTTTGGTTTGGTTCATCCGATGAACCAATTGAGTGACCCAACAACAATTAACACAATTCCAATTCTCCGCCCTGCTGTCCGTAATGAATCCACTGGGGAATGAACTCAGGCGAATTTGGGATTGACCAAAAGTGCTATCGGCCAAAAAACCAATCGCACATCGAGTTTCGCTTTTGAATGCAGCGCAATCCGAATATGCCAGATGATCGGGATAGTAAAACTAGTCCGACAAAGCCAAGTTAACGGATTGAGATAAAACGAATCCACGTTTTGCGAACGAAACGTTCATTTCCGGCTGGTTGTCTATTCGACTTTGACGAAGAAACCATTGACTGTTAAACTCTACGGTCTCGACAATTTCTCAATTCGCAAACTTTTGGACTGCCTGAAAATTGCAGCCTTGATTCAATGGGCAATTCTAATCTTGGTAGCTTGCCGTCTGCTGCACTGGTATTGGGACTGGTCATGTCGGGATTCGCGGGCTGCAATCAACAGCGCTACCAACCGGCAGAATGGCGTGCCGCACCGCGAACATCGTCAGCTGCCATCGATGAGAAATCGGACGAAAATTCCACGACGCCTGCCGCACAACGGTTCGGTCAATTAACGCCATGGTTGGATTCCTCGGTGCTTCCGCGCGATGTTGCATCGACTCCACGTTGGACAACCCTGCCCCATCGCCATGGCATTACGCTACCGACACGAAACGGAACAACCTTGCCCAACGGGCTTAACACGACATTGCCGCTGCGAAATGGAATCACTCTTCCCAACGGAAATCGTCTGATTGGAAATGGCACCACGTTGCCCAACAGAAGCGGCAATAAATCGCCAAACCGCAGTGGTCAAACTTTACCAAGTCGAAATGGCACAACGTTGCCTGATCGCAACGGAATGACGCTACCAAAGTGAAATGAAACGGGATCGAACCAGGCCCGGAACCGAAAGTCTATTTCTTTTTCACCTTCTTTTTTGCGGTCTTTGCTTCGCTGCCGGCGACATCAGCTGAGACTTCTTTTGCTTCCACAACATCTTCTTTGACTTTCTGGACAAAGTGCGGTGGCTTGCCTTCGGGGCTGAGCTCTTCGGCCCGCTTTTCGGCGGCTTTTCTCTGGTTGTATTCGTAGAGCGCAACCCGTTTCAAAGCATGATTAAATACGCCCCAGAACAATTTGCGTCGAATTTCTTCGGTTTTCTTCTTGCGGGTCTTACGCTTCTTTTTTACCGGATTGCCGTCTGCATCAAGTTCGGCTTCGGCGACTTTTTTGGTCGTTTTTGTTTTTTTGACGGTGGTCTTTTCAGCGGTTTTCTTGGTTGCTTTTTTGGTCGTTTTTTTCGTCGCCATCACAATTTATCTTAATGAACAAGGGGGATGCTTACCAAACCGGGGGATATCGTACCTTTTTTGATATGGATTGAATACGCCCCTTTTGGTTCTGTCAGACCGGGTTTGTACGTACTTATTCGGAAACGATCGGTGTGGCACCGGGTGGCGGCGTTCCTCCGCCGCACAATAAATACTGTGTACGAAGTTGTGCGTACCGTTCCGGGGTCATCTCCGTGGTCAAGTCCCGGTTCGAATCGTCAACCCGGATAACCTCAGAACATTCGTCGTTGGGGCGGGCTTGTTCGGCCAGCCAAAGTCTCTCCAAAAAGGGTCGACACCATCCGCAACCCGTACCCGCGCCAAAACAACCACTCAATTGACTGGCGCGTTGTGGTCTTTCAATGCGCACAAAATTGATTACTTTTCGGCGCGACACATGAAAACATAGGCAGACTGGATCATCCGGCGACATCGCGTTGGCTTTCGGCAAAAAATAATGGTTCCCCCCAAACGGTAACACTTTGGCTATAATAATCCAGCAGCTTGATCAATCTCACATGAAGAAAATTCCCTCGTGAGTCTCACGGCATGAAGCATCTCCTGGATTATTTACCGAAACTCAACGATTGGCTGGCCCGTCGTGAACAACCTGGGTTTCGAGGACCGCAGATTATTGACTGGATTCTGGAGAAACGAGTCAGTGATTTTTCGGCGATGACCAATCTGCCGCAGCCCTTGCGCGAGCTGTTGGCCAGTTCATTTACGACATTTACCAGCACGATTGCGACGCATTCAACTGCCGACGACGGTACGGAAAAATTGTTATTGAAGTTGTCCGACGGTGGCTTGATTGAGTGCGTGTTATTGCGCGAAGAGAGCCGACGCACGATTTGTGTCAGCAGCCAAGTCGGCTGCGCGATGGGATGTGTGTTTTGCGCTAGTGGACTCGATGGCGTGTTGCGGAATTTGACCGCCGGTGAAATTCTGGAACAGATGCTGCGATTGCAAAAATTGTTGCCTGCCGAGGAACGCCTAAGCCACATTGTCATGATGGGGATGGGGGAACCGTTGGCCAATCTGGACCATGTGCTGGAGGCGTTAGGTTATGCCAGTGCACCCACGGGGCTGGGAATTAGCCCGCGCCGCATCACGATCTCGACGGTGGGTCTGCCCGCCGCGATTCAACGGCTGGCTCGGCAAGACTGCAAATATCAACTGGCACTTTCATTGCATGCACCCAACGATACGTTGCGAACACAATTGGTTCCGATTAACGAAAAAATTGGCATTGCGGCGCTGATGGCGGCCGCTGACCAATATTTTGAGTCTTCGGGACGAAAACTCACCTTTGAATATGTTCTATTGAGTGGCATCAATGATCAAGAGGTGCATGCGACCCAGTTGGCGGAACTGTTGCAAAATCGAACCGCATTGTTGAATGTGATTCCCTACAACCCAGTCGAGGGTCTGCCATTCACGACTCCCTCGAACCGTTCCATTCAGCGATTCAAACAGATTCTGGAGGCCGCCGGCATTGAAATTCGATTTCGCCAGCGAAAAGGGGATAAAATCAATGCCGCTTGCGGTCAACTTCGTCGCCAGCAATTGGTCCCCTTGTTGTCCGATACTCAACGGTCATAACCGGATAGATGGCCATTCAGCGCGGAACTTTTTTTAGCCCTTTGTGTTTAATTCCCTGCCTCGAAAGGCGGCCGGCGCAATGCGTCGGTCGGTAGTTCGAATGGCCGGCAAACATTACGGAAAACCAATTTGTCGTCTCACGATTCCGCCATTAATCCCGTCCTGAAATATGAACTGCTCGATCCTGACGTGCGGTTAATGCTGCAGGTGCGCGAAGGCAATGCGGCGGCGTTTGAAAAATTGGTGGCCAAACATCAAGGTCGTTTAATTATGGTGCTGCAACACTTGGTATCGGATCGCACCCAAGCCGAGGATCTGGCTCAAGACGTATTCTTGCGAATCTATCGGGCCCGGGAAAATTACACGCCGACCGCCAAGTTTTCAACCTGGCTTTATACGATTACCCACAACGTTGCCAGCAATGCCCTTCGCAAGTCGTCTCGACGCAAAGAGGTTAATCTGGTTTCATCACCATCAGGATCGATGCCAGTTCGCCCGTTGGACACGATGGCCCAGGAAAAAAGTGGCTTGATGCCGACCCGTCTGGCTGATCGACGAGAGCTGTCCGATGTGCTCCACGAAGCGATCCAGAGTCTATCGGCGCGACAACGAATGGCAATGATGTTGTCCCGGTTTGAGGACATGAGTTATCTCGAAATTGCTGAAACCATGGAATTGACAACCCAGGCGGTTAAATCACTGTTGTCCCGTGCGCGAACCAATCTAAAAACGATCCTGGAACCCTATATCGAATCCGGTCGACTCCCCAATATTATCGCCGGCATGGATCTGGATTCTGCCCTTGAGGGAAGCGACGACTGAAAATCATGACTAATGATCCCGCTTCCATGATTGAAGAATTAACCGCCTACCTTGATGGGGAGTTGGATCCGAGTGAGGTGCTGCGCGTAGAACAACGACTGGGAAGTGATCCGGCTTATCTGGCGGAGATGCAAGCGTTGCAACAGACTTGGGACTTGTTCGACCGTCTGCCTGTCGGGCAAGCCGATGACGCGTTTGTTCGCACGACGATGGAAATGGTCGTTCAGGAAGCCAAACAAACCGCCAAGAAACGCCTGCCGGTTTGGCTGTGGCCGCTGCGTTTCGGCCTGTTTTTGTGTTTGCCGCTCGTCCTGTTTGCGGTGGGCTACGCCACCACACGTTTCGCGAAAATGTCACCGCATCGCGAATTGGTCAATAATCTGTTGTTGATCGAAAACCTCGACCGATATGAAAAACTCAATTTGAATTTTGAGTTTTTAACCAAGCTCGCGGAGTGGGGGTTGTTCGCCAACGATGACTCGTATGCGGTTAGTGCCGATGATGAGTTGCCGGCTGACTTGTTCGCTTACGACCAACCCGGTGTTTTTCCGCCGCGCGAAACCATTGCCCAACGGCAAACGCGATTGGAAGCTCTGAGTGCGGAAAAAATGGATGATGTCCGTCGCCTCTACGAACAATTCGTCGCGCTGTCAGACACGGAGCGACGCGCGCAGCAGGATTTTCACAACGAATTGTCCAACCACGCTGACCGCGAACATTTAACGGGAGTCATGAATGCTTACTACGATTGGCTGAAGACGTTGGGGGCGGCGGAGCAGTTTCGCTTGCTGGACATGCCCATCGATCAACGGTTGGTAGAAATTTCTAGAATCAAGTCTCGCCAAGCCCGAGAGGCGTTTGGCCGTTCCGGTTCGACGAAACTGCCGACGGCCCGCGATGCGGAATATTTGTTTGACTGGTACGAACTTTCCATCAATAGTAAAGAAACTCTTATTCGCTCTCGATTTGCGCGCGTCGTTGCTGACTACCAACGCGAACAGAAATCTACTCGAATTGTTCCAGAGGATCTGTTGAACCGATTTGCCAGACGACAATCGCTGGATCAATTGGTGGCGATCTTGATTCGTATCGATCGGAATATGATCGAAGACCTGGTCTTGGAGAATCTCAATCTGTTGCGTCAAGGCCTTTCTTTTGAAGCCCGGAGAATCATTGAGGAACAATCGCCGGTCGGGCAACGGGAGCTGGTATTGAATTGGATCGATGCCGCGAACCAGGCAAAAGCGACGATTAGCCCCGAACGATTACAGCAATTTTATGAAACACTGCCCCGTGAACAGCGTGACGAGCTGGACCTGATGGCCCCTGAAGATTGGATTCGCACACTGACGGACAAATACCGGAAACGCAATTCGGTACGCCCTCGCACCCCCTTGGACAACCTGGAGGATTGGGAGTCCTTTCTGATCGGGAACGGTTTCGGTGACTTTTCGCCGTAACCCGCCGGAACGGACCCATTTCTGGCGGCGTCCCCCTTTTTTTGATTTTAACGAAACTTGGCCGACGCGATTACCGTCTATAATTAGTATGATCGCAGCGTTTGGCTGGAACGCTGCCTTTGGTTCATGGAAATATTAAGGCGACGCGGCATGGCGACTCAAACCGAAACCACTCCGATCACTCCATCGGCCCCAGCAGGTTCAAATCCGCGAGTCACCAAAGTCACGTCTTATGTCAATCAACAATTGGAAAAAACGCGCCGCCAGGTAAAGTCAACCGACTTGATTGGGGGCCTGATGACGGTATTGGCGATCGCTTTGGGTTTCCTGATTTTGGGCGCGATTTGGGACGCCTGGATTTGGCCTTTGTCAGTTACCGGGCGCTGGCTTTGTTTGGGAATGATGGTGGGCAGTTGTGGTCTATTTGGGTTGTTCGTCATTCTGCCGCTGTTGATGAAACGGATCAATCCCGATTATGCCGCTCACATGATTGAATCCGCGCAACCCAATTTCAAGAATAGCTTGCTCAACTACGTTTCGTTGCGAAAAAAATCCGACGCCATGAATGCCGCGGTTTTTGATGCCGTCTCGCGTCAAGCCGCCACGGATCTCTCCACCGTACCGGCTGATGGGACCGTCGACCGATCCAAGTTGATTCGGATGGGATTTGTGTTGATCGGATTGATGTTGTTCGTTGTCGGTTACAAAGTACTTTCTCCCAAAGACCCGCTGCAGACCTTTGCCCGCATTTTGGCTCCCTCGGCAAAAATTGCCCAACCCGCACTCGTTCAGATTTCCGATGTTGCACCGGGTGACGTTAAAATATTTTTTGGCGAACAATTGGAGATTACCGCCGTCGTTCGAGGCAGCCATAACCCCGACGAAGTATCGGTTTTTTATTCGACGATCGATGGTCAATCAACGAATCAACGAATCTCGATGGTGCCTTCCGATGTACCTAACCGATACCGCGCCGTGTTGAATATTGCTGGTACCGGCATCCAGCAATCTTTGAAGTATCATGTGGTGGCTCGGGATGGGGTCTCGCCGGATTTCGAAGTTACGGTGCAAGCCAATCCCACAATCGCCGTCGAGTCGTTGGTGCTGACGCCGCCACCGTATACCAAACTTCCAGAATTGGTACTCAATGGACAGGGGAACATCGATGTCATCGAAGGAACCAAAGTGACGGTCCATGCCGTTGCCAATCTGCCGATCAAGACCGCGTATATCGAGTTGTTGAGTGCTGTGGAACCAGTCGGTGTCGCGAATCCAGGTGGCGCCAGCGACAGTCGTTTTCGTGTCGTCCGCTCAATTGAAATGCTTGCACAGGGGACCTCCGCCACGGCAAAATTTTCGGCACTCTTGAACTCGGCGCGTCAGAAGCCGTTGGCGACACATTACCGATTGCGATTCGTCAGTACCAATGATGACCGCAACCTGAAACCGAATCTCTATCCCATCAAAATTACTCCGGATCTGGCTCCCGAAATCGTGATCACCAATCCGGACATGCGGGAAGTCTTTGTCGCGGAAAATGGGGCGGTGGCGATTGAAATTGAAGCAAATGATCTCGATTTTGAGATTACTTCAGTCGCGCTTCATCTCGACCATCAAGGTGTACACCGGCTAAACCAAAACCTGGAGTTGAAAACTTTCAATGCCAAGCAACGAGTGACCGCGCGCTATTTACTCAAACCGAGTGAGCACCGATTGAAAGCCGGTGACAAAGCAGTCTTCTTCGCGACCGCCAACGACAATCGGATGGCTGCCGAGGACGCCACGCGCCCCGATCCAAATGTTTCGCGCACGGAGAACTATACGCTGACGGTTATCGCTGCTGAGAAACGTGCAGCGGGCGATCCACAACAATCCAATCAACCGAGTCAGTCGGACAACGACCAGCAGCAACCCAACCCCGACAATCAAGATCAACAAGAGTCTGGCAACCAGGAACCATCCGACGACGGGACCGGCACAGGACAGAAATCGAATTCTGAATCCGGTACCGGTGAATCCGAAACGGGCGATCCGCAATCCGAGGACTCGCAATCAGCGGAGCCCGAATCCGGGGAATCGGGCTCGGCAGAATCAGACGCGGGCCAAGCGGATGCTTCATCGCCCCAAGAAGGCGGCAGCAATTCCGCTGATTCCCCCCCGTCGGAAAATGCCGATCCCTCAGCGAATAATTCGAACGAGCAATCCCAAGCCAGTGGCCAACCAGCGGATGCCGATTCAGAAAACGAGCCGGGACAACAATCCGAAGCCAATGGCGGTTCGGAAAACGCCAACCAATCGCCAGCGGCCAATCCTGATTCGGCGGGCAATGGTTCCCAATCGCAACCCTCAGATTCCGATGCCAATAGTTCACCGGGAAGTACTGACAGCCCGCCACCTGGCCAACAACCCAGCCAGTCAAATTCGAATCGGAATTCGGATCCTAACCAATCAACCGATGGATCCAATGATCCGTCGAACGATGATGGGTCACAAAATGGAACGGAGCGAAAGGACGACAGTTTGACGGAGGGAAATCAACAACCGCTCAATAAGGATGCTTCTCCCGGCGAACAGTTTCGACGACTCGAGAAAGTGTTGGACAAAGAACCAAGTTCGACCGATCCCGCCGACAAATCGGATAGCGATCAACCGACACCGAATTCGCAAAACGATTCTCCGAAACAAGACGCAGCCGACAAACCTGATAACACGCAACCCACACCCGATTCGCAAAATACCCCAGCGAATCAAAAACCCGCCGACAATCAATCGAGTGAACCATCGGGTCAAACCGGCGACCCCCAGGATAACCAACCTTCAAGCCAAAGCGAGTCGGCTGAAGGATCTAACTCCACAGAATCAAAAAAGTCCGATTCTGGCAAGTCCGATTCTGAAAAGTCTGATTCTGAAAAGTCTGATTCTGAAAAGTCTGATTCTGAAAAGTCTGATTCTGAAAAGTCTGATTCTGAAAAGTCTGATTCTGAAAAGTCTGATTCTGAAAAGT
>JANNPW010000164.1:0-2907 GCA_031400405.1 Mariniblastus sp.
CGGCCAACTTTGAAGGCGGGCAAGAGCAACCTGATTGTCGACCTGGCTGAAAATCAAACTGACATGATTATCAGCCACGATCTAAATGTGGTGGCGACTCGAACCGTGAGAGTACCGGCTTCGGAAGATACAGAACAACGAATCAAGTCACTGGTTTCAGAGATCAAACGAACGTTGGCTTCGGCACGTGGTTCGCTGGGCGATCGCAACGTAAACGAGATCGTGGTTTTGGGTGATACCCCCGCTGACGAATTGCTGGCTGAACGGTTGCGAGAACAGCTGTCGGTCGAGGTAGGTTTTATCCAGCCATTTCAATTGATCCAATCGGCGCCCAAGTTCAAACTTCCCGAACATCCAGCGCAATATTCCGCGTTGTTGGGAAGTCTGACTCAACAAATTTCCGGCAATCGGCATTCCATTGATTACCTCAATCCCCGTCGACCGATCGTGCAGAAGTCCGATCGTCAGAAACTCTACCTCTACGGTGGTTCGGCAGTTGCGGCAGCCTTAATGGGTTTGATCTTTGGTTGGTGGACCTTGAGCAGTCAAGCGACCGAAATCGCCCAACTGGATACTAAATTGCTGCAGGCAATCGAAAAGAACAAAGGCGACAGCAAACGACCCGGTGTGGAGCAGGTCATTGGCGAAGTGGGCAAGATCGACGAATGGAAGCAGTCGGATATCAACTGGTTGGACGAATTGTACGAATACAGCGAGCGGTTCTTGACGCCCGACGACGCCATTGTCGATTCGTTTGATGCAGGTTCACGCCGGGATCAGCCGCAGATCATCGTGCGTGCTCGAATGTCAAGTGGAGAAATCGAGTCCGCTGTCGTGAATTCATTGGATTCCAGACCCTACGAAGTCCTAGCAAACAAATGGTTGGGGTCGGACGATGATCCCAGCTATACAACATCGGGCGATCTAAACGTATTGTTAAGTGTTGATCCGAGCGCTGTGATCAAACAGATTGATGTCAAAGCAGCCGCGTTTTTGAAACAACAAATGGAAGCTCGCCAGAATGCTGCGACCCCGCAATAGAGCTCACCAACTAATTGCCTCTGACTTCCGAGAAATCAGAATACGAGGTGCGGATTTTCGAATAAGCCATCATTAACCAGTAAATATTCATGTTTGAAAACTTGACCCCCCGAGAACAAATTCTGGCCAAGCTGATCTTGGCCTTGGTACCAATGACATTGTTGTTTGTTGCCGTGTTCTGGTTTGTTGGAAAATACAATGATAACAACATGGCCATTGTTCGACTGGCCGATCAAATTGCCGTTGAAGAAGGCAAGATGCTGGCGGCCAAAAAAGCTGACCTTCGCCGAGATTATTACCGCAGCGTGAGCTTGCCGTCCAATATCGTCAACGCCAGCAATGATTACCAAGCCTGGTTGAAAAAACTGGTTCGCGACGACTTGAAAATGGATTTCAAATCACTCACTCCGCGTGATGTTGCCGACCTGAAATTCAAGACCAAGGTGGTCGGCAAGGCCAAGTCGTTTACCTTGCTGGCGAGCGGCGATCTCAAGCAGCTGGCGGAGTTTTTACATAAGTTTTATTCGGTCGATCTGTTACATCGAATCAGCTCGCTGAAAATCACGCCTGTTTCCGTTGGCTCGGAAAACGGTAAGAAAGTTCGCACCGGCAAATTGTCATTGATTATTTCCGTCGAGGCCGTTTCGTTGATTGACGCCGATATTGATCGGGATTTTGCGAGCAGTTATCGCGAGCTGGCACATTCGGGCGAAGAGTATCAACTCGCGATCCTGCGACGCAACATTTTTGGGCCCGCCAATAATACGCCATCCATTTCGGCTCGGCCTTCAGCGTCCTATGCTTCGGATACAGAAATCAAGATCGGGGTCTCGGCCGATGACGCCGATGAAAACGATGTGCTCAATTTTGAATTGGTTGAATCGAGTGTCGAAGGCGCGAAGCTGGTTCAATCTGAAGGAGGCGAACGCAAAGCAAGTTTGGAAATTCCTGGCCAAAAAGCCGGCGAGTACGCGTTCAAACTGGTCGTTCGCGATAGCGGTTTTCCGGCCAAACAAAACGAAGAGGTCATAAAAGTGACTTTCAAAGATCGCGTTGTCGCTGCCCCTCCCACGCCGCCGCCGGCCAAACCGAAATTCATTCACGCCAAAGAAACTCGCATTACCGGCATCGTCAAAGATTCCACCGATCAGTGGCTCGTCTGGATCAAAGTCCGCACGACTGGTGAACGATTCCAATTGAAAACCGGCGAGTCATTCAATCTTGACGAAAAGACCTGGACCGTGCACGCCATCGAACCGGGCCAGGCGATTATCCAGGTCGATAACCAATTGCTGACTTTCCGTCCCACCGATCCATTCGACGCACCTCGCACCACCGAGGTCATCGCCACCTCCAAGGATGCGGAAGTGGAAACGAAAGTTGAATCGGGAGTCGAACCGGAGAATTCGCCAACGATTGAGTTGACGAAATCAGCCGCAAGGCGCTAGCCCAATGCCACTCACTTTGTAGCGGAACGGCGCGAGCCGTCCGGTATTTGTGTGGGAATTACGGACGAAAACCGGGCGGGTTGTGCCGACTCCGCTAACAATTACTCGAATGTGAGTGCCATTTGGCGCTAGCCTGGACTGCTAAAAATTCGGTATTGACAACGTGTTTCGTGCAACCGTTTTTACTCCGCAATCGAAATTGAATTCGGGCCAACGGCCCAGAAGTTTGCCTAGCCCACCAGGCTAAAGGCCTGGGTAACAGAAAGAACAAGCAACTACAGGGCCAAAGGCCCGGCAATTTGTGGATGGTTGGTAAACTGGCGGGCCATTGGCCCTTGTGTACTATCGTTGACGCGATTCCCAGGCCTTCAGCCTGGGCTATGAAAACGGCTGGGGCTTTGCCCCGCAAAACAAGCCA
>JANNPW010000132.1:0-10967 GCA_031400405.1 Mariniblastus sp.
CGAGACTTGCATTGTTTTCTCATCGGGGGCGATGACGACGGTGGCTCTGCCCGATACTCCTTTGACCACTCCGAAAACGGTTCCGGCTCCCCCATTGGCAATCGTGTCCGCCAATTTAGTCTTGGCTGCCTGAATCGAGATTGCAGCCGTCGCGCCACCCAAGCGGGTGATCGTCAAGCCAGCGGTACTATCAAGTCCAACACCATCAGAAATCACCGAGTCGTAGACGTATTGGGTGGTTAACCCATCTGCTACCGCGACCCCGTTGACACCGGCAATCGGCGGATTGTTTCGATCGACGGCACCCAAAGCGGCTTTCCAAACCGTTTGAAACTTGACCCGGCCATCGTCGCGATACTTGGTCGTCGTTTCGGATAGCGTTTTACTATTCAACGGATCGAGCAGATTGGTATGCGAAACAAAATCTTCCAACGTCGCTGCATGGACCGAGCGGCCTTGCGAATCGCGGTTGGTGACCGAGCCGTGTCCCAGCGCGTTTTTTGTTCCGGTCGTAAAACCACAACAGGTCTGGAAGATCGAGGTCGTGACGCCATTGTTTGGTTCTGTCACGGTAGCCGGACGACCATCGATGGCATACGTGTAACTCCAAGTCGCGGTGAGTGACGTTCCCGGCGCCACGATCCGCGTGGCTACATTACCGGCTGGATCGTAGGTCATATTAGTCACCAAGCCCGTTTCCGAGATCGATTGCGGACGTTGGATATCGGGATAGTCTTTCGCGACATTTCGCATCCACTCTTCATGAATATCGGCCGTCCATTTTGCTCGAAACAAATCCGTCATAGCCAAATACATCAAAAAACTGCGCAGCGGTGCAGGATACAAAACACACGCATCAAGCACGACCGTGAAGTTGCTCATGAATTAGTATCCCAAACCCAGTTCCTGATCTGCTTGGGACAAAGCTGCTAAGGCCTCCAGGCGTTTCTGGTCTTCCTGCTTTTTATATTCGACGAGTTCCTTAAAGAGAATACGGCGATGCGTACCGACTTTGTGAAAAGGGATTTTGCCCTGCTCAAGCAAGTCAATCAGGTAGGGGCGGGAGACATTTAAGAAGTCTGCAGCTTGCTGCGTGGTCAATTCAGCATGAACTGGAATAAACGTCACTGCATTACCTTTCGCCATCTCGGTGAGAATGTCCGTCAACAAACGGAACGCCGAAACAGGAATTTCGATTGTTTCTTCTTCCTTGCCAGCCATTGCACGAAGCGAAAGTTTGGCTTCTCGATGTAGCAAAGAAACTAACCGGCGACTTGATTCTGCTGCTAATTGAGTTTCATCGGGCGTCGGAGCAACAAAGTCGCTCAATCGGTTGACTGCTGTGGTCATTGTTTACCTCTTATCGAATGGCTCGTAAGCCCGTTAGATACCAAAAGGGCTCATTTGAATAATAGGCCACAATCGAAATAAACGCAACCAAACGAAACAAACGAAACATCATAAAACCTATTTTTGCAAAAGAAATCCTTGATTATCCAAGTTTTATAACCAACGGGACAGCTTGGGCATGCTCGAAATAGGGCAACAAATTTTCTTAAAATCACTCGATTTTGGAGCAATCTGGCAGTCAAATTCATTAGCCGTTCCGTGCTGCAGTCAGTTTTTCCCATTGGTTCCGCTGCGAATTCCAATCGGAGTTTTTCGTAATGGGCCGCAGTGACTTCTCGTGGATTTCCGGTTTGCCGTTTTCGGCTCTTGGCAGGAAAAGTAACAGTTCCTGAATATCCGGCGCGAGCAGATTTAGTGCGAGGATTTGGGACATGCGGGGCTGACTCACATGGCTCAGCCGAGCCAGTTCGCTGATGTCGTTGACTTCGCTGGTGAGAAGCATTCGTTCCAGTTTGATCGCGACCGCCATCAAGCGGGAAATGCGAGGAAGCCTGCCAGGCGGGACGGGGGGTTTGGGTTTCGAATTACGGGCAGTGGGCTTGATGATCCGGCGACCGTGGGCGGATTGTGAAAAATCGACTTTTGTTTTGATCTTGATCATGAAGCTTTTTCTCCAGGGTTGGCGTCGGCCAGGTTTCTGATCGCCGACGGATGAAAGGAAATAGCGATGGTGCTGTCGTCTGGATCGAATTCGACTTCGGATACCAACAGCGACATAACCTGAGATTGCTCCCGCGAACTCAGTGCGTTCCAAACTTCGTCGAAGTCTGTGAACGCGTCGACTAGTTCGTCGCGACTAAACCGTTCGTTTTCGGTTACTGCGATCTTCTTTCGTAACGCGATCGCGTCGCGTTCAGATTTCGTAATTCGCTCGTGCAAATCTGCTATACGTGCGGAAGTGGCGGTGCTGGGCTCAGATGAGACGGCGAGCCGCGTGATTTCGGCATGGTCGCGACTAAGTTGTCGTTCGAGTTGCCGCTGTTGGATTCCAAATTCGGCGATTCGATCTTCGACGGCGACGGTCGCTTCGTGAAGGACGTTCTTTCGCAAAACCTCGTCGTGGGCGATGCAGCGGATTTGATCGACGACCGCAGCTTCCATCTCGGCGGCTGGTAACGATTTTGTTGGGCAGGTTTTCCAACCGCTTTTAATCGCCTTCACACAAGTGTAATAGCGATACTGTTTCGATTGGCGAGTCGTGAATGTGTGAACCATGGATCGGTTGCAAGCCCGACATCGCAGCAGCCCCTTGAGCAACGCCCCATATTTGTTAACCAGCCGTTTCCCGCCATCCCTTCCATTCTTTTGAAGCGTCGATTGAACCTGATCGAAGACCTCGGTTTCGATGATCGCATCGTGCTCACCTTCGAACTGGTCTGTTTTGTGTTTGATGCGGCCGACGTAGAGCGGGTTCGTCAGCAAGGCGTAGATGGAACACTTGTCGAACGGGCGGCCACCTTTCGTCGTGCCCTTTTTGGTTTTCCAAACCTTGTTGCACCAGCCCCGGCGAACGACCTCTTCGACCACCGGCAGCAGTGACCCCAATTCGATGTACATGCTAAAAATGCGTCTAACACGGATCGCCTCTTCTGCATTGATAACCAGTTTGGGGCTGCGGTTGGTACGATCGACATCGTAGCCCAGTATCGGAACCCCGCCGCCCCATTGGCCCCGCCGGCGCTGGGCGGCGATCTTATCTCGGATTCGTTCACCGATGATTTCGCGTTCGAACTGAGCGAATGAAAGCAAGACATTCAATGTCAGTCGGCCCATCGAATGAGTCGTATTGAATTGCTGAGTCACGGAAACGAACGACGCGCCGCGGCTATCGAATGTTTCCATCATTTTGGAAAAGTCCAACAGCGAGCGGCTCAAGCGATCGACTTTGTAAACCACCACGCAATCGACTTTGCCCGCCGAGATGTCTTCGAGCAGGCGATTGAGCGCCGGCCGGTTCATGCTGCCGCCAGAGAATCCGCCGTCATCGTACCGCTCCGACAAACAGACCCAGCCTTCATTACTTTGGCTGGCGATGAATGATTCCCCCGAGGCGCGTTGGGCGTCAAGCGAATTGAAATCGAGATCGAGCCCTTCTTCCGTCGACTTGCGGGTGTAGATTGCACAGCGGGTTGTCGGTTTGCCGACGGCTTTGGCGCATTTCGACCTGCTTGGTTGCTTGTTCATTTGGCAGATCGCAATCGAAAGAACTGAAATCCGTTGACGTGCGACCCGGTGACGTGTTTAGCGATCGCCGACAGGGACCGGAATCGTTTGCCTTCGTATTCGAATTCTTCGAACAGCACGAGTACGCTGATGGTTCGGCCTTTATAGTCGCGTTGAATCCAATTTCCCGGCGGCGGCAGTCGCGAATCGCGAGCAGTTTCCATTCGCAAAATCATGGGTGCGTCGTCATCAGGTTTAGTGCGTGGTGCCGTGACGCGAATTTCGGCTTCTTGCGCCAACTCTTCGGCGCGTTTAAGTGCCCGCACCGAAAGTCCGCCTTCCGCGTTGGCCTGAAGACGCCAAGCGATCCGCCGAATCAAATAGCGTTTGTGGCGACTGCGCGTTGGCTCGCTGAATAGGTCTTCGAAACGTTCGCCCAGTTGGTCGACCGTCATTTTTTCCAACTGAGCCACTTGGATCATCGTCGTCTCACTCATCTCGTTTTCTCCTTGAGGTTTCTAGATTCTGGTTGTCCGCCAGACCGCCGGTTACCTCATCGCTGCCAGCAATGATTGGCGATTCGTCGAAGTCTGGTTGAACGTTCTGTTTCGCATGTTGGGTTGTCTCCGATCCCTCCGATGGCATTCGCCTATCACGCTTTTGAGCGCGAGCCAAGCCTCGGGCGAGGATTATTGCCAAACGTGCGTCACGATTCTCTTTCATCATGTTTCTCACTTTCTGGAACTCGTCTATCGGAATCGAGTTCGTGAGACACATTCAGCCATGGAACCGAGACAAGCTCAAGGCATGGGTCGCGAGAGTTCGAGATATTTTTCTCGTTATTTTTCTCGACATTTTGAAGCGAGGGTGGAGCCTCAACTTTAAGCCGATCCCCGCAGATCCGTGCGCTTGAACGCAGATAGCGGACGACCCCACGCCCTAATATTGTGGCGACCTGCTGACGGCGCGCAATTGCGTCGGCGCTTTCAGAAAAAGAAGTGGGCATTTCGAGCGACCCCGGGGGTTTGAAACGCAGACATCTAACGTGTCTACCCCGAGTTATCTATGCCATTACCCAGCTGAGCTGCGCGCAACACGATCTGTCGTGAACTTTTCACTAACTCGGATTGTCAAACGTTTTGTCGGCAAATTGGTAGACTACTGCAGCGCTAATTGCAGCAGTTACTTAACCCATGGGCGAGCTGAATCGTTTGCAGCCCCCCTGCCCGCCTGAAATTGAAGCACATTCTCCGTCCTGGTGGCAAATCTAGAACTCAATATTGAGCTGCGTCCGCTGCGTCCCCTTTTTTCGCCCATTGACATAGTTGAGAATTACGCTCGCTTGGCCATGGTTGCCCCTAAATTGTGTGTTCCATAAGCTCCCCCTTGAGCGACCTTGGCTTTGGCGTTATTTTTTCCTGAATTTGAACTAATCCCTGTCCATAATCGAAGGTTTCGGGAATCCCTTTCAGCAAGACCCTACCTTGGCAGCCTAGATGGGAGTAAGAAAAGATGAGTCTGAAAGTACTGAACCGTTGGTTGTTATTGACCGGCATCGTGATCCTTGGTGTTTTCATTTTTGAATCGCATTTGCAGGCCGCTCAGCCGGGCAAGCAGATTCCATGGAAAGCCGATTTTGTGGCAGGAGAGGATGCCGGAACCCTGATCACCGAAAACGCGGTTTTCAAGGACCGGATTCGCAAGGCACTGGCCGCTGACATTGTCAGCTTCTTTCCCACTCCCCTAAACGACGAACAGGTGCTCAAGTCACTGACTCGATCCGACCTGTTTTATTTCAGTGGGCACACGATCGGCAAACTTGAACCCCCCATGCAGGCCGTACAGGTCAACGGCGGCACGCCAAAAAAAGCTGGCAAACTGACTGCAGTAGAAATCAAAAAACACCTTGTCTCAAACGCCACCGGTCCGCGACTGGTGATATTGGTCGGTTGCGAGACGATGAATGCGCAGGATGGCGTTCCAGCTGCGTTCCGACTGGACTCCGCGTTTGGCATTCACAAGCACACGCGAGGTCGGGCCTTTCTTGGCTATGGAAGCCCAATCGTGGGTGCCATGGCCGATGATACGATGTCAAAAATGATCGAGTTTTGGGCCAAGCCCAATGACGATGGAAACTGGCCGACCATTGAAGAAGCCGTGCAGTTTGTCAAGTCTCCGATCAAGATCGTCGGCGATTCGAGTTTGCGCTATCGCGACCGACTGGGATTTCGAAAAGGCGACTCGGCAATGCTCGATCCCCGATTTCAAGATGCCCAGGATTCCATCGAGCATGTCGTTGACGACGGCCTGCCCGGAAAGCCAGGCGATTCTCCGTCAAGGTATATCACTGTCAAGTGGAGCACCTACCCGAGGCTGAAGCTTGAAGGGCTGAATTACCTTGAATGCGAAATTAGCCAAAGTGTTGACGCGGAAGACGCCAAACGCACTTTTGAAGATGCCACCGCCCGCCTGAAGCGAAGTAGCGATTCGAATAAGGAGGGTCGGGCAAATATGCGTGACATAGATCGCAGCACCTTTGAGGAAAACACCAGTGCCTATAACGGTTCAGCGTCGGAAAGTGACGGAACGCCAATTCACTCAAGCGATGAATCGGTGACTCTCTATCGAAATTTTATCGTTACCACCAAACGCGGCAAGGATGGCTTAGTCGCTGACTTCACCAGCGAACGACTCACACTCCTGCAACGGGCCAAAGAACTGATTGACGCCCGCTGGCCGCCGGGAACCGAATGAAATCAAATTGCAACGCCGACGGCTGCGTGAGAGTCCGGCGCAAAATCAAGGCGGGACTTTCGGCAGAAACCGTCCCACGACGCCTGCTTTGTGGCGTCAGCGGTGAATTTTGCTTGAAATGCAACTGGCATCGATTCAATTTGAGTACCACGGTTTGAAAATGTCTGCGTGATTGCGTAAGCCAACAACGCTCCGTCAAAATCGAAGTTGCGTGACAGCATCCAGATGTCAAAGAAATCACGGATGCGGCTGTTGAGTTGACCAAGCTTGACCGTTACTAAAAATTTTTCGGCCACCTTTGTCTCACGGGGGTAAACACGGATTTGGGGTGGGGCGTGATCCAGAATGGTTGGGTACGAGATTGGGATTGGATCAGGAACGACCGTGTCGCCAAAGCCCATCTCAATTTGCATGTGAACGCGAGTGTTTTGTAGATGCCCCTTAAAGGTGATGCGGACACCCTCGTAGTCAGCGTCTTCTTTGATCGTGGTTGCTACGATCGATTCGGGATCAAACCGAAGGCCGTCCGATTCTTCAGCGATCGCACAGATTTCGCGAACGACATTTGCCACCGACTGGACATCATTCGCCATCCGGCTAAGAAAGTCCATATCTTTCGTGGGACGTGTCTGCGGCGCGTGCCAAGCGGCCAACATCAGGCCAGTCGATACAGCCCACGACTCATTCGTTCTATCTAGATAGTGTTGATCGACCATCCGGTAGAGCGTGTTTTTGGCGATGCTGGCTTTGATGGCTTTCGCCATGCGCAGAATGCCTCCATGCGTTTGAAAGATTTTCAGCGATTTCCGGATGGCATCCGAGTGAACTTTTTTAGCGGCTTCAGGCAATGTGCAAATCACCTCCAGTTATTATTATCTAGAGGTATTATGGTCCACGAACCAAGGCAAGTCATACCCAGAAAGCCGGGAATTCTGAGTTTTAAGGCAGAGACGATCCGGGTGATGGCGTTCGGATTATTAGCCGTTTGCCAACTCCAGTACCTAACCCAAAACGGTCTTTCGGCATAGAATGCGGCTGCGGATAGTTACTTCTGCTTTACCAAAAACTGGGATCAACCTGTGACGGACAAGCAGTTCCAAAGAAACATCACGAGCGTCGGATTGGATGTATTTGTAGAGTTCTATCTGGACTATTCCAATGAGGCTCTCTCAACTGCCGACGTTGCCAAAAAGATCTTGCAGTCGCGGGGATTCACGGAAAAGTCATGTCGATCTCGGACATCGCACGGCCGCTCGATAATCAATCACGGACGTGGAATCGAAGGACTCCAACGCGCTGCTACGTCAGCTCGCGTCCCAACAAATCAACGGAAAAAAGCCGAAAAACTGATTGAGAAATTACAGCTTGGGTAGTCGCTTCAGAAACTTCGGTTTTTCTGAAAGGTGGCGGCGACGAATTGCGAAACGTACAAAAGGGAGACAATGGCGAGGACTCCAAAACGACTCCAGCAAAAAGCATGGGCTGGATTAAATGCTCGATATGCCGACATTGAAAACCCGGAGTGGGTAACGATGAACCGGCTCCCAATCTACTTCTGGGAGGATGAGCAAAACCACAAACGGTATATCCAATGGCTCGGCAGAGAGCTTGGCGTTGAGAAAATGGAGGATTGGTACAAGGTTACGATTCAAGATTTCTATGATCGTCGCGGCGAGAGATTCCTGGAGTACTACGAGAATTCCTATACCAAGGCCCTTCAGACTCATTTCCCAAAATTCGACTGGAAGCCTTGGCTCTTCCGGCAGGCCCCTAGCGGCTACTGGCATGACCTCGAAAATTGTCGCAAGTATGTGAAGTGGTTTGAGAAACAATCTGGGTTCAAGTCCAAGAAAGATTGGTACGAGATTCGGCAAGATGACATCTACGCACTCCAAGGCAGCGGAATGTTAAATCATTTTGCGTGTTCCGTTCAGCAGTTGGTCTCAGCCATTTATCCTGACCATGACTGGAAGCCATGGCTGTTTACGCAGGTCACCAAGAATTTTTGGCCGCAAAATGAGAATCGCATCGCGTACATGCAGTGGCTTGAGAAGAAACTTCGCTACAAGAAACCGAATGATTGGTACCGAATCACTAAACTTGATTTCATCCACAACCAGGGGGCATCGCTAATGCAAATGGGCTACAAGCCGATCGCATTGATTCGAGAGCTTTATCCCGATCAGGAGTGGTTGCAGTGGAGATTCATTCAAGTCTCACAGGGCTATTGGAAAGAAAAAGCCAACCGTATTGCGTATTTGAAATGGCTCAAGCTCCAACTTGGTTACCGAAGCACTGACGACTGGTTCAAGATCAAAAACCAAGACTTCGCACACCATTTTGGCGGCACAATGCTAACCGACATTTACGGTGGGGATGTCGCGCTTGCGTTGAAAGAGCTTCATCCAGAACGGGAGTGGCACGCGTGGCATTTCCACAAAGTTACCGCTGGTTTTTGGGACGACACTGTTAACTGCCGAAAGTACTTGGAATGGCTGGCCGACCAACTTGGATTCAAGAAGGAAACGGACTGGTATCGTGTTCGACTTGAAGACTTTCGCGAGCGCAGTGGTACTGCATTCATACACCGGTTTAAGACTCCGTACAAATCACTCACGATCGCTTTTCCCAATTACGACTGGCTCCCGTGGATGTTTGAGAACGTGCCATTTGGCTTTTGGGATCAAACCGAAAATCGAAATTGGTATTTCCGCTGGTTGGGAGCTCAGCTCGGATTTAATCGTCCAGAGCAGTGGCAGCGGCTAACGGTCAAGCAACTTCGCGAACATCGCGGTGACCGCCTGCTACCCAAAATGAAATTGATCGAAATTCGGGCTGAAGGAGAACTGCATGCCAAGAAATTACAGTCTCCGGGCTGTCTCAATTGAGTTCTTAAAACGCCCAATGACAGTGGCTTCAGGCAATGTGCAAAACACCTCCAGATGTAATTATCTGGAGGTATTATGGGCTACGAATCAAGGCAAGCCAGACCCAGAAATCCGAGAATTCTGGGTTTTGAGGCCGAGACTAACCGGCTAATGGCGTTCGGATCATTACCCATTTGCCAACTCCAGTACCTAACCCGAAACGGTCTTTCGATATCGGTGCAGACCACACAACTTTATAAAACACCGCTGAATCAAGCGTTTTTGATACCTGCCGATGGTCGGCAGTGCAGCCTGAAGTTTCCAAGAAATCCGGTAGACTACCGGATTCGGTGAAATGGAGGTTACACTACCATGCCGACAACAACATCTCTTCGTGTCCCGTCTTACCGTCGCCACAAGCCCACAAGGCAAGCTGTCGTCACAATAAACGGTAAAGACATCTATCTTGGCATATGGAACACTTCGGCCAGCAGGGCCGAGTATGACCGCCTGATCGCTGAGTTCCTGTCCAATGGTCGGCAGCTTCGCAGCGAGGTCGAGAGCTCGGTCGTCGAGATCATCAATGCCTACCGAATGTTTGCCGAGCGGTATTACCGTAAGAACGGCGAGGTCACTCGTGAATACGGTTGCATCAAGGAGAGTCTGAAAATCGTCCGAGAGTTGTACGGACGGACAACCGCCAACGAGTTCGGTCCGTTGGCACTGAAAGCTGTTCGGCAACGTATGATCGACAAAGGCTGGAGCCGTGGATACATCAATAAATCGATCGGTCGGATTCGGCGATGCTTCAAATGGGCGGTTGAAAATGAACTGGTCCGCCCGGACATGTACCACGGGCTAATGGCCGTTTCTGGATTGCGAAAAGGCCGCTCAGAAGCCCGTGAACCTGACCCGGTTCAACCCGTGGATGATGCGACCGTCCAAGCCACTGTGCCGCATCTGTCGCCGGTAGTGGCGGATATGATTCGTTTGCAGCGGATCACGGGTTGTCGTCCACAGGACGTTTGCAATCTCCGACCGTGCGATATTGATATGTCCGACGATGTTTGGTTGTACCGACCAAAGACGCACAAGACTGAGCATCACGACCGGGAACGTGTCATCCCGATTGGCCCAAAAGGTCAAGACATGTTGCGACCGTACCTGTTCCGCGACAAAGAATCCCATTGTTTTCAACCGATCGACTCCGAACGGAAGCGGCGCGATTTCCAACACGAGAGTCGCAGGACGGCGCTGTCGTACGGAAACAAGCCTGGGTCAAACCGCAAGCGAAAGCCGAAGAACGAGCTGCCAGCGCGGAGTCGAGACGCTGGCACGCGATGGTGGGCAGCGACCGTGAATCACTCAAGGCAATTGTGTTTCGCCATATTAAAGATGCGTATGAAGCGGTAAGCGATGACGGGAAACTGCCAGCGCACGCGCGACAATTAATGTATAATGTGCGACGACGGATTCAGGAGGAGACCGAAGAACAACTTAAAGATTCCTACTTCACTCAAAACTTGCTACCAACATTTGTTCGTGAGAATCCAGAGGCCGAAA
Source organism: Mariniblastus sp. (assembly GCA_031400405.1). Lineage (GTDB taxonomy): Bacteria > Planctomycetota > Planctomycetia > Pirellulales > Pirellulaceae > Mariniblastus. The sequence goes on from JANNPW010000132.1 coordinate 10,758, forward strand.
CATGGGATGTCGTGTTTGATGCACGTGGTCACTTCCACGAACCCGTGGGGTAAAAATACTCAGCCGAACATAAACCACGAGAATACTGGCGGCTTCGTTACAAATACTTATCCAATCTTAGCTGGTGTTGGTCGTTGCTTCCACTTGGCACAATCGCGAAATCTTGCACAACCGGCCGGCTTAATGCCTGGCGGCATTTTCCATTCGGCG
>JANNPW010000057.1:0-20699 GCA_031400405.1 Mariniblastus sp.
TGCCAAGCAAGTGTTCCCGGATAATCGCTATTTTCTGTTCAGGTGTTAAAATCTTGCGCTTCGACATTTTGCGTTTCCTTCATTGGATTCGCTAAACTTTAGCACACAATTAGCAACACGCTTCCAACTGAGGCAAAACAAAAGTGCAACATGAAAAATTGGTAATGAACTCGGCCGGCGTTACCTCGGGATCGGGATCAATTCCGAAATAATTGTCAGCTGCTTCTACCAACGTTCGTTGGAGCCCGATATTATCGTCGAATCCTTTTCCGCACCCAATGTCAAGGACCGTTGGGTTCGAATAGGAATTCAAGTCAGCAAGTACCATATCCCGAAATATTGGCCCGCGCCATTCACCCAAGCGATAACGCTTCTGAAATGGAATTCCGTTGAACAAAATTGTGTTATTTACGGGCAATTTCGGTGGACCCCCCAGACATGCTTGGTCTCCGATTACGCTGTCCGTTTTTTAGCGCAAACTGCTTGCCGAATTTTTTTAACTACTAGCCGGCAGTCTTTGCCGCCAGAATCGCTTTCCCAGAATCCTGATTGCGATGGGCCGAGTAAGTTATATTGTGGGATCGCGCTAGTCGCTTGAACAAATTGAAGGAGCGAATTCGCTTGCCGGAACTCAGTGGGAAGGGAAGTTCTTCGTCAAGTACGATCACGTTCAAGCGACGGGAAATCGTTGAACTTTCAGTCGATTGGCTGGATTGATTTAACAATCTATTAATTGTTTTGGACTATTCGTGACTGAAGCATGGAAGTCTTGGTGCGGTTGTTAACTGTCTGATCCGCGACCAGTTGCCCTAGCGGTGCGAAAGCGAAATCTGTCAACAAGCGTCCCAGCTTGTCATGCGTTCGGGCTATGTTTACGAAGTGGCGAAATTTTGTGGATCGCGAAATGTTTTTGATACGGGGTTGGGCCGGGTCGATTTCCCAAGGATGCACATAAAAAATGACGGAACGGCCGGCGGCGTGAACGCTGCGGAACAGTTTCCGCGTCAGCGCATAGGGATATAGCCGAAAATAGCCTCCGCCGCTGGCCGGCAAACTCAAGCCCAAGTACTGGCCCACCGACAGCGGCGTCTCCCAAATGGGCCCCGAAGGCGTTTCGATCTGATGAATTTCCGGGCGGACATCGGGCATACCGTAGCGATCGTGATGCTTGACCGGGAAAATACTGGAATCAATCGTAAAACCCTCCTCCACCAGAATCTCCAAAGCCCATTTCGATCGTTCGACAATTGAGAACGTCGGTGCCCGGTAACAAGTAACTGGCTCACCGATGATGTTCTCAATCACGTCTTTCGATCGCCGCAGATCCTCACGAAATTCAACGGGCGTTTGTTCGTAAATCAGCCGGTGCCAGTAGCCATGGGATCCAATTTCATGGCCGGCATCATCAATTTCGCGTATCAGTTCGGGGAATTTTTCCGCCACCCATCCCAAAACAAAAAACGTACCGAATACCTGTTTGTCGGCAAACAGATCCAACAGCCTCCTCGTGTTCGCAACCACCCGACTGGGATAGTCATCCCACTGTCTTCGGCTCACGGTCTTTTCAAAAGCTGTGACCTGATAGTAGTCTTCGACGTCGATCGTCAGCGCGTTGATTTTTTTGTCAGACACTGCAATCCCCAGACTGGCGGGAGTAACAGTCTCTCGAATTTTTCCAATGGTAAAATCGGCCGGCGCAATGGCCGTTGGGGACTTGGTAAGTGACATGGAAGTGTCTTTTCTAAACTTTGGCAGTGGAAGCGAGGCAGAACGAGTAACTCGTAGAAATTAATTCAGTGGAAGTAAACTGAAATCTGGCGAATCAAAGAGAGACTAACAAGCGTATTTTTAGTTGAATATTTCGTTTGGGCCGGACGCCGCCATCGCTTCCTGTCACTGCAGGAGGCGGTGGTGCTAAATTCTGAACCTTTGAAGGTGAATTTCGATTTGTTGAAATTTGTACTAACAATAGACTCAGGATAACAACAAGTCAACTGTAGTCAATTCAGAACGTGGTCTCTGATGTGCGATTGAACATCCTTGACGAACTTTTCTCCTTCTTGACTTTGCTCCGGCGACGGTTGACCGGGGAAAATAGCCTCAATCTGGATTTTCAGCAAATAGGGCGATTTCGCAAATGTGTATCGGGGGTTCTCGTCGGCTTGCCAATTTCCGTCGGTGGACCACGCATACCAGCTTTTCACAATCGTTTCATCCAAATTCCGGCTTTGGAAGGTGGACTCCCAGCAATGCGATGTTGCCTGTCCTTGAGAGTCTGTTTGCACGCGCCGACGACTACCGATTTGGCGATAATCTTGGGTGCTAAAACAGATGTCGGGAGTATGTACCGCTGTCGGTCCAGTTGGTCCAAGCAAAACAAACAGCTGAACTATTAGTCCACCATGCGTGTATCTCCGCATGACATATTCAATGGGCCTCAACATATCTAGTTCCGTCGGGCCCAATGCCTGATCGGCAACCTTTTCCCAACCTTGAAATTCATCGGGAAACGCGGCGAGCCGGGCAGCAATCTCGTCGACGCGTTGGTTGTGGCCCCACCGGAAAGATTTCATTCCATGGTAGAAGCCGGGATAGATCGTCAGGGCCAGCGCCACCAGGATCCCTGCAATTGATTTTAGGTTCATTCGCTGGTACCTACTTCGGAAATCGAATTGAGATTTTCTTTCATTTTCAACCATCGTCCCAGTTCACCCGGCGTCAAAGCCGTATTTTCCACACCGCCTTCGATGGCAGTGTTCATCGCGGTTTGAAAAAACCGCTGGTCTGAGCCGATGCCCGACGTCGCAGCAAATTTCCATTCGGCTTCCGCCAAGTGGAACCAGAATCGGGGATCTTTATCGGCGGCAACCAGACTCCGCAGAATCTGGCGGGCTTGTTCCACGTCGCCGTTATTCATCAGCACGACGGCTTTGGTGTCAGACAAAGCCAAGGGAAGTTTTGTAACCATCGACTCGGCGCGGGCGATCAATCGCAGCGCTTCCAATCGCATCGCTGAGTCACCTTCACCGAGTACCGTTGCCAGGTTGTTGAGCAATGACAGGGTCCGAAGCGGTTCTTGTTCGCCCAATTCCAGTGCCTTTTTGTAGTATAAGATTGCTTTTTCCGCCATCTCCGGCTGGAACGCATAATAGTCACCGACGGACATCAAGAGGTTTTGATCGTCGGAATGTTTTTGGACCACGTCGTCCAGCATGGGTTGTGCGGCCGCAAAGGCCTCAGCCGAGGCTTGTCCCGAACCAAGAGCCGAAACGACTGCCTGAATTAACTCGGTATTTGGTTTTTTTTCATAAAAAGCTTTGGCGATATTAACCGCTTCGACTTTTTGATTGTTTTGAGAGAGCGTCAGAATCAACTTCTGTGCATGGCCGGAGTTCAGGGCGACGGCCTTTCGCAGCCACTCGAGGGCACGATCGGCATCATCAGCTTCCTGAAAAATCAACGCCATTTCGACAAACAACTGCGACTTTTGATCTATGGTTAGCACCAACCCCCCCGCGTCGATCTGATTTTCAAACTCCAGGGCGAAGGAGCTGGTTTTGTCTATCAGGTTGGGGATTCCTTGGGCTTTCCACAATCGAACTTGCAATTGATAAGGCGCCGAAAATGGCGGCGAAGCCGTTTGAGTCATTACTTTCAACCGATCCAGATTCGATTGGGACCTGGCATAGTCCTTTCGGCCTGACATGAAGTAATTCGCCAGATTGGCGACCTGGTTGGGACTCAGTGAATCAGACTTGTCCAAATCAGCGATAATTTTTTCGGACTTTTCCAGGGTTTGTATTTGCTCGTCGGAATCCGGCTCGAGCAACTTGCTTCTGGCCAAGTAGACTTCCGCCAACAGAAACCGGTCTTCATTACTTCCGGAATTGGCTGTCACGTTCTGCATTAGTCGTTCTGCTTCGGCCAATGCGTCCAGTCGCTCATTTTTCGGAAGCATACTTTGAATTTGGACCAACCGAATGGCTTCAGCCCGAAAGTACTCGATCGATCCTGGGTCAGCGGATTCTTGCAGAAGTTTTCGGGCGTCATCAAAGTCAACGCCTAGTCCTCGTCGCATTAACAGGCTGGCCAATTGAAGTTTGTAATCTTTTTTTAGCGGATTCTTTTGGACCAGCATTTCAGTAATTCGAATTGCGTGGCCCAGTGATTCAATAGATGCGATACTCCCAAGGTAGTGGTCAAGAATATCCGACAACATGGCTTCATTTGGATTTTGCTTTTCGGCTTCTAAAAAATTGCTGGTCGCCTCCGGATCGCCCACAAAAGCCAACAGTTTGGCTTTTAATAAAATTCTCGATTCCGGTTTTTCCAAGGCGGTCAACTGTTCGATCATGGCAGACGCACGATCCAGCTGTTGTCGGCGCAGGTCTTCGTTCCCTTGCCACAACGAAGTTGCCACATAAAACTGGAATATTCTCAGCAGGATATCTTTCTGGTCCGCATTCTTCGGGATTTTCTCTCGGGCCGTTTCAGCCGCCTGATTGGCTTTCTCCAAGCGGTCCAGCTTCGCCTGGACCTGTCCCCAGATCAGCCACGACAAGGGATCGTCGGGTTGTGTTTCAACGAGCTTATTGGCGACTTTTTCGGCCGTTGCCTCGTCATTCAATTGCCAGGCCAAATCGGTTTGTCGAGCAGCCAATCCGGTGGAAAGTGAGACGGTCCTGCTATCCAGCAATTCAAAAACCTGTTTGATTCGTTGCGCATCGGTATCCAGATTGACCAACCGATAAATCAGGCTCAAGTTCCGGCCTCCGGCATCCAGAGCCCGGCGATAATGGGAGATGGCTTCTTGTTTCTCAATTTGTGCGGCAGCCCGATTTTGGGCAATTTGCAGATTTAGGTTGGCAGCCAGCTCGTGCAGCAGCCCAAGTTGTTCATAGCCTTGGGCCCAATTGGGGCGCGCCGAAATGACTTTGGACATGAGGGACTTGCCTTCGTCCAATGTCCCAAGCAGGCCGCTTAGCAGTTCTCTCGACGGCACTTCCTCAGCTTCCAGCGATTTCTCAACTGTCTGGATTTTTCGCCGGGCCGCAAAAAAAAGTTGAATGGGTCCATTGGTGCCTTCGAGCTCCGCCAACTTGGATTCCCAGGGTGATGGCGATTCACCGATTCGATCGATTTGGATCACCAGATCAACGAGTTCCATTAGTACACGGGATGATTCAATTCGTTCGGATTGCAGCTGAACGAGCATCGCTAGAGCTTTGTCAATATCGCTCTGTCCTACGAGGGTTCTGGCCATCAATAGTTTGAGACTGATTTGCTGCTCTACATCTGTGAGCGAAGGCAGTACTTGCTGGATGAGCTTCTGTGCGGCGGCAAGATCGCCTTCGCTTTGCCGTCGACTGCGTATTTCAACTTCCAATACCGTACGATCAAAAACATCAACGACCCTGGAAACCCGTTCTTGAATTAATTGTTCAATTTTTTCATTGTCTCCCAGGTTAGCCAAAACATAAGCCAACTGCCGCACGTGATCAACGCTATTGGAGTCATTCTTTTCGAGTTGCGCCAATTGTGCTCGCAAGCCTGCCAAACTTGATTCATTTGAGCCACCGTTCTTGACTACCATCATTGCCGTATGCAATCGCTCCAGCAGTTCGGGTTTGGTAGGCGAAGTGCCGGCTTCGCCAGAGTCGAGTTGCGCAACGATCCTGTCCAACTCGGTCCAGTCTCGATTGCCCGGAGAGCGATTGGCCTCGACCTGAAGCAAAACATTCGCGTACGCCAAATTCAAATCGGGTGAGTTTGAATTCCCAAGTGAACTTTGCATGAGTTCTTTGGCCCGTTGCCAGTTTTCGGCCCGGGCCTGGGACCGCGCACACGCCAAAAGAATGCCGTTATCCTGGGGCGACAAAGCAAGGGCGGCTTCGTACTGTCTGGCTGCTTCACCAGGCAAATCGTGGTTTTCGAACCAGTCAGCTAACGACAAGCAGGCCATCCGGGAATGGTACTTGTCGGTAGAATCGTTGAGCAGAACAAAATCGAATAAACTTCTGGCCTCGTCAATTTGATTCTGTTTGAGTTGAAGCCGGGCCTGCCAAAATGATCGATGGGTCTGAGCCAACGAAATCAGTTTTGGATTGGGATTTTTCGCAAGCGATTTCGTCGCAATCAGCTGAGTCCAGTTGGCAAGTTCCTGCTCGGCTTCAGTCAAACGATCGTTGGCCACCAAAAACTCGACTATTCGGTAGAGCAGTTCGAAATCCCCGGATGCATCCTTGCCCAAGCCATCTTTCCAAGTCGCCAAGGCTTCCTCTGCATTCCCTAGCAGTTGAAAAACCTGGCCCAATTTGACATGTACCGGGATGTCCTGGTTTGAACCGGATTTGGCTTCTACAAGACAATCGCGTGAGCGTTCCAACATCGATCGCTGGTCGGCAGTCAATTCTGCTTGTTGTCCGGCGGCCAATTCGGTTGTCACAGATTCAAGCAAATACTTGCCGAACAGTGCATTGGCCGTTTGGTTTTTCGGGGCAAGGCTCAGGGCGTCTTTCAAATCGACTTCCGGGTTGGCAACTGCAGCAAGTTGTTTGAACAGATAACTCGACCCGAGCGCATCTGGATTCGAGTCATTTCTGTTGCGTACCTGGTTCGCCAATTCCACGGCAAACGCTGTTTTGGAAATGCCCAGCCTGCTAATCTCTTCTTTCTGTTTCGTGGACAGGAATTTGTGACTTTGATCGTCCAGCCAAAACCCGGCGACTGAAAATCCCAGCTTCCAGTCATTCGGATTCAGTTCGACAGCGTGCACCAGAACATCGCCCAACTCCCTGCCGATTTGTTTTGATTTTTCGTCAGGATTCGATAGCAAGCCCAGTTGAAACTGGCCCAGTAGGGACCAGGCCAGCGCTCCCCAGGCGGTGGCCAGAGAGGGATCGTCCGCGACCGCTCCATTGCTTTCACTGCCCAGCTCCTCAATGACTTTCAAGGCCTGTTTTTCCGCTTCGCCGTACTCCCCGATTTGAACTAAATTGTACGCCAATCGGGCGCGATACGTCGGCAACGGTTGGGATTGGGCAATCACGCGTTGATACAAATTGACAGCGCGACGGTAATTCTTGCTGGGCAGGTCCGACTGGTCATATCGCTCAGCAAATTCTTTGAGGGCATCAATGTCGTCATTCTGAATCTGAACATATTGCCAATACTGCTCGAAAGCCTGGCTCAGCAGACTGAAACCCTCAGCTGCCTGGGGCGGATCGCCAATCATTTGTTCAGCCTTTCCATACGTGGATCTGGCCTGTACGAGAAACCCGATCGCCGACTTCTTGGATGCAAAACGATACCAGAAGAAACTGGCCAGTCCAATTCCGGCAACCACCAGCAGGGAAATCGCCAGCAACCGGAAATTGACCTGGTATTGCGCTGGCGAACCCACGTTTGTACGAGAATCACTGTTCATGAGTTATTGGCGAGGAAGAGGATCAAACATTGAAGCACAGTTTCGAGATGATTTTTTGGGTGCCAACAACAGCGATTCGGATTACCTGGCAGACTGCGACCCACTCGCGGGTGGTGTTGGGGGAAACCAATTCGCCCCTTCAAATTACCGAAATCAGCATAGGTCAATTCAGAACGTACCCATAGGTTCCGTAACGGCTTGCGTACTCGGATTGTGGCACTCCGCCAAACACAAATCCAATGATGTTTACACCCGCCGAGTGAAGACGCTCTTCTGCCCGCTGAACGGAATCAGCACGACTGAAATCACGCAACGTACACATGATTGTTGCTTCACAGGACTTGCAAATAATCGTGGCTTCACTGGTCGCCAGGATAGGTGGGGTGTCAATAATGACATAATCATATTCCTGTTGGACCTCGTGCAGTAGTTCATCCCAGCTGTTGTTGGAGAAACAGCGTCTGGGGCTCGACTTGACCCGGCCCGCAGTCAAAATGTCCAGATTGTCAATTTTAAACTTCCTGACCACTTCACGCCACGACATCTTCTGTTCCAGAACCTCTGCCAATCCTGGGTCCAGCTCGAGGTCAAACAAGCGGTGTTGTGACGGCGATCGCAAATCGCAATCGATCAACAAGACGCGACCCTGCGAAGAACGCGCGATACTGAGTGCCAGTTGCGAGGACAACGTTGTTTTCCCTTCATGACTTGCGGCACTCGTAACAGCAAGAGTCGCGGGGATTTTTTCCTTGTCGACAAACAACATGGTACTGACATTGTCAACGCTTTCCTGGTACAGCCGCAACTGTTTTGTCGTTCGACGCGAAACCGCTTTGCTGGAACTGGATTTCATTGCGGGCAAAGTGGCCAACTCGCCAACCACGGGCGTGGCCGTATTATGCCCCAACTGCTGAGCGTTACTGATCCGCTGTGTTCGCATTTCCCACAAGAGAGCCAAAGCGAATGGAACTGCAAATCCAGCCAAGGCAGCAATCCCGATCAACTTGAAAGGATATCTTTCGACTGGTTCGACTGGCAACACAACCGTTTCGTTTTGTTTTGCAATCTGGTATTGAACCGAGAGGCTTTTCAGGCGAAGAGTATCACTGGCATCGCGAAGTATGTCGTAGTTTTGTTCAAGTCGTTGCAAGTCCCGCAATTTGTTTTCATACTCGGTTCGGTCACGGTTGTTTGCCGCGATCGACCCGTTTTGTTTTTTAATCTCGTCATCCAACCGGGCCAAGCGAGGTTCCAATTTCTCAACTTCTCGCAAATTTTCGGCTTGTTTCTCCAGCGTGACCGTTCGCTGCTGCGACTGCAGTTGCCCCAAGGTTGCTTTTTCAATTTGGGTCTCATCCTCCGCAAGGTTTCGCATCGCAATTTTCAATTGTTCGTCGAGCATGACCGATTCCGGATGGCGCGGTCCTTTTTTGGTCACTAGTGCCTTACTCTCTTCCAGCAACCGGATGTCGTTGCGACGGGCAATTATCTGAGAATTAGAGTCGACTTCAGATCGCAACAAGGTTTCTTCAACCGGAAACGAATCACGCAGAATCAATTCGCCCAATTTTTGACTTTCTCTTTTAAGAATCTCCAAATCTACTTCAATGGCAATTCGGGATTTCCGCAAATCGGCCAGATACGTGCCATCGGGATCGAACATCGAATCGCGGGTACTGACCCCGTTTTGCATTCGCTCCACCATGGAATTGAGCTCTTTGTTACCAAGCGCTATCGCGCCCGCCTTGGTATCCATTTCCGACTTCAATTCATTTTGAAGCTGTTTGATTCGATCCGTCAGTTCCGTGGAGTAGTATTCCAGAAACTGGTTTGTGACTACCGACGCGAGGATCTGGGCCTCTTTGGGGAACGGGCTAGTTGCGACAATTTCGAACAGTTCCGGTCCACCGGCCGACCGATATTCGATCATCTTTCTTAATTCAAGAGTGGGCATTTCGTTCCCGCGAAACGACGGCTGTTTTCGCAATTCTTCGTCCAGCAAGACCCGACCCAGGACCAGATCGGAAGTAATCGGAGCCAATTCACTCTTCACGTCCGTCTTGGCCTGATTGCGATCGGGCAGAATTTGCGTGTACTCAGGATTCTGCTTGACCCGCAAAAAAGCCTTGGCCTGGTAGACAGGTTCCCAAATCCAAATCACGGCCGCCATGGATACGCCAGCAAGTATCACGCTAACGGCAAAAGCCAGTGGTCCATGTCGCCGCAAGGCGGTCAAAGCCAACTGGATTTGCTGCGTTTGGGCGTTTTTGGAAGAAGAGGCCGGTCGATTATTCATGGAAATTTGGAAATATTTTGATGGACACGAAAATGCAATACATTGCCGTTGATTTGGTTCCAACTCCTCCGGGAAGTTTAAACATTTCCTGTTTGATGTCGTATCAAATTCGTCGCGTCAATGGTCTGAATCGGAACGAACAAACGATCCAGATAGGCGAGAAAAAGGGCAAACAACGATGCAGCCAGCGGGATCATTACAAATCCAGCAATGTCGTGGGAAAGGTGCTTTGCGGTTTCATCCAGACCGAACTGGTACAGGATGCCCGTACTTACAATCCTCATTGAATTCGCGATTAAAGCAATGGGTAAAATCGCCAAAAGCAACAACATCCGAGTCCAGACCGGACGCTTAAACATAACAAGAAAGACGTACGCCAAAGCGGCAATTCCGACGAAAATCCGGAGTCCCGAACAGGCCCGAGCAACTTCCAGGGTTTGATTGCCAACCACAATCGTATTGCTTTCGGATACTGCCGGTATCAACAGGCTCTGTAAAATTACGGCGCTCATTTTGGTGGAAATCGACTGCAGCGGTTGCGCCAATAGGGACTCCATCGAGTAAGGCAAAGGAACCATGAAAAACAGGAAAAAAAGGGCGGGAGCAGACCATAAAAAAACCGGCCAGCCCCAGACAACCCAGATTGCACCCCCAACCCAAAAAGGGATCGACCAACCGTCGACTGGTTCCAAATAATAGTAAGCTCCCAAAATTCTCAAGGCACCGGCAATTATCAGAAGAAGCAGGCCGCCCCATGCCAATGAACTTGTCGCAGACTCCGGAAGAGAGTCGCGCTTCAACCAAAGCATGAACGCACAAATTGGCACGACCAGATACCCATGGGAGTAGTCGGGCGTCTTCTCCCATTGATCAACCAACGATAAAAGGACCGGCCAATACGACCATAAAAACGCCAAGAACAATCCCCCAATAATCCACAGTCGGACCGGGGTACTCAACGGACGAAATCGCTCTGCATTTAAGTCAGCCACAACAGGCTTTTTCAACGACGGCACCCCCTGGCGTTTGTTTTTGTTTTTAACCGGTTGGTTTATTTTCGATGTGTGTTTCAATTGCTTATCGTCGGCAGAAGGCGTTTCATTGTGTGGTTGAACTGTTTGGTCGGGCGCGCACTCCGTTCTTATGGGTGACCGCAAATCAATTTTGCGAACCCGTTATGGACTGACGCGGAGGTTAATCCGTATTAAAAGTTAAAAATCAGGGACTTAGGGGGGAAATTCAGTGCGAACGACGTAAAGCTCTACGTTAACCTGCCAAGGCCCTTAAGTATTGGCGGAATACCATGCAAAGCACATCTTTCCAAGCTACGCAAGGCACAGTTTTATAATAAGCATAATAAGCTATACACAGCGTAAAGCAATATTCGTTCGAAAACAAACCAATCTGGGTCGACGCATCAAAAACCCGTTAAATACCTACTCCTGTAGGGGTTTTGATGCCTGCTCCGCATTGATTGTTCGGCGTGGAGTGTTTTCAGGCCGTGGATAGCGTGGAATGGAAGGGCATGGAAGCTGACAAGAATACGGCAGGTTTGTTTGTGACCGCGGTTCAGGAAACGTTTGGGGATTTGCGGAACCCATGCGTGAAGGGTCGCTGTGACCATCTGCCGAGAGTGAGCGTTCCGTGAATCGCAAATCTTTTTTTGTCTTTTCCTGCAAGCGAATTGTATTAATGTTCCATTGCTTGTCGGGATTGTCGATTGGCCATTGATCGGGGAGATTCGCTGGTTATCTTTTTCGCCATCCGGCCACGCGCCAGACGTAGTCAGGACCGAATTTGAATTCGTTTGCAGCGCTGTAGCGACGGCGGCAACGTCTCGGCGCCCCGGAAGTATTTTTGGCCGGTACTTAGATTGAAGATTGGTGCTGAAGCGCTCGTTGAGCGAGACGATTCCACCAAGCGTAATCGGAAGGCTTGCAAATTCCCGCTCGGCGCCAAAAGTTCCGAATGCTGAGACCGCTTCGAGCGTACTCGGAAAACACAAATTCCCAAAAATCCGCTTTTTCTGGTGTATTACGTGGCATCACTGGTCCTATCAGGTTGAAACCAAAAACTTTCAAATTAACGCAACTGTCAACGTGCATTTCCACGAACGCTCTCGGGCTGTCTTCGCAGGTGCCCTACGGCGTGCTGAAGAAGAACTAGGGGGCAACATCAAACCCATCGGCAACGGCGAAGCGGTGCTCAAGTATTTGACTCCGTATGTCAATCGAGTAGCAATCAGCTACCGGCCGGTGGCTGGTCTCATTGTTTCGGGGTTGGACTTGTGGGTCAGGGAGCGCGGAACGCATCAAAGGGGTCAACGCATCAAAGGGGTCAGGCCTCTTTGATTTGGTTTGTGAAGGTGTAGGATATGGTTTTCCCGGTTTGGAAAGGGAGGGCGATGCCAAGACCACCACGGAACGCATCAAAGGGGTCAGGCCTCTTTGATTTGGTTTGGGAAGGTGTAGGATATGGTTTTCCCGGTTTGGAGAGGGAGGGCGATGCCAAGACCACCACGAGCTGATGCAGCTGGCGGACTGTACCACGCTTTGAATCGCGGCAACCTGCGAGCAACGATCTTTCACAAAGATGCTGACTTCGAAGCATTTGAACGAATCCTCCAAGAAGGTTTGCAAATCTATCAGGTCGAACTCTTTTCGTTTCAGTTGATGCCGAACCACTATCATTTGGTGCTGCGTCCTTTGGTTGATGGCGAGATGAGTCGGTTCATGGGCTGGATTGGAGGCACTCATACGATGCGTTATCATGCCCACTACCACATCAGCGGATTGGGTCATGTTTATCAGCAACGTTACAAGAGCTTTCCGATTCAGGACGACGAACACTTCTTCGTTGTTTGCCGGTACGTCGAACGCAATGCGCTGCGTGCTGGGCTGGTCGATCGAGCGGAACAGTGGCGGTGGGGTTCTCTTTGGCATTGGCTTGACAAACCTGCACCGCAGCCACCGCTGCTTTCGCCCTGGCCGATCCCAAGACTTCCTGGATGGGTGGAGCGTGTCAACACTCCGCTATCGGAACCCGAGTTGGCTGCTGTCCGGCTTTCAGCCCAACGGGGCAGACCACTTGGCGACCCTGCCTGGGTCGAGTCCATGGCAAGTCGGTTCAACCTGGAATCGACCATGCGTCCCCGCGGCCGCCAACAGATTCGCTTGCCCCAACCCCTCATCAAAGAGGCCTGACCCCTTTATCTGATGACCCCTTTGATCTGACTTGACCCCTTTGATCTGACTGAAGAATCGGTGGTAGTCCGAGAAGTGACCGTTATCGGTGGAGTCGCTGGAAACAATTAAGTCCGTGATATAACGATGCCGAGGGGAGATGATCCACCCCGTCATCAGTAATTCAAACGTAGCGAAACTGGGCTTGGTAAATACGGGCTGAAATACCTGCAGCAAAATCATAAAGGATTCGGTAAGATACATGGGCGGCTTCCGTGCGCTGGGGAACGTGAGTCTTGATAACCCAAATTCTCCGCGCCGGGCCGCTCTTTTACCTACACCAATTTGTCCACCAAAATGTGCAAAACTCGAACCTAGCGCGGGTCACAATTCATGCGGGTCACAATTCATGCGGTTCAAAATTCTCGGCGGTTCACAATTCATAACGGAGCGGAGTGCTGACCGGGTACGCTTGTATGTGCTTGTATTCGTTGTAAAACTACGGCAACGCCAACCTGGAATCGCGTGAAAAACTCGACCCGTGTGCGGATATCCTTTGACTAGAGGTACTTGCAAACAAGGTTAATGCAATGAAACAGCTGGACGATTTGCTTTCCGTCTGGGAACGGCACAAGGAGAAGGGTGAAACGATTTCGGCGGAAGAATTGTGTCGAGAAAGTCCAGAACTGCTGGAAGAGGTTCGCTGGCATATCCGCGCACTGGAAGAGGTGGAATCCAAATTTGGAAATGTAGAAACCCGGTTCCAAAATACGACACCTGGCAGCAGTTCGCAAAGTGCGTCGCTGCTGAATCAGGAATTTCTAATCACCAATCGGTATCAAATTCAACAGCATCATGCCAGTGGTGGCTTGGGTGATGTTTATGTGGCAGTCGATCCGATTTTGAATCGCAAGGTTGCAATCAAGTTTCCGCGCAATTCACGTTTAACACCGGAACAATTCGCGCGCTTTGAACGAGAGGCCCGAATTACGGGGCAACTGGATCACCCGGGGATCGTCGCGGTTCATTCGCTGAAGATCTCCGACGATTCTCAGCCTTGTTATGTGATGCGTTTTGTTCATGGACCCACGTTTCAGGAGCGCGCGAAAGAGTTTCATCAAAGCGCTGACGCCATTCAGTCTGGGGGTCGATTCTCTTCGGCAGAGTTTCGTGAGCTGATGCAACATTTTGTAACGCTCTGCAATATCGTCGGTTATGCCCATGATCAAGGCGTGATTCATCGCGACATCAAACCCTCGAATGTGATCCTCGGCCCTTTCGGCCAGACTTATTTGATGGATTGGGGGTTGGCCCGTGCGGATCGCGTTGATTCGCACGATTCAAATCCCGCGGCGGTTTTATCGGCAGCTGAATTGGCACGATCGGTCGAGGAACGCTTCAACCGCGATTCGTTCAAAGGAAACCCGTCCACAAAAGCGGATTTTTCGACGATGACGGGTCAGGTAATGGGAACTCCAGCATTCGCCAGCCCCGAACAACTGCTGGGACTCACAGACCAGGTTGATCACCGATCCGATGTCTACTCATTGGGAGCTTCCCTGTATTTTGTGTTAACTGGGAAGTTGCCCGTCGAAAAATCCAACTTGGCTGAGTACTACCAACGAGTTAGCGACGTAAAAGAGAGTCTTCTGAATTTTCCCACGTCGATCCCCACTCCATTGGCGGCAATTTGTCGCGCGGCGACATGTGTCGCTCCCAATCTTCGTTATCAGACGTCACTGGCTTTGGCCGCCGACCTGCAGCGGTATTTGACCGGAGAGCCGATTGCAGTGCTACCGGAAACTTGGCTTGCGCGGTCGCAACGTTGGTTGCGAAAACACCCGCGCACCGCCGTTGGTTCCGCTGTGGCGCTTGGGCTGGTGACCCTCTTTGCAGTGGTCGCTTCGGCACTGACGACGGGATTCAATCGACAATTGGGCGAAGTCAACTCGGATCTGCTCAAGTCCAACACCAGCCTGGAGCAGGCCAGCAATGACGCCGATTTTGCTCGGCTACGTGCCGAGACTAACTTCGAAACCGCGCGCGGCGCTGTCGACGAATTTCTGGTCAAGGTCACCGATAACGCGCGACTCAAAACCGACGACTTCTCCGACCTGCAAAGCGAACTATTGGAATCCTCGCGTCCGTTTTATGAAGCTTTGCTACAACAACAACCGGGAGATGCCAAAATCGAGTTCGCACGCGCTGAAGCCTACAGTCGTTTGGCCCGGATCGATCGGCGTCGCAGTAATGGCGAGGCGGCGAAGGAGGGTTATCAGAAGGCGCTCGAGATACTACAGCCGCTGCTGGCCGAACACCATGATCCTGATGAAGTCCGCGCCGCGATATCCACCTGCCAATACGAATTTGGACTGCTGCTCCAAGACAACGATGATTACGCCGGAGCGCAAACGCAGTTTCGGGCCGCTTTGACCGATTGCGAGCCGCTGGTTTCAACGCCTAAACCTCTGGCCAGGCATCTACAATTCGCTGCGAGAACCCGGACAAGTCTGGCGGCACTGCTGGCCAATGTGTTTGACAAAAATGAAGAAGCAATGGCGGAGCTGACTCGCGCAATCACAATACAACAGGGACTCACGGGCGGAGGAAATGTCGATCCCGAGCTCCGCGACGATTTGGCGTACGGCTATCAGATTCGAGGTCGGATGTATCGTTCGGCCGGCCTGCTCAACGAAGCCAGCCAGGACTTTCAAGCGGGGCTCTCACTGATGAAAGCCCAAGCGGACGAAGCGACCCGGGATCCGGATTTCGGTCTGCTCTTGGCCCGACTGTACATGTGTTCTGGAGATCTGAAACGCTTGCAAGGCGATTTGCATTCCTCACTTGCCGAGTACGCCAGCGCTCTTTCGGTTCAAAAATCACTTGCCGACCGGTTTCCGTCGACCCTTCAATTCCAACTGGAATTGGGCACTGGTTGGATCGGCTTGGGCAACGCCCAGAATACTCTTGGCCAGCTTGATAAGGCGATCGATAGCTACTCATCAGCGGTGGAATTGTGGCGAGGGCTGGTCTCTCGAAATGCGGAACAATCTCAATTCCGAGCGGGCCTGGCGGGAACGCTTAACAACCTCGGCGCTACCTTCAACCAGAGTGGAGACCGAGCGAAGGCGAATGAGCATTTTCTCGAAGCGCTTTCCATTCAGAGGAAACTTCTAGATGAGTTACCTGACAATACAACGCGCCAGCTTACGCTCGCAGAAACGGCCAGCAACTATGGGGGATTTGTTCTCAACGATACTCCCGCCGACGCTATTCCATTTCTCGACGAGGCGGAAGCCCTGTTTCAAGAAGTTCTAAAGACACACCCTCAGCATCCTATGGCGACACAGCCTCGAAACCACAACCTGTGTTACAAGGCCATGGCACTGTTTGACCTTGCCCGCTACGAGGAATCTACCGAGCTGTTTCAAACTGCAGTGAGCCAGATGGATGGCACGATGCGGCAGCAAATGGAAGAAAATACTTCCCTGAGCCGGACTTTTCTCGAGTTGGCACCCCAACTCGATTCGATCCTTGCAGGTAATGGCGAACCGTCCGACGACCAGGAACGATTGGAACTTGCTCAGCATTGCTTCCGTCGACGGCTCTTTCTCCGGACGGCGTCGGAATTCAAAATATATCTCGAAAATGTGCCAGAGTGCTCGGCAGCAGACTTGCAATTGGCAGCGCAGGCAGCGGCCCTCGCGGCTGCGAGAAAAGGCGATGATGCCGGAGAGCTTACCGAAACGGAAAGTGCTCAATGGCGCTCGCAGTGCCGGGAATGGCTGGAGCGGACGTTGGATAAGGTGGCGGAAGTACCAATTAATAAAGACCCTCCGCAAGTAAAGGCTACCTTGACAACCTTGCTGAGTAAACGTGATTTGGAGTCGGTTCGAGATCCAGATGCTTTGGCGAAATTGCCAGTTTCCGAGCGACAGATTTGGGAGAATTTCTGGATCAAAGTTCGCAAGTTGGTACAAGACTGATGAGCAATTGATTCAAAATTCCTGACTATTGGCAACGGTGCGAGTACTTTTTTCTACCACCCGCATTGGCAAGTTTCAAAAGTTGCGTCGCCACCATTGACGATTAAAAGCAGAAAATCGAAACCATTTATCTGCCAGTCAAAATAATCCCATTCTTGGGCGGTGATGATATGCGGCAACTTGCCATTGTAATAAGCGGCTTTGATTGGACGGAGGTCAAACAGTGTCCACTGATTGACGCTTGTGTTGCGGGTAAAAATCCGGAGTCCGTTTGATTCGGGATATTTATTGAAATCCCAATCCGAACCGCCTTGACGAAATATCAGGGCGTTTATCGAAATAGCATTCTTTTCATTGGCGAGGGCGAAACTTTTGACAAAACTTCCTAATCTCAAAAATACGCCCGAGTTAAAACCGTATTCTAGCAGTGTTATTGAAGAGATAGTTGGAGGTCACATCGGGAGCGGAACCAACTGGAGCGGGTTCAGTCAATACGGGCGGCGCATCATCAAACTGGAAATTCACGTGTCGGTCATACGCACCCCCCGACCGACCGGACGAGATCATGTCCTGGTGGAACCCCTGGCGGCTGGAGATATAGTTGCTCGATCATTGACTGGATTTCCGGCTGTCCACTCCAAGTCCACGGGGTCAGGGAAGGTAAGGCCAATAGATGACTCGTTGAGCTCGGTTGGATACAAAGCGAATCGAACCATCCTGGGAAACGACGATCGCCAGCGCATCGGGCACTGCACTAAGCAAGCGATAAGCGGATCGATGGCGCGTACCTGAACTATCTGCCCGCTCTGGAGCTACAGAATCGGCTTCAAGATCCAATGCACGATCGACTTGTTCGACGGGTTGATTCCCTAAAATCTCACCACCAAATCCGATCAGCTGAAAACGTGTGCTGAGTACGAGAGCTCCATCGACACACATGAGATCCGCCAGGAGATGGGCCATTTCTGAAAATGACTCATCGACTTCAGTGAGCAACGGGTCATGGATCGACTGATAATCCGTCCACGTGACTCGCTCAAACCCATGTTGGCTCCCAATCGTGGAAAGCCGATGCATGGCTCGTAACATCAGCTCAGGAAAATGCTGAGCTGAACCATTGACTGCAAAGGGGCACCGTAGGCGTAAGGTGCTGCTTAGCTCTGGGCTTTTCACGATTCGGAGCGGCAAATAGACCAGCATTCCGCCGTGGCCGCGAGTACGGACCAGACTAAGCGTTCGTCGAACGACGTTCTGCGCCATTGTTCGAATGAAGCAATCCTCAACTACAGCTCCCTCCAATTTGCGATCCGCAAGTTGTCGCAGCAACCACTGCCTTACAGGGGCAAAATGATTCGGCAGCCACTTGGATTTAAAGGGATCAAAACCCGTCGCGAGGATAAAGCCCGCGTCGAGTTCCAGATGGCGACGATATCCACAAGCGGTGAGAATTCGCCCCGAGCCAAGGATGTGGACAACGAAATGAGGAGGAAGCGGGGTACCATCAAATCTTCCACCCTCGACACGGTTCAGCCAACGAGTTCCCGACTCGATAATTCCCCAAATCTGCAAACCATTCTCTGGATGGATACGAATACCGATCAACGATCGATAGTAGGAAGCGGCGCCAGATAGCTTGCGAATCTCATGAGGAGAAAAAGGTATGGGTTCCGCAAACGTGAGAACGTGAAAGCCCTCTGGCGGCGCCTCTCCCTCTTTCCAATCGCAGGGCTCAGCCAAGATCAAACGACACCGTATCGGTTCGTCCTCTTCTCTCAAAAAGCTGGACTGATAGGCGACATCGAGGATTTGCGTGAGCTCATCAAGGCTTGGAAGCGGAGGGGCCGATTCGTCGAGCTCCGACCAACCGACGGTAAGCCGCGAAGCAAACTGTGGAGGATAAATCGCGCTTTGAGGGACATTCGCATTCATGCGGTAGTGTTTACCTTCTTTCGACTAATGGCCAGCGTGGATTTCGAGACCGTACTGCTTTACAACTGCGAGCAGCCGTTCAAGTTCTGCTGGCGAGGGCTTTGGTACCTCACGAACGTCTTGCGTCAAAACCTTACCCGTAGTTCGAAACATTTTCTCGAGCCCGGCTGGAGCGACCATGATCAGCGTTTCGGCAGGCTCGTCGGTCTCGTTATGAAAGTGATGCAATTGATGTCGCGGGAGATTGATGAATGTCCCTGGACCGGCCACGATGCGTCGATCGGCCCCATAGAATGCGATGGTACCTTTCAAAACATAGAAACCTTCTTCTTCCCAATGGTGGACATGCGGCGGCGGTCCGCCCCCCGGAAAAATCGTGGCGTGCCAAATTGCATAAGCCCCGGAAGTCTGCTCGGCTTCAGCAAGGAATCGGTAGATGTCACCAACCGCTGCGATGCGGCAACCTTCGGTCGATCGAGTGATGTGCATTTTCGGAGCCACATCCCAAGACGATGCAGGAGGAGCGAGATCGATCCCAAACTGAGGAGACAGTTTAGTCAGTAGTTCGAGCACATTGGTCTGAATCCCGATTGCAGAGCATCGTTCGAGTTCGAGCATCGCCCGGCGTTGAAAGACCTCAAAGCCAGCGGGAGCACAAATCGTCAGTATTCGGGTGTTCTCGATCGCTTGAAGGCGATGAGCCGTACCACCCTCGATGTGAATAAAGTCACCGGCCTCAAGAATGGCCGACGAATTTCCGGCCAAGAACTCGGCGCGACCGCTGAGCAAGTAGAAGCTTTCGCCAAAATGATGGGAATGCCCGACAATCGGCCCTTCGCCCTTGCTCACCAAAGCTCGCTGGACAGAGTACAGCCCACTGGTGTGTTCCGATTCGCAAAGCAACTCCAGCGGCATGCCGTTCCAGTCAACGGACAGTGCTTGATCAGGGAGACAAATGAGCGGTACACGGAGTGGAAGCATGTTGGGTTACTTCGGTTTTTGAAGCTTCGTAATTTCAAAAGTAATGTAGTTCGCCGACGGTAGCTCGCATAGCCACCTGCTGACATCAGCCTCTTCCGAAGCGCGCATGGTCAGAAAGACTCGAAACCGGAAAACCGGGGCCACACAAGCAAAACCGGGGAGCAAAACCGGGGCCACACAAGCAAAACCGGGAGAGGCAAAACCGGCGGCAAAACCGGGGCCACACCAACGTGTATTGGACCTATACGATTTGGCAGTCCATCTTGATGGTTAGGAATTTTCGGACTCAGAGTGGGTTTGGGGATGATGGCGGAAATAGGAGCAACGGAATCGCGAATCGCGTTATCCGAGTACTGCGGTGAGTTCCGCCGCGCGAATTAGGCTGTCTGTTTAGTTTTTCGAGCGACCGAGCGCAATGTCTTCAGCCAGTCAGGGCTGATTCTGCTGGAACGTCTTGCTGGAGTGGAAGAATCGATCGAGGCCAGGTTGCTTTCGCGGAACCTTGGGCGAATCGAATCGTGGGCTGGGGTCAACCAACGCCAGCGTTCACAATTGTCGATGCCATGGAGTCAATCGACCTCATTGGACGTCGGCGATATCGCGCTCCGAATGAAATCACTGATTCACAAAAGTCTCCTGCGGCAATCTTCAGTCGTTCCAGAATCGGACCGAACTTCGCGGAAATGCAGCCTCGTTTGTCGGCGCGCAGTTCCCGACCGACAACATCCAGTAACTCGAAATAGTCCAGCGGCGAGAGATTCAATATTCCTTTGCGACTGGCGCGCCGACCGAGAGAATCCGGGTCGGGACCAAGCGGATCCATCCGTTGATCGACCTCGATCGGACTGAGCCAACCACTATGTTCGTGGTCCAGTCGTTCCCAGCGATCAACCGCCATC
>JANNPW010000070.1:0-7906 GCA_031400405.1 Mariniblastus sp.
CGGAATGTGAAATCGCCGGTTGTAGCGTGCTGGCCGTTGGGAACGAATCGGACCAGGTCCGTGTCGCGCAATAACAAGGCCGAAGCATTGGAGACGGAGCCTACCGCTGACCAAGTGGACCCACCGTTGATCGAATATTGCCAGCTGCCATTGCCGCTGGTTAACGCGGTGATGGCAATCCCCTCCACAGCACCCGAATCGACATCGGTGATTCGATCTCCACCCGCCGAAGCTACGATCGAAGCCACCGTTTGGCCCCCATTGTTGGTATCGTCTTCAGTGATCGTGTTGAGTGTCATCACGCCGCTGTTGTCCAACACCGGTGCATCGTTGACACTGGTGACGGAGATGGCAGCGGTCTCCGTCGCGGTACTGAACGGTGAGGTGCCGCCATTGGTGGCGGTGGTGACTTTGCCGCCCGCCGCTCCGGTACTCTGATCCCAGGCGCGGAATGTGAAACCACCGGTCGTTGCGTTCTGGCCGTTGGGAACGAATCGAACCAAGTCTGTGGCGCGCAACAACAACGCCGAGGCGTTGGAGACGGAGCCCACCGCTGACCAGGTGGACCCACCGTTGATTGAATACTCCCAGCTGCCATTGCCGCTGGTTAACGCGGTGATGGCGATCCCCTCGACAGCACCCGAGTCGACGTCGGTAATGCGATTTCCACCTGCCGAAGCTACGATCGAAGCCACCGTTTGGCCCCCATTGTTGGTATCGTCTTCAGTGATCGTGTTGAGTGTCATCACGCCGCTGTTATCCAACACCGGCGCGTCGTTGACACTGGTGACAGAGATGGCAGCGGTCTCGGTCGCAGAACTGAATGGCGACGTGCCGCCATTGGTCGCCGTCGTGACTTTGCCGCCGGCCGCACCGCTACTTTGATCCCAGGCGCGGAATGTAAGACCACCGGTTGTGGCGTTCTGGCCGTTGGGAACGAATCGAACCAGGTCCGTGTCTCGCAATAACAAGGCCGAAGCGTTGGAGACGGAGCCTACCGCTGACCACGTGGACCCACCGTTGATCGAATATTGCCAGGCGCCGTTACCGTTGGTCAAGGCCGTGATGGCGACCCCTTCGATAGCACCCGAGTCGATATCGGTGATTCGATTTCCACCCGCCGAAGCCACAATCGATGCGATGGTTTGGCCAGCATTGCTCGTGGCGTTCTCGGTGATGGTGTTGAGCGTCATGACACCGCTGTTGTCCAGCACCGGCGCATCGTTGACACCTGAAACTGCAATGCTCAGTTGGCTGGAGACGGTTCCTAGTCCATTGGCAAACGACAAAGAAATGTTTTCGTTGGTTGTTTGACCAGCCGCCAAACTATCTAATTGACCTTGCGGATCGTAGGTAAAACTTCCATCCAGGTTGTAGGTCAGGCTGGCACCGGACAACAGCAAATAACTTTGGCCGGCTACTGCGGCTTGACCGTCGATCTGGGTCAATTGCCCTGGTTGAAAACTAGTTGCGTCGTAGTGCGACCGAACCTCGGCCGTGCTCAAAGGCGTCGTATAGTAGTTTAGCTCCGCTACGGAACCGACGAAGTTCCCAAATGTCGTCGGGCCAGCGTAATCAAATCCGTTGGGTTGTCCGATGCTCAAATTGCTAGAATTAGTCCAATTGAAGGGCACATCTGCCAAAACATTGATCAATTGGCCATTCAGGTACAAGAACAGATCTGGCTGGTTGGTATCGCCGGCTGACGTCCCAACTGAGTCGATCACCATGACAACTTGATTGAATTCAGTCGCGCTAAAGCCCTCGCAAACTAACACCCAGGGCTGATTCGTGTTGCCGTCAATGGTTGTCGCATCAAAGAAATGAAATTCAAATTGACTGCCATTTTGGTACAAACCCAATCCGAAATTCGTATCTCCGAGTTCTAGAATTGTGCTTGTCTGAGTCTTGTTGGCGGGCCGAACCCAAAATTCCATCGAGCCACTGCCAGTCACCAAACCAAACGGAGAAATGCTTTGGCCGCCACCGGTACCATTAAAATCTAGCGCGGCGGTAATTCCAGGAAACGTTGAACCTGGGTTCGAATTGTAGGACACGGCGGTGGAGTTGAACAACAGTTCTTTGCCAGCGGTATTATTGGTATCCGACCAAACCAGGTTGGGACCGGCAACCGGTAGCACGGTCATTGGATTGAGTCGATATGAAATCGCTGGCACGATCCCAGGTGTCACAATTGAATTTTGGTCGACATCCGTGATGGAACCAGCAATCGTCGCAGCACCAATATTGACAGTGGAATTTTCGTTGGTACTGGCAGCGATGTTGGCCAAACTCAATAGGTCGCCCGTGGAAGTTACGTTGACTCGCAAGGCTCGTGACCAATTTTGTGTTTGCCCCGCGTCGGTTACTTCCATCGCAAAATTGAGATCGAAACTGCCATTCCAATTTGGCAATGTCGCGATGCTGATCAACGAGTAGGCCCAGCCTGTAATATTCACTGGAATCACAGAGGATACAATGGTGATCGAATTCACGCCGTCCGTAATCGTCGACCCCAGTGGAGCTCCGGTAACCAACACTTGTGTCAGCGACTCACTGCCGTCGCTATCGGTCACTGTCAGACTCAAATTCAACGGAATCAAATTGTCTTCTGGCACCGTCACCGTCGGGATGAAGCGATCGTGATACACGCCGCTGGACCAGGTGCCTGTTCCATTGTCGCCATCGGCTGAGTTCCAAACGACAACAACTTCGCCGCTGGATAACAAGACCGCCTCGGGATTGGATTGGTTGCCATAATGGTGTGAATTGATCACGTACTCATTGCCAATCCGATTGAGCGCTACGTCGTATCGAATCGCCCGAATTCCAGTGCCATCGGCATCGCCGTTGCTGGATTGCCAGAACGCGATAAACTCCCCGTTTCCCAGTCCCACGATCGAATGAGTATCCTGGTGACCAAGCGTCACCTGGTTAATGACAAAATCGGCCGCGTCGATGGGATTGCCGTTCCAATCAAAACGTCGACCGAAAATGCCCTTGGCACTTCCATCGAGTCCATTGGTCGCTTCCCAACTTGCCAAAAAGGTGTTGTTGCTTAGTTTTGTAAGTTGAATATCGTATTGGAAAAATGTCGTTGTCTGATTAGCCGTGATCTCAACACCAGCCGTTGGATTGCCGGCGTCGATTACCTTGAATTTTACGTCAAACGAGTTAACGGACTGATCGACCCAGCCGACCACAAACTTGTTGTTGTCCAGCGCTACCAACTCCACGTCCCGCTGCACACCGGTCGTCGTGTTGTTGACCCGAAACTCAGCGGAGGCGTTGCCGGTGGCATCAAATACGCGTGCCGAAATGCCGGCGTCAACGTCCATACTAAGAGCCAACGTAGTCCAGGCGACCACAAATCCACCGTCGGCCAGTGCTGCCAGTTTGGCTCCAAACTGTTGGTTGGTGGAATCTTGAGCCACTTGGAAAAATGTACTTGGGCCGGTGCTGACTCCGTCGACGGCGACGAGGTTGCCTAGTTGATCGAATCGCTGGGCATAAAGGTCTAACGAGCTGCTAACTCCTTCGCCCCAGACAATGACGAATCCGCCATCGGATAATCCAACCACATCGGGATTGATCTGTTCCAACACACTGAGTGGATTGAGTTGCTGTTGGCCTCCGATGGCTTGACCATTCCCACCGTAGCGTTGCCAGAAAATCTTGGTTCCATTATTTCCATTGCTTAGGTCACCATCGGTTCCTTGCCAAACGACAATGTATCCTCCGTCGGACAGTTCGGCGATTTGCTGTTGGGATTGGACTCCAATCGAAGTGGTGTTCACGAGCGAAGCGCCATCGAGCGACTCGAGCGATCGACCGGCGCCAAAAGCAGGTTCATCAACATCCGGGTTGATGTTGAAGCTGATCGTGTTCGGGCTGGCCGACCACGCAAAACCATCGTTGACGGAAAATTGAAAACTGGCTGCGTTGTTGCCACTCAAATTTGAATTGGGAATAAATCGCAACAGTCCGGCACTGACCACCGTCGGATCGAGAATCGCGTTGAGCGCGACGGTTGCTCCTTGATAGAGCAAGCGGCCAGTGACAGGAAGTGTTGTGATGCGAATCTGTGTCAGTGGATCACTATCCGAATCCGAATATCCGAAATCGCCAAGTGAAAACACGTGGCTGGCATCCTCGTCCATGGTTAGGAGCAGGTCGGTTCCCGTGGGGACATTGTTTGTCGGACCGAATTGCCGGGCAAAAACGCCCGTGGAATCACCTGCTCCTTCGCCCGTCCAAACGACTACGTAGTTGTTTGGATCCAGCATCGCGACCGAAGCCTGCGCTTGGGTGCCCGTCGTCGTTTGATTGATTCGGAATTCATTGCCCACGGCATTTCCATTGGCAGTGAATTTACGTGCAAACACACCGGTACTATCGCCTGATCCCACGCCCTCCCAGACAACGACAAAGTTCCCGAAGCTGTCCATCGAGATCGAAGGATTCGTCTGATCTCCCAGGATCGTTTGATTGACTAGCGTTGCCATTCCAAGTGGATTGCCTGTGGCATCAAACCGTCGCAGATAAATCTCTTTGTCAAGGATTGTCATTCGCCAAACGACGGCAAAACTTCCGTCTGCCGCCATCGCGACATCGGCTTCTCCGGCGCTACTTGAGCTCTCTACGTTGAAACTTACTGCCACTGCCGTGCGAGCTGCATCATAAACCCTGACTTGCACACCATTGGGATCATCCCACACAATAACCGCGCGGCCATCCGGCGCCATGGACACGGAAGGTTCACCTTGAAGTCCGCTCGTCGTCGAGTTAATTCGAACTTCTGAGCCACTGGCGACTCCGTTAGCACCGTACCATCGGCCAAAAATTCCATCCGTGTCACCGGTCCCCGCACCCTCCCAGACAATCAGGAACTGACCATCGGCGCCAATTGCGACGACCGATGAATCCTGGTCGCCCGCCGTGGTGGTGTTAACTAAAAATTCGTTGCCGATCGCCGCCCCGGTTGCGTCATAGCGTCTGGCATAGACTCCATTGCCGCCGCCGTCTTGATTGACGCTAGTCCAGGTCACGACGAACTCGCCCCGTCCATTTACGGCCACGGATGCGTGGTATTGGGAATTCGGGATCGTTTGATTGACGACAAACTCGATTCCAATTTTGACACCGTCGGAATCGAATCGTTGGCCCCGCACGTTCCAGTTGCCGGCATCATCCGACGACCACACGACGACATAACTTCCATCATCGGCAATGCCGACGGCGCGTGTCGAGCCGCGCACTTCGGAATTGGTTTCTTGATTACCGGAGGTCGTCGTATTGACGAGAAACTCGGTTTGATTTGCTAATTGCCCCTTCAATTCAAACGCACCGATGTCTGCCACGGCATCGCGGGCAAATCCTCTTGCATCGGCGGCTGGGGCGCCCGTCGAAGTTCCGCCGTCAATCGCAATACTTCCCAACAACAATGCATGTGTCGCCACCGTTCCGCCATTGTCGCGCAGCGTAAGATCGAGATTCGCGCCAATGTTGTTTCGATCACTGGCCAGACCCAAACCAGCCGTTCCATCGCTGTCGATGTTGAATCCCTGCGACGTAAATGTTCCGTTTGCATTTAAGTTCGAGTTGTCTGCCTTTTGATTGCTGTCCAGAATTGTATTTTTTAGGGTCACGGATCCGCCGCCGGACTGAACAATCCCAGCCCCATTTTCGCCCGTATTAAAGGCGATCGTGGAATTGATGATTTGGGTGTTCTCGTGAGTCCTGATACCACCCCCTTTGTCGGTGGCAATATTCGAACTAATGGTGACATTGGTTAGTAACATGGAACGGCCGCCGCCAGTATCCTGAAAGATACCGCCACCATCTTTGGCCGTGTTTCCGCTAATGGTCACATTGGTCAACACGGCAGCATCACCATTAAAAATACCGCCACCATTGCCAGTTCCGGCGTCGTTATTTTCAATCGACACCTGGTTCAATGTAATCGAACCACTGATGAGTCCGATTCCACCCCCATCGGAATTCGCTGTAGTATTCCCAACGATGCGACCATTGTTCATCGTGAAGGCAGCTCCTCCATTAATAAACACACCAGCTCCGGCGGCACCGAATCCACCCGTGACCGTCAAGCCGTTCATGGTGACGTTGGCACCACTCATTAAATGAAATACGCGGTCAATGCCATTGGCATCGATTATGGTCGTCAATCTTCCAGCGCCATTGATCGTTACATCTTTGAGCAGATCGAGATCACCCGTAGCTGCGGAATTCTCCCCGGTGCCAGTTCGAGACAATACATAAGTCCCCACGGCCAGTTCGATAGTGTCGCCTCCACTACCGCCATTGACCTGAATGATTGCTTCGCGCAACGAGATTAATCCATCGCCGGCATTGACCACATCGTTGAATGTGGTCACCACGATCACCGCTAATTTGCCGTACCAGTCCGCCAATGCTTCATTCGAAAATGGATTTTCGGTTTCGATGGTACCGGTGGCAAATTCCAAGATCCAGTCGCCGCCAAATCGTGTGTTTCCCGTGTCATCGATACTGCCGGCAACATCACAATCGCAAGCAGCCGCTATTGTCAATAACAACTCGCGACCGATTTCCGTACCGGCCAGATCACATCCGTAAAATAACAGGTCGGCGCCTGCATTGAGCGCTCCCTGCCATTGTTGCAATTCGGCATATCGCTGATTCAAATCCGATTGATCGAACCAGGTATTGCCCAGTTTGATCGCGCCGTCGGATCCGTGTGTGATGAAGTGAATCGCGTCCAGTTCGTGATTGAATTTATCCAGATATTCCGAAATTTGGCTGAGTCCATCCGATCCAGTGTCAATCAGCGCCACTTCCAAACGAGTATTGGTCGCGGTTCGATGTTGCAAGTCGGCCAGCAGTTGCTGGTAGTTGGCGACACCGCGATCCAGAAAGACAAGTTCACTGCGTTCATACTCGGCGGTCTCTAAAACTGCATTCGTGAGCGCGCCGGCCTCGAGGAAATCAGGAGTCCCAGAAAGCGCTTCCTGGATCGAGTCGTGCGCTGTAGCCGACGGATCGGACGCCAAGGCAATGGAATCTGGATGCAAATTCAGTCCGCGGAAGTCAATGCTCGGCGCGTACGCCGGGAAATCAACAAACTTCTGCTCAACGATTAGTTCCATCAAATTCGTATATTGCGCGTCTACCGTTTGTATGATGTCCGGATGCTCATTGGGCTGGCCGATCAATCCCGCCAATGGCGACGCATCGTAAAGGACCCGATCCTCCAGTGACTCCAGACTGACCGGATCGACCGAGGGTCGGGCCTGCCTGTGGACAATCAATTCAACGATTGAATGCCAACCAGTTTGGATGTATTTGAACGGATTGAGCATGGCTCGCAACTGGTTCTCTTCGTGATGGACAGCGCATGAAAATGCGCAAGAATTCCGCCAAACTTTACCCCGCCCTCAATGCGAAATTGGTTGGGTTGCTGAAAAAAAATCGAATACAGCAACTTTGCGATTGACGATGGAACAGTTGAAACGGTCTAACCGAAAAAAACGATTGACCTTGTTGGAACGCCGAAAAGTCAACCGCGATTTTCGGACATTGCTCGCGGAAGATGATCGGCCTCAGCGAGGCAGCGACTTCACGACAGCGTTTTCTACCGACGTAGCCTTGGAACGAGTTGTTCGCGACACGGCGTTTAGTGAAGGGCGGATTTTGGGTGGATTTTCGACACTTCTCGCCGAACGCCACTAAAGTGGATGTTCGTTTTCATAAATCCCATCGGCAAGCCCATTGGTATCTAGACAACTTTGATCGACAAACCGTGGTTTAGCCCAGTTACAAGGAACGGCGCGTTTTTAATACCACCGGCCTGTCCGGTGGATTGTTGTGTTTTTTGCTACAAACTTGCTGGGCCATTGATTCGTTCTTC
>JANNPW010000110.1:0-15951 GCA_031400405.1 Mariniblastus sp.
CCCAGATCCCTGAGCCGAACACTCCCGTCAAATCACCGTTTCAACTTCCGCATTATCGTTTTTCGAAATTGCCTGCAGCAAACGTTGGCGGTTGAATTTCCTTGTATGATTGCCGATGGCACGATGACTGACGTATTTTGGCCCGCCCCATCCATGCAACTTCCCATCATCTTGCTGTTGATGTTTACTCGCGTAACCTGCGTGGTGATGACTGCGCCGATATTCGGTAGTCTCACCGTGCCGATCAAGATTCGATTGTTGTTGGCGGTTTTTTTTTCCGTGGCAGCATTTCCGTTGTGCAACAGCAGTATTTCCATGGCGCCGAACCCCGCCGAGTTATTGACGGCGGTGTCATCGGAACTTGTAATTGGCATTTTGTTGGGACTGGGCGTTTCGATCCTGTTCGCTGCCGCCCAAGCAGCGGGTTCGGTTATCGGCCAATTGGCGGGGGTCCAATGGCCGACCCAGGCAGATACCGAATCGGGTGAGCCGATCTCGGCTGTCAGCCAGTTGTTTGCCGTGCTGTCGCTGGCGGCATTTGCCTTGGTCGGCGGCCCGGAAATGGTACTCGGTTCATTGTTGGAATCATGCGTCCATCTTCCGTTGGGAACGAGCCTTAACAACACGAACGTGATTGCGCTGTTGACCGAGTTGTTACGGCAGAGTTTTTTGTTAACGCTGAGGGGCGTCGGTCCGGCGGTTGCTGCGTTAATGATCTCGACGATCGTAGTTGGCCTGATCGGCCGCGCGTATCCGCAAATGAACATGTTCGGATTGGGACTGAGTTCGAATCAACTCATTCTGTTTTTGGCAATCAGTTTGACGATGGGTGGCAGCGTGTGGCTATTTGTTGATGACCTAAGCGAACTTGTCGGGTTGATTCAATCGCGACTCAAGGAAATGGGATGAGTGAGAATTCCGACGATCAAATCCACCCAGCCACGCCCGCGCGTCAGGAAATCGCCCGACGCGACGGAGATTTCGCGAAGAGCCTGGAACTGGCGGCAGCGGTGCAAATGTTGGGCGCGCTGCTGGTCGCCTATTTGTTGTTCGGTCCCCTGGCGACCTGGGTTCAACAGGCGACGATCAAAATTTGGAATCGGCCGTTTTTACTCAGTGCGAACCGTTTAGCCGAGTCCTGCGAACAAGTACAAGAGTTGATATTCTCGAGCATCCTGGTCGTGGCCCCGATTGGACTCCTGTTGATTGGATTCGGGCTGGCCTCACATTGGTGTCAAACTGGCCCCACGTTTCTGTCCAGTAAGCCGGTCCCGGACCTCAACCGGTTAGCGCCGACCCACTGGTTCCAACGAGTGTTTTCGCTGAGCGCGATGGCGACTCTGATTGTGGGATTGCCGAAGTCGATACTAGCGATCGGCGTGATGGTCGCCAGTTGCTGGGTCAATCGGCAATCGTTCCTGGAACTGGGCCGGCTGCCGGGAGATCAGATAGCGGAGGCGATCTTTCAACTGGTGCTGATGATCAGTAGTCATGTCGCCGCGACATTGTTGATAGGTTCGGTATTGGATTACGGATTCAAATACTTGGGTTTCCAGCAACGCATCATGATGACCGATCAGCAACTGCGTGATGAAGCCAGAATGCAGAATGGGAATCCCCGTCGGCCGCGCCCCAGCCCGCGCCGCTGAAAATCCGTGCGTCAAACCTAGCGATAGCCAAATAGCTCCATGTATCCTGCCCAGTGGGTATCGATTTCGATTCGCACCGCTTCGTCCAGTGTCAAGGTATTTTTTTGGTGGTCCTTCTTGTTAACAAAATACGATTCAATCGCGGGCTGCACGTTGGCGAACGGTTCCAATTCCAATTGGCGATAAACACGTTGCATTTGTTCGATCGGTTGAGTGACGAGATCTTCGAACCGGACCTCGATCAACTGGTTGGCCGGGATACCGGAGCGCTGAAGGGCGTAGGCGGAATACATCAAATCCTGGCACTCGAAAATGTAGTTCTTCAACGACGCATCGTCGTATCGTGGAACTTGAAATCCCTGTAGTTTATCCAGCAACTTCCAGGTGCGCATTGTCGAGGGGACCAGTTCATAGGGATGGCGGGAGATGTGGATAAACTTCGCTCCCGGAAACCACTCGGCCAATTTGGCGATTCGTCCCGTGTGTGGCGGAGACTTTAAGACTAATTTTCGACCGTACCGGACCGTCAGAGTTTTCAAAAAACTCTGCATGGCCAACTCAAGTTCTGCCAATTGATCGGCGTCCGCGTTCGCCAAATTCAGTAACAAATGGTCGCGGTGCGATCGGTTGGGAAAGGCGATTCGGCGGTAGGGCGTCGGGGCGCCCAGTGCACACAGCGCAAAATCGTCTTCTTGTGGAGAGGCAACTCCCAGCGACATGTTGTCCATCGGTCTCATCGACGGCATCAGCATTTTCACCAATGGATAAAAAAAGAAGCGTGACAGCAAAAAATGATGCGGAACAAATGCATCGAAGTTTGAGGGAAAGGCTAATCGCTGGTCAAGCGTCAATAGTTCGTGCATCAATGTTGTACCGGATCGCCAATGTCCAATCACAAAGATCGGCGGCCCGACCAATTTTGCTGCTCGGATCCGGCGACCGTAGGCCAATTTCTGCGTCACGCTGAGAACTGAATTCACAGCGGCGCAGCCTCCCACCAACGCCGCCATTGGATAACGGGAAGGATGAATTTGAAAACGATTTTCTCGAAGCAGTGTCACGAAATCGCCGAGCCGCATGCCATTCCAGAATCGAGGAGCCCACGGCGGGTACCAATTATGCGGAGGCGATTTGGTAGCGGGAGCAGGCATTGGCAAGACTCTGGGTTTGCGGAACGCAACTTGCATTGATGAAAGTCGACCGTGCAACGAGCGACCGGAAGTTAGGCCGCGTGGGGTTTGGGTATGATCTTACCCTGTGGCGTGCTCAGATTGAACAACCCAAAGATTTCGTCCTTGGTCAGGCCGCGTTTATTGGGCGTGGCATTCTCGGACAGGATTTCCCGAAACAGCTCTCGTTTTGCTTCCAGGATATCGTGAATCCGTTGTTCAATGGTACCCGTCATTATCATGCGCGTGATGGTCACGCTGCCAGCCGCGCCGATCCGGTGCGCGCGGTTAATGGCTTGATCTTCAACGGCTGGATTCCACCAGCGATCAAATAGAAACACATAGCGGCTGAACTGCAAATTCAACCCGACACTGCCGGCACCGTAACTCATCAACAACACATTGCGTCGCGGATTTTCTTTGAACTCCCGCAAGATCGGATCACGTTGGTTGGCGGGAATTCGCCCGTGATATTGCAACGGCTGATACTGGGGCAGGCGTTGGGCAATGACTTCCAGGGTGTCGACCCACTGACTGAACACAATCGCCTTCTGGCCGCTGGCCGCCACTTCCTCCATATCGGCAAGCATCCGGTCCAGCTTGCTGCTGGTGTGGGTGACGGGATCAAAATTGCAAATCTGTTTCAGTCGCAGGACCAGCTCGAACACATGTTTGATCGTTAGTTCATCGCCCATACTGTTTAAACGGATGACACCATCGTTTTCGGCAGATTGATACGAGGCCCACTGTTCTGCCGAAAGCTCCAGCTCCGCGTCGCGCATGAGTCGAGGCGGCATATCGTGCATCACCAGGTCTTTGGTGCGGCGCAGAATCAGATCTCCGACTCGACTGCGAATCTCGCGAGGGCTCATGCCGACACTGACCGTGCCCGGCGAAGCAAATTCGCAGATCCCCACCAGATCCTCGATCCCATTCTCGATCGGCGTACCGGTCAGTGCCCAGCTCCGGCGGCGGGGAATTTTTTGCACGACCAAACTGGTTGCGTTGGTTTTGTTTTTGACTCGTTGAGCTTCATCGAGCACCACCAGATCGTGCAACGAAGTGTCCGCAGTAACATATTTCTCATCGCGGGTTAACAATTCGTAGTTCGCGATCTTGATCATCGCCGGATTGGACTGCCAATGCCAAATGCGTTGTGTCTGATTCCCGCTGATCGCCGCGACGGTTATTTCCGGGGCCCAAGCCTGAAACTCGCGTTGCCAGTTGGAAACTAGCGGCTTGGGGCAAATGAGCAGAATGTTTTTTACTTGCCCGGTGCGCAACAGCATTCGCATCGCGGTGATACATTGCATCGTTTTGCCCAGCCCCATTTCATCAGCGAGGATGGCATTGTAGCGAGGAAACAGGAACGCGATGCCCGCGAATTGAAACGGGAACGGCTCGAACGGAAATTCCATGGTCTGGCCATCGAGCAGCGATTCCAGTGGAGGTTGCAGCATCAGGAACAACCGATCTTGCAGTTTGATCATGTCGGTCGGTGGCAGGATGCGCGTGCGTCGGCTCATGTCGCGGGCGTGATCCACCGCCGGCTGAGCGGCGGAATTCGCCTCGGGTTGGGCAATCGTCACGCTGCGGACGTCGTCGGTCGCACATTGTTTGGCGGCCGTTTCCAATCCAAAATCGGAAAAGAAGTAACTGTTGGTCTTGATTCCGCGCGAGCGAAACGCCGCCGAAATGATCGGCGTTTCATTTAGGGGTTCGGGTCGCCATGACGAAAGCTGCAAAGCCTGCGCAGGCGCCAGCGCGGATTGCCAATCGCTGCCTGACAGGCCGACCATTCCCGCGCGCGGTTCCGGGCCAACAGAAACGCTGTCTGGGAAAGGGCCGCTGACGGCAGCGTGCCTCGGCATGTTTTCGGAAATTCGATCCATCGAATCCAGGTTGTATTCAGGGCATGGTTAAGTGAAATCAAATCAACGAGCTGGTTCCCGACGAAGCAGTGGCAACGGGCTAGCGAGCCACAGCATGGGCCTCCTCGATAGCCTTTTGAATCCGCTCAAAGGGTTCATCCAAGGGCAACGACTTGGTGAACGCTTCCATCAGTGTCCGCACGATTTTCAACCGTTGCGGTTGCTCCAGGTGGCCGCCCGGCAACCACAACGTTTGGCAATCCATGTCAAATGACGTGGCTTGACAAGGCAAGCCGAAATCCGCTGGGTTGGCAAAAAACTCAGCATTCTGTTCATCGCCCAAGACAACTGCTGGCACGTCGATCAGCGTGTTCAACGAAAGCATCGGGCCGCAGTTGGCGATGTACAACTGGGGCTTGGTTTTGGCTTCGTCGATTAACGCCAATCCGATCTGTTCGCAATAGAGAAACGTTTCGTAGGTTCGGCCGTACAGTATTCTTTGGGCTCGATTAATCGCCACCGGGGCGGAACAATGAAACTCGATGGGTCGGCCGATTTGTGAAACAATCAACAACCCGCCACAATGGCCCAATCCTTCAACCTCGCGGACCGAAATGAATCCAAACGTAGTTTGCGAGTTGGTGAGTGGTTTGTTCAAGAGTTCAAGTCCTAAAGTCAGGCAGCTGGGCGACTACCGGCAGTTGAGTTGGTTGCGAATCGAAAATTGAGATTCAATTGGGGGTAGTTTGTCAACTCTTATTATTGAACAATATTTTATGGCCAGCGTAGACTGAGCTCGGACGGTCCAAGTTTTTAGGGGCGTCGGTCTTACCTGTTGACACATCGGTGCGTAGGAAAATCATCTTGAGAATGACGCCCGCAGGTATTTGGCTCGTTTCAAGCGGTAGGAACGGCACAAAAGCCAAGGTCCAGTCGGAAATTACGGACGGAGCAGTGCGGAATGAGAAAGTCTGCGGGTCGATCTTTATTTTCCCGCCAGCATTTTTTTAAAATTAGGTTTGGAGCGGCATTTGCTCGACATGTTGGGTACCTCGGTTTATACTATTGAAATACTTAATTTAATTTGTTTCGGGATCAGAAAAAAATGGCTCACAACTCGCGCGATTTGCATCCGGTATTTCATATTGATGTGACCCAGGGTACGAGCGAACCGATGATTGGACATCCGCCGGACACCCAAAGTGAATTGGTCACACTGATGCACCAATTGGTACTCGGCCAAGACCGCCAAAATGAACTGTTGGAAGAACTGGTTGATCAAATGCAGGCCGGCCAACGTCAGCGGGCTAACGAACTAAATCAATGGAAAGACGCCAATCCGCTATTGGCCCGTCGTTGTCGTTCGGCTGCCGAGGCCTTGTCGCAAGTCCAGACCGAGTTTTTGCAGAGTTTGACGATTGATGTGAATGATAATTTTGAAAATATGATTGATAGCGATTTCGTCCTTAACGAATTTGTCGATCGTTACGGCCCGCGACTGGCCCACTTGAATGGTGTGCTGCAGTTATTGTCGCAATTGAGCATGACCGGTCAAACGGCCCAACAAGTCTAGTTGAACGACCCCGGTCTCGACTGGGCAGGTTAAGCGTGATGTTCTGGATGTAGAAACGTGAGTTGACAGAAAGAAGCCTTGGATGAGAGCCAAGGCTTTTTTCGTAGACTTGCTTGCTGGTCGAGATACCATATACCGTCAAAGCAGATCACCATGGAACTTGTTTCGATTACGACCGCCGATGCCATGCGGCTACAGGGAATGTTCCGGCCGTCATTGGAAAGGCCACGGGTCAGTTCTGCCAAGGGTTCGATTGATGCCGCCGTGTTGATCCATGGCTTGGCCGGGAATTTCTATTCGTCACGGCTGTTGCTGCATTGCGCCGAGACACTGGGCTCGTTGGGTGTCAGTGTTGTTTTGGTGAATACTCGCGGCCACGACATGATTAACACGCTTTCATGGGCTGGCCGCGCCCAATCGGTGGGTGCCGCGTTTGAGAATGTCGACCATTGTCGATACGACTTGAATGCCTGGGCCGATTTTCTGGTGGAACGCGGCTATGGAAATGTAATGTTCTTTGGCCATTCGTTGGGGGCAATCAAATCATTGTATGCAACCGCGCTTGAGCCCCATCGCAAAGTCGCTGCGATCGTCGGATTGTCTCCGACCCGTTTGAGTTACAGTCGTATGATTGATCTGCCCAGCGGTGAACTTTTTCGTCAAACAATGCAACGTTGTCAGATGTTGCTGGCAGCAGATCGTGGGACGGAACCGATTCACGTCCAATTTCCCGTTTCAACCTGGATGACGCCACAGTGTTACCTGGACAAATATGGAGCGGAGGAAAAATTCAACTGGCTGCGATTCATCAATCAAGTCACGATTCCGACCCTGTTGTTGTTCGGCGAAAAAGAGCTCGCGATGGATCCTGCATTCGCCGGTGTGGCCGCAGATTTGGAACCCCTAAAACGGGGATGGAATCCGTACACAATCGAGACGATTGCAGCAGCCGACCATTTTTATACGGCACAATACGAAGCCGTCGATGAAGCCGTCACACGTTGGTTGGTCAGCGAATAAAGACCGTTGAAAGGCCTTGGAGTTGAGAATCCAGCGGCCCGGTCGACGGATTTGATTGTGTAACAATCTCCAGGCGACCTAACCAGATCAGGAGACGTCGAGTAATTTCCGACGAAGACGGATGATTGTGACGACCCAGAAACTGAAAATGGTAAACGGCATCGACATCATGAACAAAATGCTGATCGCATAGCCCAACGCCGAATTACCGTGCAAGCTGTCTTTGCATGTCGGACACGCCGACGCAAAATCGGGCTGCATCCCATGCAGCGTCAACAAAAGCAGACAGGCCAGCCAAAATTTGGATTTGTTCATTAATAGTACGGTCGCAACATCAGATAACAGATTGGGCCGCTTATTGCCACATACAACCAAACGGGAAACACCCAGCGGGCCAGTCGCCGATGTTTGGCGAACTGGTTGGTGACGCCCCATGTCCATGTTAGCAGAATAAACGGCAGACTGACCGCTGCCAACACGATATGCGAAATTAACAGGACCAAATACACGATTTTGATCCAGCCTTCTCCGCCAAACCGCGTCTCGCCGGTCGTAAAATGGTAAACCACATAACACAACAGGAACAGCAACGAGCAGGCCATCGCGCAATTGATCGCCCGTCGATGTGCCAGGACATTTCCACGTTTGATCATCACGAGCGCCAGGACCAATAGCACCGCGGCTAAGGCATTGATGGCCGAATAGAACGGCGGAAGGAAGCTGAAACTGAACCCTGCGGGCAATGGAATCTTGACCTGTCGCATCAGCCCTACCAACACCAACACGCTGACGGTAACGACACCATTGAGTGCATGCAAGCGTTTGGCCAACTGAAGCTCAGGGGGTTGTTTAAGGTATTCAGATAACTTCATTCGGAAGCACTTTCTGCGGCCGGGGTGGCCTGCCCAGTGGAAAAGTTTTCGTCCGCCAACATTGGCTGAGTTTCCAATTTCAAACTCTCAATCGATTTCAACATTGCAACTTCGTCGGCTGGTTGTTGCCAGTCAAAACTGCCGCGAACTCGGTGCCAGCGATCAACGACGAACAACCTGGAAGAATGATGCTCCGGTGAGGAAGGAGCCTGGAAAAATTCGCTACTGATTCGCCGGATCAATAGATCGTCACCCGTACAGAACGACCACCTGGCATCGGCTCCGAGTTTCTCGGCGTATTTCTGCAAGACCGCCGGTGAGTCATGGGTCGGATCGGTCGAGATACTGACAATCACAGGAAGTTTATTTCCCAGTCGCTCGCGAAGTCCGCGCAAATAGGCGTTTTGTTGTTGGCAGACGGTAGGGCATGAAGTAAAGAAAAAGTTGGCGATCCAGACCTCTCCGGTGAGGTCTCGCGAAAACAAAGTCTGTTCATTAGAATCCGTCAAATGGAACTCGCGGACCCACTTCAACTCTTTCAAATCAAACGGCGGTCGTCCGGCCAACACGTTTCGAGTGCGAACGGATTTATCCAAGGGGGGTTCTAATTCAACCGCCGCGTCTTTGACGACTTCAATCAGGCGTTTCATGTCATAGGGATCGTCCCATTTGAACCGGTCCCGGTACCGACCCCATTTGTCGACCAGCAAAATGTTGTCCGTATGAGTCGCTCGGTCGACAACGACTTCAAATACTTGTTCACCGAGTTGGCTGATTTTGTATTGCTGGTCGGTCAAAAACACCCACCGGTCCAGTTGAGCGCCATAATCCTGGGCATAGCGATCGAGC
Organism: Mariniblastus sp.; assembly: GCA_031400405.1. Lineage (GTDB taxonomy): Bacteria > Planctomycetota > Planctomycetia > Pirellulales > Pirellulaceae > Mariniblastus. The sequence goes on from JANNPW010000110.1 coordinate 9,004, forward strand.
ACTTCAGGCGTGTCGTTTTCGGCATCAACAGTCAGGCTGACAAACATGACATCTTCTTTCCGCAGCTGTTCGTTGAGTCGTGCGATTTGACTGTTCAGGTCGCGACAAATACCGGGGCAATTAGCAAAGAAAAAACTGACCAAATAGGGCTTGCCCGCCAATTTTTGCGAATCGAATGGCGCGCCATTTTGAGCGATCAATTGAAATGGCGGAACGTCGGGCAAATGTTTCCAGGGAATGTCGTCCAACACCGCACCGGGAGGTTCAGCGGAAAATTCCGGATTCACGATAAAACGGTCCTGTTTCGCAGGTCGAAACAGAAATATCGTCAAGCCAATAAGAGCGGCAATCCACAGGATAATCGGAATGATCTTGGGCACAGTCGGAACTCGCAAACTAAGGGGTGATTCGCGCGATTGAGATAATACGAAATCGGGGAGACGCCAGTTTACACCACCCTAATTACTGACCGTCAGCAGCGCGGGAGATAAACGCCTCGGCTGCGTCCATTTGCCGCTCTCGCGAGTACGTCTCCGTTCGCAGCGCGACATCGGGCACCAACAACGTGACCAACAGTATCGCCATAATCAGCGTGGGAATCGTCAATACGTATTTCCAGGCCCGTTCCCACCACAAGTGCATGAAAAACATGACCACCAACATGGCTTTCGCGATTGACACCGCGATCATGGCAGCCCACGCCAGAACACGGTGTTCCATCAAGTGAGAATTGGCGATCCAAAACGACAAGCCCGTCAACGCGATCAACAGGAGAAAAACCCAAACAAAAATCACTCGGTGATTCGTTGATCCGGTTCCCGTCGTTTCGCAATCGGCTTCGTGAGCGGTCAGCATGTTCAATCAACCCAACAGTCAAAACAAATAAATCAATGGAAACAAAAAGATCCAGACGATATCCACAAAATGCCAATACAATCCAATATTTTCCAACAGGCCGGCCCGGTTGGCTCCCAATTGTTTTGGTAGCAAAATCAAAAACGCGACCAATCCGCCGATCACGTGAATCGCGTGAAAACCGGTCAACAGAAAGTAGGTACTGGCCCAGGTGTTGCCACTGGGGATCACCATCGGCAATTTCAAATGCAGACCAAGATTTACTCCTGCGGGCAAGCTTCCGAATTTATCCATCGCCTCCAAACGGCTGGTCAGGGGCTTGATGGAGTCCTTTAGCTTGGTGACTTGTGCGGCCGCGATTCCGCTGGCCGTGGTTTTATCAACCAATTCCTGTTGGAGTTGTTTCGTTTCGGCCAGGTTGTTGGCGGATTCGGGATCTGTACTTCCGCTGGCGGCAATCGTCGACTGCAGAGATTGGAGTTTGGTGTTGAGTTGCTCGAGCTGATGTTGTAGGTCCACCAATGCTTGTTCCGCCTGCTTAAATTCGATTTTCGATTTTTCCAACTCGGCTGTTGATTCGAGTCGCTCGTTGGCCAGGTAGGTTTCGATAGATTTGTTTTCGTGGAGCGGATAGATTTGGTGGGCGAGGGACGACAGAGCCATTTTTTGCATTTGCGGGTCATCGGTACGTCCTACTTTTTGTTGTGTCCATTGCACCAGGCCGGTTTGAATCAAGGCTAGTGTATCGGCGTGTGTCGAAGATTCGACTATCGATGTCGGCGCCGCCGCCAACAGAGCGACCGGCAAACCAAGTGATGCCACACGATGGTTGTCTGCCAAGCTGACGTCGTTGGCCACAACGTTGTTCGCTGATTCCTTCACGGGCGGCGAGGTCTCATTCCCGCCTTGCAGCCGATCGAGTTCGGCTTTCAATCCTGCCAGATAATTGAGATCGGCGCGGTCATACAACAGACTGCGCGGAGACCGAGGGTAGATACCATGTTGGAATTTGGATTGATACTCGTACGCTTTTACTCCCAAAAATAAACTGCCCAATAGAAATGTGGCCAACAGCCATTGTTTCGCGCGATGGGGCAATTCGGATTTGGCCGCTTCCATCGCAAATACGATCGTGACGCTGGAACAGATCAACACAAATGTATTCACCGCTCCAATCCACTCGACAACGCCCACCGTAGCGGGTGCAGGCCAACTTCCTGCCGGCACTCCAAATCGAAGCACAATGTAGGTCCCAATCAGACCGGTGAAAAACATGATCTCGGTTGACAGGAATAACCAGACCGCCAATTTTCCTCGCGACACCGGAACAGCCGGCTCGTAGGTTAATACGAGGTGTCCCGTCGAGTTCGGCGGATCAGCGATTGGTGAATGAGGAACGGTCATGAAGTTCTAAAAAAACCCGGTTTGTCGGAGGGTCCTGGCCAGCTTCCTGGCCAAATGGATGAACCCTCTATTGTTTGCTAAATCGTCGGGGATATCCAGTGGAAAGATGAACGGGAGCCGCACAGTGCGCGGCTGATTTACTTCAGCCCGTCCCAAATTTGATCGTGGGGCAGGCCAGTACCCTAATTCACGAATCCCGTTCTTTCGAATAGAATATCGGGGTGAGCGCTGTCGTTATTCGGTGTTCGAACAGTGTTGAATCGCTTGATCCTCGAATCAACCTGTGACAATATGTCCGCTCCGACGAGCCGGTTGATTTCCCTTTGCATTTTGCCCCCATCATCCATGTCTCGCCGTAGCCGTGCTCGCGAAATCGTGCTTCAGGTCCTTTATCAAAGCGACATGAATCCCGACCAACCGGACGATGTCCGCCAACGTTTCATTGAAGCGCGGCTGAATTACGACCGGCAACTGGTTGCATTCGCAGTAGAACTGCTCGCCGGGGTCCGGCGACATCAGTCTGAAATCGATCGACAGTTGGAAATGACCGCGCAGAATTGGAAACTCTCCCGGATGCCGACCACCGATCGGAATGTTTTAAGATTGGGTGCGTTTGAAGTGTTGTTCACCCAGACTCCTGATCGCGTCGCGATTAACGAAGCGATTGAGTTGGCCAAACGCTATGGAACCCAAAACTCAGCCCAGTTTGTCAATGGAATTCTCGACCGCTTGATGAACAACAAACCGTCGAATCCAGCCACGGCGTCCAACACACCAAAGATTGATGCCGAGAATTCAGGATCAAACGCCTAGTTTTTTATTATCATTCGCCTGATTTTTCCTGTTTCAACCCTCAATTAGATATATGGCTCGCTGGAATCCTTTTGCCCGTTCAAGTAGTCCGGATCCCGTTGGCTTGTTTGGCCGTTTCAAGCAAACGCTGAAAAAAACGGTTGATTTGCTGAACACCGACATCCGCGATCTGGTGGGCAAAGATGGGCGGTTGGTCGATCAGGAATTTCTTGACGAGCTGTACGCGATCTTGATCAAGACCGATATGGGCTTGGGACCTGCCGGAAAAATCCGAGACGATCTTGGTTCGCAGTTTCGCGGGCGGAAAGTCATGATGCAGGATTTGATCGCATCCGCCAAAATTACGATTCGCGAAATCATGCAACAGGATTCAACCGACATTCAACTGGCTGAATCCGGGCCGACCGTCATTATGGTCGTGGGCGTCAATGGAGCCGGAAAAACAACTTCGATTGCCAAATTGGCTCATCTGTTTATTAGTAACGGAAAAACTGTCGTGCTCGGTGCCGGCGATACGTTTCGAGCGGCGGCGGTCGAGCAGTTAACGATTTGGTCGCAACGCATGGGCGCAGAAATTGTGACCGGGCGACAGGGTAGCGATCCGGCGAGTGTGGCGTTTAAAGCTGTCCAGCAAGCCAAAAACAACCAAACCGATATCTGCATTGTCGATACCGCAGGCCGACTTCAAACACAGGCCAATCTCATGGAAGAGTTGGGAAGAATTCGCCGCGTGATTGGCAAAGTGATTCCCGACGCACCGCATGAAGTTTTGTTGGTGCTGGATGCCACGGCGGGTCAAAACGCGATCAGTCAAGCGCGCGGTTTCTCCGCGGCGGCCGGCTGTACGGGAATTTTTCTGGCCAAGCTCGATGGAACTGCGAAAGGCGGCGTGGCCATTCCGATTCGGACGGAGTTCGGCTTGCCCGTCAAGTTTATCGGCTTGGGCGAAACTCCCGAAGCGTTTGCTGAGTTCGACGTCGATTCCTATGTCGATGCGTTGTTTGATATGGATTGATTCGTCACCAGTTATCCTTGCAACACGCTGGTCGCCAGAGCTTGGAAGATCAGTTCCAATTTATCAAATTCGCGGTCTTCGGCCTGAAACCAAAATAGCAATTGATATTCGCGGTTGGGTATCACTTGCAATCGGGCGCGGATCAAAAAGTCCAAACAATAAAACAGCGCTTCTACGGCGGTCCCGTTAGCGGCCGCAAAATCGGTCTGACAAGGCGTGATTTCCAAATCTGGATATGTCTCTTGTAACGTGGCCAGAGTTGTTTTCAAAATTTCGTCGGGATCGGAATCGATTTCGTACAAATGAACGGCCCACAACGCTCCGCCATCCGGGGTTTCTAAACTAATTGAACAAGGAAGATCGGTGTCGGCTTCGTCGGTCAGTTTCCAGTTTTCGGGGTAGAGAAACTTGAGGCCGCGTTTTTGATAGGTTGCTGTCATCGTAATTTGCTAGCAATTAAGAGTGCGAAAAAATAGGTTTCGATTGATTTTGGAACGAGGCCGGTTGGGCATCCCAGATTTTTATAATCCAAAATCGCTCGGTTTGACATTGTGCATCGAATCGAATGATCTGAAGTCAGCGATTATTCCGATATATTCAAAAGAATGACAGGCTGCTACGCTTGGCGAGACTCGGCGAATCGGGCATTAATTTAGGAATGGTCCCGAATTAAGTTCCGCTACCATCAAACCGCGGAAGTTAACTCGGGACAATTCCTTAGGGCGTTTTGAACTTTGAAGCGACTGAAAATACTTTACGAAACCCAACAGCCAACCGGTGGTCGCAGTTCGCCGTTTTTCGATGGCGCGGGCTTCCGACCGTCCGCGCGAATCAGCGCTAACGGTCGCGGGCTGGAGTGGTTCATGGTCTGGTTGGTGCTGTTTTCGTCCGTGGGCTGTTCCAGTTTCCAGCCGTTTCAACGGGCGAAACAATTTTCGAATGCCTCCAAGCAATGGACTAAAGGGGGGATTGAAGCGCTGCATCAGGGTCGGTTGAGCCAGGCGAAATCGCTATTCAGTCGCGCGACCATTGAAAACCCAGCGGACCAGTCGGCTCATATCAATTTGGCGCGTACTCTTCAACAGGAAAACGACCTGCAACCGGCGATTAAACACCTGCAACAGGGGCTTGAGTTATCGGGAAATCGCGATCCGAAATTGATGGTGGAGTTGGGCGAATTGTATTTGCAGGCTGGTCAATGGTTGCCCGCGAAACGCCAAGCCGAATTGGTGTTGGAGCTGGATCCGCGATTCGCACCGGCTTGGGCGCTGCAAGGCCGCACGAATCTGGCCAAAGGGGACTTGGACTTGGCACTCGCCGATTTTCAACGAGCCGCCGGCATCGATCACAATTTGCCTGGCATCCAGTTGACCATTGTGCAAACCTATCAACGAATGAATCAACCGCTGCGAGCATTGTCGGCCGTGGAACAGCTACTCAGTCAATATCCGCCCGATCAACAGCCTGAATCGGCATTGGTCGCCAAGAGCATTGCGTTGATGGAATTGAAACAAGTCAGTCCAGCCATCGAATTACTCCAGGCCGCCAGCGAACGAGAGGATGTCTCGAGCGAAGTCTATTTGCGGTTGAGCCAAGCCCAATTATTTGCTGGCCAAGCGTCGCAAGCGCGACTGACCTTGAACCGAGCGAAATTAGCTTTTCCGGGACAGACCCAATTTGATTCGCTGTTAGCGGACTTGCATTCCGACGCGGAACATGTGGCGTCGCGGTAGGCCGACCGATCGAAGTGATTGGATCATCTCCCCCTTGGTTTCGAGCGGTCATAATTCGAACAACCGGATTCTTCGAACGATCTGCCAGCGAAGTTTGCTGGTACCGCGAAATTGCCGATAGACTAACAGAGATCAAATAGTCCCTTCTACTCTGTGGCCGAGGCCAAGCATGACTGTCGAAAATCACTTGTTTTCCAATTCGGATTCGTCTCAGACAAATGATTCGTTTGCGGATCGACGCAACCCGGCCGTGCAACGAAACTCACCAGGTTTTGAGCGCCGCCAATTTTCCGATGGGCATGCCAGTCTTTCATCCGAAGCCGCAGAGTTGGGCTCGGCGATTGATCAATACAAACTTGAACATCGTCGGCGGTACATTTCGTACGAAGAAATGCTATCCGTGATGAAATCGCTGGGTTATGCGAAACCGTCGCAAGCTTGAGCCAGCTGGATCGTGCCTTGGCTCAGGCGATTGCCGAGTCGGGTCCCCAGCGCAAAAGTCAACCAACGCTCGGTAATGGGACCGCTCCCGCAGGTCTCGATAATGGATTTCTCATTCCAGTGCTCCCCGACAGCATGGACATGGAATTCGAATTAGCCGGCACGCACTAGCGTCCGGTTGCTTTGGAAAAAACCGGGGGCCAGCAGCCAATGGCACTCACTTTGTAGCGGAACGGCGCGAGCCGTCCGGTAGTTGCGTGGGAATTACGGATGAAAACCGGGCGGCTTGCGCCGACTCCGCTAACAATTACTCGAATGTGAGTGCCATTGGGCTAATGCTGGGCTGTCAAAAATTTGGTATTGACAGCTGGAAATTGCGGTTATGAAAAGTTCCTTTTTTGTTCGCGGCCAAATCAAAAAAAGTCATTTACTCCCCCTCGCCCCCAAAATTCGGACGGTTGAATTCGCCACTTGATAAAAGTAACTCCGATTTTTGGGGGAGTGGGGGTCGGGGGGTGAGGGGAAATTCGATCAACAAATCCAAGTATAAACAAGACAAAAGTTTCACTCGGGTGCGTTCATTGTTCGCGCGATGAGCAAACAAAATCCCCTCACCCCCCAGCCCCTCTCCCCTGGCATTCGGAGAAAGCTGGATGAAGTGGCGATCCGAATTCGTCCGAATTCCAG
>JANNPW010000111.1:0-21568 GCA_031400405.1 Mariniblastus sp.
GAAATGCCTTCGGAAACGCCGGATCGTCCCATCGACGCGCTAGCCAGGCCGCGTAGTGGATCATCCGCAGCGCCCTCAAAGACTCGATCAGCGAGGCCTCGATCGGGTCGAAGCTGGCGAACTGCGAATAGCCTTCGAGAATGTCCGCAAGCTGGACCCAACCCACAAAAACCAAGCCGCGAGAGCGGCGGCAGTTCGTAGCTGCGGGTGTCAACCCGCAGATCAACCAACCCACAAAAACCAAGCCGCGAGAGCGGCGGCAGTTCGTAGCTGCGGGTGTCAACCCGCAGTTCAATCAACCCCCAACAACCAAGCCGCGTTAGCGGCGGCAGTTCGTAGCTGCGGGTGTCAACCCGCAGTTCAACCAACCCCCAAAAACCAAGCCGCGAGAGCAGCGGCAGTTCGTAGCTGCGGGTGTCAACCCGCAGTTGAACCAACCCCCAAAGACCAAGCCGCGTTAGCGGCGGCAGTTCGTAGCTGCGGGTGTCAACCCGCAGTTCAACCAACCCCAAAAAACCAAGCCGCGTTAGCGGCGACAGGAGTCCTCGCATCGTGGCGTCGTCGATGCCGTAGGGAATTAAACGGACAGAGCCGTGGCCTACGCTAGATGAGCTTCCACCGAGCGGTAGCCCTTGACTCGGCTTTGCCGCGCTCTACAGCTGGCCCGAACCGACCGGTTTTGTCGGCGCCAGTCAACTAGGGATCTGTCTCGAATTTACTTCCCAATTTCAATACCCTAGGGCGGGCCAAACCTTCGCGTCGAAAGGTTCGTCATTCCCGCGCAAGCTCCAAATGCGGAATTTGTTTCAGGACAATTCCCAGGTGGATGCCGATTGAAAATCCACAAATCACCCCAAAAGATTGAGTCTGATACGGATCGGAAATAAATATTTAAGAATTGAAGCGAAGTAGGTTTTGTTGGAGTATTTTTTAGCAAACCCTGCGCCAGAAAAAATTAAACTTTTTTTGAAAATGATCGAATAGCTGGCAAATCCCAGACAATTTCCGTGATTCGATTCATCGGCGCAGCCGCAACGCCTTGGAAGGAGGGCCTGAACCAGTCGAGTTCTTCGATTACCCGAAATCGTTTGGCAACGAGCAGAAGCCAGCTGGAACCTAATCCCACGTTTCGAGCACGGCAATCATTAACCGCACGATGCGTCGTCGCGCTTTCGATTGCCTAGTTAATCTGACGAATTGAATACAATCGTTTTTCGGTTCGCAACAACACGCGATCTCCCACGATCGCTGGCGAAGCTAACGTGAGATCGTCAAGCGAATTTACGTGTAGCAACTTCGATTCGTCACCGGCGGCGAACACGTAGGTGTCCCCTTGCTCGCTGTGACAGAACACCTTGCCGTTATAGGCCCACGGAGACGTTGTGAAATCAGCTCCCGCCGTGCCTACTGCAGCGACTCGCGATTTAAATTTTTTCTCACCGGTTTTCAAATCCACTTTCGTGATGATTCCATTGTCGCTGAGAATGTACAGGCCGCCGTGGTAAGCGACAGGAGTCGGAATGTAGGTTCCGGTCAGCGGGGAAGTCCACAGCACAAACTCATTCGGGTCGGCGCCCGGCTTTACGGCCAGCTCACCTGTCGCTCCGGATCGAATCGCGTAAAAAGGTTTTCCGCGTCCACCGTTGAGATACAACACACCATCGATCGCAAACGAACTGGCGGCCGGCACAGCTGTGATCCCCGTCAATCGCCAAAGCTCTTGGCCTTCGAGGTCATAGCTGATCGCTTGACCTGGCCCCGCCGTCACAATTTCGGTATGCGGTTTGTCCGCAATGGTCGTTCGCCAAATATAGGGCGTGGCCCAACCCGATTTGGGCATGCCCGCCGGATGATCCGCCGGAGTTACGCGCTCGGTTCGCCACAATTGTGCACCGCTCGATTTATCGAACGCGGCGACAAAAGAAGATTTTTCATTGTCGTTGACGATGATCAATTTGTCGTCACACAACACGGGCGAACTGCCGGTACCAAACTCCATGTAAACCGGATAGGTATCCAGTGGTTTCGACCAAACTGACTTGCCGGCCAGATCATAGGCATACAATCCGAGGTTGGTGATATAAACATAGACCAGTTTGCCGTCGGTGACTGGCGATTCGGACGAGAAACTGTTTTTGCGATGTCGTCCACCCGGCGGCTTACCGGAATGAAACTCCTGTTTCCAGATTTCGGCACCCGAATTCAAATCGAAACAATACAGCCAATAGTGCAATGAAACTTGATCGGGTAATTCAAAATCCCGGTCCATCACTTTCTGGTTGACTTCTTCTTCGCTGAGTCCCTGTTTCGTCAACTCATCCACATATTCATTGCTGTAGTCGGTGCCGGTTTGGGGCAATTTTGATTCGCCGTCGGTCACGACAGCCGTGACGAAAATTTTTCCGTCGACCACAATTGGCGAAGACCAACCGCGACCCGGAACTTCAGTTGACCATTCGACATTTTCGGTGGTCGACCATTTTTCTGGCAACCGGGAGTTATCAACGACCGGGTTGAATTGCTGCCCGCGAAATTGTGGCCAGGTTTCAGATTGTTGAGCAGCCAATGGATGTGCGCACAAGCCAAGCCAAAAAACCAATCCTGCCCGTACCGACTTCGTCGCCTGGTTCATAATCAATTCCTGATATTAAATTCAAACAAACGCCAATCTCGATGAGCCGAACCTAATCTATGCCACCTCACCGTTTTAAACCAACGCGATTGTACCCCAACCCAGGTCGTCAAGTTTCGGTCCGAGTCGAGAAAAATTTCCAGTACTTGAAGTGTCGTGAAGTCGGAGTCGCCGGGTCTCATTTTTCTGTAAAAACTTTCCGGATTTCTTTGTGGGAAGAGCTCGTTATCACCACAGCGACAACCCGTACCGTAACAATCGTAACCGCTGGCCAGGTTAACACCAATTCGGGGAGATCAGTGACGTCGCATCCAATATCAAGCCGGAATTATTCGGTCGAATGGTCCCATGTTAAGGCGTCAGGAATAGGACGGAATCCGCGTGATGACAATCACTCCGACCGTCATCAAACCGCCAATGATGATCGCAGTCGGGAGATTTGGCTGAATCAAGCACAGTGTCGCCAGCAGCGTTAACCCAACTACCAGCAAAGCGAATCGTTTAGTCTTGATATGGATCGCCCGCCGCATTTGCCAATCTTGAATTAGTTGGCCGAATAATCGCGAACGCAATAACATTTGGTGCAAGCGTGGCGACGAACGGGCAAAACAGTAGCCCGCCAATAACACAAATGGCGTGCAGGGGATCAATGGCAGAGCAGCTCCCAAGCAGGCCAACATGAGAAAAACGAAACCCAATCCAATAACCAAATAACGGCCGATCGGACCAAGTGGAGAAATGGATCCCGTCTCCACATTTGCATGAGCCGGAATCACGTCGAGGGTCAATTTTTCGATTTCCACAATCCAGCCTAACCTTGAGCCTGCTTGAACCTCAATTCTGCGTCAGCCCATTGTGCTCTCACTAATCAAAAAGTGCAACTTGTCGCAGAAGGGCAAGGCTTGGATTACGACATTCGACAGCGCTCAGCGTTCAATCGTCGACGGCTTCGTCTCAATCGCTCGACACAGATTTCGCAACATACCCGCAAATACAAATTGATGTAAGGGAAATAGTGCGTACCAATAGGCAATTCCAAACAAGCCGACCGGATCAAAAATTGCCGTCTGCCTGATTGTACTGACACCATTTTTTTCTGTAACTTCAAACTCCAACCACGCCCGGCCAGGGACTTTCATTTCAGCCACCAATCGCAGCAATTTATTTTCCTCAAATTGGTCGACTCGCCAAAAATCCAGCGAATCGCCGATCCGCAATTCATCCGGATGTCGGCGGCCGCGCCGGACTCCCACTCCGCCGACCAACAGGTCCAGAAAACCCCGGATCTTCCAGAGCCAATTTCCATAATACCAACCGGTTGTGCCACCGATGCGGCGAACTGGTTTGAAAGCGTCCGCTGAACAGGCGGCGACTTGCCGCGTTCGGGAGTCGACCAACCGCGATCCGAACCGAACTCCACCCCAGCTACGCTGTTCGCCGCCGGCTGAAAAAGCATCTGACCATTTGTTTGCCGCGAACTCCTGATCTTCATTGATTAGCGCTCGAGCAATCGCTTCATCCGCAGATCGGGGCCGCACGGAAAAGTACCGATCGGCGACATTGTTGGATATCAACGTCGGATTTCGGAGGCTGTCGACCAGCTTTCGTCCGACTCGCGAATAGAGCGGCGTAACCAATCCGAGCCATAAACTGGACAAATAGGGCGTGAGCAAGGGAACTGGAATCATCAAGCGTTTCAAACCTCGTTGACGAGCGTAGCGCTGCATGATCTCGCCATAGGAAATTTGGTCTGGACCACCGATTTCGAAAACATTGGTCTCGCCCAAGGGTTTTTGCAAGGCTTCAACCAGGTACGCCAACACATCTTCGATGGCGATCGGCTGTGCCATGACGCGGACCCATTTGGGGCAAATCATGACCGGCAATCGTTCGACCAACGCCCGAATCATCTCGAACGAGAGACTGCCTGATCCGATAATGATCGAAGCCCGAAATTCGGTGACACTGGCCGTTGATGTCCGCAGGATGTCGCCGATTTCTTGACGGCTTCTCAAATGCTTTGAAAGTTGGTGATCTGGATTTCCCAGACCGCCAAGATAAATAATTCGTTTTACGTTTTGACGCGTACAGGCTTGGGCAAAATTCTCAGCGGCGCGACGATCTTTCTTCTCAAAATCTTCACTGTCACCCATCGAGTGAATCAAATAATAGGCGGTTTCGATTCCTTCGAGTGCTCGCTCCAGAGATTGCTCGTCGAGAACATCCCCGATTATGACTTCGGTCTTGTCAGCAAGGGACGTTGTCAAGCACCCGGCTCGGCGGGTCAAGCACCGAACCGATAGTCCCTGGGATTCCAACAACGGCAGCAGTCTCCCGCCAACGTAACCGCTGGAGCCGGTCAAGAGAATCTTTCTGGAAGCCGAGTCAGGTGACAATGATGGAGCCTTAGAAAACTTCGAGTCGGTCAAAGAACTATGTTCAGATTCTAACCCGCCAGTCGTCGTGCGAAAATCAAACGACGAACGGACGGGCTAAGCCAACGCACGATCAAGCTCGGATTCGGAAATATCTCAATAGGCTTTCGCCAGCCTATCTGGGCAAAAACCTTGAGATCAGTCATCAATAAAAGTCGACTCAATAATACCGGTTGGGGGGTGGGTGCGTTTCGCCAAAGACGTGCCGACCGGAAGTTACTTAACCGAATCAGAATTCTGTCACCCTCGAAATCAATCGAAGCCCTGCGGCCGGAGCAAGTCGCATCCAGAGAACCGGCCCAGACTACTTTGGGGATGAGCCTTTTTCCTGCGTGCTAATGATCATCGATCCATCAAAAACCCATTCGGCATGCTCGGCATCGGAACCGGTTCCACTCGGGACATGGATGTGAAGTTTTTCAAATTGGTACTTGATCTCTGCATTGTTACCGGTCAGTCGTTCGTACAGGGCTACGGCTAAGTCCGGCCAGTTCTTGGTATGTCCCGAATTCATGATAAATTTCCTGATCCAATCTAAATGATAAACGCCGCATGAACGTTTCGGCGGCTGAATCTGGTTGACCGACAATTTTGATGCCGTGTAACCCGAAAAAAAACTATTCCTCGAAGCGCTGTGCCTGTAGCACCAACCTGATTGTGCCCATTGAGCTCGTTCCTCAAACCACGGGAAAGCGCACCGGAAGAACATCCAGCCAGTTTGGTAGCGTCGTTTTAACCTGGTCACTTCAAACGGATGAGAATTTCATTGCGGCGAAACATGCCGGGTGTCCAAGGAGGATCGTAACCAGCGAATTCCACTCCCTCGCTGCCAGTCCATTTTTTGGCGTCGATCCAATTTCGCAATTTGACTTCGTTGTCGGCACGGACATCGTCGTCCAGGCGACCCGAGAATCGAACGACGGCAAATTTTCCACCGGCACGTTGGCGAATCTGAACGGATTCGTTTTGGGGATGGGGAATGCTGGCGGCCATTTGTTTGGGAATCACAAATCCCATTTGACCCTCTGTTTGGGCGTCTTGCGGCTCCATGAAAACGGGTGTTGTCATGGCTACTTTGCGACCATCGTCATTGCCGCCACTAATGTATCCGAATAACCGACCGAAACTGCCGTCGTTGCCCTGTGACTGAAACTTCATCGCCGTGGTAACCAACATCAAATCCGGATACTCGCGGAGTTCAAACGGGCCATTCGATTCAAGTACACTGTACTCGGCGGATTCATAGGCACTGCGAGACGTTAGCCTCCATCCGAGATAGGCGATTGCCACCGTGAGAATAACTGTGAGCAGATAATACAATTTCTTTCCAGTCATACAGAGTCTCTGTTTTCGTTAACACCATTTTCACGAATTCAAGTGAGTTGTCAGCGTCTGCAACAACCGATCCACACCGGGAATTCGGATTGCCTTGATTCTAGCCATCGTTTTTAGAGGTTGCACACGAGCCAGTCGTGAATAACCGTTAACCCGCCACGAATCCAAGGATGCCAACTGCGAACTAACGCTCACAGGATCTTTAAATCCTCCCGGTTGAAACAGCCGATTTTAACCCTAAACACAATTGAAAATCAGGCACTCGATCGTCGATCCCCTGGGCGTTCTGTGTCAAAAATGTCCCACCGGTTCTGCTGGCCTGGTAAATTCAAGCCCATCAAAATCGCTATTTTTGGGGATAAATCCGACTGGATTCGTCGAGCCAACCGCAGTTATTCTGAAAAATCATCCTGTAGGTGACATAGTGTGCGTAACACCGAAAAATGTTCCAATACAGTGCGATGCCACGAGCTGTCGATCGCTAAAGAAAGCTTGATAGCACTGCCAGCGGTGCTTTTTTGTAACTTTGAATGGGTCGACGCATCGAGACTACAGTAATCTCCGAGACTTCAGCAATCAGTCAGGTAATAGTTTAGATGATCAACAAAGTAGTTGGTGGACCAACGGAAGCAGTCGCCGATATCTTCGAGGGCGCTACTGTGATGATTGGGGGATTTGGAGAGGCGGGCAGCCCGATCGAATTGATTCATGCCTTGATCGATTTGGGGCCCCGTCAGCTGACGGTGATCAATAATAACACGGGCAGCGGACATGTCGGACTGGCAGCGTTGATTGCCAACGGGCAAGTAGCCAAAATGATTTGCTCCTACCCGCGCACGCTCAATTCAACCGTGTTCCCGGAATTGTACCTGCAGAAAAAGATTGAATTGGAATTGGTTCCCCAAGGGACATTGGCCGAACGAATTCGCGCCGGGGGAGCGGGCATTCCGGCTTTTTATACTCGCACTTCGATCAATACTCCGCTGGCCCACGGCAAAGAAGTCCGGCGTTTTGGCGGTTACGATTATGTGATGGAATTTGGGCTCCAGGCAGATTTTGCTTTGGTGAAATGTCGCGTCGCCGATATCCATGGAAATTTGATTTACAACAAAACGGCGCGGAATTTCGCACCGATCATGTGTACCGCCGCCCGGTGTACGATTGCGCAAACCCAGCAGATTGTCCCCCTCGGTGGCATCGATCCGGAAAATGTTGTGACGCCTGGAATCTTTGTGAAGCGGGTGGTCGAAGTACCGGCACCACTATTGGAATCAAAACTGGTAAGCGAAGGAAAACACTATCCATGACCAACAACAAAGAACCGGCCATTGGGTGGAGTCGTGAACAGATGGCGCAGCGCGTCGCGCTGGACATTGCCGATGGCTCCTATGTAAATTTGGGAATTGGAATTCCGGAACTGGTTGCTCAGTTTGTGCCGCCGGGACGCGAGTTTATTTACCATACCGAAAATGGTTTGTTGGGTATGGGACCGGCACCGTCCGCCGCTCACCTCGATCCGGAATTGATCAATGCGGGCAAGAAACCCGTGACGGCGAATCCTGGGGCGGCGTACTTTCATCATGCCGACAGCTTCGTGATGATTCGCGGCGGACATATCGACATCTGTGTACTGGGGGCATTGCAAGTTTCTCAATTCGGCGACTTGGCGAATTGGTCCACCGGCGCTGCGGATGCGATCCCGGCAGTAGGCGGCGCGATGGACCTGGTGGCCGGTGTAAAGACGATTTACGTGATGACGACACATACCACCAGCGATGGTCAACCCAAACTGGTGCCACAATGCAGTTATCCATTGACCGGAAAGTCCGTCGTTGATCGGATCTATACCGATTTAGCGATTATTGAAATAAGTGAGCAGGGATTCGTGGTTTCCGAATTGGCCCCCGGTGTCGGTTTTGACTACGTCCAATCCAAAACCGGAGCGCCACTGATTCGTGAATCGAACTGAGTGGAAATTCGGTGAGTATGCATGAAATTTTTTCAAAAATTTACGCCATCTGAGAAGACTAAACATGAGCCAGAGCGAAACGATTTATCAACGCGCCAAAAAAGTCTTACCGGGAGGAATCAGCCGCAACACGATTTTTCGACTCCCCCAACCGTTTTATGCGAAAGCCGGATCCGGCTGCTATTTGACCGACTTGGAAGGAGTCGAGCGGATCGATTTCTCCAACAACGTCGCCTCTTTGATTCATGGTCATGCCCATCCAGCCATTGTGCAAGCGATTGTCGATCAGGCCAGCCGAGGGACCGCGTTTGGGATTGGGACCGAAGCCGAAGTTCTCTACGCCGAACATCTCTGCGCGCGGGTACCAGGTTTCGATAAAATTCGATTTGTAAATTCCGGCTCGGAAGCGGTTATGGCTTCCATCAAAGCTGCGCGGGCGTTCACGGGTCGACCAAAAATTGCCAAAGTCGAAGGCGCCTATCATGGTGGCTACGATTATGCGGAGGTTAGCCAAGCGGCATCGCCGTCGAATTGGGGCGACATCAATCGTCCAGCCGCCACGCCCGTTTCGATGGGTACGCCGCACAGTGTTTTGCAAGACGTCGTGGTCCTGCCGTTCAACGATCCGATTCGGGCCGTAAAAATTCTGGACGAAAACGCCGGACAAATTGCGTGTGTGTTGCTTGATCTGCTACCGCATCGTGTCGGATTTATTCCTGCCACTCAGGAGTTCGTTCAAGCAATTTCTGATTGGACCAAACAGAATCAGGCCCTGTTGATTTTCGATGAGATCATTACGTTTCGCAGTCAATACAGTGGCGCCCAACAGAACTACGGGATTCGACCCGATCTGACGACGTTGGGAAAGATCATCGGAGGTGGTTTTCCGGTGGGTGCGTTTGGTGGCCGCGATGATGTGATGCGGGTGCTCGACCCCTCGCAAAAAGTATTACCGATGCCCCAT
This sequence comes from Mariniblastus sp., assembly GCA_031400405.1. Taxonomy (GTDB): domain Bacteria; phylum Planctomycetota; class Planctomycetia; order Pirellulales; family Pirellulaceae; genus Mariniblastus. The sequence goes on from JANNPW010000111.1 coordinate 9,336, forward strand.
TCCGGAACGTTTTCGGCCAATGCCATGACCATGATGGTGGGGCGCACGGCCATGGAACTATTTGATCGCGATGCAGTGGCGCGATTGAATCGGTTGGGAACGCTGGCCCGCGAACAAATTACCGAGGCGATTCGAACTGCGGATATTCCGGCCTGCGTTACAGGCATGGGCTCAATTTTTCGAGTCCATCTAACACCAACGGCTCCGCTGGACTACCGGACCTGCTATACCAACGCCGAGCAAAGCAAGGTGCTCAATGTTTTGGTCGATCATCTGTTTGATTCGGGAATCATGTTGATCAATACTTGCTCCGGCACTCTATCGACGCCGATGACCGAGAAGGAAATCGGGCGGTTGGCCGAAGCCATGTTAAGCGGGTTTCATAAAATCAAGCCGATGTTGGCTTAACGGCAGCGGTTGATTGTATCTCGCTGAGCGAATTACAACTTCAAATTTTTCGTCGATTTCCTGTCACGATTTACAAGAGCTCCGGTTTATGTCTGAAGTATTTGTATGCGATTCTATTCGGACTCCGATCGGTCGATACGCCGGTGCTTTGAGTTCGATCCGCACCGACGACTTGGCGGCGCTCCCTTTGAAAGCGTTACAGGCCCGCAATCCGGCGGTCGACTGGGGTGCGATTGATGATGTGATTTTAGGCTGCGCCAATCAGGCCGGTGAAGACAACCGCAATGTCGCCCGGATGGCGCTGTTGTTGGCGGGGTTGCCAGTGACAGTTGCTGGTGCCACGATCAATCGGTTGTGCGCCTCCGGTTTAGATGCGGTGGCGACCGCAGCCCGCGCCATCAAAGCCGGAGAAGTCGATTTGATGATTGCCGGTGGAGTGGAAAGCATGTCGCGCGCGCCCTTTGTGATGGGAAAAGCGACGACCCCTTTTTCGCGAACTGCGGAAATGTTCGACACAACGATCGGCTGGCGATTCATCAATGATGCCATGCGGCAACAATACGGCGTTGATTTGATGCCGGAGACTGCCGAAAATTTGGCGGAGGAAATGCAGATCTCGCGGATCGACCAGGATCAGTTTTCTTTTTGGAGTCAGTCGAAAACGGCACTAGCGCAACAACAGGGAGCGTTTGCCGATGAGATTGTGCCCGTCCTGATTCCTCAGGCTAAGGGGGAGCCCAGCGTTTTTTCGGCAGACGAGCACCCGCGTTTGAGTACTCCGGACCAATTGGCGAAATTAAAAGCGCCATTCCGAGCGGGCGGATCGGTAACTGCGGGTAACGCCTCGGGTATTAATGATGGGGCGGCCGCGTTATTGATCGCGTCAGCCGCTGCGTTAACTCGTCATCAGTTAACACCTCAAGCCCGCATTGTCGGCAGCGCCGTCGCCGGCGTCCCGCCGCGCATTATGGGGACCGGTCCCGTTTGGGCCACGCAAAAACTGCTGCAACGTTTGCATCTATCGCTCGATCAAATGGATGTGATCGAATTGAATGAAGCCTTTGCCGTGCAATCATTGGCTTGTACGCGCCAATTGGGCTTGGCCGATGATGATCCGCGGATCAATCCGTTAGGCGGATCAATCGCGCTAGGTCATCCACTGGGGATGAGTGGCGCACGGTTAGTGATAACTGCCATTCGCCAACTACACCACACGAAAAAACGTTACGCGTTGTGTACGATGTGTGTCGGCGTCGGCCAAGGCATGGCGTTGGTTCTCGAGCGTTGTTAGGATCGTAAATTGTCAATTCCGGATGTCCTTGTTCAATTTTGCCACCGATGCGACGACTGATTCTCAAACCGTCTTGGATTGAGCAAAATTGGTCTGCACTGGTTCCCCCATTGAATTGAAAAAACGGCGAGTAAAGTTTCTAGGATTCATTCAGTTCTCTTGAAATTGATTATGGATAACTATTTACCACTACCCATCGACACTTCCAGAATTGAGCTCCCTCCAACGTTGTTTCCATTGTTGGAAAGCTTGGCCCGGAATACGCATGAAGTCTGGGCTGCTCGGCGAATCAAAGACGGTTGGACTTTTGGTTCTGCCAGAAACGACCAAACAAAAAAACACCCTTGCCTGATCCCCTATGCCGAGCTTCCGGAAACGGAAAAGGCATATGATCGGAACACGGCGATTGAAACGCTCAAGGTCGTATTGGCTCTAGGCTACAGGATTGAGTTGTAACGGATCATGAAATACCTACCCATGGAATCTGCCCGACGTAGTTACCGAACGCCGATTTGGCGGCTTTTTGCCCGGCGTTGGTTGTCTTCCGTTGTTTGTTTGCTAGGGCTTCTGACTTTTGTTTGCGGTCTGGTTGGTTTCACGTGGCAATACAGCTCGCTGACCCCCCGTCCACCGGCATCGTTGAAAACGAACTCAGTGTCTACGGTTCCAGCTGCCGACTGGTCGATCCCGATGTTCAAAACGATTCAACTGTTTTTGCTCAATTCGGGAGCCGAAGATGATCAAGATCATCCCAGTAACTTGTTGTTGACGATCGCCCGGTTGTCGGCGGCACTTCTTTTTCTAACGGTATCGGGAACCATCGTTGTGCGCGTGCTCGACGACGTCCGCAGCATGCCGCGGATGTTGGGCCAATCCGACCATATCGTCATTTGTGGGCTGGGGCAAATCGGGTTGCATCTGTTGGATGATTTGCATCAGCAGCAGCGCTCCAATCGAGTCATCATCATCGAGCATAATGCGGCGAATCCTTGGTTGGACTATGCCCGTTCCCTGGGAGCCAATGTCGTAATCGGCGACTCAACTAAGGCCGACACGTTGTCGGAAGCCCGTGTAAGCTATGCGAGAGAAGCGTTTGTCGTTACGGGAGACGATGGCGTCAATTTGGAAGTCGTTGCCGAGCTCTCGCTTCTCTTTGCCAAGCACCCAGGCCGCGCAAAACCGCTCAGTTTATATGTGCATATTGTGGATACCAGTTTTGCCATGACCATTCAACCTTATAGCAAAATTCTGCACGACACGCCGTTGCTGGTCGTGCATATTTTCAACGTTGCGAAAACAGCGGCGACGCGCGTGGTCACGGAAAAACTCTGGCAATTCGCGCCTCAACTGCCGCCTCAGGTTGCACATTTCGTCATTCTGGGCTTTGGCAACATGGGAAAAACACTGGCCCTGCAATTGGCGCAACTTGCTCATTTCCCAAATCAAAAACGCAGTCGATTCACGATTGCGGATGGCCACATAAAACAAGAGGCGGCTTGTTTCCTTTCCCGTTTTGGGAGATTTACCGGCTGGAATCCCGACCATTACGGCGTGACTTCATTTTCAGAGGAGTCCGATCAATGGAATTGGAATGACCATCCGTTACCAGCAGAGCTGAGGGTTTGTAGCGACGAGGCGATCCAATACGTTTGCAATGCCGAGTTTGTGGAACTTCCCGAGGGACGATGCCATGAAGGATTTTCGACACGCCTGGCGAGCCTCTTTGCTGATCCGAACGTCAAGCCAATTGTATTTGTCTGCGGCCAGCAGGATCGTGAGAATTTCGAGACCGCTGTTCAATTGCGCGAGCAGTTGACCCTCCTCGATCAACCGAATGTTCCGATTTTCGTTTGGCTTCCGAGACAACCGGCCCTGTCGGAAATGCTGGCCCGAGATGGGGACGAGCAGTTCGTGGGATTCGGCGAGTGCCGAGTTTCCGCGAGCTACGAGGAGATTACCAATCCACTGCGCGAAACCATCGGGATGTTGATTCATCAAGACTACCAAAGGCAGGCGACGATGCAGAGCGTCGAATCATTTGCGACACTTTGGGAAGCAACGCGTGACGATTTTCGTGAATCCAGCCGCGTCGCGGCTGATCACTTGGCAATCAAATTGTCCCTGCTTGGTTTCCGATTGCAACGAAACGCGGGGACTGGACCGAAGCCGCAGTATTTCGAGAGCATTAAAATATCTGACGCGGGAACTTTGGCTCAAATGGAACACAACCGTTGGGTGGCTGAACGACTTCTCTCGGGTTGGCGGTATGCGCCAAAGCCGACGGACGAGAAAACAATTGTCCAGAATAATCAACGCAAATCAAATCACAATCTGGTTCCCTGGGACAAACTGGATCGGGAACGCCAAAAAGATCTCGATCAAATCAGGGTCGTTCTGCGGGAATGCCAGCAACGATTCTGTGTAGTTCAGAATTTCCCGCAGTAAAGTTTTTGATGGCAGTTGCGTGTTTGGACAGGCGATCTCGATGCGGGTCGGCCAAGCAAGGCCTGGGCCTGGTCGGCGGCGGCGAAACGGTCCAACGAGAATTCTGTTGGCACTTCCCCGTTGTGATATACTCTCCAATTGGATTCCGCGTCTGCCATTTTGCTCCAATCGGATTGATCATCCCTTGGCACAAGAATCAAATCGCTGGGATGTTTGGCGTGTTATTTGGATCTGCTGATGTCTGGTTCCGGTAAAAAAAGAATTTTCATTTCCTATCGCCGTACGGACCGTCCGGACACTGTCAAGCTGATCGATGAAAGGCTCAGAAAAGAGCTACCTCGCTGGGAGATCTTTTACGATCACAAGAGTATTCCTCCGGGAGAAGCATTTCCGGAACGATTGCGCAGGGAGGTCATGAGCGCCGATGTCGTGCTTGTCATAATCGGTCCGAACTGGTTGACGAGTTTGTTGGAGCGGAAACTTCTGGCCAATGTCGATCACGTCCGGGAGGAAGTAAGATTGGCATTGGAGTCCGGCCACACCGTGATACCGGTACCCGTCGCGAATGCGCTAAACCTGGCCGAGGTCGAACTAAGCGAGTTTACGGATATCCAAGGACTCGCGAACCTCAATTCTCGCCCCATTCGGCCCGAGCCCGATTTCGACAATGACTTGCAAAGGCTGGTTTCGTATCTTGAACTGATTGGACCGGACGATGGTGCCGGCACGATTCTGGTGGCGAAGTACAAACTGGTTCGAGTACTGGGCGAAGGGGGAATGGGGATCGTTTGGTTGGCCGAACAGTTAAACCCGCGCCGTAGCGTGGCGATCAAATTGATTAGACCCGGAATGGATTCTCGCGAAATTCTTGCCCGTTTCGATGCCGAACGCCAGGCACTGGGAGTGATGGACCACCCCAACATTGCCAAAGTGTACGACGCAGGCCAGGCGGCCAACGGTCGGCCTTTTTTTGTCATGCAATTCGTTCATGGCAGACCCATTACGGAATACTGCAACGCCCGCAAACTCTCTCCCCAGGCACGACTGTTGTTGTTCCAACAAGCTTGCGACGCGGTCCAGCACGCTCATCAAAAAGGCATCATCCATCGCGATATCAAACCAGGCAACGTGTTAGTCGAAGAAGTGCAAGGGAAACCGGTAGTCAAAGTCATTGATTTTGGCTTGGCTAAAGCACTCGGACATAAATTGACGAACCTGTCGTTACACACGGCCTTTGACGCGCGTGTGGGCACCTTGGAATATTCGTCGCCGGAACAATCCGCGGGAGGATCGACCGATGTTGACACGCGAACCGATATCTATTCACTAGGCGCACTACTGTATGAACTATTGACAGGTGAACCGCCGTTCAGTCGAGCCGAACTCGTTCGCGCCGGTGATGTTGAAATGCGCCGGGTGATCCAGGAACAGGACCCCCTGCGTCCCAGCGTCAAACTCAGTTCTTCCAATGCGCTGCCTTCGATCGCCATCGATCGACACCTCGAGCCACACAAATTGACCGCCTTGTTACGCGGTGATTTGGATTGGATCGTCATGAAAGCTCTCGAGAAAGATCGTTCGCGACGGTATCCATCGGCCAACGGGCTGGCCGAGGAAATCCAGCGCTATCTCGTCGGTGATCCCATCCAGGCTCGGCCCCCCTCGACGAGTTACCGCGTTCGCAAGTACGTCAGCAAACATCGGGGATTTGTCGCCTCGGTCGCCGCGATGACCACACTCTTGGTGCTGGGGATCATTGGCACCGGCTGGTTCGGAATCCGCGCCAACGCAGCCAAAAAGGATGCACTGATTCAAAAGTCGCTCGCGGACGAAAATTACAAAATAGCAAATGAGGCGAAACGTCGCGTTACCGAGGAGCAACTAAAGACTCTCATCGCCCTGGACAAATCGGAAGCCAACCTGGCCCGTTCGAACTACTTTCTGGCCAATGCCCGCTGGAATGAAAATCGCGTTTCCGATGCCTTGAGCACGTTGCAACGCATCCCGGAAAAACACCGCGACTTCGGTTGGCATTTGGACCGTCGTTTATACCAAGGCAGCGATCTGACGCTGTATGGACACCAAGAGTTTATCAATCAGATCTCCTTTAGCCCCGATGGAACGCGTCTCGCGTCCTGCGCGGACGACCATTCGATAAAAATCTGGGACGCCCAAACGGGTGCCGAGATCCATTGGTTGAAAGGACACCAGGATCGTGTTTCACAACTGTGCTTCAGCCCGGATGGAAACAGTCTGGCCACCGGATCGGATGACCGTTCGATAAAAATTTGGGATACGCGGACGGGAATCGAAATTCGAACGCTGGCTTGGATTGACCGAGAAACGGCGGAAGACGACGCCTGGTCTGACGACAACTCCTGTCTCGCCTTCAATCCGGCCGGCACGCAGTTGGCATCCAGTTATGGTGATGAAAAGATCCGAATTTGGGATACCCTCACCGGCGTTGAATCGCAGGTGATCGAAGTACCCGGCGATTCAATTAGCTGCTTGAAGTTCAGTCCCGACGGCAATCGCTTGGCGTCGGGTACATGGGAATTTACGAAATTATCTTTTCTCGGGACGATCCAACTTTGGGACGTTAAGTCCGGTGCCGGGATTGGACAATTCAACGAACAAGTCGGTGGCGTGACCGACTTGGCGTTTAGCCCTGACGGGAGGCATTTGGTTTCGTCGGGGACGTCGGGAGGAGATTTTTTGAATAGGTCGAGTTCGAGTTCGAGTTCGGCAAATGGGGAATGCATTTTGTGGGACGTGCAGAACTTGACAAAGGTTCGCGTGTTTACCGGTCATCAAGACCTGGTCCATAGTGTTGTTTTTAGTCCAGATGGAGCTCGGTTCGCTTCGGGGTCGGCGGACGCCTTGATAAAAGTTTGGGATATTCGATCAGGTTTGGAGATTTTTTCGCTGGTGGGACATCGAGACATGGTTAGTTGCTTGGCTTTCAGCCCGGACGGAAGCCGATTAGCTTCCGGCTCCTGGGACAACACCATTAAGGTCTGGGATGCCAAAACAGGTTCGGCGGTACGCACGCTGACGGGACATCAAGATGGCGTGTGTACGGTGCGGTTCAGTCCCGACGGCAGTCGATTCGCCTCGGGCGCGAAAGACGACTCGATCAAGATTTGGGAAGTCCATTCCGCGACAGAAATGAATACGCTTCGCGGCCACGAAAAAGAAGTGCTCAACGTGTCCTTTAGTTCTGATGGCTGTTGTTTAGACTCTGTTTCGTCCGACGGCATAGTCAAAAACTGGGATGTGCGGTCCGGGACCGCGATTCGAACACTCTCCTGTGACGACGATTACATGCAACACACGGCCTTTAGTCCGGATGGAACCAGTCTCGCTTCGAGTTCTTTCGGCGACAAAACAATCAAACTCTGGAAAACTCAAACGGCGGCTGAGATTGGCAGCTTGAACGGGCTTGAAGAAGCCGTTACGTGCGTGACTTTCAGTCCCGACGGAAAATGCTTGGCTTACGGCTTGTGGGACCATACGATCACTCTATGGAACGTTCCAGAAGGTATCGAAATTCGCCGGTTGAGAGGAGGGCACATCCGACCCGTTTCCTGCGTGGCCTTCAGCGCCGACGGCACGCGTTTGGCATCGGCCTCGCAAGACGGGACCATCAAGCTTTGGGATGTATTGACAGGGGTCGAGATTCGCACACTGCATGGACATCAAGCTCCCGTAAACAGTATCTCGTTCAGCCGCGATGGAACCAATTTGGTCTCCGGTTCGGGCGATTATACGATTAAATTGTGGGACGTGCAGTCGGGAACGGAACTTCGTACTTTGGCGGGGCATAAAGACTCAGTCGAGGCCCTCTCGTTTAGTCCGGATGGCACTTGTTTGGCCTCGGGTTCGCTTGACAATACCGTCAAACTCTGGGATGCCCGGCCAGGCGCTGAGAGTCGCGAGCTTTTCGGACACCAGGAACGTATCTCGGCGTTAAGTTTTAGCCCGGACGGAACACGCTTCGGTTCCGGATCTTGGGATAAAACGATCAAGCTCTGGGATACTCAAACCGGCGTTGAGATTCACACCTTGAGCGGCCATCTTGACGCAGTGAACAGTATCGCCTTCAGCTCCGACGGCAAGTGTTTGGCCTCCGCGTCGTCGGACGCTACCATCAAACTTTGGGATACTCTGACCGGAGCGGAGATTCGCTCGTTGCGCGGCCATGATCAAACCGTTCTCGCTGTGGCTTTCAGTCCGGATGGGAGTCGACTTTACTCTCAAGGCGTGGATGATGAAAAATTTGTTTGGGATTGTGCCAGCGGAAATCAGGTGACGACCGAGGAGTGGACCGCCGGAATTGAACCGACCTACGTTTCTTCCAATCGTCGTTGGCTGATCATGCCCTTCGAGGCGTCCGTCGTGTTAGTAGATCTTGCATTCAAGAACAACCCAATCGAACAAGCTTATCGACGCAGCAAAGCAACGTTTGATCGGGAATGGCACCGACAACAAGCGGAATTGTGCGACGATAGCGACGACGATTATGCTTATGCGGCCTTGATTCACCGCGCTTGGGTCATGAAAGCCGATCCCGAAAATGGTCTGGCCTATGATGAACTGCGCACCGCCTATCAGGCGTGGCGCGACGCTTGGGAATCAACCGCCGATGATCTACCGGAACTTGCCGATCCACAGGAGTCGATTCGCGTTAATGCTGCCGCCGATTCCGCAAACAAGACGACCCGAACAGCGCCAGACCCAGACCTGCTTCTACAGCCTATCGTCCGTGAAATGCTCACATTGCCGCGCGGTCAGGACGAATGAACGCCATCGGCTCGCCATTATGAGGATTGTGGAATCAACTTGGATTCAGGAAACAGTTTCGCTTCGTCATACAACACTCGATCGTTGTAGCCATCAAACCAGATGGCTTCGGGATTGCGCCCGAGGATCGTGACTTTTCCTTTGTCGGCAGCCGTGGCAACACCACGATGCAGTTTCATGATCACGACACCATTTTCGGCGCCTTTCAAACCGACAATCGGTTCATTCGTGACCGCGACGACTTCGGTTTTGCCCCGGTAATGCGTGATCGACAATCGAGCATGGGCTTCGATGCCCGACAATCCTTTTTGGGATTCGGTCAGAATCCGCCAAGCGGTCTCGATGGGTACGTTAAACGATTTGTGTCCGATAATATCGCGGCCGCAGAAGAAATAGTGATTTTCAATGCGGTTTCGCCGCAGTTCGCGTTGCATGATTCGCAAGGCATTGGGGTCGTCGTTGATCCCTTTGATGATTGGCGATTGATTGTCGATCGTCAGCCAATTTCTGCTTCCCAATCCCTGGACGGCGCGTTTGGTGTTTTCCAGCCATTTCAGTCCGCCACCAGGCTGATCGATAAAATTGCCCGCTACATCTTTTTGCAAAAATTCATCGGGGTGATTGAAGTGGACGACGAATCGCAATTTTGTTTCGGGGTAGGCCGCGTGAAATTTGTCTACCATGTCGAAGAACGAGGCGTCAAAACGGTCCGGATAGAACGCCAATTCCTTGGTGCCCAAACGAATCGATTCGATGCCCGCTTCCGAAAGCGAACACCACCAGTTCGCAATCTTCTTGTTCCCTAAAACCATCGGGTCACCACCCGACATCAGGATTTCGCGCAGTCGCTCGCGACCGGTTTGAGGATGCACGCCGCCATTTTTTTCGACCAACGCGTTGTGATTTTTAACATAGGCCACGACCTCTTCAACTTCGGCGAGACCCTTGGGCGCCAGCACACCGTTAGGACGCATTACTTCTTTGCGCGCGATCAACTCTTCGCGGTAACAGAACCGGCAATGCGCGGAGCACGTCGAGGCCACATAGAGTAACGCCAGCTCATATTTATGGATCATGCCTTCAATCGGGCTGTAATCCATTTGCTTGCCCGGGTCAGGCGCACCATCCAGGTCGCGAGTCTCCTGTGGACTGGCCTTGATCAACTGCTGCAGCGGCGCGCTGTTTTTGGCTTGGTTAAAATAATGAGCGGTAATCTTGACTGGCATACGAGCTTCAATATCGCGCGGCGTGCCTTTGAGCGCATTGATCGCAGCCAGCTCTTCGTCGGAATAGAAGTGCTGCATTTCTTCGGAAACGTTTTTATCAGTAAACTTCTGCACGCCGGAAATGATTTGTCGATCGTACTTTTCCGAACCGATAGACTCCAGCAACGTGACTGCTTTAGACGAAAGCGATGTTTGTTCGGCGATGGACATAATGGCATTCCTCGATTTCGTTGGGGTGTTGCTGGAATTTTTGGTTCCGCCGTTTTCGTTTTCGAATCAGCGTATCAGCGACCGCGGAAACAGAACTGATCCGCCGCGTACTGCAACGTACTGATCTCTTTCAGCTGTTAAAACTATCGGGGCATTATAGCGGAAGCACAAGGTTTTCGGATGCCAATTTTTCGTCAAAACTCTCAACTTTTCGACTTAGGAGTGTACAGCATGTATAACTAAGTCGCGAAGGAACTTCGATATTCGCTATCATCCTGAACCAAATGAAGACCGCGGGATAAACCACTCATGTCCGACATAACTCGTATCCTGTCGCAAATCGATGACGGCGATCCGACCGCAGCCGAGCAACTGTTGCCGATTGTGTACAAGGAACTGCGAAGGTTGGCTGCCGCCAAATTGGCTCAGGAAAAACCTGGGCAGACCTTACAAGCGACGGCGCTAGTCCACGAAGCCTACCTGCGACTGATGGGGCCTGGCGAATCTGCAGTTTTCAAAAATCGTCGTCATTTTTTTGCAGCGGCTGCCGAAGCGATGCGGCGTATTCTGGTGGATCAGGCGCGCCGAAAATTGTCGGTGCGACATGGTGGGCAATGGCAACGATTGCATCTATTGCCAGAAATTCCGGCGGATGCCACGGACGCCCATCAGACCATCATGGTTCACGAATTGCTCGATCGATTTGCCGTGAAACATCCACGGCAAGCGGAGGTGGCCAAGCTGCGCGTCTTTTTGGAATTCACACTGAAAGAGATTGCCGATGTTGTTGGTGACTCGGCCGATGTGGTGGAATCGGATTGGGCTTTCGCCCGGGCGTGGTTGAAACGGGAGTATGCAAAACACTGAAGATTTGTTTTTTGAGAAAAAACAAAAAAACTTGCCGGTTTCAAATCGATATTCTCGCCTTGTATCATGAGAGGCAAAGTTTCCTAAAAAAAGGTGACCGATGACAGAGCTGGATCTATTCAATGCAGCGCTCAAACTGACCCCCGACCAGCGGTCGGCATTTCTGGCTGCGGCCTGTGGTCCAGATGCGACCTTGCGCCAGCAAGTCGAAGAACTTCTGCAGGCTCATGACGAATCCGGCGGTCTGCTTCCCAACGGATCGGATCGAGATTTGAATGCCACCCGCCTGACCACCATCCCAGCGGCCCCTGGAACGATGATGGCCGGGCGCTACAAGCTGATCGAACCCATCGGCGAAGGCGGCATGGGCTCGGTCTGGCTGGCCGAACAGAAGGAGCCAGTCCGACGCAAAGTCGCCGTGAAGCTGGTCAAGGCGGGGATGGATTCGAAGCAGGTCCTGTCTCGCTTCGAAGCCGAACGCCAGGCTCTTGCCATGATGGATCATCCGAACATCGCCAAAGTCTTTGACGGTGGCATGACAGAACTGGGACGGCCGTTCTTTGTCATGGAATTCGTCAAAGGTGTGCCACTGACCGAATACTGCAATCAAGCTCGATTGTCGTTGAAAGATCGCCTCAACTTGTTTGTTCCAGTCTGCCAGGCTGTGCAGCATGCCCATCAAAAAGGCATCATTCACCGCGATCTGAAACCGTCCAACATTCTGATCTGTCTGTACGACGGCAATCCGGTCCCCAAGGTGATCGACTTTGGCTTGGCCAAGGCCATGCACCAATCGCTAACCGATTATTCGCTGCACACGGCGATTGGGATGATGGTCGGCACGCCGCTTTATATGTCTCCCGAACAAGCCGAGCACAACAACCTGGACGTCGACACGCGGACCGACATCTAATCGCTCGGTGTGATTCTGTACGAGATGTTGACCGGCAGTACTCCGCTGGAGAAACTGCAGTTGAAGGAAG
>JANNPW010000115.1:0-9101 GCA_031400405.1 Mariniblastus sp.
AGCGAAAAGCCTAACGATCCGCAGGGCAAGCCTGCGGGATTTATGAAAACAAACATCCACTTTGGTGGCGTTCGGCGAGAAATGTCCATTTTTTCAGTAGTTTCGCGATTCTTGGCAAATCCCCAGTGTGCCGATGTCAACCAAAAAAATATCTGCCGAGAAAAAGACGCCCGCTCGGCTACCTGCGGCTTTGATCAAAAATTTGGGAAGGATACCTTTGTCCCGATTGGCCGCACAATTTGGCGTTGCCCCAGAGCGCATTCGATTGGAAAAGGCCCGGAGAAATATTCCCTGGGCGGTACCTCGCCCAGCCTGGAATAAAAAACAGCTGGCGCTGCTGGGTACCGCGTCGGATGAGCGGATTGCCGAAAAATTAGGTCTCGTCAAATCGGCCGTTTCGGCACGCCGTTGGAAGCTCGGGATTGCTCCGTTTTGCGAAACCCGCGAAACGAAGACTCATCATTGGACAAAAAAAGAGCTTGGCTGGTTAGGCAAACTCAAGGATGTCGAGATTGGACGACGGATCGGACTTTCGGCCCCCTCCGTTGCCTGGAAGCGACGCAGTTTGGGGATCGGCCAGTCGAGTCAGCAAGGACAAACTTGTCGGAAATGGACCAAACAAGAACTCGCGTTGCTGGGTAAAACGCCTGACACGGTCATCGCCAGTCAATTGAAAATTCATCGACACCAGGTTGGACTCAAACGGCAAGAACTCGGCATCGCGACGTTTAAATTGAAAGCCAAACCCACCACGCAAATTCGACGCGTTTCCACGGCGGTTCAAAAATCAACGAGCAGCCTGGACCCAGGGAAACAGATATCATGGAACGCGAAGTTGGTTGCCCGATTGGGGCGTGAACCCGACGCCAAAGTGGCCCGCGATTTGGGCGTGTCGGTCAAAGCCGTCGCTGCGCGTCGTAGGGCCTTGGGTATCAAGGGCAGCTAGCCGTCGTTTTTCGCAGACGCGTGAACCGGTGCCGATTGACCGATTTGTTTTTGTGACAATTCTTACGCAAACTATATTCGACAGGCAATGTTACGTCGTCTGACTGATCGGTGCTTCGGTCGACAGAGTGGTAGTGCGCGAGTTAAGATGAGGCACGATCATCGATTGTCGGTTGTTCGCATCGTTGCGCGGAGTTGGTTGTCAATCCCTTTCCCGATCCAGTAACCCGATGATCCACGTTCATCAACTTAGAAAAATCTTCACTGCGGGCCAACGTGAAATAGTTGCGGTCGACAATGTATCGTTTGATGTCGCCGAGAGTGAAGTATTTGGTCTGCTCGGACCCAACGGGGCTGGCAAGACAACCACCATGCGGATGATTCTCGGTTTGCTGCGGGCAACCAGTGGCTGGGCTGAAATTGGTGGATATCGCTCGGACCGCGAGGCCGATGAAGTTAAACGGCAGGTTGGTTTTGTATCCGCCACGGCGGGCGTCTATCAGTGGTTGAGTGGGCGGGAAATGCTCTCGTTTTTTGCCGAGGTTTACGGCTTGTCGCCGGCCAAGATTGACTCGCGCATTGAGGAGTTGACCTCGCTATTGAATCTAGGCGAGTTTCTTGATCAACGCTGCACGACGTTGAGTACTGGCCAGAAACAACGACTCAATTTGGCCCGTGCCCTGATTCACGATCCCCCGGTGATGATGTTGGACGAACCGACCTTGGGTTTGGATGTCGTCGGCAGCCAGGTGATTTTCAACTACATCGACTTGTTAAAGCAACAACGCAAGGCGGTGATCCTGTGTACCCATCGACTGGAACAGGCTCAGCGAGTTTGCTCACGATTTGGTTTGGTGCATCATGGAAAAATGGTCATGGCAGGAACGATGACGGATTTGCAAAATCAAACGGGCCGCACGGATTTGGTGGATATTTTTGTCGATCTGATCAGCGAGCCATCGCAGGGAAAGCAGATTATGGCTCAATAATGGATAACGAAACTGACTCGATGGAAACTGAACACGGCTCCCGGCCCATCTCATCACCGACGATCGATCCGTCTCGCTTGGAAAATTCTCCAACCATTTCGCGTCCGCGGCGAACATTCCGATTGAGCCGATTGGCGTTGAAGGAGCTGCGAGAAACATTGCGGGACCGTCGAACCATCGTGACGTTGATTGTCATGCCATTGCTCGTTTACCCGATCCTCAGTCTGATTTTCCGCTCGTTTTTGGCAGCCAACACCCAATTGTTGGGGCCTGGCGAACCGGTTGTGTTTCAAATCGCGTATGGGGGCGATGGCACGAAGGAGCAGGTTAATCAGCTGTTGATGCGGATCGGTCAGGAGGTTGACTTGGTGGAGCAAACCACTGCCGCGACTTTGAAACCAGGTCGAGTTGCGGATGAAAGTCAGCCGTCCAGCGGCGCTTTGTCGGATCGGGCGGGACGCGAATCGGAATTCGTTCCGTTCCGGAACCATCATTGGGTTTTCGTTCCGTCCGATGCCGAGTTCTCGATCGAGCAGCTGGTCACCAAGGGGGCTGCCGATTTGGGAATCGTGTTTGAAACTCAAGCGCGCGATCAATGGCAGTTGGGCCAGGTAAAACTGGTTTCTCGACAGGACGGGCGATCGCGTCGAGCAGCGGAATACGTCCAGGCGAATTTGGAACTATTCAATCAGGCGGCGCTAAATGATATGTTGCGCCGAGCGCGGTTACCTTCCGAACCGGCACTCGCGATCGTCGATGAACCGTTGGCTACACCTGCGGGAGTCGCGGAGGATGAGGGGGGTGGTTTTTCGCTCGCCTCGTTGATTCCCTTGATTCTCGTACTGATGACGATCACGGGCGCAGTTTATCCAGCGATCGATGTGACTGCCGGTGAAAAAGAACGCGGGACGCTGGAGACGTTAATGGCCGCACCGTTGCCACGACTGGGCATCTTGACGGCGAAGTTCGTCGCGGTGGTGACCGTGGCCGTGTTGACAGCGCTCTTGAACATGATCGGCATGGCGGCAACGGTGTGGGTATTTCAGCTCGACCAGTTTTTGCCAGGCTCGGGTGGGTTCACGGTTTTGGTAGTGGTGAAGGTTTTTTTGTTGTTGGTTCTGTTTGCAGCTTTCTTTTCCGCGTTGTTGTTGGCAGTGACCAGTTACGCCCGGAGTTTCAAAGAAGCACAAGCGTATTTGATTCCGATTATTTTGTTGTCGATGGGACCGGGGTTGTTGGCGATGACGCCGGGGTTGAGTCTGTCGGGTCCGTGGTCCGTTGCGCCGATGGTAAACCTGTTGCTGTTGGCCCGTGATGTAATCGAAAATAAAGTCGAATGGGTTCCGGCAGTGGTGGCGATTCTGTCAACAGCGACGTATGGAATGTTGGCCATGATGTGGGCGGCGCGGTCGTTTGGTTCGGATGCGATTTTGTATCAGACGCACGGTAGTTTTGGCGAGATGTTTGCCCGACCACGCAAGTCCCAAGCGTTCGTGTCGCTACCGGTCGTGATCTTCTGTTTGGTGTTATTGTTCCCGCTGAATTTCGTGTTGATTGGCATTCTGGGACGGATGCCGTCCGACGATTCAACACAGCTGGCGATTCGGTTTTCGATGATGGGAGTATTTACCGCGGGTTCGTTCTTGATGTTTCCGTGGTTGGTGGCGATGCATCAGCGAACCGAGATTCGCCGAGGATTTGGCTTGACAATTCCGCGTCCCGTGTTTTGGGTGGCGGCAGTTCTATTGGGAATCAGTTTATGGCCGATCGTGATGGCCTGTATTTCCAGCTGGCATGATATCTATGGCTGGTTTGCCGGAGCAGAAACACGCGATGCCTGGCATGATCGCTTGGTGACGGAAACTGCCGCTCAAGTCGCTCGTGTTCGACAGGTTTCACCGGTCGTGATTGCATTCTGCCTGGCGATTATTCCGGCGATTTGTGAAGAGTGGTTTTTTCGTGGAATGCTGTTGCGGTCTTTGTTACGTTCACGTCCGGCAGGGATCGCGATCTTGATTTCGGCGATCGTGTTTGGTTTGTTTCATGTCCTTTCCAATAGTGTGATTGCGATCGACCGACTATTGCCGACGATGCTTGTCGGTTTGATGTTGGGTTATTTGGCATCCAAGTCAAATTCTATTTTGCCCGGCATCGTGTTGCATGCGATGCACAATGCGGCCGTCGTTTTTTTGGCTTATTACCAACCAGTACTAAGTCAATATGAGTGGTTTCCAGCTGAAGACGATCCGATTCCCGGGACCTGGATCATGGCGGGAGCCTTTGTGTCGCTGGTGGGTCTCTCAATGGTGGTCTGGGCGAAACGAACTCAACAGCACGAGTTTGCAGGCGAGAGCGAACACAACCCGTCGGCCGATCGGGCTGATCGTGAACATTGATTTGTGATCTGGCAAGGGCAGCCGACGAACATGATCAAGTCGTCAAGTGTTTAAGCACAACGGACTCGATACCGGGCAACGCATTCAATTGGCAAATGCAAGCCACGGGGTCGGTTGTGGACTTGAGCTGGATTCGATCGACGAGCTCCAATGCGTTTCCTTTCCGAGCCGTTTCCGCGGACACCAATTCGCAATGTTCCGTCACGGTGTCCAGTTCCGTAGCCCACGTATTAACCGCATTCAATCCGGCCTGCAGAGCTAGTCGCTTACTCGCCGGGGAATTTTTCTCAGTCGCGTTAGTGTTGTCGCGCGGCGGTCCACACCCAACCTGCCCAGATTCGCTGGATATTCACCTTCGGCTTGGTCGACATGCCCGAAGCCAGAATTATTCCGTCTCAGTCGGCGTGCTATTCGCCTCGTTCCGGTGAGTGTCCTTGATCTTCCCCAGGAGACTCTCGATCAACGTTTGATCACAGTTTTCCGCTGTCCCCTTGGATTATTCACCGTACCGTCGGAAGATGTTGCCCGTGATGATTATTTTGCCGAATCGTCTTTCACACAGCCGGGTTTGGAAAGTTTGTTCTCACTGCGAGTGGCCCACAATGAAGACTACATTTTTTTCGGAAACGGAATTGGAAGTTGCCGCTCAATTCCTTCGATCGGGAAAACTCGTTGCTTTTCCAACCGAGACGGTTTACGGTCTGGGCGCTGACGCGATGAATCCAGCCGCCGTCGCTAAGATTTTTGAAGCTAAAGGCCGTCCCGCCGATAACCCGTTGATCGTTCATATCGCCGACCCCAATCAAGTTTTGGCGGTGGCCCTCGAAGTCCCCTTGGTTGCTCGAAATCTCATGGCTCAGTTTTGGCCGGGTCCGCTTACCCTCGTATTGCCGAAGCGGTCGGAAGTGCCGTGGCAAGTCACGGCCGGCCTGGAAACCGTTGCCGTCCGGTTTCCCAATCATCCCATCGCTCTCGAACTGATTCGATTGGCTGGAGTTCCGCTGGCTGCCCCGAGTGCGAATCTCTCGGGGCGACCAAGTGCCACAAGTTGGCAAGCGGTCGCCGAAGACCTTGATGGACGCATCGCAGGAATCGTCTGCGGTGGGCCGACGATGGTCGGTCTGGAAAGTACAGTCGTCGATGCAACCTGCGATCCACCTCGCGTCCTGCGACCGGGAGGCGTTTCGTTCGAGCGCTTGCGAGATGTTTGTCTTTCGATCGAGCCCTATCGTCGTGATGCTGCCGATTCGCCGCCTGCAACCGGTAACTCACCCGGACTTCGGCACAAGCACTACCAACCCCGCGCACGTGTCATCGTCGTTTCTTCCGCGACGAAAGATTCGGAGTTCGCCAGTTCCATGGCAGGGCAAAATG
Organism: Mariniblastus sp.; assembly: GCA_031400405.1. GTDB lineage: Bacteria > Planctomycetota > Planctomycetia > Pirellulales > Pirellulaceae > Mariniblastus. The sequence continues at coordinate 5,705 of JANNPW010000115.1, forward strand.
TTGCTTACTATATCGGCCTCCAGCTGCCCTCGAATCCCGCGCAGTTCAAGTCGATGTTGATTTGCTCAAGTACAACGGAATACGCCGCAAAGCTGTTTGATTTTTTTCGCAAAGCTGATTTGGATGCCGCGCAGGTCGTGTTTTGCGAATCCGTGGAAGACGTTGGAATCGGTGCCGCTTTGCTCGATCGACTTCAACGGGCTAGTCGATAGGCCGCAGACAATGCATGTTCCGAACCATCATCGTATCGTTCTGGATCGTTTGCCGACTTGAACAAACAAGTTTCATCAGCTCCGGAATAAAAATGACCGATATTGTCGATTTAAGAAAGAACACGTATCGAATAGTATATGATGATGCAACCAAAACTGCCCGGAAAAATAATTCATCAAAGTTTAGGCCGCCAAAAATGTTGCGACATTTCGCCTTCCTCGTAAGTTTTCTTCTGATTGCCTTAACTTTTATGACTCGCCCTGTCGAGGTCTCGGCGCGACAGGAGAATGCCGATGACAAGGAGTTTCTGCGCAAAATTCGTGACAAGGTTTTAAAAGAGATCGAAGGAGAGAAAGAAGTCTACGAGTCTCAAATGGCGTTGTTGATCGACGAAATGGTTGCCGAGTGCAAACTTAATGATGCTCAAAAACTGAAACTGCAAGTTGCCGCCAAGGGAGCGATCCAGCAAGCAATGAAGGAGTTTACTGTGCTCGTTGGAGGAGCCTTTCAGATGCTTAATTTGCCAAACGTTCTTGAGGATGGCGGAGCCTTTCTGGACGAGATCGATAAAAATGCGCAGGACAAAAATGAAAACTCGACTGATCCGAATGCCGAGGACGATGAAGAGGATGAAGACAAATTTAATGCCCCGAACGTGCGACAGCAGGGTGCTTGGATTCTGCAAAGCGATTTTCTTGCATGGTGCCGAAATTCTGGATTGGATACATTTTCGAAATGGAAATCACCCCGAATGCATCCGATTTGGATCAAAGCAATAAAAACCACGTTAACTCCAGAGCAATCGCAGACGATGACACAAAAATTTCAGCGTCGCCAAGACGAACTTCGCAAGAGCATCGTCGACTCTTTCATCGCCCGCGTCGATGTTGATTTAGTTCTCAAAGACGATCAAAAAGTCGAGCTCAGGAAGTATGTCGATTCGAAATACGGTAAAGCCCTGGCGGCGGTCGTCTGGAAATCGGACTCCAATCATCGAAATGTCGTACAAAATACCCAGCCTTCAGCGGAGGTCAAGGAAATTCTGTCTGAAAAACAACTGAAACTCTGGACGCATCAGTTCGCTGGACAGCTACAAAGTTGCGAGATGAAAGCGGCCCAGATGGAGGTTCAAGAAAACAAACCAAATCAAGATGCTCCAGGGATCTTCCAACAACTGATCAGGAGACTGTTTTTTTGACCGGGCCACCTGCCGGAGATGGGCGCGACTGGCCGCCACCTGTTCGATCGCGAATATGAACTCTACGAGGTGAATGCGGTGTTGGAGTCATAATCCCCGCGACCCCGGACCAAAACTGAGGATCTCAAAGTCGTGGTTAAAGCGATAGCCGATTCCATTGAAACGAATTGCCACGAGAATCCGTGAAGGGTTGCCGGATTTCGTTGGCACTATCCGGCAATCCCGCGCAGGTTCACGTGTGTTATAACTCTTTTCGTAGACACCCTTCTCATCGGCACCGTCAATTCCCAATCAAAGAGACCTGACCCTTTGATTCGTTTCGCCGTCGGATCACCATTCATTTTGATTTTTTGCTACGTTTTTCGGTCATGGGTTTCGCAGGAAGAAGTTCGACGGTTTTCTCGAAACCATTGGACTTGTAAAAATTGTTTCTTTGATGAAACCAAGTTGCTGTTTCTCGTCCAATTCGTAGGACTCAACTATACTTCCGTCGGTCGATACTCCAAAAGCCTTTAAATTGGAATCTTGTTCGGGAGATAACTGAAAGTCATATATTTTTTTGCCAGTATGAAAAACCCAAACAACAGATTCTTGTTTGTTTCCTCTAAAATTGCCAACGTGGCAATGATCTTCGGACCGGGAGGTTTGGATTCGGCGAGATGATTGGCCAGTGCAACTTTGACCTTTTCCAACTGCCGAACTTCTTCCCCTTTCGTTGAATCGAGCCATTGGGATTCGATTCGGACGGCATTGGAAAGTGACTCCGCCATTGTATTTCCCCTGGCGCCTTCAACAAAACCAAAAGATGATGAGTCGATAAAAATCTTGAATTCCTTCCTTGCACCAAAAAGAACAATTCTCCAACCAGGACACTTCGTTTGAATTGTCTTCTGAATCGAAAACAACAACTCTTCAGTGGCATGTTCTGGTAAAATACTAATTCCATAGGTTCGATCACCCGAGAAAAGTCCAAGGGCATTCGAGTCCTTCTGAGTTGGGGCAGTTATTAATTCTGCGGCAAGCCTTATCCCAAATTGGGCCACAGTTTTTAGGATGGCCATGTGTACAGCATGCTTCTCGTCTGGCGAGACTTCCGTCGGATTTTCGATTGTGACCAAAGAGCGCGCGCCTAATTCTGCGGCTTCCTCTGGAGGTGCGTTGTACCACGACTGATACTCATCGTAAGCAATTAGCCGGTTGTCATTATCCAATTTGCGTTCCACCGGTACCTCTTTGATTTGCTGTTGCGACTGAAAACATGTCAGGCCAACAGTGAGCATGAAAATGATACGGAAGGAAAAAAAAGTTAACATTGCCATCTTGGGTCCAATTCAAATTGAAAAAAAGAGCATCACGCCAAGGGCGACCGCGCCAAAGGCCAGACCAAAGCATTTTTTCAGCCACGGCAGTGGCGACAGTAGAAAGTTCAGCCACGGTCAGACCAAGTTTTTTTCAGCCACGGTATTGGCGACAGTTGAAAGTTCAGCCACGGTAGTGGTGTCAGTTCCTAGCCCACGGTGTAAACCGTGGGAATAGAGACAATAATATCTCGAAAGCCCCGGATAGGGGCGACAGTAAACTCGCAAAATCTTCCGCCCCAATTCGGGGCTTGACTAAAATTCTGGGGAACCGAGCCCACGGCTTATGCCCAATAGCACTCACATTCGAGTAATTGTTAGCGGAGGCTGCGCAAGCCGCCCGGTTTTCATCCGTAATTCCCACGCAACAACCGGACGGCTCGCGCCGTTCCGCTACAGAACGCAAAAAGGGTGTCAAGTACGAATGGCGTTGTCCACGGCTTTTTTGCGTTTTTTGGAATTGAAATCGGCGGCACCGCGCAGCATTGAGAGACGCGATCCGTCGCGTTTTTAAATTCCATTTTTTTTTACGCCAACGATCGACTTGTCTTTGGCGTGACCCAACTGATCGGTAGAATACTCGCGGGCGTGAACCTTTCCTGGTGTTGTGTTGTAAATTCGACCAGGG
>JANNPW010000120.1:0-4893 GCA_031400405.1 Mariniblastus sp.
GCCAGATAGTCTTCATCGCTAAAAAAAAGTTGGGTCTTTCCAACGCCACGGTTGATGACATGGAATACCATTCCACCGGGCGCGACTCGTGTTGATCTAGGCATGAACCCAACCTACCAAATCCCTCCAGCTTGTCAAGAACTGTACCTGACCCCGTTTCGTTTCCGTCACCCCGTTTCTTTTCCGTTTCTTTTTTTTCTTTTTTCCCGTTTCTTTTCCCGTTTCTTTTTCTGATAACATCGGCAACCAACCGTTACGACTTGAATAATCGTCAAAGTTCACGAAATCTCCGGAATGCGCCAGGGAGCCGCTGCTACAAGGTCGCCATCGTGATGAATCACAGCGTCCACACCAGCGGGATGATGATAATCGTCATTGTCCAGCAGATCAGATCGAGCGGGATACCGACTCGCAGATAATCGGCGAACCGATAGCCGCCGGGGCCGAGCACCATCAGGTTTGTCTGATAGCCGATCGGCGTTGCGAAGCCGTAGCTCGACGTGACCGCGACGGCGATCAACAGCGGGCGCGGGTCCATGCCGAGCTGCTTCGCGGTGGCCAGCGCCAGCACGCCCATCAACGCCGCGCAGGCGTTGTTGCTGAGCAGTTCCGTCAGCACGCCGGTTAGCAGGACGATCACCGCCAGCACCGCGACCTTGCCATACGGCTGTGCCCAGGCGAGCAGATGTCCGGCGATCCATTCGGCCGCGCCGCTGGAATCGAGCGCCTTACTGACGCCGAGGGCCGCCGCGATCAGCAGCAATACGGAAATCTCGATCGCGCGATGAGCGTCCCGCGACGGCAGGCAGCCGGTCAGCACCGTCAGCGTTCCACCCAGGAGCGCCACGAGCGTGGCGTGCTCGGAGAACGTCGTCATCCCGACGACGACGCTCACAAAGATCGTCAGCGAGAGCCAAGCCAGGCGATGCTCCACGGGAGCCGAGTCCTCGAGTCCCGAGACCAGAATGAAATCGCGCGAGTTCCGCCAACGGCGCGTGAAATCGTCGGGCGCATCGACGAGCAGCGTATCGCCCGTTTGCAGCACGATCTGGCCGATCTTCTGCTGCAGCTTCTCGCCACTGCGATGCACAGCCACGATCGGCGCGCCGTAATGAGCGCGGAAGTTCGCTTCCTTCACGCTCTGCCCGATCAGCGGCGACGTCGGGGAGATGACGGCTTCGCAGAGCTGATGCCCGGTGCGCGGCGCGGCTTGCGGAAACGATCCACCGGCGGGCTCATCGTGCGCTGCACCGACGGGCGTTGGCGAGTGATGATCGACCGGTTCGAGACCGCGAATTTTCTGCGCATCGACAATCGTCCCGACGACACCCGAAAAGCACAGAATATCGTTGACCTGAATGGCTTCGTCGGGAGAAATGGGAACCAGTCGCTCGGCGCGGCGTTCGATGGCGTACACGTATAATCCGGGCAGATCGCGGAGTCCCGAACTGCGAATCGTTTTCCCGACCAGCGCACAGTCGGGGCGGGCGATGAGTTCCAGCGTGTATTCGCGCGGATGCGACTCGGCGTAGTCGAGCAAGTCCGTGCGATCCGGCAGCAGCTTTTGGCCGATGGTGGCCAGATAGATCAATCCTACGAATGTGACGGGGATGCCGATCCAGCCCAGTTCCCACATGCCGAGTCCCGGCATATTCGCCTGTCGCATCGCGCCGTCGATGACAAAGTTCGTGCTGGTCCCGATCAATGTGCATGTTCCCCCCAGCACGGCCGCATACGACAACGGGATCAGCAATTTGGACGGCGAGACACGAAGCTTCTTCGCCACATGCACGAAGATCGGCAGAAAGAACGCCACCAGCGGCGTGTTGTTCATGAACGCCGACAATCCCGCCACCGGCCCGATCAATCGCAGCAGCGGCGTCCCTGGCTTGGGACGTCCGAGCAACAACCGGCTGAGCGTGTCGACCGCCCCGGTCGCCTGCAGGCCGGCTCCCACGACGAACAGCGCCGCGATGGTCAGCACCGCCGGATTTGAAAACCCCTTTAGCGCGTCATCCACTTTGATAACGCCGCAGCACACGAGCACCAGCAGCGCCGCGAGCATCACGAGTTCCGCCGGCCATTTCTCAACGGCCAGCGCAGCAATCAGCCCCAGCAACACAAGCAACGTCACGATCAACGCAAAGGACACAATCCACCTCCTGATTCGGACCCGGTCCCGCAGTGACTTGGCCCGAAAATGAATCAGGCCCGGAAGTCACCCCGGGCCTGAGTAATTAAAGAAAAATGCCGGCGACGGCAGCGTTCAAAAGTGTTGCCGTAAAGCCAACAAAAAGGGCCTTCATGCCGAGTCTGGCTAAATCAGTTCGGCGTTCTGGAGCCAATGCACCAATTCCCCCCAACTGAATCCCAACCGAAGCGAAATTTGCGAAACCAGTCAAGGCGTAGGCAGACAACTGATACGATCGTTCCGACATGAAATTTGGGGTTCCCATCCAGTCCTTTAGTTGCAGAAAAGCAACATGTTCGTTCATGGCCAATTTGATCCCCAGCAGACTTCCGACGTGGGCCTGATCAGCAGATTCAACGCCAATCAAAAATGCCACCGGTGCAAACAGACAACCGAAAATCCATTGGAGCGTGATGTGTTCCGGCAACTGGACTCCGAGGATGCCAGTGAGCCAAGCGGTATTGATCAGTCCCAGCAGGCCATCGAACATCGCCACGAAAGCAATGAACACGATCAACATCGCTCCGACATTGAAGGCCAGCCGAAGACCATCCGACGTGCCGCTGGTGGCCGCGTCAATCGCATTCGCATAAGGCGATTTTTCACTTTGAATCGGCGCGTGTCCGCCCGTTTCTGGTTTGCCGATTTCCGGCATAAACAACTTGGAAAGGTACAAACTGCATGGGCAGGCCATGATACAGGTTGTTAACACGGCAACTGGATCCGCACCGTAATTGATGTACACGGCCATCATGCCACCCGAGATATGCGCCATGCCGCTAGCCATCAACGCAAACAATTCGGAATTCGTCATCCTTGGAATGTAAGGTTTGACGATCAAAGGTGCCTCAGTTTGACCCATGAATACGTTGGCCGACACCGAAAGAGTCTCGGCCCCACTGGTACCCATCAGGTGCATCATGATTTTAGCAAAGGCACGAACAAGGGCTTGCAAAATTCCAAAATGGTACAGCACCGTGAAAAATGCCGAAACAAAAAGAATTGGTGGCAAAGCTTTGAATGCGAATGGGAACAAAAAATTATCGCCAAAAACATTGGCCAGATGTTCGGGATGCGATAGGTTTCCAAAAACGAATTCCGCGCCTTTATCGGCAAATGAGATGAACGATTTGACCACTTCGCCGGCAATTTCGAAACCATGATAGACGGAATAATCAACGCCAAACAACGTGACCTTGCCCTTCAACACCAGCAACGCCAAAACAACCTGCAGCGCGACACCCCAGTAAATGGTCTTCCACTGGACCGCTCGAAGATTGGTGGAGAACGCTGCGACAATTCCAAAAAAGAAAATGATCCCAGCCGCCGACTGACCACGCAACCCAATCGATTCCCGCAACGCGTAAGCGATCGAACCGACCGACACGATGGCGGCCAGAATTGCCAGTCGCCAAAGTAACGGTGTTGTTCCCTGAAGTTCGGCAGGCGGCAGAAAGTTCGGTCCGGTTGCGGCGGGCTCGATGGGATCTGTTTTCGAACTGTCGTTTTCGTGCATCGTATTGAACCCCAAAAAATTGTCGCCGCAGTTCAGAGGGAAGCGTCAAAGTCTAACGTTCAAAATGTGCATCAGAAAGATGCCTGCCGATTTCCCATGAGGCTGGAATCCAATGCCGGAGCGACACCAAAATCTATGACCAAATCATAAATTGAAGTTTCCATACTTTTGAGGGATGCCGCAAAGCCCGTAATGCCCCTTGATAAGCCATTAAACTTACACCTATTGAATCTAATCGATTTCGGCAATTGCATGCAGGCCAACGTGAACATAAACCGTTTGCTCTGTGGCGTTGGGCGAAAGAGTCAAGCACATATTTCAGCAGTCGAGTGGCTTGCTTGGGGCTATGTACATGCGAAAACTATTTTTAGGAGCGAAGAAACGGGGCGAAGAAACGGGGTCAGGTACAGTTTCAGCGCTTTTTGGGTCTGCCGGGAGTTCGCAACGAAGGGCGAAGAAACGGGGTCAGGTACATTTTCAGCGCTTTTTGGGTCTGCCGGGAGTTCGCAACGAAGCCTCCAATCCCAGTCGAACCGCCGTTTTCTCAACCCATTTCGCACTTCCATAAGGAACTCCCCGCACACAACTTTTTCTCAGCGCGGCAAGTTCCGATTGGGAAACAGGTTCGTTGACATACTGCAACCACTTCTTGGGAACCGGAATCGGCCACTCCGACAACATCGCTCGATGTTCTTCCGTGCCGGACTGGCGAATCCACAGACTACCATACGGCCAGTCTTCGGCACGCTGGACCAACTGCGCTCGCAAGGCGTTTCGTTCGACGTAACGATTGACCTGATAAAAGGAATCGTCGGTCTCAATCGGAAACGACTTGAAGCGACCCTGATAGATATGGCCAAATCCAACTCGGTTGTAGTTCTTCTGCCAACGTGTCACATGCGTTAACGTCAACCGCTGCATAAACCCAGCCAAGTCACCATCGCTCGCCGGCCACAACACAAAATGCCAGTGATTGGGCATCAAGCAATAACTTAATATTCGCATCGGACTCTTGGCCAGCGTTTCTACGATCACTCGCTCAAAAGCCAGATAGTCTTCATCGCTAAAAAAAAGTTGGGTCTTTCCAACGCCACGGTTGATGACATGGAATACCATTCCACCGGGCGCGACTCGTGTTGATCTAGGCATGAACCCAACCTACCAAATCCCTCCAGCTTGTCAAGAA
>JANNPW010000125.1:0-88571 GCA_031400405.1 Mariniblastus sp.
GCCAGATAGTCTTCATCGCTAAAAAAAAGTTGGGTCTTTCCAACGCCACGGTTGATGACATGGAATACCATTCCACCGGGCGCGACTCGTGTTGATCTAGGCATGAACCCAACCTACCAAATCCCTCCAGCTTGTCAAGAAAAGAACTGTACCTGACCCCGTTTCGTTTCCGTCACCCCGTTTCTTTTCCTGACAGATAGTTTCGAGATTTCCGTTCGTTCAAAAATTGTGCCGTAGGATTTGAGTTTCATCCCGAAAGGGATTGCAGCCATTAGCCGGAGGTCGCAGCGAAGTTGTGCACCTCCGGTAGTCAGCAATCGCCGTGTCGACCCGGAAAGGGTCGCAGAGCTGCGACCCTTTCCGGGTCGATGCGCAATCTTCGAAACGGTTACGGTGGTGTCGCTGCGCTCAACGACCGGCTAATCGCTTGAATCCCTATCGGGATAAAGCCTGCACGCTGGAATCCCTATCGGGATAAAACCTGCCCAATGGGATAAAACCTGCGCAATGGGATAAAATCTGCGCATTCCAATCTCGCTACAACCCCAGATGTTTAACCGCCCAGGTTTCAGCCTGCCGCAACGGAATCGATCGGCTGGGCAGACAACCCCGCTGCGCCGTATCTCGGCCACAACAAACCGACGATGAATAAATCATCGGTCCGCAATCGGCTATTTCTTCGGTTCCGCTTCATCGGTCAAATAGGTGTAACTATTTTTCATGGAATTGAAAAATGCTTTGTTGTCGGTGGCTTCCAGATCATTTACCAATCCGGCCGCAACCGCTGATTCCACCAAATCAGCAATGTTCTGCTGAATTTTATTGGAGTCGTGATGAACGTGGATCAAGACATCTTCCAAATCGGAGCCAGGCTCAAACTCCCACGTTGATCGATCATGCAAGTCATGAATGGTGGCGATATGGAATTTGCCCATCAAATTATGATCATCGCTGAGCGCTTCCTGATAGGCTCCAATCAGAAAGATACCGATGTGATAGGGCTTCCCGTTGAGAGCATGCAAAGCCAACGAATCGCGATCGCCGAAATCTCCCACGAAGCAATCGATCTTCCCGTCGGAATCGCAGGTGATGTCGCCGAGAATACCGTAAATGGTAGGCCGTTCGTTCAAGCGGTGAATCGGCATGACGGGGAACAACTGCTTCAGGGCCCACGCATCAGGCAACGCCTGGAACAACGAAAAATTTCCAAAATACGTATCGGATAACATATTCCGCAATTGGTCCAGTTCGCGCGGCACAAAATCCAGTTCGTCGAGCAGGGAATTGATTTTTTTGCAAATCGCCCAGCCCATCCGTTCCGCATAGGCGCGATGCCAAATGTCGAACATACCGTTGGAAAACATTTGCAGCGCCATTTCAATCATCGCTTGCGCGTCGTGAAAACTCTCCAATAGATTTTTTTCGTTCAAGTCGTTGAAAATCTCGGTCAGTTCCCGCAGCGGCACATGATCGTCCGGCTGGACTTCATTTTCCCGGTCAATCAGTCCGACAATCGCATGTCCGGAATCGCCATGCAGATTTTCCATGTTGGTATGCGCCGTGCCAATCACCGGCACGACGAGCATGCTATGGTGGGCCACCAATGCTCGACCTGATTCGGAGTAGATATCCGGGTGCGGTGTATCGGTATCATCGCAAACCGACTGGATTTGGTAGACCACATCGTTGGCATACTCGCGCAACGAATAATTCATGCTGGATTGGTCTTTGTTGCTATTGCCCGTGTAATCCACCGCCAAACCACCACCGACGTCGATCGTCTTAATCGGTACTCCATACTCGATCAAATTAACGTAGACCCTGGCGACTTCAATGAGGGCCGATTTGATTTTTCGAACGTTCGTGATCTGGCTGCCTGGATGAAAATGCAACAGGGTGACGCAATCGAGGTATCCGGCAGTATCGAGTCGTTCAACGGCCACCGTCAGTTCCGGGATCGACAAGCCAAACTTGGACTTCGAGCCGCCGGAGCCGCTCCAGTGTCCGGCTCCTTTTGAGGAAAGTTTCACGCGGATTCCGAGTTTCGGTCGGATCCCCGTTTCCTTTGCCAATTCCAGTACCAAATCCAGTTCGTTTGGCTTTTCGATAACGATGGTCATGTCGCGGCCAAGTTTTAACGCGCGCAGCGCCATTTCGACAACGGTTTTGTCTTTGAAGCCATTGCACAACAGCCTTGTTTGTGGATTCGCCATCGCAATGACCGCCATCAATTCGGCTTTGCTGCCCGCTTCCAAGCCACCGTCGAATTTTGCACCGGCCGCAACCGCAGCCTTGATCACCTCAAAATGCTGGTTGACTTTGACGGGGTAAAAGAGGTGATACTTGCCTTGAAATCCGTAGCTGTTGATGGCGCTTTGGAAAGCTAGGTTGATCTGTTCGGTCCGCTGTTGGATAATGCCCGGAAACCGGACAATAATTGGCGGCGACATTCCCTGCGCCGAAAAATGCTGGACGACATCCGCGATTCTAAGACTTACTTGGCCGGACTGATTCGTATTGACTGTCAGAAAACCCTCCGAATCCACGGAAAAGAAATTACGCCCCCAGCGATCGAGGTGATATAGTTCAGCGGCATCGGTACCCGTCCAAGGACGGTTAGGTTGGTCAAGCATCAAGGTTTCGATTCATTAAGGGCCAATGGATTTGAAATCCGCAATTTGGTTTTGGATCGAAACATCTTATCCGCTATTGCACGGGTTGGGAATCGGGAAAAACGGGCTGCTCGACCCAAAATCGGGCCAGGGGTACCAAGTTTGGAAAAATAGTTCATGAACGAATCGCTACAACGGCTAACGGCGCGCACGATTTTTTATCCCACTTTGGCTTGGAACATCCTCCACGGCCGAGTGTTACGACGCCGGAATTGGTGGGATTCGATCGATTCGCAAATCATTTTGGGAGCACTCCCGTTCGCCCGCGACGTACCAGCAATGGCGGAATTGGGCGTGCGAGGGGTGGTCAACACCTGCGAAGAGTACGCCGGTCCGAGCAAGGCGTATGCCAGGTTTGGCATTGAACAGTATCACATGCCAACCATCGATTTCACGCATCCCAAATTCCAGGACGTTTGCCAAGCCGTCGAGTTTATCGAGCAGCATGCCGCCAAGAGTCAATCCGTTTACATTCATTGCAAGGCCGGCCGGGCGCGTAGCGCGACCGTGGCAATGTGCTGGTTAATCAAGTCACAACAGATTTCCGCGGCGCAGGCCCAGACCTGGTTGCTGGAAAAACGCCCCCACGTCAATACGAAACTGGCTTTCCGACCCGTGGTTAGGGAGTTCGAAAAAAAGTTTCGACAAGACCCTTAACTCGCGTTAGACAAATTCCGTCGAGCCATTCCAGCGGACGAAACCTTCGATCGCTTCGTACTCAGCCAAGCCGAGTGCGTCGTACAGGCGCGCCGTATCGGAATTGCGATCTTCGGCCCGTTTCCAAAACTCGCGCGCATCGGGACCCGGAAACAACGCGCGATCTTTTTGCGATTCATGTTTAAAAATGGCCGCCCGTTTTTTCATGACTTCGGCCGGACTGAGCGGAACCGCCATTTCGATTTCGTGTGGCTCCCACTCATGCCACGCGCCGCGGTACAACCAGACGACGCATTGTTGGTACCAGTCCTGTTTATCAACGCGTTGGCAAGCTTGCAATATCGCGCTGAGACAGGTCCGGTGTGTGCCGTGAGGATCGGAAAGATCGCCGGCGGCATAAATCTGGTGCGGCTTCAGATCGATCAGCAATTTTTCGAGCATCGATACATCTTCTTCGCCCAGCGGCTTTTTCTTGACTCGCCCGGTTTCGTAGAATGGCATGTCCAGAAAATGTAAACGCGATTCGGGAACACCACACAGCCGCGTGGCCGCGCGGGCTTCACCCCGTCGAATCAGACCTTTGATTTGTTGCACTTCCGGACTGTCGACTTGTCCGGCCTGCTTATTTTTCAAAAATTCTTCAATATGAGCTTCCAGCTCATTGGTGCGATTGGGATCGACGCCGAAAGCGCGGTTGAAATCGGCGGCGAATTCTGAGAAGCGAATGGCGTCATCATCAAACACGGCGATATTACCGGACGTCTGATAGGCCACGTGCACCTCGTGCCCTTGTTCCGCCAACCGAATCAGCGTCCCTCCCATACTGATCACGTCGTCGTCCGGGTGGGGTGAGAAAATCAACACGCGTTTGGGAAATATTTGCTCGTGAGTCTGGGGGCGATCGCCGGGTTTTTTGGCATGCGCCGGTTTCCCACCTGGCCAGCCCGTAATCGTATTTTGCAAATGCCGAAACACACTCAAATTGATGTTGTAAGCCGGACCATGTTTGGCCAACAGGTCTTGCAACTCTTCTTCGTTGTAATCTCCATCCGTCAATTTCAATAATGGTTTTTTGGTGTGCCGAGCCAACAGGATTGTCGCTTTGCGAATCCAGACATCGTCCCATTCAATCGGTCCATAAGCCCATGGCGTGCGAACTCGCGAGAGCGCTTGCGACGCGGCAGAATCCAGATAGAACACGGCTTGGGGGTGCGCTTGGAGAAAACTCGCGGCGACCGCCGAAGTAATTTCGCCTTCGACCGCTTGCGCCACGATTGGCGCCTTGTGTTCGCCAAAGGCAATCAGGATGATCTGGCGGGCATCGAGGATTGTTCCAACACCCATGGTGATGGCGCGACGGGGGACGTTTTCTTCGCCAAAAAAATCACTGGCCGCGTCCATCCGCGTCACGCGATCCAGCGTGATCAATCGCGTGCGGCTCGCTTTGCCCGAACCAGGTTCATTAAAACCGACGTGACCGGTTCGACCAATCCCGAGCAACTGGATATCAATCCCTCCCGCCGCCACAATCGCCGCTTCATAATTCTGGCAAAATTGGAACACTTCGCTATCGGCAATCGTGCCGTCGGGAATATGGATCTGCTCACGGGGAATATCCACCAAATCAAATAAATGCTCGTTCATAAACCGAACGTAACTTTGCAGCTCATTGGTCTGCATCGGAAAATACTCGTCCAGGTTGAACGTCACCACATTTTTGAGGGACAAGCCCTCGTCGCGGTGCAGCCGAACCAGTTCATTGTAAACCCCCACCGGAGTGCTTCCCGTGGCGAGTCCCAGTACGCACTGCCGACCTGCCGACTGACGCGCACGAATCAACTCAGCGATCGAGCCGGCGACCGCGCGATTGACTTCTGAGGAGTGCGCGTAAACTCGACAGGGGATTTTCTCTTTCGATTCCATTTAAGTTCCACGTCTACCAATTTGACAAACTGAAAACGCAGATTGTAGCGACCTAAAACCGGAGAATGAAGAGCGGAAGTAGTCTGATTGCGACCAAACAGAGGATTTGCGTTGCCGGTTCGACAAAACGAAACAGACGATTAAAATACACCCAACAACCATCTTACCAAACCGGAAATTGTCCCATGAAAGCGCTCGTTAAACGCCATTCCCAACCTGGTTTATGGTTGGAAGATGTTCCAGAACCCAAAATCGGAATCAATGACGTTCTGATCAAAGTGGATCGGACCGGGATTTGTGGAACCGACGTACATATTTACAAATGGGACGCTTGGGCTCAGAGGACGATTCCAGTCCCGATGGTTGTCGGACATGAATTTGTGGGGGAAATCGTCGAGGTCGGCTCCAATGTTACCGATTTTCGCATCGGGGCAATTGCCAGTGGTGAAGGACACGTGGTGTGTGGACGATGCCGGAACTGTTTGGCGGGTCGACGACATCTGTGTGCCGATACCAAGGGGATCGGCGTCAATCGAACGGGGGCCTTTGCCGAATACATTTCGCTGCCGATGACCAACGTCTGGCAACACAAAAGTTCCGTTGATCGGGACATTGCTTCCATTTTCGATCCCTTTGGAAATGCTGTTCATACAGCACTTTCGTTTCCCCTGTTGGGCGAAGATGTATTGATTACCGGCGCCGGACCAATCGGATGTTTGGCTGCCGCCGTGGCCCGCTATGCCGGCGCTCGATTTGTCGTCGTCACGGACGTCAATCCCTGGCGATTGGAGCTGGCGACAAAATTGGGTGCCACTCGTGTCGTCGACGTATGCAAGGAAACGCTGGCTGAAGTGCAAGCCGACTTGGGGATGACCGAAGGATTTGATGTCGGTCTGGAAATGTCAGGCAACCCGCAAGCGTTTCGCGACATGCTGGACAACATGTGTCACGGTGGCAAAATCGCGATGCTCGGTATTCCACCCGAAGAAATCGCCATCGACTGGAACAAAGTCGTCTTTAACATGCTGACGATCAAAGGAATCTACGGTCGCGAAATGTACGAGACTTGGTACAAAATGAAAGTCTTGATCGAAGGTGGCTTGGATATTTCTCCGGTCATCACCCATCGATATCACTACACCGAGTTTGAACAGGGATTCGATGTGATGATGTCCGGGAAATCCGGCAAAGTGATTCTTAAATGGTCGTAACCGGAAGCACTTTCAGCGTCGCACTCTGATGGTTAGACAGAGGCAAGTTGTTCCAACCGACTGCTCGATTCAGCTATTCGTGGCACCGCCGATGATGCGTAGACCATGTTCATTTCATCGATGCGGTCCACGCCAGCGGCGGTAATGGAAAGTACGCCGCTTTCCTCGCGTTGAATCCAGGCCTTTTGCATGAAGTACCACAAATGGAACTGGATCACGGATTCCGGACAGCCCATCAGGGATTCCAGACTTGTCGGTGCGACTCCCGGATTCTTCATATCGCGTCGCCGTTTGGCGTAGAACAACGATAGCAATTTGTGCCGTTCGGCCGTATCGCTGTCCGCCGTTTTCGCTTCCGATACCAGTTCTTTGTCTTGACGTTTTTGGCGATCGAATTCGATATCGTACGCGGCCCTGGTCTCGGGATCGCGAAGCGTATGATAGGCTTCAATCAAGTCCGTGAATTTTTTGACGTCTCCACTGACTGCGACATCGGGGTGCAATCGTTTGGCTAAATATCGAAATAATTGTTCGATCGTTTCCGAATTGGCGGTGGGACTGGCTTCGAAAATTTCATAAAAATCGACAAACGGTTTATTCGGCATACATGCACCAGGAAGGAAAGATGGCTTCGTTCGAGCATTCGTCGTCGGGTCGGCAGGATAAAGAACTCAACTTCCCGACTGCGGGATCAAGACGATGTTGAAATGTAGGTTAGTTCTCGCCGGATGCGGGAATAACCCGCCCACAACCCCGGCATTGCCGAAATCGTCGTTATTAACGAGGAAAAATGGCCCTGAATCGTTTGGCTATCATTGATTGCCAGCATGTAAATATGGGCG
This sequence comes from Mariniblastus sp., assembly GCA_031400405.1. Classification (GTDB taxonomy): domain Bacteria; phylum Planctomycetota; class Planctomycetia; order Pirellulales; family Pirellulaceae; genus Mariniblastus. Next base: position 7,306 of record JANNPW010000125.1, read on the forward strand.
AGCTGACAAAAGAAATCCAATTATTTCAACTTTGACGAAAGAAGTGGTCTTAACGATTCCGATGTTTGGGAGTAACGGGCCGACTTGCGCGACGTGTTTTGCAAATCGATGCCCTGGTAAAAAAATTGGACAGGAAGATCGAAATGTTTTCGCCCCCAAAACTAACGACGATCATCGCGACGTTGACCGGATTAATGGCCGTCTCTTCGATTGCCATGGCACAAGAAGCCGAGTTCAACCAACGTCTAGCCGCGATGAAACAGGCCCAGGAACGGGGTTCATCAACAACCCCCAGTGGAAATGCGCAGTCCAGCCAAGTGCGGGTGGCTGCCAACACAGGTTACGACTACGCCGCTCCGCCCGCATCGGCTCCGCCAGCGCGAGTGGCTCAAGCATCAGCAAATCGTCGCCCACCAAATTCACAACTTCAAAGGCCAGTCGCTGGACAACGCATTGCGCAACTGCCTCAACCAGTTTCGCAACCGCGTGCCAGAGTTGCGCAAGCCTCGAATTCCAGCAACAGGGTCAATGGTGGTTACCGTCCCGCGCATCTGCGAACCGCTCAGCTGAATGATGGTCCCATCATTGGCGGCGGTGCACCTGTGATGGACGCCGGCCAGGGCGTTTACGAAGAAATTGTCGGCGATGAAGTTGTCGGCGACGAGTATTACGATGAAATGGCGGATAGTTCCTTTGGCGATACCGGTGGATATTTCAATTGTGGCGATTCGTGCAACGATCGCGGCGGCTGTCCTCCCGGCCCCTGTTGGTTGTCTGGACTCGGAGCGATTCTCTACAACGGTGATTATTTCGGCGGAGCTCAGGGATTTCAAAACCAGTTGTTTACCAATCCCGCAACCAATAATTCACTCGTTGGCGATTCCAGTTTCGGTTTCTATGGTGGCGTTAACTTTGGGATTCCCTTGTGCAACTTGACTTGTGGCGTCCTTTCCGGACAGTTCGGCGTTCGCACCGCGCAAACCAATTTCGATGGCAATCAATTCACCAACGAGAATCGCGATCAATTGTTCGTGACTGCTGGGTTCTATCGACGAGTAGATTACGGTTTGCAGGGTGGTGTCGTCGCCGACATATTGAATGAGGACTGGTTTTCAAAGACCCAAACAGTGCAGGCTCGCGCCGACCTCGGTTGGGTTTGGCCAGGCGGAACATCATTTGGTTTTCGTTATGCCGACAATATGCAAGACGACACGCAACCCGCCACGATCAGTGGCCGAACGATCAACAACTTGCGGACATTTTCCCAAGATTATTATCGGTTCTATTTGCATCACGAAGCTGGTGCGGGTGGCTATGGCGAAATGTTCTTTGGCTGGACCGATGCCAAACAAACGATTTTCGGCATGGAATCGGACTTGCCGATCACGGATACGGTTTCTGCCCAAGCGACTTTCACCTATTATCTGGATGGTACCGCCGTACCTGCCAACAGCGGCCACCTGGGCGGACATTTTGGGGACGCTTGGAATGTGGGTGTCGGATTCGCCTGGCGTCCTCAAGGCCATTCCTACTACCGCTCGTATGATCGCCCACTCTTCAACGTGGCTGACAACGGATCGATGTTGATTACACGGCAATAGCACGGTAGGCCTGCGATCGAGACTTACCAATCGCGTTGCCAAATTCGAAAAATTTGTGGCCTGCTCGACCCTTTCTTGAACTGGGTAAAGCAGGCCATTTTCGTATTCCGACGATATTCCGGATCCCAGTCAGTTGTAATACGCCATCAATCCGTCATGAAACCCGGGGTTGCGGATTTTGTCGGTGGCAATTAGCCCTTCGTTATTCGAAGAAAATGAGATATATTAAAAACCTGACGAAAATTAGACATTACTGGATTTGGAAAATTTGATTGATCGCGGTGTGGCGAGGTCCCCAGGATTGGATCGGCCCGAGGTAGGGCCGTCGCGAAACAATCACGATCCATGTTCGGCCGATTGACAAAAAATGCGCGAATTCGCCGGCCCGAATTAAGACGTTCCCAAAAACCAAGACAACCTACCCTCCTGGCAGATCATCCGCTGGGACGAAAGAGAGATTTGCTGTGGCTGACGATATCTATGATTATTTTGGCGGCAAAGCACCTAAAAAAGTTGAGCCGATCGAAGACGACGATTTCGATTCGATAGACGAAAACGAGGAAATTCCGGTCGCTCCAGTTACTGCTGCGGCGAGCGATTCCGGTGATCTCGAGCAAACCGAAACACCACCTTTTTCGGCCGCGCCTGTGGAAACCAAAAAGTCGGAAAGCCATTGGGATTTTTTGGCAGGTATCTTGGGTATTAAACGCGATTCTTCAAAAAAAGAGGCCCCCGTTTCACAAACTCCGGTGACCAAGCCGATCGCCCCACCCGCTGCCAAAGCGGTGCAACAAAAGCCAGTGCCACCACCCAAGGTACCAGCACCATCCGCTGCTGCGGAATCTCGCGTTAGTCCACCCCGAACTCGTTCCGATGAACGGCCTCAGCCTCCAGCGTTGAAACCGTTAGGGACTGATTTCTTGGGATTCGACCCGATTCCATCGCCAGAAGATGCGACTGTCTTGCCGTCCATGTTTAAGCCGACCGGAACGGCGCCTCCCTACGAAAAACAAAAATCGGTTACTCGATTCGAATCCGACGACGAGGATGATTTATTTGCCCGAGTCGATGAAGAAGAAGAAGATGATGATGATGATGATGAGCAGGATGTCCAATCATCGGACGCAGTTGCCGAAAGCGATGACGAAGACTATCTCGAATTCGAGATTGAAGAGCTGGACGAGTCACCATTTTCCAGCGGAGAAGAGGAAGCATTCGGTCGTCGCGCCCGTCGCCGCCCACCGTCCCATGAACGGACCGATGAGAATCGACCGTCCGGACAAAGTCGCACCTCGAACTCAGGTCGAACACCGAACCCCGACCGTTCGCCAACACGAGAACCAGTGTCTGCTCCGGATCGAAGTTATTCCAAAGATCGCCCCCAACAACCCGATCGAACGCGATCGCAGGAACGATCGCCGGCTCAAGATCGGTCTCGTCCGTCGGAAAGACCTCGAACATCGGATCGCCCCGGTCCTTCCGAGCGCGGCCCTTCTCAAGACCGAAATACTTCTCAAGACCGAAATCCTTCTCAAGATCGAAATCCTTCTTCTGATCGAGCCCGGTCGCCGGAACGACCACGCGCTGCGGGACGGCCGAGTTCCCCAGACCAAGGCCCATCCCATGATCGGACTCGATCGCCAGAGCGTCCCCGCTCCTCGGAACGACCCGGATCACAGCGGCAAACCGGTTCACCTGATCGGGCGCCGACAGCTGAGCGTTTCGCGCGAGATGCTCAACCTTCCAGTGCCAGCCAACGCGAACGCAAACCGGCGGATGTTGATGACATCCAACCGGGATCATTTGTCGATGATCTCAATCAGGAAGCAACCACGGAACGTGAAGGCGGACCTCGTCGACGACGCCGTCGCGGCCGCGGACGAGATCGAGACCGAAGTGATTCCGGCGACGCTGCAACCGAACCCAAGGCTGATACAGAATTCGATTTCGATCAACCCAGTGAGTTTGTTGATGAGATTGGTTGGCAATCGCCGGTGACAGCCAAACCGCCAGTCGCAAAACAGGATCCTGATTTGTCCCGTGGTACAGACCGCAATCGAGAATCGCGGCCGGTTCGCGGCGCAGAACCTAAACGGGATGCCGGAAACGCGGAACGATCCAATCGGGAACCCCGCAATGCTCCAGCCCGTTCTGTTCCGATTGAAAAATCGAATCTGACAACCGATGGTGAATCCACCACGGAACCACGCCGGCGTCGTCGACGCCGAGGCGGAAAGCCGCGACCAGAGCAGGTTGAATCGGTCGACAAACTCGCACCGCGCGGTCCGAAACTTGATGATGACCTATACGACGATGAAGCGGTTGACCATTCCAGCTCCAAAGGAAGCTATGATGGCTACGACGATGATGCCTCCGATGAATTTGTCGACGATGAGTTTACGGCGGAAGAACGAGCCAATCTGCGTGATCGGAGCGCACCGAGTTCATCGGAACGCAACCGTTCCAACGAAGATTCCGACGATGACGATGAACTGGAGTCCTTCGATCGCGAAGGAAAAACCAAGTTCCCAACTTGGGCCGAAGCCATCGCTGAATTGGTGGAATCAAATATCAAGAACCATTCCCGCTCGCCTAATCGCGGGCGTCCACGCGGCGGACCACCGGGAAATGGTGGAAATCGAGGACGATCGCGATAGAGTCAGGTAACCGAGAATGCCTTAAGGCCAGAACTCTCCCCACGTGCAGGGTGGTTCTTTGGGCATCGCCGGTTTGGGGTCGGAGAGTCGGGATTCCAAAATTCTGGCTTCCTGATCCAGCGAGGTTAGCAACCGTCGATAGGTTGGATCGCTTTGCAGTTCTGGTTTGATTTTGGCGCGTTGTTCGTACAACTGTTTTAGCCGCGTCGTTTGCCGCGCTGCGAGATGTACAATTTGGTCGCGTTCTTGTGTCCCTTGTTGGGTCGGCCACAAATTCTCGCGACACAACAGAATCACCAGCGCTGCTGCTGCCCGCACTTCATGGGGATGTTTTTGTGCTTCAAGTCGTAGAGTACTGTAGATGGACTTGAGCACACTTCGATAGGGCAAACACTCACCCAGAAATTTTGCGGCCAGTTCGTTGTCCCAGGGTGGTTGAGTAGCGCTCATGTTTTGACTTTGTTTGGCGTGATTTTGTTTGGCGTGACTTTATTTGGCAATTCTAGCGGATCCGTCGAGCCGGTCTGCTGTCCAAAGGGAGAGTTTGACAGCAGGGCGCAAGCCCAATGGCACTCACTTTGTTAGCGGAACGGCGCAAGCCGTCCGGTGAATGCCCCGCAAATGCCGCGAAACCGGAGGGCTCGCGTCCTGCCGCTACAAAAACACATCGAAAGTGAGTGCCATTGGGCGCAAGCCATTCACTATTCCCACAGGTTGCCCCAGGTCAGGGGTGGCTCGACCGTTGATTTGCGATTGGACATTTTCAATCGTCGACGCAACAACTCGATTTCCTGTTGCAAGGATTCCGTATGCAACGCGCGTCCGCGGTGTTCGACAAGAGTCATGGGCTTTTTTCCCTGCTCCGGTGGGGCAGTTTTTGTCAGATGATCGGCGCCTCGAATCGCGGATTTCAGAACGTTGTTACGGCTGGCCGGCCAAATACCTTCCCGGCCAATCAACAATACCAACGCCAAAATCACGCGGACCTTTTCCAATTCATGGTTCCGAACGGCATCGACCACCTCATTGTCCAATGAGGTCGGCAACAGATGATGTTCGAGCAATTCCTCGAACCAGCGCTGAGCTTTGGGGTGTGCCCAGGGAGACAAATCGAAGGGTGCCGGCGGGGGCGGTGATTTTTCAGTCATTGGATTTCAATTAACGATTCACTATCGCCATTCGCTGTGGCAATTGTCGCAAGATTGGCTAATTCCATTTACGGCGCGCGAGGCCGCATCATAATCCTGGATTTTGACGGCCGTCGTAGTTGCCAAAGCGGATTTTTGCATTGCAGCCGCGAATTCGGCGTACCCGCTATCATCGGCATCGGTCATGTTTTCTTTTGTCAGAACTGCGGCAATTGCTGCGATCATCTCGCCTTCATGGTTAACAACCGCTGCATCCCGAGTGAAATCCGCTTTACTGGCAGTCAGCGTTTTTAACTTTTCCATTGACTGACCGAGACGTTCCATGAGCGGAGCACGCTCGACGACGACGCTCCAATCCATGGTTTCAGTCGGTGGCTCTTCGCCGGTAAATTTACCGCCGCGCACCAGTTCCGCCAAGCTTTCTGCCCGCCGTTTGCAACTCTCAAACGCTTGCGAGGTACCCACCCGCGAATTGGCCGCAGCCCGCTCGAAGGATGTCTGAGCGCTCGCCGCCGCGTCCTGCCAACGTACGTCCGTGTCATACTCTCGAATAACCCCGAAAATCATGCTCAACATCGAAAACGATTGATGAGCTTTGGCGTAGTCCGACTTGAATTTTACGGGGGTCGAAATATCAGTAGTCAGATTTTTTTGGATGGCTTTGACCTCGTCTTCAATGGTTGTGCGACCGATCAAGTTCGACCAAGTGATTTCGCCAGCAACCATGGCCGGTTCATCTGCCGTTGCCAATTGGGAATTGGCCTCGGGCGATGCGACCCCTGGCGAACTGGCCGTTGGTCGTTCGCCAACTAAACCGTCGGTGAATAAATTTTCGAAATAGATTCCGTCCCAATCTCGCTGGGTAAAAATCGGTCGCTTGACTCGCGTGACTTGTTTTGTTTTGCGTTCTTGAATGGCGATTGCACCGAGCGCGCCCGAAACCAAGCTTGCCAATATTAATCCAAAGATCGTCAAACGATTGGGGTTCATGCTAGAATTCAAAAGGAAATGGTGGGGTATCAGCAATGTATCTGAACTAGCCGCTCCAGTATTATGTTCTGCCGCCCTGTCCGAATCAACCGTGAATCGTTTGATGACTCGATGAATAACTCCTCAAACAAACTCCCGCAGTCAAATCGACGCGATTTTTTAACGGGAAAATCAGCGATCCGATCCTGGCAATCGAACGTCGCAGTACCCCTTCAAGAGTTCAACGAGCAGGATGTGCGGACCGGCGAGCCTGATTCAAGTGTGGGCATTTCACCCCAGTATCAACGTCAAGCCGCCTACCTGGAACAGTATTCCAAAAACGCCATGGCTTGCGAGTTTGAATTTTTTTTCAATTTGCATCAGTATCGCCAATCCGCAACGTCGGCGATGAGTGCGTTCCAATTGATCGACGATCTGGAAGAGCAGATGTCAGTCTATCGGGCACACAGCGAAATCTCGACAATCAATCGGTTCGCGGCGGACAAGGAAGTTCCTGTTGAACCGACACTGTTTGAGTTATTGCTTGTCGCCAAGGAATTGTACGAACAAACGGGGAGTGCGTTTGACATCACGTCGGGAGCGCTGACAAAACTCTGGCGATTCGATCGTCGCACTGGCGTGTTGCCGACCCAATTGGCAATCGACGAAATCTTGAGATTCGTGGGCAGTAATCAAGTCGATCTGAATTCCGGCAACAAGACAATTCGTTTTGCCCAGCGCGGTACTGAAATTAATTTAGGTGGCATCGGAAAAGGTCATGCCTTGGATCGAGTCGCCGCGGTGTTTCGCCGAGCGCAAATCAACGACTTCATGATCCATGGAGGCCAAAGCAGTGTTCTGGCAGCCGGAGCATCGACCGAAATCGAACCCGGCCCGGATCAAGGCGGCTGGCGGGTTGGTTTGACCCACCCGACTTTGCCGGGAGTTCGTTTGGCCGAAATCACGTTGCGCGATCAAGCGTTGGGTACGTCGGGCACGGCCCGCCAAGGGTTCTTCCATCAAGGCCAATGGTTTGGGCACATTATTGATCCTCGCACCGGTTGGCCGACGTCGCATTTTTTATCGACGACCGTGATCACCGGTTCGGCGGCGCGAGCCGATGCGTTGGCTACGGCATTCTATGTGTTGCAGCTCGATGAAATCTTGGCGTACTGCGAACAACATCCGGACGTGGGCGTGATTCTCGTTTCGAAACAACCCGTCGGTGAAACTAAATCGTCAGGACAGCCGGCAACTGGGCACGTGATGATCCAGACAATCAATCTAGAGGAATCTTCGTTTCGAGTGTGTTAATGTCGCGAAACGAATGCCGGATAACAGAGTAAGTCCTACTGACTTGCCACGTTTGTCGTCCACGATGGTTTACATTAGACTTTGCGCATGAACGAATCTCAATCCGGAACGCTGGACAACAAAAACCTCTGTGATCGCGCTGCCGAGTGTTGGTTTCTGACCGGCGCGACGGCCAGTGGCAAAACCAATGTTAGCATTGAAATGGCGCGGCTGCTCAATGCCGAAATCATTTCGTTGGACTCGATGGCCATTTACCGTGGCATGGATATTGGCACGGCCAAGCCCAGCCCGGAGATTCGCGCGTCAATCCCGCACCATTTGATTGATATCATTAATCCCAACGAATCGTTTAGCGTCTCACAATATCGGCAGCGAGCCATGGCGACGATTAACGAGATTAGATCGCGAAATCGGGCGGTGATTTTTGTCGGTGGTACAGCGCTGTATCTCAAGGCGTTGTTGCGAGGAATGTTCGAAGGGCCGCCCGCTGATTGGGAATTTCGCCACGAGGTTGAACAGGAACTGGCTGATATGGACGCCGAATTTCTGCATCAACGACTGGAAATGATCGATCCAGTCGCCGCCCACAGCTTGCACCCCAATGACCATCGTCGCATCATTCGGGCATTGGAAGTATATCGCCAAACTGGCAAGCCAATTAGTCATTGGCAAATGCAATTTGACGAAGGTCGCGAGGCGGATTCCTGCAAAGTATTTACGCTGCGACACCCGCGCGCGGTGTTACATGAACGGATTGAACACCGCGTCGAGGAAATGTTCGCGAACAATTTAGTGTTGGAAGTTCAAAATCTGATGACCAAATATCTGGAGCTGGGGCGAACGGCGGCGCAGGCGGTGGGTTATCACGAAGTTATCCAACATTTGCGAGGGGAATTATCCCTGCCCGAAACGATCGAGAAAGTCAAATCTCGCACCCGCAAGTTTGCTCGCCATCAGGAAACCTGGTTCCGCGGATTGAGCGAATGCCGTTTAATCGATCTGGATGAATCATTTGATCCCTTTGTTACCGCACGACGTTTGGTTGAACAGGGATCCGCAATTGATTCAACGCCTATCCGTGATACCTAAATCGCCAGCCCCAGAATGTTGGCCCAATGTTGTTAAACTTTTGCCAATCGGCTTTGCCAATTTGCCCCAGATTTGCGATATTGGTGAGCTGTGGAAAATTGCGTAAACCTGGACATCCTACGGAACTTGCTGTGCTTCGAACTCATACTTGCGGCGAACTTACCACCCACCACATTGGCCAAACCGTGACCCTCGCTGGTTGGGTCGATTCCATTCGCGATCACGGAGGTGGTAAATTTATTGATTTGCGAGACCGCTACGGACGGACTCAAATCGTATTCAGTACTCAATCATCCGCTGCAGTTTTGGAATTGGTCGGCAAACTCAAGCCAGAATTCGTGATTCAAGTCTCGGGAACGGTCTGCGAACGACCGGTCGGACAGGCCAACCCCAAGATCTCGACGGGCGAGATTGAGTTTCATGTGATCGGACTCAAGATCCTTAATGAATCGCTGACTCCCCCGTTTCTCCCCGGTCAAAAAGATTTGCCGGGCGAAGACTTGCGGTTAAAACATCGGTACATCGACCTGCGTCGCGCACGCATGATGGAGACTTTGCAGCTTCGCAGCAGGATCATCAAAGCCATGCGTGACTACGCGGAAGAACATCATTTCATCGATGTCGAAACTCCAATCCTTGGTCGAAGCACGCCCGAGGGTGCCCGCGACTATCTGGTTCCCAGTCGCGTATTCAAGGGTGAGTTCTATGCCCTGCCTCAGTCGCCGCAGCTTTACAAACAGATCATGATGATTGCTGGCTATGATCGCTATATCCAGGTCGCCCGTTGTTTTCGCGACGAAGACCTGCGCGCCGATCGTCAGCCGGAATTTACTCAACTCGATTTGGAGATGTCATTCGTTGATGCCGACGATGTGATTGGAATGATCGACGGCTTGATGAAAAAACTGGCCCACGAAGTGCTTGGTCTTGATTTGCAATTGCCTCTCCCGCGACTATCGTACGATGAGGCGATGAGGCGATTCGGCCACGATGCTCCGGATTTGCGATTTGAGATGGAAATCGTCGACTGTACCGAGATTGCTGCCCAAACCGAATTTCGCGTTTTCCGAGGAGTCGCCGATGCCGGCAATTTTGTCCGCGGCATCAATGCCAAAAATGCAGCTGAGAAATTTTCCCGCAAGCGAATCGATGAATTGACGGCTCTGGTGCAGGAAGATTTTGGAGCCAAAGGTCTAGCCTGGTTTCGCTGTGAAGCCGATGGCTCATTGTTCTCTCCAATTGCGAAGAACTTTTCGGAATCGCAGCTGGCCGAAATCAAAACAAAAATGGGGGCTGCACCGGGCGACCTGTTGCTCTTCATCGCCGACACGTGGGAGATCAGCTGCAAAAGTCTGTACGCACTGCGCAAGCGGTTAGGTGTGGAACTGGAATTGTACGATCCCAAGCAAATGCATTTTTCCTGGATCGTCGAGTTTCCGATGTTCGAACACAATGCGGAAGCTGGCCGCTATGTCGCCATGCATCATCCGTTCACTGCACCGCGCGACCAAGACCTTGCCTCGCTGGATACCGATCCCTCGGTTGCGCGGGCGAAGGCTTACGATCTCGTGATTAATGGATACGAAGCCGGGGGCGGAACGATCCGGATCCACGACAACAAGACTCAGCAAAAGGTTTTTGGTCTGTTGGGGCTGGATGAAAAATCAGCGCAAGAGAGATTCGGATTTCTGCTGGACGCGCTCCGGTATGGTGCCCCGCCGCACGGCGGAATCGCTTTGGGAATCGACCGCGTCGTCATGTTGTTTGCTGGCCTGGACAATATTCGGGACTGTATCGCATTCCCGAAAACCCAAAAAGCATACGACCTGATGACGGAAGCTCCCAACGTCGTGGAGACAATTCAATTGAAAGAATTGGGAATCGAAATCAGTCAGAAAAACGAAAAAATCGGCCATTGAACGTCATTCTGTCGAATAGCCATTCCGCTAGTGCGATCAGGCCAATTAATATTGAACCCCGAACTTGAAGGGGATTTGGCTTGACCAGCAAATAGAAAAACACCCCCCAATTTTTGGGAGGTGCAATTTTTTTCCAAACACAATAGGCATTCAAACGATGGCCGCAGCCCTGTCTGAACCCCTGTTTGCCCGTTAGTTACAACAACTGGCGGAACAAGAATCCTCGCAGAAACAAGGTCCGCCTGCCTCGCAAGCACAGCCTAATTCGTCACACACACAATTTGTGCACGTGCAATCCACACAACAAGCACAACATGGTTCGGCGACCTTAGATCTCGTAGAACCAAAAACCATTGTGCCGGCAACCAAACCAGCGGCCAAAAATGCGGCCGCGATCAATTTCGTAAACATAGAAAATCTCCGCTTAAATTTATGTTAGATATTTACACAACACCATCAATCGAATCTAAACGGAAATTCTAAATGATCCACACCTGTAGCCAGGCGAGTCGACGATGATGAGAAATAGGTAATCTAACTGTGGCTAATCGCAGCAGCACAGCAACAACTTTGTCGGAGACAAATGGCAACTTAACCGTTGTCGTGGCCGAATCAATCGGTGCCCATTTTTCCGTCGAAACGGCAATCCCGATCGGCTGACAGCATCGTAAGCACCGGCAACAAATGCCCTGATCATCTGAACAGCATACCGAACAACAAGAAACAGAAGCCGGCGCCACACAATTGTTGGTACAACAACAATCATTCGACGAATACTGACATTCGGCATCGCAATGGCAATTGGAAAAGGTTAACGTCGGAAACACCAAACAGAGGCTAAATAGTCCGACGACGCGTTTCGAGTTTTTGGTTCGCCCTAACATACACTTATCTTAGGAGTAATAATCGCTGAGTCAACGCTAATCCTGATAGCGACAGCTAAACCAACTGGCAAACAACGGCAATTTACCAGCAAAAACTTCAGATTGACGGGTGGCCGCTGGCTAGTGAGGATTATGATGAAGCCTGTCGATTTTTTCTTTGCGGTCAGAGCCAAGTACATTCCCATCCATCAGAAGTCCATTCTTTTCCCAATTACTTCATGCCCAAAACAATCCTAACCATCGTCGGCACCCGCCCGGAGGGAATCAAGCTCGTCCCGTTGATTTTGGAACTGCAACGTCGACCCGCCGAGTTTCGGTCGGTTGTCTGTGTGACAGGACAACATCGGGAGATGCTGGATCAGGTATTGGATTCGTTTTCGATTACCGCCGATTACGATTTGAAATTGATGGCGCCCAATCAATCACTGGCGCAAATTACGGCGCGCGCGACAGCCGGACTCGACGAGGTTTTCTCGGCGGTAAAGCCAGACGTGGCGATCGTGCAAGGAGATACGACAACCGTGCTATGTGGTGCGTTGGTTGGGCACTATCATCATGTCACGGTCGGGCATGTCGAGGCGGGGCTGCGAACTGGGAACAAGTTTTCTCCTTTTCCCGAGGAGATCAATCGACGATTGGTGGGCCGATTGGCCGATTTACATTTCACTCCGACCGATCATGCGGCGGCGACACTGTTAGGTGAAGGCGTCGATCCGGCAACGATTTTCGTCACTGGCAATACAGTCATCGATACGCTACTGCTGGTGAGAGATCGAATCACCAAAGCGGTTCCCGAGGATGCGAAGCCGATTGAGCAACTATTAACTCGCGAAAAAACCGTCCTAATCACCGGCCATCGTCGCGAAAGCCATGGGCAAGGGTTTGAGAATATCTGCTCAGCCATTCGAGCGGTGGCCGAGCGACAAACCGACACCACGTTTATTTATCCGGTCCACTTGAATCCCAACGTACTCGAACCGGTCAACAGAATCCTGGCGGATCAAAGCAATATTCATTTGGTGAAGCCACTTTCCTACGAGCCTTTTGTGTGGCTGATGAACCGGGCCACCGTGGTTCTGACTGACTCCGGCGGCGTCCAGGAAGAAGCTCCTTCGTTGGGCAAGCCCGTACTGGTCATGCGTGACACCACCGAACGGCCGGAAGGGGTAACTGCTGGCAATGCCAAACTCGTGGGAACCTCAGTCGAAAAAATTGTCGGTGAGTTAACGGAATTGTTGACCAATCCTGCAGCCCGCGCCGCGATGGCCAACGTCAAAAATCCGTACGGCGACGGAACAGCTGCCAAAAAAATCGCCGATGTGTTGGGGCGATAACGAATTCGGCGCAACCATTCACGGCCCTTACTCGTCGTGTTAAGTTAGATTTGCTTGCGAGTCACGGAAATTCGTTTGCGGGCCACATCAATTTCCAAGACCTTGACTTTCACGACGTCACCGACCGCCACAACCTCACTCGGATCTTTCACAAATTCATTGGACAGTTGCGAGACGTGAATCAAGGCGTCTTGATGGACGCCAATGTCAACAAAGGCTCCAAAGTGCGTGACGTTGGTAATCACACCTTCCAAAATCAGGTTCGGTTTCAAGTCTTCGATGGAATTGACTTGATCGTTGAATTTCACGGCACGGAATTCACTGCGCGGGTCACGTCCAGGTTTGCCAAGTTCCGCGATGATATCCGAAAGAGTCGGAATTCCGAACTTATCATCGACAAACTCGGCGGGCCGAAGTCTTTGACTAAGCGTTGGGTTGCCAACTAGAGTCTTGGGTTCCGTGTTCAACGAGCGAGCCATGCGACTCACCACCGCGTAGCTTTCTGGATGCACTGCGGAATTATCAAGCGGTTCCTCGCCCCCGCGAATACGAAGAAAGCCGGCGGCCTGTTCGAATGCTTTCTTACCGAGTTTGGCCACTTCATTCAGCTGTTTTCGATTGGTAAACCGGCCATGAAGATTGCGATACTCCACGATATTCTCCGCCAGTTTCGGCCCGACGCCGGCGACATAGGACAACAGCGGAACGCTGGCCATATTCAGATCGACACCCACATGATTGACGCACGATTCAACCGTCCGATCCAGACATTTTCGCAACTGTGTTTGATTGACATCATGTTGGTATTGCCCGACACCAATTGATTTGGGATCGGTCTTCACCAATTCAGCCAATGGATCCTGTAACCGACGGGCGATGCTGATCGCACCCCGAACCGTCACATCCAAATCCGGAAACTCCTTGGCAGCGATTTCACTGGCCGAGTAAATTGAGGCGCCGGACTCGCTGACAATGACCTTGGTAATCGGGAGAGCCGATTTCCGAATCAAGTCAGTTACAAACGCATCCGTTTCGCGCGACGCGGTACCGTTGCCGATCGCAATCAACTCAACACGATGCTTTCTTATTAATTCCAGCAGTGTTTTGCCCGCCCCGTCCAGATCGTTTTTTGGTGCGGTTGGATAGATGGTGGTGTTGGCGATAAATTTCCCAGTGCCGTCCACAATCGCAACTTTGCAACCCGTCCGAAAACCTGGGTCAATTCCAATCGTCACTTGCGGACCAGCCGGGGCCGCCATGAGAAGCTCTCGCAAATTCTTTCCGAAAACGGCGATCGCCTCCTCGTCGGCTTTATCCTTTAATGTCTGGATTACGGCTGACTCGGTGGCAGGCATCAACAAGCGTTCGAAACAATCTTCGACTGTCTGGGATAATTCAGAGAAAAATTCGAACTGCCGGTTGTGCACGAGTCGGCGTTTGAGTTCGGAAACTTCTTGCGCCCCTTCAAACACCACGGCGAGGCGGAGAATCCCTTCCGTTTGCCCTCGCAACATCGCCAACAAGCGATGCCCTGGAACTTTGGCAACCAACTCCGACCGATCGAGGTACTGTTCGTACTTCTCGGCTTCCCCTTTTTTGCCTCGTTTTAACAACGAGGTGATTTTCGCAAACACAAAAGCTTGTTTAACCAACCAACCGCGCGTTTCGGCATTTTCGGACCATTGTTCAGCGATGATATCCAGCGCCCCCTGCAAGGCCATCGCATGGTCCATGACACCGAGCTCTGGATTTACGTAGGCAGCCAAGATTTCGGACTTCGATCGAGACAACGGTTGTTGCAACAACAACAAATCAGCCAATGGCTGCAATCCTTGTTCGCGCGCGACCGTGGCACGCGTCCGGCGTTTCGGTTTGTAAGGCAAATAAATCGCTTCCAAGGACGACAAATCGCCACAGGTTTCGATTTGCATCCGCAGTTCGTCCGTGAGCAGGCCCAGCTCCGAAATGGTTTTCAGCACGGTTACTTTGCGGGCGGCCAGCGAATTCGCCCGTTCCAGTCCGTCCTCGATTGCTCGCAACGCAATCTCGTCCAAGCCATGGGTGGCTTCCTTCCGGTACCGCGCGATGAAGGGGATGGTATTGCCATCGTTCAATAACGCCATGGCCGCACTGACCGAACGGATCGGTAATCCCAATTCGTGTGCCAATTGGTCGGCGATGGTTTTTTGGTCGGTAGAGATAGTTGTCATCAAGGCAAACTCAAAGGCTAAAAGTCGAAAATTGAACGAATATCTCTAATCGTAGGTCGAACTGATCTGCCGCAAATAACTCAACGCATCATCCAGCTCGGTGACCGGCACTCCGATTTGCCGGCCGCCGCGGTCGCATTCTCCCAGCAATAGTAATTCCGGATAGCTTTCATTTTCGGCCAGACGCCGGTGGAGTCGAAAACCAATCGTTCGATCATGGATTTTGTGCGCCAACATGTGGTGTTCAATCAACCAAGCCGTTCGCTCGGTCATGTAACCCTCAAGCGCCTCCAGGCCGCTGGCGACATGGTCATACGGATCAATCCGCTTGCCGACATCGTGTAACAAGGCGGCGAGCAGAAACTCCTCATCATAAGGTAATTGATTACAAGCCAAATCATAAACTTGCAGGCTATGGTACAACGCATCGCCTTCGGGGTGATACTGTGGATTTTGCTGAACCTGTTCCAGTGGCAGCAACAGCGAATGATACCATTGAAACCGATCAATGGAATTTTCGCTGGCCAGCAAAGCCGATTCGAGATCGAGCGCCGGATATTGTTCCGCCAACAGAATTTCCAGCTGGGACAAATTCGCTTTTTCAATCGGCTTTCCAGTGATCGAGCTGCGAAACGGGAAACTGGACTTATTGGATGGATACACGGTCAGTTCGAATGGATAGCGATCCATGACGTGGATGTGCTTATATAACTGCCGCTCGCCATTTTTCTGAATTCGCTTGTATTGGACCTCACAAGAAATACCGTGATAGGCCAATTCGGCGGTTACCGATTCGATTTGGTCCGCAAAGATATGGAGATCAATATCGGACCCGCTGCGAACATGACCCGTCAACACACTGCCGATCAGCCGTGGCTGGTACTTGGCCAACAGCTTCATCATTCGCAGCGCTTCCACCCGCATCTGCTGAAGATGGTGGGAACGAGACTCTCCCTCGAACATTCGCGCGAGATTTTGCACTTCTGCGCGGATTTCTGCGTTGGATGGCAAATCAGCGGGCTTGATCCGCTGTTTGGTCAATCGCCCAGCTGCTTTGATTTTGGCTTGAAAATACTCAGTTTCCTGACGTTCATACATCAGTCGGGCGGCATCAAAAGCGATTCGACGACGCAGCTTATGGCAAGTCATCCGGTGTGAGCTCGAATTCGGCTCGTGGGGGGCTAAATAGGGAATTTGAAACTGTCAGACAGTCGTCTGAGTATGTTAACCGATATTTGTGAGAAGTAAAACTCGACTTCTTGAGTTGGACTTGTAATTAAACCTTTGAGGATACGAAACTGGCCGAAGTGTTGTGCAATTTGACTCCGACGGATCTTAAATGGATCCGTGACAATTCTCCCGCCGATGCCGAACTAGTCGAAAACAATGCTCGATCGGTTTATCGAATTCCAAAGACCTTGGTGACCATGTTTGACCCCAGCGTGACCTGGAGTGGCGTTTTAGAACGGTTCGATGGAATTGGGCGCGATGATGTAACGACAACAATTCCCTGTCGAATCTCGATTCGTCAACCGATCGCGCACACCCCGAATGGTCCCCAGGCGCTGGTACGCGGGATGTATGTTAAATGCCGCATGGAAGTGCAGACAGACGCTTTTTTGAGCGCGGGAAAACGTCGTTTCCGCCCGATTTTTCTTATTTCGTTGACCACGATCGCCGGTTTGTTTCCGATCCTGCTAGAGACCTCCATGCAGGCCCAGGTATTGATTCCAATGGCCGTAAGTTTGATTTTTGGTTATTTGCCGGCACCTTGTTGAGATTGGTTCTCGTGCCGGTCTTCTATCAAATTTATGGGATCGTATTATCGTGGTTTGAAATTCCCTTATTCCACAACGATGATGACGAAGGCGAACACCGGATTGCGGAGCTGCCACCCGCTGGTCCCACCAACGGAGCGATCAAGACGCGAACGCCGATTTTGGAACCCCTGGAAGTCTAACGAAGTTCGGCGATTCTCAATTTAGCGCTGCGGCTGCGCGAGTTGTTCAACAGTTCAGATTCCGAGGCAGTCAGTGGTTTCTTAGTCAGAATCTTCAGATCATTATTTTCCACAAAGGCTTGTTTGACGATCCGGTCTTCCAGCGAATGAAAACTAATCACGGCAATTCGACCGCCAGGAACCAACAAAGCTGGTAAGCGGGCCATCGCGACTTTGAGCCATTTCAATTCATCATTGACGGCAATTCGTAGCGCCTGAAACGTCCGGGTGGCCGGGTCAATGCTGTGATTCTTTGAACGCGGGACGCAAGAGCGGACCAGCCGCGCTAACTGTTCGGAAGTTTCAATTCGATCGCTGCGGCGTGTCGCCACAATCTTCCGCGCGATGCGTCGGCTCAGCCGTTCTTCGCCATATTGATAAATCAAATCAGCGAGATGTTTTTCGCTCAAACGGTTGATCAATTTCGCCGCTGACTCACCGGCCAACGGATTGAATCGCAAATCGAGTGGTCCGGCACTTTGATAACTGAAACCTCGCTCGCGATCGGCCAACTGATCACTGGACAAACCAAGGTCCAAGAGAATTCCGTTGACCGAATTGATCCCGAGTTTTTGCAACTGTTCCGGTGCATCGGCATAATTACTGGCAATGGCCGTTAATCTCGGGTCATCCAGACGTGCATTCGTATCCTCTGTCGCTTGGGGATCGCGATCAAATCCAATGACCCGGCCGGTTTCACCGACGAGGGACAATAATAGTCGCGCATGTCCGCCACCGCCCATCGTCCCATCGACAATGATGTCGCCAGCCTGCGGATTGAGGCCCGCCAGAACTTCCTCAACTAAAACAGGAATATGAACCGTCAATGAAATCTCTCTAAATATGAAATCAAGTTAACGCCCGCTGTGCCGATCGGACAAGCTCCATTTTCCTTGGGATTGACGACCAGGAATAGCCGGGACAAAAAAAGGCGACCACGTGCATCCTGCACGAAGTCGCCAGTCTGAGCCCCGCGCCGAAACGCAAGGTGTTCGCCACCAGATTCATCATGAACCCGTCTCCGGCAAACGAAGGTCATACTGTGGCCAGCGATGACAGTCGGCTGCCGAAAAGGCAAACGGAGGACGTATCAATTGTTTTTTCTGATCGTGTCGTAGTTTTCGAAACGTGGGATAGGCTTCCCGCCGGTCGTTACCCACATTTCTTGTAGCCATGCTCACCAGAGCAAGGGTATTTGTTGTTAAACAACCGCCGTCCTGCATCTGATCGTTTAACTTATTTAGCTTTTGATGGACTTCGGTTCCCTCCTTCGTTCGAATCAAAGACGATTTGTCCTCCCTCGGGAACTGCTCCGCTATCCAAAATGGTCTGCGAAATTTGGTCAAATTCTTCCCCGTTGGTTTGCAAATACGCTTGCCATTGCTCCCAGTTCCAAATTTCCCAATTGCATCCCACGCCCACAATCACAATCTCTTTTTCCAGCGCGGCAAAATCCGCCAGCGACTTGGGCAGC
Organism: Mariniblastus sp.; assembly: GCA_031400405.1. GTDB lineage: Bacteria > Planctomycetota > Planctomycetia > Pirellulales > Pirellulaceae > Mariniblastus. Next base: position 25,904 of record JANNPW010000125.1, read on the forward strand.
CGAATTCGGCCAGCCGAATCAATGTCGCAGGGTTCCGCTTGAGCATAAAACAACCGCGCAAAGGACTTGAGGTTTCGCGATCCTGCCGATGATTGATTGGCACGCAGAGCCAGTTCATTTAGCGACCGCGACGTATGGAGCTCAAGACAATGATCGGTACCGGGAGTCAAAAACAACGTATCGCTTTCGCCGATCTCGTCACGCATTCGTTTGGGCAGCAAGACTCTAGCTTTGCTATCCAACGATCGTTGATAAGTGCCCGTAAATACCACGCCCTTGGTCCAACTTGGTTCTACCACAATTGAAGGTGCCAATTCACAAAAAACCTCGTGCCTTGTAGCCCCATTTTTACCCACTCAATCCCACAAAATCCCAATACCTCACAAGATATCGGTTTTTGGAGACCGGTCAAGTGTTTTAGAAATCCCGCATTTTCCGCTGTTTCCGGCAAACAACCGCCATTTTATCGGGGTTTTTTAGGATTTGGTCCTACCAAGAAAAGCAATCTTTTTTGAATTCGTGAAAATCACCGTTTGCACTACATTCCCACTTCAAAAGTTCGTACAACAGCGACTCCCGCAATCCGATTAATCCCTGGAATTTTTCGATGGCCAACTCCAGCCTCGACCCCGAACCCTACGGCTTGACCGACCATTACGATTTCAACCTCCCCAAGGATTTGATAGCGCAACATCCGCTTCCCAATCGTGAGGATGCACGGTTACTCGTCGTGAATCGCACAACCCAATCCATCGACCATTGCCATATCCGCAATCTCGACGAAGTGCTCAGTCCGGGCGACTGCCTGGTGTTGAACGACACGAAAGTGATTCCGGCGAAATTGGTTGGGTTTCGCACGGCGACCGGGGGGCGCTGGCAGGGACTTTTTCTACAAACCGATCAACAAGGCAACTGGCGAGTCCTCTGCAAAACCCGTGGCAACGCCAAAGTCGGCGAATCTATCACGCTGCAAGATCGAAATGGAATCGAACGATTGCTGTTGGATCTGGTGGCTCGATTGGACGATGGATCGTGGGTCGTTCGCCCGCGCAGTGATGAAAACGAGGAGACGCTGCTCAGTGCAGTGGGTCGCATTCCGTTGCCGAACTATATTCGCAATGGCCAGATGGTTGAAGCCGATATCAAGAACTATCAAACGATTTTTGCCAAACACCCAGGTGCCGTCGCAGCGCCGACCGCTGGCCTGCACTTGACCAAGAACCTGCTGCGACGATTGATCGATATTGGAGTCAATATTGCCCAAGTCACGTTGCATGTCGGGATCGGCACGTTCAAACCGGTCGCCGTGGAGCGATTGGAACAACATCAAATGCATTTTGAATGGGGTAGCATTGACGAAAAATCGGTCGCCAAAATCCAGGCAACTCGGCAGGCGGGGAAACGCGTCGTGGCGGTCGGTACGACCAGCGTGCGCGTGCTTGAATCCGCTTCGTCGACCGGTACCTTAATGCCCTGGTCGGGTGAAACCAATCTCTTTATCCGGCCTCCTTACGAATTCAAATCAACGACCGCGATGTTGACAAATTTCCATCTGCCCCGCAGCACGCTATTGGTGTTGGTGCGCACGTTTGGTGGCGACGAATTAATCCAGCGCGCCTACGCGGAAGCGATCGAGGAACAATATCGGTTCTATAGCTACGGTGATGCGATGCTGATGCTGGATTAATAGGGCGTCTCAATTGGTTGATGATAACATCGCCAGGCTAAACGATTGGCCCAGCGCCGATGACTTCAGCACTCGCTTGATCGGCGTATTGCGCAAAATTTTCATGAAATCGTTTCGCCAATTTCTTGGCCGTCGCTTCAAATTGCGTTAGATCGCTCCAACATTCACGCGGACGCAAGGTCTTGCTGGGAACACCACTGCACCATTTGGGAACTTTTAAGCCGAATATCGAATCCGTTTCGTATTCCGCATTCAATAATGACCCGTCGTGGATCGCATCGATGATCGCTCGAGTATGGCTCAAGCTGATCCGTTTTCCGATCCCATAGGCACCGCCGTTCCAGCCGGTATTTACCAGCCAAACGCTGGAACCATGTTTTTGAATCTGGCTCGCCAATAGCTCAGCATAACGAGTCGGATGCATGACTAAAAATGCGGCGCCAAAACAGGCCGAAAACGTCACCTCCGGCTCCGAAACACCGACTTCTGTGCCGGCCACTTTGGCGGTATATCCGCTGATGAAATGGTACATCGCCTGAGCAGGAGTCAGTTTGCTGACCGGCGGCAAAACACCGAATGCATCACAGGTCAGGAAAATAATGTTTCGCGGCGCTTCGGCGACGCAGGGAATTTTTGCATTGTCAATAAACTCGATTGGATAGGAACAACGCGTATTTTGCGTGATTGATACATCATCATAGTCGACCACGTGGGTTACCGAGTCCTGTACCGTGTTTTCCAAAACCGAGCCAAATCGAATCGCGTCGAAGATCTGCGGCTCCTTGTCAGCGGACAAATTGATACATTTGGCGTAACAGCCCCCTTCAATATTGAATACTCCATGATCATTCCAGGCATGCTCATCGTCGCCAACCAACATTCGCTTGGGGTCAGCGGATAAAGTCGTTTTGCCAGTACCGGACAAACCGAAAAACAGCGTCGTGTCCGTCTGTTCGCCGACGTTGCAGGAACAGTGCATCGACAGTACACCCTTTTTGGGCATCAAATAGTTCATCACCGAGAACACCCCTTTTTTCATCTCGCCGGCGTATTCAGTTCCCAGAATCACCATTTCGCCACGATCAAAATTGAGCGCCACACAGGTCGTACTATTGACACCGTCAACCGACGTGTCGGCCGGTTGGCAACCCGCATTGAAAATCACAAAATCTGGCTCGCCAAAATTCGCCAACTCCTTTTCCGTCGGTCGAATCAACATATTGTGCATGAACAGGGCGTGGTAAGCTCGAGAACAAATCACGCGGATTTTCAACCGACAACTTTCATCCCACCCGGCAAACGCGTCCAACACATAAAAGTGTTCGGACTCGTCGAGAAACTCGACCGCACGGGCTCGAACCTGTTCGTACGACGATTCCGAAAATGGGATATTGATCTTTCCCCACCACACGTCGTTTTCGCTACTAGCCTGCTTTACCAGTCGTTTGTCTTGGGGACAGCGCCCCGTCTTCGCCCCGGAGCTGGCCGATAGTCCGCCGGTACTGGTGATAGTACCGCCATCAAACCGAATTGCGTCTTCATACAATTTTGCAGGTGCCGTATTCCGCTTCATGCCGCTCGGAAAAATGCCCTTCTCCAAAGCTGCGATTCGCGGGTCGGTAGTGGTCGACATAAGAGGGTTCCAGTTTCATTGGGGTGGTCGAGAAAGTACCAATGTTATCTCAAAAAATGCCCTTAAAGGCAAGCAATGAGTGTTCGATTGCCGTTCGAGTGACCCAGGGGCAAAACTTATGGCTGACAACACAATTGCCTATCTGGCGAATTTGGAAATTTCCCGGATAATCAAATTTTCGCCGCACTGTTTCATAGCTTTGATAAAACATGAGCTCCGCCACGCCAGGCTCCCTATTTCGCGCATCCTTGGAGCAGGAATCACCCCTCCAAATTCCCGGGGTAATTAATGCTTATTGCGCGTTGATGGCTGAGGCGGCGGGCTATCGCGCGATTTACCTTTCGGGAGCCGGAGTCGCCAATGCGAATTTCGGCATGCCTGACCTCGGCATGACAAATCTTTCGGATGTCGTCGCGGAAATTGAAAAAATTGTTTCGGTAACGCCCCTACCGTTGTTAGTGGATGTCGATACGGGCTGGGGACATTCATTGAATATTGCACGAACGGTTAAATCCGTCATTCGCGCTGGCGCCGCGGCGCTACATATTGAAGACCAGGAATCCGCCAAGCGCTGCGGCCATCGACCCAACAAACGAATCGTCAGTACGGCTGAGATGGTCGATCGAATTCATGCCTGTGTGGACGCCCGGACTGACGAATCGTTTGTGATTATGGCCCGCACCGATGCATTGGCGACGGAAGGCCTCGATGACTCGATCGACCGTTGCCAGCGGTATCTTGAGGCGGGTGCGGACATGATTTTCGCGGAGGCGATCACCGATCAAACGCAATATCGCCGGTTTACCGCCGCGCTCGATGCCCCCGTGCTTGCCAACATGACGGAATTTGGCGAAAGCCCACTACTGACCGTTGATCAACTCAGGTCGGTCGGAGTGCGACTTGTGCTTTATCCATTGTCCGCCTTTAGAGCGATGAATGCGGCAGCCCAACAAGTTTTTCAAACCATCCGGCGGGAAGGATCGCAAAAAAATTCGGTTGCACACATGCAAACTCGCGAAGAATTGTATGATGTGCTCAACTATCACCACTACGAACAACAAATCGACCAATTATTAAAAAGGCAGATTCATGACAGCGACTAAGAAAAAAACCGGCGGTTTAGCGGGCGTCGTGGCCGGCGAGACAGCAATTTGCACGGTGGGCAAAGAGGGCAAAGGCCTCAGCTATCGTGGCTATTCCATTTTTGACTTGGCTGAACACGCCACGTTCGAGGAAGTTGCATTCTTGTTGCTGTACGGGCATTTGCCACTGGTCAAGGAACTGGATAGTTTCACCGCGCGGTTGCGCAGTCAGCGCGGATTGCCGGAACCATTGCTCGCCATGTTGCGGGCGATTCCAGCCGACGCTCACCCGATGGATGTATTGCGCACGGGTTGCTCGATGTTGGGCGTACTGGAGCCGGAAACTTCGTTCGCCCAACAACAACAAAAAGCTGAACGATTGCTGGCCAGTTTGCCATCGATGTTGGTGTATTGGTACCGTTATTCCGTCGATGGAACCGAGATCGATTTTGATTCGAGTGAATCGTCGCTGGCGGGCTATTTTCTTGACCTCCTGCACGACGCAGCTCCTTCGAAATTGCATCAGCGCGCCATGGATGTTTCACTCATTCTGTATGCCGAACATGAATTCAACGCGTCGACCTTTACGGCTCGGGTTTGTACGGCGACGCTGTCCGATTTGTATTCCGCGATCACGGGCGCAATCGGTACGCTGCGTGGTCCCTTGCACGGCGGGGCCAACGAAGCGGCCATGGAATTGATTGAAAAATATTCGACCGCTGAAGCAGCCGAAGCCGGAATCATGGAAATGTTGGCCAACAAATCGCTGATCATGGGGTTTGGCCACCGCGTTTATACCGACTCGGATCCGCGCAACGAAGTCATCAAAGTTTGGGCGAAAAAACTGGCTGATTCCGTTGGTGACAAAGTACTCTATCCGGTCTCGGAACGAATCGAAACCGTGATGTGGCGCGAGAAAAAACTGTTTCCCAACCTCGATTTCTACAGCGCCTCAGCGTATCACTTCATGGGAATTCCAACCGCCATGTTTACGCCGATCTTCGTCCTGGCGCGGGTTTCCGGTTGGGCCGCCCACGTGTTTGAACAGCGCAGCAACAATCGCTTGATTCGTCCCGGTGCCGATTACATCGGCCCCGATTTGCAAGAGTTCGTCCCGATCGAATCGCGCGGCAAGAAAACGTCTGCATAGCTCAATGGCTGCGCCATTTTTCGTCGCCTGCGGCTGGCCGTTAAACGTTTTTGATTCAACGTGTTTGATTCAACGTTTAACGGCAAGCCGCCGGCGAGCAACGAATTTGCCGCGACCGACGAGCGACGGATTTACAGCAGCATGCTGGAAATCCGGCCGATGTCCAGTGATATCACGAACAGCATCAACCCCAAAATCATCGCCAAGCCAGCATAGGTTAAGATCACTTGTACTTTTTCGGTGACCGGACGGCGGAAGATTCCCTCGTAGGCGAGAAACAGCATGTGTCCGCCGTCCAGAATGGGGATCGGCAAAAAGTTGACGACCGCCAAGTTCGCGCTGAGGAAGGTCAAAAACAACAACAACCGCGAAGTTCCTTGCGAGGCTTCCGAAGTCGCCGCCAAGGCAATCGTGCCCGGGCCTCCCAAATTGGTCGGCGAGATTTTACCTTTGACCAATTTGGCCAACGTTAAACCCACTCGTTGAATATCCTTGATGACTTGTTGATAGCCGTATTTAAATGCGTCTCCCCATGATTCGGATTGGTAGTGATGTTGCAAGGCGGTCAATGCAACACCGCGCGAGTCGAGAAAATACGTATCAGACGCCTCCGTTTTTAACTTTGCCGTCGATTCGTTCCCATTCCGCTTAAGCGACAATTCCAACTCGGTGCCCGGCTCCATAAACTGCAATTGATCATACAGCTCGGCCCACATCGTCTCATCCGCCAACAAATTGATGGCTTTCTTGTTGACATTCTTGAACATGTCGTTCTTCAGCTGATCCGGGGTCAACAAATATTTCATCGCAACAATTTCGTCACCAACTTGAAGACCGGCCGCCGCAGCGGGACTACCTGGAAAAATCGCTTCGATGATTGGACTCATGGGAATCGCGACCCCCAACGAATCGATCGGAACCGGCTGATTTCCTTCCAGATCGGAAAGCAAATGTGGCACCATCGGTTGAATGGAAATGGGTTGACTCGTTCCATCTCGTTTGATTTCCAACTGCACCGATTGACCTTCTCGAGCCAGCTGGATCATGCGCACTTCCAGCGTCATTAAATCGCCACGCGGCTGGCCGTTAATGGAAATTATTTCATCGCCCACTTTGAGCCCACTGATTGCTGCGGGGGAGCCTCGTTTGATCGCCGCGATCGGCAACCAGGTCGCCGCAAAACCGACCGTTCGCGTTGGATTGCGATCGACTTGAGTCCGAATCGTTTCCGTTTTCGCGGCCACTCCGGTCCCTGTAATTCGTTCCATCACGAATTGGGCAACTTTGTCCGAATCTCGTGCCAACACATGCCGCAAGTCGATATCCGTTTTGATCGGCGTGCCATTTACCTCGACGATCAAATCGCCGGGCAAGATTTTGGGGTCGGCTTTCGCAGCGGCATTTCCTTCGATCGCGCCAGCTTCACCGATCTTGGGTGTGGTACGTCCCATAATCCCGACGAAAGCAAGGTCTTTGTTGTCTCGTAGCATCCCTTTTCGCGGTGTTATTTCGGTCACTAACGAAGCTGTTTTCCCATAGGGAATGTATTCTATTTCCAACGGTGCTTCGTTGCCATGAAACACGATGTCCTGAAACAAATCCATTCGTGTGTAATAGCCTTCCGTCGTTTTATTCCCCAGTCGTTTAATATCAGCCCCAGCCAAATCAGCTTCCCAAGCCGGCCCACCGCCGATTACATTGCCAATCATGGCGGGTTCAAAATTCACGCCGGACTTGAATGCATACATGGCAAACAACACCGCAAAGATCAAATTGAAAATCACCCCCGCCGAAATGATCGCCATGCGTTGGAGGACCGATTTTGCCAGGAAACTGCGGGGGTCGATATTGTCTCGATCGATCAACCCCGTTTTGACCAGCGCCGCTTGCGATTCCTGGTCGACATTCAATTTCGAACGCTCAATTTCTTTTTCGATATTGCCGGGATTATCGTCCTGACCCAACATTTTGACATATCCACCCAGTGGCAATATTCCGATTCCATACTCGGTTTCACCCCATTGGAATTTGACCAATGAACGCGGCACAATCACGCGATCACCAATCTTGATGTCGAACGCATCAAAGCCGACATAAAATTTGTCACACTTCACGCCGCACGCCTTGGCAACCAGAAAGTGGCCGAGTTCATGAACAAAAATGACCATCCCAAGTCCCAGCAATACCTGAGCCATGGCCCACCAGGAGGCCGGTTTCAACCAAAAATTCCCGGCACCGATTAACAGAAAATCGGTCACGCCATCACCCAAAAAAAATACATCGATCATGCAGCCACCCACTTGGACATCTCCCGTCTCGCCCACTGGTCGGCAGCCAGCAGCTGCTCCAACTTGGGATGAGGTTCAAAATTATGTTGATCTAAAATCTCGCGACAGGCTGCCGCAATATCAGTAAAAGAAATTTCACGATTCAAAAACGCTTGCACGGCGGCTTCATTTGCCGCATTCAACACAGCTCCAGTAGTACCACCCAAACGGGCGACTTCATAACCCAACGACAAGGCGGGAAAACGCGCTGTATCGGGCGGCAGGAAATCTAACCGCAATGCCTGTGCCAAATCCAATCGCGGATTTGCCCCCACGACCCGCTCGGGATAGGTGAATGCATATTGGATCGGCAACTTCATATCCGGGGGACTGAGTTGAGCGATGATGGAGCCATCGCAAAATTCTACCAACGAATGGACGATTGATTGAGGGTGGATCACCACATCGATTTGATTGGACCGGAGATTGAATAACCAACGGGCCTCGATGATTTCGAGGGCCTTGTTCATCATGGTGGCCGAGTCAATCGAGATTTTCGGCCCCATTTCCCAAGTCGGATGCGATAAAGCCTGTTCGACCGTGGCGCAGCTCATTTGTGCGATTTCAAAGTCCCGAAACGGCCCACCGGAAGCAGTCAAAATAACCCGCTGCACTTCGCCACCGCAGCCGGAGGCCAAACATTGAAACACCGCGCTGTGTTCACTATCGACGGGCAGGATCGTGGCTCCGGTTTTCTCCGCGAGTTGGGTCATCAACTCACCCGCCATAACCAAAGTCTCTTTATTCGCCAACGCCACCGTTTTGCCGTGTTCAATCGCCGCCCAAGTACTTGCCAACCCCGCGCTGCCAACAATCGCGGCCAATACGATGTCGACATCTGGGTCCGAGGCCAACTGAACCAGGGCATCCGGGCCGGTCAGGATTCTCGTTTTGCTCAGGCCCGGCAGCCGGAAATCTGCCGCCGTTTTGGGATCGGAGGCCACGACAAATTTCGGTTGAAATTCACGCACTTGTTCGGCCAGCAAACCCAATCGAGAATGTCCGGACAAACCCACGACCTTCAATCCGTCAACGTTGCGCACCACATCCAGAGCGCTTTGGCCGATGCTGCCTGTCGCGCCGAGGATGGCGATATTGCGAGGTTGGGTCATGTAAAATTGGTAACTGTCGGTAACAGGTCCGAAAAAAGGTCGGCAAACACTTGAAACGCAATAGTCAATGGCATCACGTTTCGTGCCATTCCGGATTCGGGATTATTATTACGCACTGCTCGCCAAACGGTTGAACAAATCCAACATCCGTCGTCAAATCACCTCGTCCCGCGGGATTGGGTCGACTCGTATTCTAGGTGCCCCCCAAAATACCAACAAGTCGAACTCAAGGCGTGATAATCCGATGCCGGATTGCGGTAAAAGGGTGGAACATTCGTTATAACAGGGATAACATTAGGACCGCGGGCAGACAAACCTGCGAACTACCGCGCCAAATGGCCCGACACTTGCTTGTTTGACTTGCTTGTTTGATTGCGGACTTCGTTTGAGAACACGCTAAAAATTTGCCTCGTTAACTAGGACATCTGATGGAAGACAACCAGCAACCTCCCAAACGTAACAACGAAAGTAAGAGCAGCTCGACCGTCTGGTTCGCTCTGATCGTGGTTGCCTCGATCGCAGTTGCCCTGTTTTTGCTACTCAGCCAAAACCAACGGACATTGACCTACGATGATTTCCAAAAATTGATGTTGGCAACCAAATACGCTAACAGTCGACAAAACGAATTGGTTTCGGGCACGGAATCCAGCGCCAAAATCGTAATTCCCGACTCGGATGCCGGCGACAGGGAACGTTTAGTGGAATTTAGCCGGCCCAATGACTTTACGATCGGCGAAAAGAAAATTACCGGATTCGTAGATTTTCGCGTCGTGGCGGGAATTGGCCAAACGGAAAAAATTGATCGATTCCAATTTCAAGTGAACAAAGACAATTCGGATTCGAGCAACGAAGCGCTCAAAAAGATGCTGGACACGAGCAATGTCCAATACCGGTTTTCGAGCGGACCGTCGGCTTGGGAGAAATATGGATTCTTCTTGTTGACGATGTTGTTTATCGTCGGATTGTTTTACTTCATGATGCGCCGCTTGGGCGGTGCTGGTGGCCCCATGCAGTTCGGTCGCAGCCGTGGCCATTTATGCGCCGAAGAGGACTTGGGGGTTATGTTCAGTGACGTGGCGGGGATCGACGAAGCTGTCGATGAAGTGAAAGAAGTCGTTGATTTTTTGCAGAAACCTGAAAAGTATCAGAAACTCGGCGGCAAGATTCCGCGAGGCGTCTTGCTCGTCGGTCCGCCGGGAACCGGTAAGACATTGCTTGCCAAAGCGATTGCGGGCGAAGCCGGTGTGCCGTTTTTCAGTCTGTCCGGTAGCGATTTCGTCGAGATGTTTGTCGGTGTCGGTGCGGCGCGCGTGCGTGACATGTTTCAACAGGCCGAAGCCAAAGCGCCCTGTATTATTTTTATCGACGAACTCGATGCCCTGGGCAAAACCCGCAGCGGCAATGCCGTGGGTGGACACGATGAACGCGAACAGACATTGAACGCTTTGCTCGTGGAAATGGATGGATTTTCGACCAATAGCGGCGTGATCGTCATGGGTGCCACCAATCGCCCGGAAACACTGGATCAAGCGCTAATGCGGCCTGGTCGTTTTGATCGGACGGTTCTCGTTGATCGCCCCGACGTAATGGGCCGAGAAGCAATTCTCAAAGTCCACGTGAAAAGCGTAAAACTTGATCCTAACGTGGACCTGAAACAGGTTGCGGCAATTAGTCCCGGTTTTGCTGGCGCAGAATTGGCAAATCTGGTGAACGAAGCAACTCTGTTGGCCGCGCGAAAGGGACAATCGACGGTATTAATGGAGAATTTTAACGAAGGGGTCGAACGGGTCACGGCTGGTTTGGAAAAGAAACAGCGCGTCATGAACGCGGATGAAAAACAGCGGGTCGCGTACCATGAAGCCGGTCACGCGTTGGTGGCTTACAGTTTGCCCAATACCGATCCGGTGCACAAAGTTTCCATTATTCCCCGAGGATTGGCGGCGTTGGGCTACACGATGCAGCGACCAACCGACGATCGGTATTTGATGACGCAAAGTGAGCTGGAAAGCCAATTGCAAATTTTGCTGGCCGGTACCATGGCTGAAGAGATGATCTACGAAGACATCTCGACCGGAGCCTCCAACGACCTCGAACGAGCGACCGACATTGCCCGGGCGATGGTGATGCAATACGGCATGAGTACTTTGGGTCGGATTAATTTTAAAGACGAACGCAGCAGCGCCTTTCTGTCCGGGAGCGCGACCAGTTTGGGCAGTCGTCGATTCAGTGAAGCGACCGCCGAGCGAATTGACGCGGAAGTTCACCGTATCATTGATGACGCCATTGAAAAGGTTCGCCAAACCCTGAAAGTGCGTCGGGCCGCGTTGATCGCTCTGACCGAACGACTGATCGAGATCGAATCGGTCGATTCCGACGAGCTTAAGTTAATCATCGATGAAAACTCACCCGGGCCGCTGTTGGTTCCCGGGACCGACATGGCCCCCAAACGGCATCAACAACGAAGGCTCGAAAACGAAAACGAAATTAATGAGCGCAACGCTGCCCTTTAGGACGGCTTGGCACACGACTACCGCAAACCGCGGTAGTCGCCATGTTGATTGATGCGAATGGCCAACGACTGTTTTCGGCGAGTCTTATTGGCTGACCTGCACACAATACAAACGCGAGCGATCGCTAAGGAACATCTTGCCATTGGCAAAGGTGGGTGTGCTATTAATCGACCCGAAATTGACCGTGGGAATCTCCGCCAAGACTTCCGGTTGCTCTTTGGAGTTTTTGAAGACCGTCAAAACACCGTCTTCATTTCCCAGAAAGACTTTTCCGTCGACGGCCATCGTTGAGCCCCACACACCGGACAACAGGTCATGTTCCCAGCATCGTTCGCCAGTTTTTAAGTCAATGCAATGCAAATAGCCGGTCATGTCGGCCGCGAATACAAGACCATCGGCAACCGAAACCGAAGAAATCGTACGGCGGAATTTTAGTGTCGTCTCTCCGGAATCGTCGGTAATTTCTCCGCCGTAGTGCCAAATCGCACCAGAATTTTGATTGGGTTTTCCCGGCTGTCCGACCTCACCCAGTTCAGCGCTGATGTCCCCTTTCTTGGTGGCATCGATACGCCATAAATGCCCAACTCCCTCACCCCCTTCGGGGTCCTGTCCGACGCCCAATAGGAGACTGTTTTCAAAAAACACGGGTGTTGCAATCATGTAATTGCGGTCCCCTCGGCCACCCAATTCCCAAGTGCTCGCTTTGGGGTTCATGTCGAATTTCCAGATTTCTTCACCCGTTTCGACATCGTGTGCATAGAGCCAGCCGTCTCCACCGGGAAAATAAACTTGTGCCTTGCCGTTGACTTCGCCGACGCTTGGCGACCCCCATTGGCCGGTCAGGATTTTGTCACCGGGCTGATTGCTTTGCCATAATATCTTGCCGGTATTCTTGTTGACCGCGAGGAAGCTCGGTGCCTTGGGAGCAGGTACTTTGAGCCGCGCTTCGTCGACTCCGTTCGAGGTCAGAATGAACACAGTATCGCCGTAGACGACAGGCGAACTCGTGGCCAGATTGTGTGGAAAAACTCCCAGTTCCTTCATCATGTCGAGGTTCCAAATCACGTCGGCGTCGCCCTCCTCGTTGTCGACTTCATCCACAACAGCGCCATCGTTCTTTCCGGATTTGAATCCGTTGGCGTCCAAGCACATCAATTCGCAGCGGTTGGTAACCACCCAGATACGATCCCCTTCGACAACCGGAGTGGAACAAATCCCTTGCATTGGGTAGTCATGAATTCCACCCTCGGCTAGTTTTTCCCGGGTCAATTGCCAAAGGAAATTGCCAGACTTTTCCTCGAAACACAACAGAACTCCTTTGTCCTGGTCAGCCGGATGTTTCGGACGCAAGCCCGCACCATTGTTGGTACTAACGAACACCTTTCCATCGGAAACGACTGGGTTACCATAGGTTATTGAACCCAAATCTGCAGTCCAGACCACATTTTTGCCTGATTGCAGATCGAAATCCAACGACACCGACGCAGCTGGCGAAACCATATTGCGATTGGGAGTGCCACCCCACATCGGCCAATCCGCGCGGACCAAAGTCGTCGTTACAATGATGATCAGGGTGGAAAGAGCCAAACAGAAATTCGACTTCATATTTTTTCCTTGTTTCGGTTGCGAGTTAACTGGGTATCGGGAATCATCAGCAAACAATCTCGTTGCGAACTTGATTTATCGAAACGTTCGCCAACGGTGGGGCTGCTCCGTTGACGTGTGAGCGCATCGCTGCGCAGTTAATGTAAACTCATCGTACCAGTTTGGCAGCCGGGGTTTCGAACCGTTTGCTTTTTTTGAAATCATTTACCCCGAGCTTACAAGTAGAGTCGGCGATCGACAACATGTGTCAAAATTCACATTGCGAGTGCATTGCATGGAAGTTATAGATCGATTCGACTGATGGATAAATCGAGTTTCCATTGTTTCAGATTTAGCCCGCGAAACCAGACATATCCAAATCTGCGGAATCCCATGACCAACGCCCAATTCCCCCAGACCCGCTTGCGTCGAGTACGTCAGACCGACTGGTCGCGACGGATGGTCGCCGAACATTGGTTGACGGTCCATGACTTGATCTGGCCAGTCTTTGTGCAAGCCGATTCCAAACCAGAAACGGAAATCACATCGATGCCCGGCGTCTATCGTCGATCGATCGAACAGCTGATTCCAGCTGTCCGGGAAGCTCGCGATCTGGGAATTCCCGCGATCGCAATTTTTCCGGAAACCGACCCGGCCAAAAAAACACTCGAGGCTGAGGAGGCGATCAATCCGAACAATCTGGTGTGCCGCACGGTTGCCGCAATCAAACAAGCCGTGCCGGGAATTGGTATCATTTGCGACGTTGCGCTTGATCCCTATACCTCGCATGGGCAGGACGGATTAGTCCGCGACGGGATCGTCGTCAATGATGAATCGGTCGAGATGTTGTGTCGGCAAGCATTGGTACAAGCGGCCGCCGGCTGCGATATTATCGCGCCGTCGGACATGATGGACGGACGGATCGGCGCGATCCGAAAATCGCTGGACGAAAATCATTTTGAACACGTAATGATCATGTCGTATGCCGCCAAATACGCATCGTCATTTTATGGTCCGTTTCGGGATGCGATTGGTTCGAAGTCAAGTCTCTCGTCCGGCAACGTGTTAGGTGGTGGCAAACAAACGTATCAAATGAACGTGGCCAATAGTGACGAAGCGATGCGCGAAATCGAATTGGACATTAACGAAGGTGCTGATATGGTCATGGTAAAGCCAGGAATGCCCTATCTCGATATCGTCCGCCGCGTCAAAGAGACGTTTCGCGTACCGACGTTCGCGTATCAAGTCAGTGGTGAATATGCGATGCTGATGGCCGCGGCGCAAAATGGCTGGCTTGATCGCGACCAAGTGATGTTGGAAAGCCTGCTAGGATTTAAGCGCGCCGGTGCGGATGGTGTGCTATCCTATTTTGCCGTTAGTGCCGCTAAATTGCTGCAAGGAACCGTGGAATAGAATTTTGTGTTTTGTGACAGCATGGATCTCGGATCAGCCGGAACGAGTTAGTTAGCGTCCGGTTACTCTAAAAAAATCGTGGGCTAGTGCCCAGCGGCTGATTTCGCCAATCCGAAATTTATGATTTAACAGAACATTGGTTGTACAATCCGATTTACCAAGGAAATTTTCCATGTTGAGCTCTCCCCGTTTTTCGGTCCGCCAGCGGACGTCGCGTGTTTGTACCGCGATTGCCGCGGCGCTGCTTGTTTTCGGTGTCTCGCAGTCCAGTGGCCACGAAGTTGCGAAAGAGATTTTTGAAGCGGCGGAAATTCTGATCAAGTCGCTGGACGATGAGCAGCGGACCGTTTTGGTTCGACCTTTTGATCACGAATTGCGCACCGATTGGCAGTTTATCCCGATGGAGCGAAAGGGGCTAAGTTTTGCCAAACTGAAACCGCATCAGAGATTGTTGGCCCTATCGTTGTTGCAAACGCCGCTCAGCCACCGTGGATTTTCACAGTCCTTGCAAATCATGACGTTGGAACAGGTGTTGCATGAACTGGAAAAACAAAACCCCAATCGCGACGCCGAAAAATACCATTTGTTCTTTTTTGGTGAACCCTCGATAACGAAAACTTGGGGTTGGCGAATCGAAGGTCATCACTTATCGCTCAGTTTTACCTTGGTTGATGGCCAAACAGTCGTCTCGACACCGGCTTTTTTGGGTACTAGTCCGGCTGAAGTACGGGAGGGTTCTCAAACCGGAATGCGCGTGCTCGCAGAGGAGGAAGACCTGGCGCGACAATTGGTCAAAAATCTTTCCAGCGATCAAAAGAAAATCGCCGTCACCAACGAGACCGCTCCCCCGGATGTTATTAACGGGCCGGGTCGCTCCGCCAGCCCTTTGTCACCGGCTGGAATTTCAGCAAAAAATCTGACGGAACCCCAACAACAGATGCTGCGCGGTTTGATCCGACTGTATATCGATAAACTGCGGCCTGAATTGGCCGAACGGGATTGGGAAAAAATCGAGGCGGCTGGATTCGAGAAAATTCACTTCGCCTGGTCCGGTCAATTAATGCCCGGCAAACCACACTATTATTGCCTTCAAGGTCCAACGTTTATTATTGAGTACGACAACACCCAAAATAATGCCAATCATGTGCATACCGTCTGGCGTGATTTCATGAACGATTTCGGGGCGGACCTGCTGAAACAGCATTATGAGTCCGCGCCCCATCAGGAATTGATAAAATGAATGCGCCGTCCGACCTTTTCAAAAATTAAGGTCATTTTTTTGATCTGGCATTTACAGCCATGGATTATTTCGCCACAATTTTCTCCTATTCGATCGGTCGGGAGTTGTGGAAGCAGTTTTTTTTAATAAGATCTTGAGCAGCTGTTTTTGAATAGTTTTTCGATTAGTTTCCCCGAGCGAATGCGCGGCCGCACGCTGATTTCAGTTTCTTGCTGATTTTTCAAATCCACTTGGGCAACTTCCGTCTGTAGATTAAATCAAGCTTTTTTCGGCAATTCTCTGTGAAAAATTTCACGATGTAGTTTTTTCATTGAACTGAACATGGTATTTGAACTTAAGCAGGGGTTGAATCTTCCCATTAGCGGCCCGCCGATTCAGGACATTCAGTCCGGACCTGTGATCAAGAGAGTTGGCTTGGTTGCCGCCGACTACATCGGCATGCGACCGACAATGTTGGTCAACGTGGGCGATCGAGTGAAATTAGGTCAGCCCGTTTTTGCTGATAAGAAAACCGTCGGTGTTCAGTACACTTCGCCGGGCTCAGGGCGAGTGATTGCCATTAATCGGGGTGCGAAGCGCGCTTTTGAATCACTGGAAATTGAGTTAGATGGCGACGACCAGGTCAGTTTTCAGAAATTTACCTCGGTGGGCGACCTGACCCGCGATCAAGTTCAATCGCAATTGGTGGCGTCGGGATTGTGGACCTCGTTTCGGACTCGGCCTTACAGCAAAGTTCCGCAATTGGAAACAGAGCCGCATTCTCTGTTTGTTACTGCGATGGATACGAATCCACTGTCGGCTGAACCGGAATTGATCGTCAGCGCCAACAAAGAATTGTTCTTGAGTGGGCTGCAAGTAATTGCCAAACTGACGCGAGGCAAGACCTTTGTTTGCACGCGGCCGGATTCGCGAATTCCTGGCAGTAACATTCCCGATGTCGAATTCGAAGAGTTTCAAGGCCCGCACCCGGCCGGGTTGGCGGGAACTCACATTCATTTTCTGGATCCGGTTGGGCCAAACAAGACGGTCTGGTCAATTGGATATCAAGACGTCATTGCGATTGGCCATTTGTTTTTGACTGGGCAAATTATGACCGAGCGAGTGATCTCGGTGGCCGGTCCCCCGGTTAAGAAGGCGGGGTTATACAAATCCAGGCTCGGCGCTTGCCTCGATGATTTGATTGCGATTGGTCAAGTGAATATGTTGGCGGCCCGGGTCGTGTCCGGGTCCGTGCTGTGTGGTCGCCGGTCGGAACCAAAAATAAATTATCTCGGTCGATATCACAATCAAGTTTCCGTTGTCGAAGAGGGAACCAAGCGGGAATTTCTGGGTTGGCAGATGCCCGGTTTTGACAAATTTTCAATTACCAGGATCTATGGCGGTTCGTGGCTGCGGGACAAGCTGTTTCCTTTGACCACCAGCACCGGTGGCAGCAAACGATCGATGGTCCCTGTCGGTAGTTATGAGCGTGTGATGCCGCTGCGAATGTTGCCGACACAATTGCTGCGGGCGTTAATCGTCAACGACACCGATGACTCACAAAAACTCGGAGCGCTGGAGCTGGACGAAGAAGACTTGGCTTTGTGCACTTTCGTCTGTCCTGGAAAATATGATTATGGTTCGATCCTGCGAAAGAACTTGACAATGATCGAGAAAGAGGGCTAAACATGTTGCGCAAGACCCTGGACAAGTTCGAACCGCTATTCAAACCGGGCGGCAAGCTGGAAAAACTGTATCCGCTGTGGGAAGCGAATGACACGTTTTTGTATACGCCGGGCGAGGTGACTCACGGCTCGACTCATGTACGCGATGCGATCGATCTTAAACGAACGATGAGTATCGTAATTTTGGCGTTGTTGCCGTGTATTTTCATGGCGATGTACAACACGGGATTCCAAGCTGAAAAGATCATTCACGCCCAGGGCAGTCAGTTTGTTGTGCCCGACGAAACGTTGATCAATTCGTTATGGTCCGGTTCGTGGCGATATGATGTCATGAGTTTCGTGGGGATCGATTATTCGGCAGATCGCACGGGTTTTTTCAGTTTCGGTAGTCTGCTCCCCTGTCTGGTGCACGGGGCACTATTTTTTCTGCCCATTTACATCGTGACCATGATCGTGGGTGGACTTTGTGAAGTCGCGTTTGGCATCATTCGAAAGCATGATATCAACGAAGGTTTTCTCGTTACAGGCATGCTGTTTCCATTGACGTTACCGCCTAATATTCCGCTCTGGCAAGTGGCGGTGGGAATTGCGTTTGGCATCGTGATCGGCAAAGAGATCTTCGGGGGCACGGGGAAAAATTTCTTGAATCCCGCTTTGACGGCGCGAGCATTTTTGTATTTCGCCTATCCAACAAAAATTAGCGGTGACGCGGTCTGGACTGCAGTGGACGGATATACCGGAGCAACAGTGCTGGGTGAATTAAAAGTCGCCACGACTGGAACGGTGGCCTCGACAGTGGCGGACATGAAATCGTCTTGGTGGGATTTCTTTATCGGAAATTGCCATGGCTCAATGGGTGAGACGTCGACGCTATGTTGCCTGATCGGGGCGGCAGTTTTGATCGGCGCTGGCATCGGTTCGTGGCGAATCATGGCTGGTTTGCTGTTGGGCATGTCCGTGTTCTCAACTCTATTATGGTTGTTGCCCGTGGGTGATGAGCCGATGATGAACATTCAGCCGTGGTGGCATTTGGTGATCGGCGGATTTGCCTTCGGTACCGTCTTTATGGCAACCGACCCGGTCTCGGCGGCGATGACGGATACGGGTAAGTGGATTTATGGCGGCGTGATTGGTTTTATGACGGTGCTGGTTCGTTCCTGGAATCCGGCTTTCCCAGAAGGAATTATGTTGGCGATATTGTTTGGCAATGTGCTGGCGCCGCTGATCGACTACTACGTGATTCAAGCGAATGTGAAAAGGAGGTTGGCTGGTTATGCAGCGTGACAGTATTTCCAATACAATTATTATGTCGCTGGTACTTTGCCTGATCTGTTCCTTGTTGGTTTCCTTGGCAGCGATCGGTCTAAAGCCTGTTCAAAGCCTGAACGAGGAATTGGATCGGAAGAAAAACCTACTGGAAGTAACCGGTTTTTCTGCCCAGGAGATTGAAGCGGGTGGTGGCGTCGAGGCGCTGTTCACCAATCGCTTTGAAACACAGGTTATCGATTTGGAAACAGGCGAGTTGGCGCTGGATCAATTGAAGGTCGCGCTGGCCGCCGCCGGAAAAAACCTCGGCGAAGATACGCTCAACCAGTACGATCAGTTTTGGGCGTCCAAGTCCAAGAAGTCGGAAATCAGTGACCAGATATTGCCCAAGTCCGATGACATAGTGAATATCAAGTACCGGGAAAAGTTTTCCCATGTCTTCGTGCTCAAATCTGCCGACGGGAAAGTGGCGGAGAAATTTATTTTTCCGGTGCGGGGGTATGGTTTGTGGTCGATGATGAGAGGTTACCTGGCGGTTGAACCGGATTTTCAAACCGTTGCTGGTTTGACATTTTACGACCAGAAGGAAACGCCTGGATTGGGAGGCGAGGTGCAGAATCCAAAATGGAAGGCCGGTTGGAATGGAAAAAAAGTTTTCGATCCCCAAACTGGCACAGTTAAGCTTTCGGTCATCAAAGGCGCTGTTAATCCGAATTCTCCTGACAAAGATTATGAAATCGACGGGCTATCGGGAGCCACGATAACAGCCAACGGGGTTTCCAAGCTGCTCGATTATTGGCTAGGTCCGAAAGGCTTCGGCAATTACATCAAGAAGCAAAAGGCTGGGTCACCGTCCGTTCAGTTTAACCCAAACGACCCGTCCGACCTGGACCCTAACGGTAGGGAATTAGTACCTTCAACATCCGAATCGGCGTATCAATCTGCCGGTTTTTCGGAGGGCAATCATGGCTAAGAAAGCGACGATCAAAGAATTAACTTTTGATCCAATTTTTAAGAACAATCCGATCACCCTGCAAGTCTTGGGGATTTGTTCAGCACTGGCGGTAACCACTAAATTGTCGACCGCGGTAACGATGGCGATATCAGTAACTCTCGTGACTGCTTTTTCCAGTGCGGGCGTGGCGCTGATTCGGGACCGCATCCCCAGCAGTATTCGAATCATCTGCCAGATGATCATTATCGCATCGCTGGTGATTGTGGTCGACCAAATTTTGAAAGCGTATGCGTTCAGTCTCAGCAAGGAACTTTCCGTATTCGTTGGTTTGATCATTACGAATTGTATCGTGATGGGTCGAGCCGAGGGATTTGCCATGCAAAATTCCGCCATCGACAGTTTCTTCGATGGCATCGGAAACGGTCTGGGCTACAGCTTGATCTTGATTATCGTGGGCTTCATTCGAGAATTGACCGGCAGCGGAAAAATTTTCGGGGTCAGTGTGCTGAACCTGCAGAGTGATGGCGGTTGGTATGAGCCCAACGGTTTGATGTTGTTGCCGCCCAGTGCGTTTTTCATTATCGGGATTTTGATTTGGGGTTTGAGAATCTGGAAACCCGAACAAATGGAGAAAACCTAACATGCGCGATTTAATCGATTTATTTTTGCGTTCGGCGTTTGTCGACAATCTCGCCCTGGCGTACTTTTTGGGAATGTGCACGTTCATTGCTGTTTCCAAGAATGTGAAAACTGCAGTGGGTCTGGGCGTTGCTGTTACCGTAGTGCAGGCGATTACGGTGCCCGTCAACAATCTGCTACTCAATCTGGTACTGAAAGAAGGGGCCTATTTCGTTAAAGCTGATTTAATGTTTTTGGGTCTGATTTGCTATATCGGCGTAGTTGCTGCGATCGTACAAATTCTGGAAATGGTGCTCGATAAATTTTTCCCGGCACTCTACAACACGTTGGGGATTTTTCTACCGTTGATTACCGTCAACTGTGCGATCCTCGGCGGAACTTTGTTTATGGTCGAAAAAGATTACACGTTTACCGAAAGTTGTGTTTATGGCGTCGGTGGTGGATTTGGTTGGGCCGCCGCGATTGCTTGCATGGCGGGAATTCGCGAAAAACTAAAATACAGTGACATCCCTCACGGACTGCGGGGTCTGGGAATTACGTTTATCATCGTCGGCTTGATGGCATTGGGCTTTCAAGCTTTTCTGGGTATCTAACATTTGAAGAATCGTTATGGACCAAATCCTGATAGGCGTATCGTTGTTCACTGGGGTCGTGCTCGCTCTGGTGGCAATCATTCTGGTCGCGAAAGGCTTTCTCGTTTCCGGTGGAAACGTGAAAATTCTGGTTAACGGCCAAAAGGAAATTGAAGTTCCTGCTGGCGGAAAACTGATGGGCGCTTTGGCGAATGCCGGAATATTTGTGTCATCTGCATGTGGCGGTGGTGGGACCTGCGCTCAGTGTCGAGTCAAAGTTCGTTCGGGCGGCGGTGAAATTCTGGCCACCGAAACGGGGCACATCAACAAGCGGGACGCGCGCGACGGCTGTCGGTTGTCATGCCAAGTCGCCGTGAAACAAAACATGGTGATCGAAGTCCCGCACGAGGCGTTCGAAACCAAAAAATGGCTCTGCACAGTCCGTTCGAACCACAACGTCGCCACGTTTATCAAAGAACTCGTGTTGGAACTGCCTAAGGGCGAAGAGGTCGCTTTCAAAGCCGGAGGCTTTATTCAAATTGAAGTTCCTCCCCACGTCGTGGCCTACAAAGATTTTGAAATCGAAAAACGGTTCCAGGAAGATTGGGACAAATACGATGTATGGCGCTACGTTTCGAAAGTCAACGAAGAAGTGATACGCGCCTACTCGATGGCCAATTATCCCGGCGAAGAGGGCGTTATCATGTTGAACGTGCGGATTGCATCGCCACCACCTCGTCAACCGGACGTACCGCCAGGCAAGGTTTCCTCGTATATGTTCGGACTAAAACCCGGTGATAAGGTCACTATTTCCGGTCCCTACGGCGAATTCTTCATCAAAGATACGGACGCCGAGATGGTTTATGTCGGTGGTGGAGCCGGAATGGCTCCGTTGCGCAGCCATATTTTCGAGCTGTTCAAACGAATCAAAACGGGCCGCAAGGTAACTTATTGGTACGGCGGTCGTAGTTCCCGCGAGCTGTTTTATGTAGATCAGTTCCGAGCGATCGAGAAAGATTTCCCGAACTTCAAATTTAACGTGGCGTTGTCCGAACCGCTGCCAGAAGACAACTGGACGGGCTATAAAGGCTTCATTCACCAGGTCTTGTTGGAAAATTACCTCAGTAAACATCCGGCCCCAGAAGACATTGAGTATTATATTTGTGGTCCGCCCATGATGAATACAGCTGTGTTTAAGATGCTCGACGATCTGGGTGTCGAACCGGAAAATATCGCCTTTGATGATTTCGGCGGCTAACGGTGATATTGAGTTATGGCTCCGAGTGAGTTTGTTCAAGAACGGGATTCAACATGTATACTAAAATAGCTGCGTTGGTCTTTTCGGCATTGATGATAACGGTTGTTTCCACGGGGCGCGCGCGAGCGCATGAAATTTTTCAGGATGTGCTAAAAGAAAAGTACGTTTTGAAGTCATTTGCTTGCAAGACTTGCCATCCCAATGCCGACGACAAAAAAGTTCGCAGCATGTTTGCCGAGCTGATTTACCAGGAACTCAAAGACAAAAAGCTTGGTGAAAAATTTGCTGTCGCAGACGCGGCTGGCAAGGAAGCTGTCGAAGCCTTCGAAAAATCAATTGTCAAGGATTTCGAAAAAGCCATGGCAGCTGTTGGAAAGAAACAGCTGACTGTCGATGAACTGTTTAAGTCGGGGCTGATCAATGGCGCTCGACTGGACGAAAAAAAACTTGCCGCAATGAGTGGTAAGCCCACGGACGACGCTGCACCGGAGTCAACTCCCGATGATGATGACCAGTAGCGCGTACATTGCTGTTTGGTGCAGCAAATCTTCCAGCCCCTGGACTAGTTCGATTCGTGCGCGGGCGATTGGGTGTTGTTTTTTGTTGCTCGTATTGTGCGGCTGTCCCATTGGACTCCCGGCGACTGCTGCGACACAGGCCGACGCACCGCCGATCAAAATTTCGGGCAAAACGATGGGTCCGATCACCTATAGTGTCGTGATCGCTCAGCCAGCTACCGAATTAAGTCACGCAATGGCAAGTGCGGCGGTGCAGGCAACGTTGGATCGCGTGAATGGGCTCATGTCCACGTATCGAGCGGATTCCGATGTTGGTCGCTTCAATCGTTCCGAATCGACGGATTGGATTGCCGTCGATCCCGAAACAGTGGCGGTTGTGGCTCGTTCGCTGGAAATCAGTCGACTGACAGGCGGAGCGTTTGATATTACCGTGGCGCCTGTGGTGAACTTGTGGCGGTTCGGGCCTGACAAGAAAGAACCCGTTGAATTGCCGTCGGTGGATCAAGTCGAAGCACTGAAACAGCGGGTTGGTTATCAAAAAATTCAAGTTCAGGCTAATCCTCCGGCAATCAAGAAAACGGATCCCCTGGCCAGCATTGATCTGTCGGCAATCGCCAAAGGATACGCCGTGGACCAAGTTGGCAAGACTCTGGATGAGCTCGGCTGTCGGAACTATTTCATCGAAGTCGGCGGTGAAGTTGTATCGCGCGGAGAACGACCGGCAGGTGGGATGTGGCGAGTTGGGATTGAGGCTCCCAACGAATTGGTCACCAAGGAAGTCAGTCAAATTGCTGAACTCAACAATCAGGCCATGGCGACCTCGGGCGATTATCGGAATTTTTTCGTGATTCAAGGACAGCGCTACTCGCATACAATTGATCCAACCACTTGCCGGCCCGTCGAACATTCTTTGGCTTCGGCCTGCGTAATAGCAACCGATTGCATGACGGCGGATGCAATTGCAACCGCGGTAATGGTCATGGGTGCTGAGCGCGGACATCGACTGTGCGAGGCCTCAGGCTGGCGGTTGATGACCATGGCTCGAGACAAAGACTTTGGTGACGAATTGACGGTGGTTTATTCTCCCGGTTTTCCAATTTTCGATCCGCCAACTCCCGACACCAATGACGCTTCCGCAATAGCAGTACCCGAACCAACCCAATCGATTTGGCCAACACTGATTGGCGCTTTCGTTGTGATCTCGCTGGCAATTGCCGGCATGGCGATTGGGGCAATTTTTGGCAAAAAATCCATTCGCGGATCTTGCGGTGGACTCGCCAATATGACAGACGGGCTGGGGGATGCGAGCTGCGGTGTCTGTTCCAAACCAGTATCGGAATGCCCAGAAGTCAAATTGAAAAATTGATTCGTCGCATTCGCTAGAACAGCAATTCGCCTCAATATCGATTAGCTTGATTTTGCGCTGATTTGACTTTGCTCGTTGATCTAACCAGAGGCTGAATCTGAATGAATTCTCGCAGCAGTACGGCGTCCGGTTGGAGTTTTGACAACAGCTTCGGCAGACTTCCCGCAAGTTACTTCGTGCGAATCGATCCAGTTCGAGTCCGCGACCCGCAGGTTGTGATTCTTAATACGGCTTTGGCGGAATCGTTGGGGGTGAACCTCAATTTTCCGACACTAGCACAAGCTGCCCAAGTTTTTTCCGGGAATCTGATTCCCGAAGGTGCGGAACCGTTAGCTCAAGCTTATGCCGGACACCAGTATGGACATTTTGTAATGCTGGGAGATGGTCGGGCAGTTTTGCTGGGCGAACAATTGACTCCGGCGGGGCAACGCGTTGATATTCAGCTCAAGGGTTCTGGCCAGACACCCTATTCGCGGCAGGGCGATGGACGGGCCGCACTGGGACCGATGTTGCGGGAGTACGTGATCAGCGAAGCGATGCATGCGCTGGGGATTCCGACGACGCGAAGTTTGGCCGTCGTCTCGACAGGGCAACCGGTGTTTCGTGAATCGACACGGATGGGTGGTATTCTTACGCGCGTGGCTGCCAGCCATATTCGCGTTGGAACATTTGAATATGCTGCAGGCCTCGAGAATCAACACGATCTTAGAGCGCTTGCTGACTACACGATCGCTCGACACTTTCCAGAGGTCAATGATTCGGATCACCCGTATCTCGGATTCCTGCAAGCGGTAATTGATCGACAGGCGTCATTGATAGCGCGCTGGATGCATGTCGGTTTTGTGCATGGCGTGATGAACACCGACAACATGGCTATTTCCGGCGAAACCATCGACTATGGTCCTTGTGCGTTCATGAACTCATACGATCCCGGTACCGTGTTTAGCTCGATTGATCGTCATGGGCGATACGCGTTTGGCAACCAGCCCAACATTGCACAATGGAATCTGGCGCGGTTTGCCGAGGCTTTGTTGCCTTTGTTGGCGCCCAATATTGAACAAGCGGTTTCAGTTGCCAAGGACTCTCTGCAGACTTTTACTGCGTTGTTTCAGCAATACTGGCTGTCCGGCATGCGCAAAAAATTGGGACTAAGTTCCGAAGAACCAGACGATCCATTGCTCGTGACTGACTTGTTGCAATGGATGCAGCGAACTCGCGCGGATTATACGAATACATTTCGTGGTTTGGCTAGCGAACCAATGTCCGAAAAGATCGCACATCAGGACGAGGAGTTTCGGCAATGGTATCGGCGTTGGCAACAGCGCAGAGAAAGGGATGGCATTTCGGGCGCGGCATCGGCGATTCTGGTTCGAACCAACAATCCCGCGATCATCCCGCGAAATCATCTGGTGGAAGCGGCGCTCGCGTCGGTCGCGGAAGAATCTAACATGTCATTGTTTAGCCGACTGCTGTCAGCGCTGCAGCATCCCTTTGAGGATCGCGAGGAATTCGCCGACTATCAAGTCGTACCGGTCGCCTGCGACGAAGGATACCAAACTTTCTGCGGAACCTGATCAAGTGTTGGTTCGGAGCCCGCCGGAGATTTTTTTCTTTGAATTGATTCCAATTTGACATTTGTCCGATTACACTCATCGTGAAAAGCATTGCCTTTGGGGAAGGGTATTTATGAGCATTGCCGTTGAAATATCGAGTGGATTGAGGGAATATTGTCGGGCATCAAGTGAAATCCGTGTCTCAGCGAAAACAGTGCGCGAAGCGTTGGTTGAATTGAAGCTCAGGCATACTTCGCTGTATGAAAGCATTTGCGACGAAACGGGCGCTGTACGGCAGCATGTGAATTTATTCGTCAACTCGGAACTGGTTCTGGTACGTCAGACACAAGGTATGAATTCACCGCTCAATCCCGGGGATGTGCTGACAATCTGGCAAGCCGTATCGGGTGGATGATCGGACCACTTACAGCACGCTCCCAACGACAAAAATCTTCATTTTTTGGCCGTCACAACTGCAGTTGGTTTCAGAACCTCGAATCCCCGGCGATGAAGCCAATCGAATATTTTTGTTCGCGTCGTGTCGCAATTGACATCTGGATCGTCAATAATTTCAATCTGTTTCAAACCTGAGTCTTCATTTGCATTTTTCGAGAGGAAAATACCATGGCTGACCGAATACTGATTTGCATTGGAACTAAAAAAGGCTTGTTCGTCGCGGAAGGCGGGAAGGCGCGTAAGCGATTTGAGTTGCGCGGACCGTTTGGCTCGGGTGTGGCGGTCTACTCGACCTTGATTGACGATCGCGGCGCACCGCGAATTTATGCCAGCAGCTGCAATGCTTTTTTCGGTATGAAGGTTTTGACCTCGACGGACTTGGGGAAGAAATTCAAGGAAACCAAATCGGCCCCGGCGTTTCCCCAAGACGACGGGCGAGCGCTGGCCAATATCTGGTCGCTGGAGCCCGGCAATAATAAAAAAGAGTTGTGGTGCGGTGTCGAGCCCGCCGCTTTGTTTCGCAGTGAAGACAATGGTAACTCGTGGGAGATGGTTGCCGGAATCAGCAATCACGATCACTCCAGAAAATGGCATCCTGGAAATGGCGGATTGTGTATGCACACGATTGTCCGCGACGGGAACCGGGTCCACCTGGGGATTTCCACGGGTGGGCACTACCTGAGCGAAGATGGCGGGCAGACCTTCGTGGCTTCCAACAATGGCGTCGGCGCAGGATTTGTGCCGGACCCCTACCCCGAGTTCGGCCAATGCGTCCATAAGATCGCGCGGCACCCGGACGCGCCGGGTCGGTTGTACATGCAGAACCATGGCGGATGGGAAGATCGGCCCGGCATCGGTGTCTTGCGCAGCGACGATCATGGAAAAACTTGGCGATCCATCGCTGCGGGCTTGCCTTCAGATTTTGGTTTTCCGATTGTTGTTCATCCACACAATCCGGATGTGGTCTATGTCGTGCCGCTGGAAGGAATGACGCGGACTTGTCCTGGCGGTTCGCCGGCGGTCTGGCGCACGGAGAACGGTGGTGATTCGTGGGCGCCGTTGAAACATGGAATGCCGAAAAAAGACAGCTATTTCACCGTACTTCGGGATGCGATGACCATCGACGAGCTCAAGTCACCCGCGTTGTATTTTGGCACGACCACGGGACAACTATGGATTGGACGTGATGGGGGCGAGCAATGGGATTGTCTATTCGATTCATTACCGCCGATTATGTGCGTGAAAACTGCGCTGGTTTAGTCGATTGATACCCTGTTTCAAACTTTGGAAATCTTGTTTGAGCCACAACCACCGGACAAAGAGCAGGACGAGCATCCGCCTGTCGAACAGCCACTTTCACTTGTGCCACAATTCGGGCCGCAGCCCTGGGCCAGCGTCTCAGCAAACTTTTTGAACCGAACTTTGCGTTCGTATTCCGAACCCAACTCGCCAGTGATCGCTTCCAATTGGGGCGAAACCTCGCCGAGAAAATAGAAGTAGACCGATTCGCCATCGAACAAGTGTTCCACATCGACCAGGACACCGGACAATTGCCGTTCGACCAGCAGTTTTTCGCAAGCCAGAAATGCTTTGTTCCGATAACGATCCAGTCGTTCCAAAATCAATCGGTCTTCGCGGCCAACCTGTCTCAACAGTTGTCCCGCGGCGAGATTGTCGTTGGAATCATGACCCACCAAATCGCAGATCACGACTCCTGTTTCCAAGCCACGAGCCGTTCGACAAATGACTGGCGTGTCGCGCGGGTAACGCTGCAAATCGAGCGCGTCGAATCGTCCGACGACCCCCATCAATCCGGTCTTTACCAAATGCTCGACACCCATCGTCCAATTCCCTCCTAAAAATGTTCTCGCGAAATTCCGTTGCAAACCCCTATTCACCGTCTTTTTTCGGGGCTTCGTCCAGCCCTTTGATCCGAATCAATTTACCGTCGGGAGTTTCAGCCGCTGGGTTGCCGGCCAACGTAATATACAAATCACCTTCCGGAGAGAAGGCCAAGGAAGTTGGCCGCTCCAGTTTCTGCATTTCCTGACAACGACTTCCCTCGGCCGTACCGATGACCTTTACCAAGGCTCCCTCCAGTGCATTACCATGATTAAAATCGGTGGCAAACAAACGACCTTGCTTGGGACCGTAAGCCAATCCGGTGATGTCGTGAATTCCCAATAAATAGTGTTTCAGAATCTTTCCATCTTGGGGATCGCAAAACACCAATACGGAATCACCTGGAGCGTTTGCAGTGCCTTGTAATCCAACGGCGAGGTAACCATCGGGACTGAGGGCAATGGCCGTCGGCGCTGAAACTTTCGTCGGCTCAAAGAGTTCAATCGAGCGAGTGAAGTCACCGAGTTTCCCTTCGGCCAGCGTCGCCAGACCAACCCAGGACTTTGTCTCATCGCCGCGGCAAGTTACAAAAATCTTCGCCGGTGTCAGGGCCAACCCAAAAAAACTTCCTTCGGCCACTGCGTCGGCGGTGGCGGCCAGCGACTTGGATTCACCTTCGATTTTTTCCGCCTTGATTGCTTCCGCCCCGGCCGCCGGGATTTTGAAAATATTCAAACTTGCGTCGCCAGTCGCCAAACCGCTGTCACCGACCAACAGGGTCTGTTGATCAATAAACAACAAACCTACCGGACCGACATCGTAGACTGGATTCGTGCCAAAAGACTTTTTGGCAAAATCGGTTACCACGGATTCGGCTTTACCATCCACCACGCGAATTACACGGAGCGCACCACTCTCGGCGACAAACACGTGCCCCGTGCCAGGCTGAACCACGACACTTGTCGGATTTTTCAAACCCTCGAGAATTGTCTCGACTTTGATTTCCTGAGCGCAGGTTGTTCGCAAACACCAGGCGACGAGAATAACAGAACAATTGAAAACATTTCGCAGCATCATGGGTGGCAATCGGATCGGTGAGATGGAATGTAACGGCGGACAACGAAACACTATCCTAGTTTACGACACGGGTCTGTTCAAACGCGGTTATCTTGTCGACATGTTTCAGCGTCAAGGCAATATGATCGAGCCCTTCGAGAAAACACTGCCGACGATAGTCATCGATGGAAAATTTCGCCTCGAATCCGCTGCCATCGGAAACGGTTAGCGTTTCCAAATCGACTGTCAATTGATAACCGGGTTGATTCGCCGCGTTTCGATGAATGGTCTCTACCTGGGCGGCGGTCAAGACGACTGGCAATACGCCGTTTTTCGAACAATTGTTGTAAAAAATATCGGCAAAGGTTTCCGCGATGACGCAACGGAAACCAAAATCGTCCATCGCCCAAACGGCATGTTCGCGACTGGAACCATTGCCGAAATTTTTTCGGGCCACCAGAATCGATGCACCGGAAAATTGCGGAAGGTTCAATTCAAAATCCGGTCGAGGTTTTCCCGATTCGTCAAATCGCCAATCATAAAACAAAAATTGGCCGAAACCGGTACGCTCGATCCGTTTCAAAAACTGTTTGGGAATGATTTGGTCGGTATCGACATTGGAGCGATCCATGGTCGCGACCAAGCCTGTATGTTTGACAAATGATTTCATGAGTTTGGATTCAGGATTAATGTTGTTTATTAACGAAACAGACTAATTTGCGGCGACGGCTCATGCGACAACCAACGGTCGTTGGACCCGCTCGCGTGAGCAAATTACCATTGGCGCACATCCACAAAATGTCCGGCAATGGCTGCGGCCGCGGCCATCTCGGGCGACACCAGATGCGTGCGCCCTCCCCGACCTTGGCGACCTTCGAAATTTCGATTGCTGGTCGATGCACAACGTTCGCCGGGCTCGAGTTTATCCGGATTCATTGCCAGGCACATGCTGCAACCCGCCTCGCGCCATTCAAAACCCGCGTCGGAAAAAATTCGATCCAATCCTTCTGCTTCCGCTTGTTTCTTGATCAAACCACTACCAGGCACGACCATCGCACCGACTCGCGAATGGACTTTTCTTCCCCGCACAATGGCCGCTGCGGCGCGCAAATCTTCGATTCGCGAGTTGGTGCACGAGCCAATGAACACTCGATCGATCTTGATCTCCGTCATGGGTGTCCCGGCGATCAAGTCCATGTATTGGAGCGCCGCGGCGGCAGATTTCTGTTCGGATTCATCGACGAAATCACTGGGGCTGGGAACGGTTGAGGTGACCGCGGTGACTTGTCCTGGATTTGTGCCCCAGGTGACTTGCGGCACGATTTCAGCAGCCGAGAAGATTGCCACCTGGTCGTATGTCGCGCCGGGATCGCTTGGCAGTTTCTTCCATCTCTCGATCGCGGCCAACCAGTTCGTCGGCGAGAACTCACGTCCTTTTAGGTACTCGAAAGTGGTCTCATCCGGCGCAATCATGCCCGCCCGCGCGCCGGCCTCGATCGACATATTGCAAACCGTCATCCGCTGTTCCATGGACAATTTGCGAATCGCCTCGCCCGTATATTCCAACACGTAGCCCGTACCACCGGCGGTGGATAATTTACCAATCAGAAACAAAATCAGATCTTTCGAAGTGACGCCCCGGCCCAAGTTGCCATCGATGCGCAATTCAAAGGTCTTCGGACGGGTTTGCAACAATGTCTGGGTTGCCATAACGTGTTCCACTTCGCTGGTGCCAATCCCGACGGCCAGCGAACCAAACGCGCCGTGCGTCGCGGTGTGCGAATCACCACAGACGATTGTCATACCCGGTTGAGTCAATCCCAGCTCCGGACCAATCACATGCACGATTCCCTGGTTGATACTGTCAAGGTCATATAATCGCACGCCAAACTCGCGACAGTTCGTACGCAATGTTTCGATTTGCTGTCGTGAAATCGGATCGGCGATTGGCTGCGAACGATCCGTTGTCGGCACGTTGTGGTCTGGAGTCGCGACAGTCAAATCGGGTCGACGGAGCTGGCGGCCGGCCAGCCGCAGGCCCTCAAACGCTTGCGGGCTGGTAACCTCATGCACCAGATGCAGGTCGACGTACAAAATGGCCTGTTTGCCTGGTTCCTGATAGACCAGGTGCTGGTCCCAAATTTTTTCGAAAATGGTTCGAGGTTTGGATGCGATCATGATATTGGTTTGAGGGTAAACGGACGCGGCGAAACTGGACTCTGCGAATGGTTCGAAGTACATTGGACGGTCACCCACTATCATAAGGTTTGGCGATTAGGAACGAAACCAGATTGGCGGTTGCACGGCGAAGTTTGTTGACCTGCAAATTAATCTGACCCCGTTGGCCGGACAAAACTCCAAATTCCTCTGTTGGCCGGATTGCAAAACTACTAATAATATTGCTGCTCACCATCCCTCCGTTCATCATTTGAAATCAACCCCCCATGTTGGAAGCCATAATCCTCGGTATTGTCCAAGGTCTCACCGAATTCTTGCCCGTTAGTAGCAGTGGGCATCTGGAAATCACCAAATTCATTTTAGGGGACAAGAGTATTCCGAAAGAGTCGTTGCTGATGACAATGGTCCTTCACTTTGCGACTGCCTTGAGTACTGTGGTGGTGTTTCGCGTGGAAATTATCCGCCTTTTGCGGGGGCTGTTGCAGTTTAAGTGGAACGAAGAGTTTCAGTTCTGCGCCAAAATTGTCCTGTCGATGATTCCGGCTGCCGTCGTCGGCGTTTTTTTCATGGATGAAATCGAACAGCTTTTTGACAAACAGCTTTCGCTGATTGGTTCAATGTTACTCCTGACCGCCTTTTTGTTACTACTTGCCGACCGGGCGAAGCGAACGGGAAAACGGGTTGGTTGGCTCGATGCATTGATAGTCGGTATCTCGCAGGCGATCGCCATCTTGCCGGGATTATCCCGATCCGGAGCGACGATTTCCACGTCAGTATTGTTAGGAATCGACCGAGAAGAGTCGGCTCGGTTTTCGTTCTTGATGGTGGTACCTCTAATTTTCGGTTACATGGCCAAGGAGGCTATCTCTGGCGAATTGGTGTTTAAAAGCGCGGACATGCTGCCGCTGTTGGCGGGGTTCGCGGCAGCTTTCCTGACGGGGTTGGCGGCGTGCAAATGGATGATTTCACTGGTCAAAAAGGCACGCCTTTCCTTTTTCGCAGCCTATTGCTTCGTCGTCGGCGTAATCGCAATCGTTTGGGCGTTGAAATTTCTGCCAGTGCCGGTGGTTTCGTAGCAAGATTTCCAAAGTGCCAGCACATTTTCCACGTTGACGCTCGGGCCCACATTTTCTAACGTTCCGGCCATGAGCCGCCAAACATGTTGCTTCTTGCTATCGATTTTGATTGTGGTCCGGTTTTACGAACCGGTCCTGGCGCAATCCGTCTCGCCAAATTCAACGACAAGGGCATCGTCAACAAATGACGGACAAGCGTTGGTCTTAAAAAATGGCAGTGTCATTGTCGGATTGATCGAGAATGCGTCCGGCAATTTCACCGTGCAAACCAACCAAGGCAGCCGGCTGGTGATTCCATCCGAAAAGGTCGAATTCGTGGCCGAATCGATGGAGCAGGTTTACTGGGGACGATTGGCGAGGATTCGGGCCAGCGATTTGGAAAGCCAACAAAGACTCTTCAATTGGTGTTTGCAAAACAATCTGCTGGTAGAAGCAGAAAATCAACTGGAGGTTTTGCAGGCTACTGAACTTGCCGCCGATCGAATTGGACAGTTTCGACAACAGCTACAACAACGGCTCACAAACGCGAGCAATGGATCAAATGTGTCAAACCGGGTCGGCGCTCCGTCACCCGAGCCGGTTCAACAGCCGATTGTCGCGACGACTTTCGGCGGAGACACGACAGAAACGACACGATTGTCCGAGGATGAATTTTTCGCCCAACTTGATCCGGTTTTTGTTCCGCTTCCTTCGCTCACTGCGGGCTGGTTAGAAAAAACCGAAGCGCCAGATCAGAATCAAGGGTCGGCCGCAAGCGGTACGTTGTCGAACGGTCCTCGGCCCGGTGAGGTGTTGCAGGTCGGGTATACGGAAGCGCTGACTGAGGCCAATAGCGATCACGAAATCAAGCCATCGACGGAGAGCGGCGGTACGACATCGACGAAATCCGATTCGGGGCCATTGTCCGTGCAGGAACTGGAGAGTTTTGTTAGCGAACTTCCTAAAGGTACCTTTGGAGTTTTTCGACAACAACTCGAGCGAAAATTCCTCTCGCAATGTTCCGATTGCCATGATGTGCGATCGTCCGTGACGACAGCGATGCCATTAATGCACGCGGGAAAACTGCAACCCACAACTCGTCGAATGACACAACGGAACTTACATAGCGTATACGCGTTCGTTGACCGATCGGATCCATTGGCTAGTCGGTTGTTGCAAGCCTCGGTAACGGCTCATGGTGGTGCGCTCGCCGCACCGATGTCCGTCGATTCCAAGGAATTTGAGAATCTAAAGAATTGGGTGGTCTCGGTAAGTCTACAACCATCGCCGTCCGTCGAAAATTCGGGGGCGGAACCGATTGAACCCGGTCTATTCGATGAACAACAATTGACATCACAGTCGGTTCAACCCATCCGAAAACTCGCGTCCGATCAAGTGATTCGACGTGACTCAACTGATCCCGCAGGCCAACAACGGCTCTCGCCGACCATTGGTGAAATCCCCCGGTTGGAACTTCGACCGACTGGGTTTGTGCCTCAAGACGAGTTCGATCCCGAATTATTCAATCGATTATCAGGCAGTCCCGACAGATTGCCGTAAATCGCCAAGTTGATGCAGCGCGAAACGTGCTATTGCGATCTATCGTTATCGCGATTTATCAATCAACTCCCGAATCTCTCGAGACAGATACGACGGCTGAGTGGGAATTCTAAGGAGTGGCAGACCGGCCGACGCAAAGGCCTGATTGACGAATATGTCGCGCTCGATTCGATCATTGCGATCATGAGACGGATCATCGAGCTCGATACAAACCAATGGCTGCAGAGAACCGGGGTCGCACAGGACGAAATCAATATGCTTAGCCAGAATTTTGTTTAGCCATTTTCGTTTGTTGGGCAGTGCCGGATCGACCCGCAATAAATCCGCAATTCGCACCATCGCGAAAATCTCAAAGTCATCCTGCACGGCCTTTTGCAACGACTTGAAAAAACGCAATTCTGTCTTTGTGATTAGTGACTCACGTTTTTGATACGGCAATGCCTGTTGGCCGCCATACATGCGCAACAATAGGACAATCGCGATCAATACGATTAAACCGACCCAAAATGGCCAGAAGTCCACCAGCAACTTTAGAATCAACCCAAAATCCATCGCGTCACCCTGTTAATTCACGTCTTGGCATACAAAAAACGTAATCGATTTGGTCGATTGTCAATAGATCGCTTTGGCAGTTAGTTCCGAGCGGGCCGTTCGAATTGATCCAAATCCGGAAAGTTGGGAAATTCTGCAGCCCGGCGAGATACTTTTTGGCTAGAATCCAGCCTTGCCCGTCAAGCCGTTACCAGCGCTGCAAGCAGCCCCCTGATGTTTTGGATTCATGCACACTCACGATTCTGCGCCCGTTATTCAACCGCCTCTGAAGCCGTTACAGATCGGCAATGTTCGCATCGGATTCCCCGTGGTGCAAGCTGCGTTGTCCGGTTACAGCGATTGGCCCATGCGCGTGTTGGCCCGGCGGCTGGGGGCATCCTATACATTGTGCGAAGTGATGCTCGATGAATTTTTGGTGAGCCTTAAAGAACGCAAACGAACCAGCCATTTTCTGCATATTTCCGACGAGGAACATCCGGTCGGCGGCCAGTTGATGGGCGCCGAACCCGAGCAATTTGCGGCGGGAGCGTTAAAATTGGTCGAAGCGGGTTTTGACGTGATCGATATCAATTTTGGTTGTCCCGTGCGAAAAGTTTTGGGACGATGTCGCGGCGGATACCACTTGGGCCAACCCGAAATTGCAC
This sequence comes from Mariniblastus sp., assembly GCA_031400405.1. Lineage (GTDB taxonomy): Bacteria > Planctomycetota > Planctomycetia > Pirellulales > Pirellulaceae > Mariniblastus. The sequence continues at coordinate 60,776 of JANNPW010000125.1, forward strand.
TCGAGATCATCCGACAAACCCGAGATCAGGTACCCGGTGAGATTCCGGTCACCGTAAAAATGCGCCGGGGTGTCGACGACACTGCGGAAAGCCGGGATAACTTTTTTCGAATTCTCGACGGTGCTTTTGCAATGGGCGTCGCGGCAATCACCGTGCATGGTCGAACGGTCGAACAACGGTATGTCGGTCCCAGTCGCTGGGAATTTTTGCGCGAGCTGAAAGTACATGTGGGCGAAAAAACCATTTTGGGGAGTGGCGATTTGTTTACTCCCCAGGATTGCCTGAACATGATTGCGGAAACAGGCGTCGATGGAGTTACGGTAGCGCGCGGCGCGATCGGCAACCCATGGATTTTTTCCCAAATCCGGGCGATCGCGGCGGGCTTGCCACTACCCGCTCCGCCAACCTTGCACGAGCAACGGGATGTCTTGCGGGAACACTACCTGCTGGCCGAGTCATTGTATGGTGCACAACGAGTCGGCCCATTGATGCGAAAGTTTGGCATCAAGTACGCGATCTTGCATCCCCAACATGACGAATTGCGCGCGGCATTGGTTCGCGTCAACGACCGGGCCGCTTGGGAAGCGGTGTTGCTGAAGTACTATGCGGAAGATTTGCCGGGCTGCCATCCAGATGGCCGAATGCACAAGGCACAGGGAAGTTGTGGTTAGCGACCTGGGGCTCGGTCGATGACCCGCCCGGAACTCGCCCGCGAAATTTCCCGCGAAATTCGCGTTATAGTTCGAATTGAAATGTTCGGTTGAGCAACCGCCACAAACGCTGCCCGACGGTTTGGGAACCGGTACGAATTTTGGCCACTCCAGTGCCACCTCCCACTATCAATTTGTCGGTGTTGACCAACGGCACGTTCACGAGATATTTGGTGCTTTGAGGCACATCGACTCCTTCCTCGTCCGGAATCGCGACGATGTCCCCACCGTGTCGCGAAGAAAGTGCTTTCGGAACGGATTTCATTTGGCTTGGCGAGATTGCTGCGGTGATGGAATGGTGAGTCTTGGAGGGCAACTGAAAAATTAATAGTTCGACCGCTTGGTCGCGGCGAATGAACTCAATATCGGCTTGGTCAATGGCTAAGACGGCTTCCATCTTGGTCAAATCAGGAACCACTTGCCCGACCAGGGTCTGTTGCTCAAGATACGAACCCAGGTTTTTGCTATCGAGTGGCGAACCGTGCCAAAATGCCAATTCACCGCTGTCCGATTTCTTTTTCTCAATCCGGGCAGGCCCCAGAAAATAGCCGTTGATGGGAGACCGGATGACTAATCGCTGAACATCCATTTTTCGTTTTTCCAGATTGGCTGAAGCAGCCAACACACTGGACTTTACTTCCTCGACACGTTTAGCCGAGTTATGATCGACGCTCATGGCCTTCATAACGTTTTCCTGCTCCACTTTGGCAAGATCCAGCCGGGTTTGCATACTGGCCAGTTGAACCTCCAGTTTTTTGCTGTTTAGCACGAGAATCGGCTGGCCCGCTTTGACGGCTGTGTTAGGAAGCGTAAAAATTGTCTCCAATTTCCCCGGCACATCAACATAGAGGTTGGCCGCGGACGCTGGTTGCACATAGAAACTACAATGCACATGGTGTGGAATCGGAACAATCAGGATGCCGGCCATCATGCTCAATAGCACAATGGCGGAAATTGTAACACGAGCCGGTTTCACGGTACCAAGCCTCCCAGGAACGGAAAGAAATTTGAACAATTGAATCAATGGCAGGACCAGCAGGCCGTACAGCGCGCTGAAGGCAATCAGCTGGCCGACGATTTTGAAACCATAGGGTTCCAACACCCGATAGATAAACCAGAAAATCGAAAACGTAACAACCCACCGATACGCCGCGGCTGCGACACTGAACAAGGCAAACAACCATTGATGGCGCACCGGCAAAAACGAATCTGGACGGGCTTCGATGCCCAGCATCCAATGGCCGCAGGAACGCTGCAGAATCGAGGTTGCCTTGGACCGCAGATTGGGAATTTCCAATAGATCCGACAGAATGTAGTATCCATCGTACCGCAATAATGGATTGGCGTTAAACAACAGTGTGCTAACGGAACATACAAAAATCACGTTCAAGGCCAATTGGTTGACCAGGCCCGGGTGAGAAAACCACCACACGAAAACCGCGATCGAAGCCAATACCAATTCGACATACATGCCCGCGGCCGCAATGAACGCACGTTTCCACTTGCTGGGCAGCAGCCAAGAGTCGCTCACGTTGACATACAGGCACGGGGTCAAAACCAGCAACATGAATCCCATTTCATGGCATTGGCCGCCGAACCGTTTGCAAGCCAAGCCGTGTCCGAACTCGTGGAGAACTTTGGTGATCGCCAACACCAGCGCTAGCCATATCCAATTCTTGGCCGCGAAAAATTCCTGGAAATTCGGCAACTTCGCCTGAAACGTTTCAAATTGTGAAAGGAGGAGTCCGCCTGCGGCCAATCCGAGCAACACGACAACCAAGAACGCCGGCCAACTGAAAAACCAACCAAAACAACCGTTCAGGAACCCGAGTAGACGATCCGGGTCGAACCCTTTGCAACGGATAGCCAAAATATTGGTCAGTGACTGGCGAAACTCCTTGCGGCGATTTTTTACCGCGCGTTTCTTGAGTTCTAGTCCTTGATCCGGCGATTCCGAAACCAACAACGAATTGCGATACAGCATGCCAATAAACTGATACAGCTCGGGCAGCGAGATTTTTTGCGGCGCGAAGTCGTGGTCGAACGTACGCTTGATCTGATCGGGACTGGCCTCAGAATCAAGCAACTTCAATAGTGAATACTCTTCCTCTTCGAATCGATAGTACTTGAGCGACAGTGGATCTCTGATAACCCAATAGTCGCGTCCCTGATAGACCTGGCGTTGAACATCCAAATCCCGTCGCATGTGCAAGCTGAGCGGCCGGCTGGCGCTAGCCGCCATCGCATGCGGTTGACTGGATGAAGTGACTGCCATGATCTTAATGCGTGTGAGTATGAGCTGTTTCGAACCCCGCATTTTTCAACCAAGCTTGCCAGGCATGAGCCTGATCTTCGGTTGCCAACTCAATCGTTTTCCATTCTGGGCAGACGAATGTAGCATCCAGATGCCCGCCATGCTGTTGGGTTGAAACTTCAACCCCAATCATCTTCATCGTTCGCAGAATTTGCTCGGACTCGATTGGATCGTGCAGATGTATGGTTCGCGATTGAGGAAGGCGATATTGCACGGTTGGCTGAACCGTATTGGCAGCTGGATTTAGCACGACAATCTCGATCCCCTTTGCCGTCAACCAGGTGGACCATTGTCCAATCAACTCCGCGTTTGGAAGTTCCATTGTTTTCCATTCCGAGCAGCGATATTGGATGTCAATATGGTCAGCATGGTTTTGCGAGCTGACTTCACAGCCCAATTTTTGCAGCGTCTCCAGGTCGGCCGACGCATTGGCCGGACTGTCTGCGTGAATCGTCTTCCATTCCGCCAAACGAAATCCGATTCGCTGTGGCGCGGGTTCGTTAACCGTCGGCGAAGTCGGGTGCGCTACCTGTTGCGCGGGAATTTGGGTTTGTTGTCCGAACGTCAGCTGCACCGAAACACTGACTACGAAAACAGCGATTGCTAAGGTGATTCCGAACGTCGGCATGGATAGTTTCCTGTGTGAGTTTTGGCAGAGATTGGAAACACTTTGAATACTGGGCCAGGAAAACGAACGCAAGCCAAGTTGTCATGTTGCTAGCTATTGGCCGATAAAAATCTCGGATTATCAGACAAATCCGCCGTCCTAGCGGAACGAAAAAAACCTGGTCGAAAACGGTTCTGTGTTACGCCCAAATAACATTGTTTGGAAAGCGGAAACTCTTTAGGCTTACGGCAGTCAATCCGTGCAGCAGTCAATTGCGTGAGTTGGATGGCCAGGATTCATTCCATTTTCCCGTGAACTCAATTATGACATTTCCCGCCCTACCGCTGGTCTCGGTCATTGTGCCGATTTACCGCGAGCTGGAAAATATCCAGCCGTTATACGACGAGTTAACACAAGTCATGACGGAACAGCCGCGCCCGTATGAGATTGTGCTAGTGGATGACGGCAGTCGCGATGGCACGGTGGAAAAAATGAAACAGATTGCGGCCCAAGATGGGCGCGTCAAGTTGGTATTGTTCCGACGAAATTTCGGACAGACGGCGGCCATGTTGGCGGGCTTGCAAAATGCCAACGGTGACTATTTGGTTACAATTGACGGCGACCTGCAAAATGACCCGCGCGACATACCGATGATGCTGGACAAGCTTGACGAGGGATTCGATCTGGTACATGGCTGGCGAAAAGAACGCCAGGACCACTTGATCAGTCGCAAAATTCCTTCGAAAATCGCCAATTGGTTGATTTCCCGGACCACCGACTTTCCGATCCATGATCTGGGTTGCACATTGAAAGCGATGCGAAGCGAAATTGCCGTTCAATTGGAGTTGTTCGGCGAGATGCATCGCTTCATCCCAATCCTGGCGCATCAGTTGGGTGCGCGAAGTGTGGAAGTGGTGACGCGCCATCGAGCGCGCCAATTTGGCGAAACGAAGTATGGCCTCGGTCGTACGACCAGGGTCGTCTTGGATTTATTGACGGTCAATTTCATGTTGAAGTATTTCGCCAGCCCGATGAAGCTGTTTGGGAAATTGGGCTTGGCTGTTGCATTACTCGGCTTTCTGTCGATCGTGGCGACGGTTGGTTTCAAATTCTTAGGCGGCGTCGATATGACGGGCAACCCCTTGTTGATGCTGGGAATTCTGTCAGTGATTTTAAGTGTTCAATTTTTCAGTCTGGGATTTATTGGAGAAGTCTGTGCCCGCATCTATTTTGCGACTGGACGCCGAGAAAGCTACCAAGTGCTTGAATGGGTGAATTTCGACGACACCACCGCTCGACAACGGTGGGGGCAACCTTCTCGAGTGGTAACTCCGACCACCGCAAAAAAAGCGGCTTAGGATCGCCATATCGCCTGGCAATGGAATACAATGTACTTTTCCTTCCAGGATGCCAGAGGCGGAGGACTATCATGTACCATTCAACCCTGCTTGTTTCGATCGCGATTGCGGTGCTCGCAATTGTCCCCGCGACGGCTCAAATAGCCGATCAATTGCCTTCATTATCGGACGAGCAAATGTCCAAAATCCAAATTCCCATGGACCATGTGGGGCCAATATTTACTTATGATGCGACCGGTGGATTTCAGCGAGTCGCTCCACCGGCCAACCCCGTAGAGATATTACCGCGACTGAGTATTTACCCGGACGGAAAAATCGTAACGGGGGGACAGGACCAACGAATTCAGTCCTGCGAAATTCAGATTTCGACTGACGAGCTGAATCATTTTTTGAGTTTTGTCGTCAATGAAAATCGTTTCTATGAAATTCAAGAATCCCGCCTGAAGGAACAAATGAAATCGTCTCCGCAAGAGAGACATATTGCGGACGCACCAACATCCAAGTTTTCGCTGGACCTCCAAGACGGACAGCATGCCGTTGAAATCTATGCCTTGACCTTTGCCGTGCAAGCTCACCCAGCGAATGATGACCTGGTCCAACTGCTCAAGATTGAAAAACGGTGTCAGCAGCTGGTGGCAAAGGCACATTTGGGAAACGAAAAACAACAGAATGAATTGCTCAAGTCGGTCAATGATCGGTTGCTGGCCATCAATCCACGCCTGGAACCACTGACCCTGGACCACGTCCAATGGGCCACTCGTTTTCGCAACGGAAACTATCAAGTCAGTTTTCAAAGGATTTATGAGGCCGCGGAAACTCAACCGACTCGGACGGTAACCGCGCGATTTATTCAGAAGGCTCCCGACGCGGCGGCAGAGATTACGATCACGGGAGCTGGCGACATAAAGTAGTCAACCAGCCAATTTTTAGGAATTGGCGGAACATTACCTGTTCCTGGGTTGCAACCTAATTGAACAATTTTTTGCCATCGTGACCTAACGTGTCGCGAGCGTCGCCAATAATTGGGATATCAAGTTTCAACCGAATCGAGGCCGCCAGATGAATACTCAACTCACCCAAGCGATGCAAAACCAAGACAATTTAGTCGTCGAGTTTCTGTATCGGGATGCCAATAACAACTTGACTCGACGCGTGGTCAGTCCCATTCGTTTCCTTTCCAATGGCCGGTTTTTGGGGCTTTGTTTGAGTCGGGAAGAGCCCCGCCAATTTTACACCGAGCGTTGTGAGGGCATGATCGTCCAGTCCGCCGCCGACTACTTGATGCCCGTGCCGATGAGCGGCCCCCTCAACGCAGCCAACGCGGGGCCTGCAGACAGTAGCCTATTTTGATTACGCCTGCCGGCAATGGTGAACTTGAATCGGCTGTCAACAAATCGTCTCGGTCAACACAATTATCGGATTGATATCCTGGCTGACCTGGAGGACGGCTCATGTATCGCGTAACTTGGCGGTCCCGATTAGCTCGCGGCCGATTCGGTAGGTTGTTTTTCCGGTTGACCATTGACGATCATTTCAGCGGGAATGTGAGCCTCCATAGTTCGAACGATTTCATCCATTTCCAATCGAGAAAATTTCAAATCGTCGATAACAAATTTCTGCGGGCCCGCCGGTGTGTCATAACTCAGGACGCCAATTCCCTTCTTGTCCCATTTCTTTTTGTCGAATTGACGGATTTGATCAAACCTGAGTTCTCGCCCCCAACTTGATTTGATTACTTGGTCGGTCAATTCAACCCAGGTGCCGCGGTTTCTCAAGTACCAAATCAAACAGGGCAGTCCGACTCCGAATCCCAAACCGATAAACACGTATTGCCAGACGATTTTTTCTCGCATTGCTTCCACGGTCTTGTCGCCACTGGGATGTTTGCTCGGCCAGCCATTTTGGGCAGCCAACTCTTTGTATTTGGCGTCCCGCTGGGCATCATCCAGGTCCTTGTTGGCAACCAACGCGTCCCAGGCTTTTGAGATGGGCAATTTTGCCGGAAAATTGATAAATCCGTCGTAACAGGCCCACACGCCAAATGCAATACAACCCAATCCAATCAGCAAGTACTTCAACAAGAACTTGGTATCCGCATTCGCCCGCACAGTCATAGGTAACTCTCTTGATAGTAACTTGACAACGGCTCCGCTCGGGAGCATCTTTCGTCCTTATTCTAGTCCAAAAGCCCAGATACGAAAAGCAAACTCGCTTCGGAATAGTAACCCTATTCAAATTCCACAAAGGAATTTTCCTTTCCGCGACAAGCCCGAAATTCTGTCATCCGAACTCGTTTGACAATTCTTGCCCTGCCCAGCCAATGTTTTTCCGGACTTCTTGCTTCCCAATCGTTACTACCTGAAAATTCGTAACAGTCGAATTGAAGTTTGGCCGATTTTGACTGGACTTGGCAGCTCGATCTTAACCAGAGCGTATATTTTCACGAACTTGAGCTTCGCCACGAAACATCTCGCAAATCGTGACTGCCGGTTCACTTGATTTTATGGACTTGTTTTTGATTGGAACCAGTTTCCAAGGCAGCGCTATGTTTTCTCAAGATACTGCAACACTCATTTTCGTCTGTGGCTGGTCGATGGCCGCCGTCGGCGTTGGACTAATATGCGGTTTTTTTATTGGCCGCTTTTACACCCAGCAAAATGAAAGCAAGAAATTAAAGAAAGATCGGGAAAATACGCTCAATGCACTGCTGAAATTGATGCAGAGTACCAATCAGCTGAACTTGGATGTGGATGAGCACAACAGTGCCTTGGCCTCGGCACAAAAAGAACTGGAATCCATGTCAACCACTGGCCACCATGAAAATCTGCAACGCGAGTTGATGTCGAGCATTACCCGTGTCGTGAAATCGAATCGGCGACTGGAAAATGATCTCGTCGTCTCACGTTACAAGCTGGAATCCCAGGCCCAGGAGTTGGATCGATCCCGACTCGAGGCCCGCACCGACGCCTTGTGCAATGTCGGCAATCGTAAAGCCGTTGACGAACGGTTGCAATTCATGATTTCGCGATTTCAAGCCGAACAACTCTCATTCGGTTTGATGTTGATCGACGTCGACCACTTCAAACGCATCAACGATACGTTTGGTCACGCCGCGGGAGATGAAGTATTATCGAGCATTGCCATCGCACTCAAGGAATGCGTCCGACCGGAGGATTTTGTCGGTCGGCTGGGTGGCGACGAGTTTGTAATCATGTTTGATGGCCTGACCGCTTCGAATGCCGATTTGGTCGCCACGCGCGTACGTTCCACGATCGAACGATACGATTTCAGCGTGAATGAAAAAGGGCAATCCACGGTCGTGACGCTGAGTATGGGGCTCGCGTTAGTGGGAGTAAAAGACAATTCGGCCACACTGTATGAACGCGCCGATCAAGCTCTCTATCGGTCCAAAGAACTGGGCCGCAACCGATTGTTTACGTTGTTGGAAACGGACTCGGGCACCTTGGAAGATGCCGACGGCACATTAGTTCCCACGCCCACGCCCAAACAGAAGACTTCATCCTACGAAGCTTTCAAAGCATCGTTTGTTGCCGAAACGTAAAACATGATCGTCGCCGACCGTTTCACGAAACTCTACGGGCCGCTGCCAGCTGTTCAAGAGCTTTCGTTTCGTGTTCGCCCTGGCGAGGTGCTTGGTTTGATCGGCCGCAATGGAGCCGGAAAAACAACCACTCTTCGTGCGCTCGCGGGAATCATTCCGATCACCTCGGGATCGCTAATCGTCGGTGGATTTGATGTTTGCCACGCGCCACTGGCTGTAAAACAGCTTACGGCCTATGTTGCCGATGATCCGCAACTATTCAGCGATTTGTCGGTCGTGCAACATTTGCAGTTCACAGCCAGCGTCTACGGCATTCGAAATTCGAGCGAGCACATCAACGAATTGTTGGAGTCGTTTGAATTGGCGGATAAACGACACACCGCAGCATCAAATCTCAGCCGCGGCATGCGGCAAAAACTGGGAATTTGTTCAGCCTGTTTGAGTCAACCGCGCGCGCTTTTATTGGACGAGCCTTTGACCGGACTCGACCCGCAAGCGATCCGCGTCCTGAAGAATACAATTCGTGCTATGGCAAAACAAGGCACAGCTGTCATGATTAGCTCGCATTTATTAGCGATGGTCGAAGACCTCTGTTCTCATGCTTTGATCCTCGACGCTGGGAAATCCAGATTTTTCGGTACACTCTTGGAGTTGCGCGAACATTTCTCGCAGAACTCTGCCATCGCCGGCGAGACCACGTTAGAGCATGCCTACTTTGCCGCTCTGGAAACTCATTGAGTGACATGGCGGTGGATACCCTTAATTCGATGGCAGTAATCGACGGCTCGCGTCAAACATTGGGCTTTGCCGAAGTTGACTCGTTCTTGGACCAGCCCGTCACAATTGGACGGCCGCTGACGAGTCGTCCTGCTTTCGCAGCGCTGAGAATGTTGGCGGTTTGGCAGACCCAGGCCCAGTTGGCCCGACTCGGTCAATCCTTTCGATCACCGCGCCGACGATGGATCGCGCTATTGGCAGTCGTGCTGGCGATCGTATGGTTAGGTCAAGCCATCATCAGCATGTTGTTTCGGCAAGCCGCTGATCCTGCGCTACTGGCGATCTGGATTCCATTTTCATTGACTACCTATACCGCGTGGCACTTCATCAAGTCGATCAGCACAAAACCGACCGAGCCATTCGACTGGTCGCCAGCCGAAGTAGAAATTTTGTGTGCGGCACCGTTTTCGCGATCCCAGTTGATTCTCTACCGAGTGCAGACAACTGTTATTTCCGCGTTGGCCAAGTCATCGTGTTTTACTCTGGTGATGATCCCAGATTTGAAATTTCCACTGGCTGGGTTGGTCGGTATGTTTGCGGGCCTGGTGCTCGTGGATCTGTTGAGAATGTTGATTCAAATCGGATGTTTCGGAATTTCCAAGCGAGCGCTTGGTTTGACGCGATTTGTGAGTTTCACTGCGTTGGTCATGTGGGTCGGATACGTTTTCGTTGGTTGTTTGGGCGCGGCTAACGCTGCCGAACAATTGGCAAGTCCCGGCGCTTTCCGGTTTGCGCAACAGTTCGGCGAAACATTGTTCGCCCACGTGACAATCCATGGCAGTTGGTTGATGTGTGCATTTGAGCCCGCCGCCAATGTAATTTTAACGAATTCACTGGACGCCCATTGGATAGGACAACTGCTTGTCAGTCTGGTGCTAGTCGCTGTTGCACTGATGAGAGTCATTGGCGCTGATCAGTGGGCGTCACGAATCACCCAGCAACGCGAACAAACCAATTACCAACGGATCCAGCAAAAACCAATCCGACCCATTGTCGCAGCGGCAATCTCGAAACGTGTGCGAAACCAACGGCGTATTTTTATTCCGCTGCGGATGCTGGGAGCCGGTTCGATTGCCTGGCGGCAGCTGCTCGGGGCGTGGCACTTTCGTGGCACTCTGGCCATCAGTTTGGGCGTTCCGATTTGTTTGTGTTGCTTGCCGTTGTTCGCCAAACATGAACAACTTCCGATGTTGATGCACATCGTGGGCGGATTAGTTTTCTATTCGTTCCTGTTATTGCCACCGGCCTTGATGCTGGATTTTCGACGCGATGCCAAACGATTGGGCATGCTCAAACAACTACCGATCACGCCGTTGGCCGTGACGTTTGGCGAATTGGCCGCTCCCGTGTTGATTTGCGCAGGGTTTCAGTCGGTGGTGTTGGCAATTAGTACTATCAACGGGGCTTTGTCGCTCCCTCAAGCGATGTTGGCCAGCCTGCTTTTGTGGCCCGTCTGCTGTTTGATCTTTGCCACCGAAAATCTTATTTTCATGCTCGCACCGCATCGTCAAAACCAGGAAGGCCTGGAAGTGTTCCTGCGGACCATGTTGGTCTTTACGGCGAAGGGGATTTTCTTGGCCCTGGCATTGGCAGGAATTCTGGCCTGGGCGTTCGCGAGTCGATCCTTGAGTGGTTGGTTTGTCGATCCAGTCCAAGCCAACAGAATCATCTTTGGCGCCGGTGTATGGCTCGTCACGTCCGGGTTGGCGGCGGGGGCGACAGGCTGGTTGGCGAAACTCTACGACCAGTTTGATCCCAGCAGTGATGCCGCCCATCTCTAGTTCAGTCCAGCCAATGTTGAGCACGTTGAAGCTGATACTTACCATAATCCAGGTAGGCGTTGCCAATCGATTGTAGACCGCCAAAACCCTGCAGACATTCGTGGCAACATTCATCGATCGGGACCATCACCTGGCGCGGCACCAGCCGGCAGATTCGATACGGAACTCGAATTTGGATCGAGTAAGGAACTTGGTAACTGATTTGCCGAAATCGCTGGCGGGTGACCTGGCGCGGGACCGAAATAAATGTTGTGCGCTGCATGGTTTGCGGAACGTCGACCCAATCCAATCGGTTACGTATCATGGGAATTTCCCGATACTTGGTCTTATACACCGTTTTGGATCGAACTTCAGTCACATTTTTCATATAGGTGATCAGTTTCACGTCGGTGACCGTGCGTGATTCACTGCGATTAGTTGAGCGTGTCCGGATCTCGGGAACCAGTTCGGTCACCAATTTCGTCTCGATCACCGGGACTTTCCGTTCGACATCGACGAACTCCGTTTTCGTGCGGAACTCCGGAACCTGGACCGTATAAGCGACTTCCTGGACGCGCGGAACTTCCAATTCCACTGTTTCGTTTTCTTCCCGATACGTAATCTGAGGAACTTGCACGGTGTACGTTTCGGTTTCGATTCTCGGAACGCGAACTGTGTATTGTTCCTGGATTGTTCGTTCTTTGGTCCGAGGCACCGTGACTTCGATCGTCTCTTCGACTTCGTAGGGCATTTTTTCCAGGTAGGACTCCGGGACCATGCGAGGTTTCTTGACCGGAACACGATAGGAATACGGTACGACTTTTTTTACTTCGACACTGTCGTACTGAATTTGAGGCACTTTGCGTGTGCGAGTCTCCTCGCGAACACGTTGTACAGTAACCTCCCGTTGTTTGGTAACCTGTCGGAATTTCGTGATTTGGAAATTTTCCGTTCGGACCTCATCCCGATAATCCATCACTGTCAATTCCGCTTGCCGCTGTTCGGTCCGGTACTTCGTCACTGGCACCATGCGAGTCCGAGATTCTTGCCGTGACCTCAGCACTGGGACAGCGTAAGGAATCTGTTGTTCAACTGTGCGAAACGTCGTGTAGGGAATTCGTTGGGTCACTGGACGAGGGCACCAAACCGTACGACGAATGGATTGAATGCCGGGGCAAGCGGTAACGCAACCACTGCAATCGGTGGGGACGTCACAACTCAGCACGTTCTGGCTGATCGTCTGCCAACTCCCTTGGTCCGTGATCACAACCCGATATCGCGTCTCCGGAATTTGACGCGGGACGGTCCGATACGCGGTCTGGGAAATTTCAAACGGTATCGTGACCACGTAGTTCTGCGGCACGTGTTCGACAAAGGCGATTTGGACGTTGTAAGGCTGCGAAACTTTGCGTGGGACTTGAATTTTGACCGGAAACTGTTTCGTCAACGTTTCTTCGATCGGTTCACTCTCAGTGTACGATTCCAGCACCTTTTCAGTATACGGAACCGAGATCGTATACTCTTCGTCGACCTCGATCGACTGCGGTTGCTGAGCGGTCTCAATGTACTCCTTGTTTTCTGTTTTGTCTTCGTAATCCAGGTAGGTATCGGGAACATTGCGAGTCTTTTTGACCATGCGGAACTTCCGTACCATCTGAATGCTGGTTTCCTTGACATACTCGACATACGTTTCGACTACATCGCGGGTTCTTGTTTCCGTACTATAACGAACAACCGGACGAGTTCGTTCCTCGGTCACCGTTGTCATAACGGGTTTACGCACGGTTTTCGTCTCAGCAATTTTCTCGTACGTCGTGACCATCCGAGTACGTTGTTGTGGCACGTTGACGACGTATCGTTTTTGAATCGGCTCTTTATCGATTACGGTTTTGTAGCTCGTTGTTTGAACTTCCTTTTGTCGCGGCACCATGACTGTGTAGGTTTGCTCGACAGGAACGTCGTATCGCTCTTCACGCTCGACCGTCGTTTCCCGTTGAGCGGGAACCTGAACCATGATCGTGTAGTTCTCCTGCTCAGGAACTTGATACTCTTCTGTCCGCATCTCGGTGTATTGCTCGATCCGGGGTTCCCGCACGTTGATGGAATAGGTTTCAATTTTTGGTACCGTCTCATTCACTGTTTCATAAACAGAATAGGGTTGCTGACGGACCTCAGTTCGATACCGAGTTTCCAAGTGAGTCTTGAAGTAAGTCTCCCAGACGGGCGCATAAACCGTTGACATCGCACAGCGAGGTTGGCAGCCGCAAGCGCAGCCAGCCGCATGGGACGATTGAGATATCCCCGAATTCAAAAATGAGTTCGGCAAGTTGGTTGCACCCTGAGTTGGATTGAGTGCTGGCACAGGCGAGAATTGTTGGTCCGGGATGAAACCTGGATTCGACTGCAAACCAGGTGCGGTTTCACCGGCGGGAACAATGGGTGTGAGTTGGGGGAAATTGTTCATCCCGTTGCCCGGCTGTGGCCGAGGTTGTCGCGGGAATGATTCGCGGGTCGTTCCCAATGGCGTGGGCAGCTCTGCCGGTGTTTCTTCATCCGCTGGCCCTGGAAGTGGAATCTGACGCGGATCCACTGGAGGAACAAAGCTATTCGTTTGTCGAGAAGCAATCCCCGAATTGGCAGTCGAATTCTGGGGTGCTGGACTCACCGCTTGCTGACCAATGCTCGTCGTGATGAACAGCAAACAAACGATGGCGGCGGCAACGAGGATGTAGCGTAGGACCAGCATTTTTGTCAGGGAAGATATCTAGAATCAAAGGTGAGTTGTTTGAGTCAGATCGTAGTTTGAACCGCATCCAAGATCAAGAAGCCCCTTAAAAAACCGGCTTTTTTTGCAATTGAGAACGGTCCACCCTATCTTGGCGCCGTGAACCGACGCATCCATCCTGCCGCCAATGGAGTCTCATCGTCCCCGAAACAAACCCAACGCAACGCGTCTTATTGCGACTCTGGAAATACCGACTCAAACCAGGGCATACGATCGCTGAGGACCACCAACTCGAAGACCCGGGTTTCAGCTGAAGTTTGTTCAATGGAAACGCGCAGGTCCATGGCAGGCAAGACACTCCCGATACGTTCAGACCACTCGATTACCACCACAGCACCGTCCTCCACAAGTTCGTCCAGGGCAAGTTCATCAACTTCTGCCAGATCAACAATTCGATAAGCGTCGAGATGATACAGTGGCAATCGCCCGCTATAGGGCACACAAATTGTATACGTCGGACTGCAAATCGAATCCGGCGCGATACCCAAGCCGAGCCCGATACCTTGCACGAAACGAGTCTTACCGGCGCCTAACGTACCGCTGAGCCCGATCACCGTGCCGGGTTGAAGTTGCTCTCCCAACCGACGGCCGAGCTCGCGGGTTTCAGTTTCGTTGTGCGTGACATAGCTAGGCATTAGTGCGAATAACCCCGTGGCAAGATTACTTCCCGTCGACCCGCGGTGCACAGCCAAAAACCAGCAGGCTCGACAAATTTGCCGATGACGGTCAGCTCATTTCGGATGGTTGCATCATTCATCATTTGACCCAATTCATTTGGCGCGACCGCCAGTATCAACTCAAAATCTTCTCCGTCCGTCAAGGCATGATCCGCCGGTGATCGGCCAGTCTGGGCGGCCAGTAATTCGGCGGCGCGCGAAACAGGGATCTGCTCGACGTCCAATTCTACTCCGACTTGGCTGGCCAAAGCCACTGCATTGAGATCTAGCGAGAGCGAGTCCGAAACGTCGGTGGCCGCGTGAATGTGGTAATTTTGAATTAAATGCCGGGCGAGTCGAACGCGGGGAGTAAAATTCAAATGGTGACCTAGAATGCTGCCTCCGAAGGATCCGCTGACAACCACCAGATCACCCGCTTGAGCACCGTTCATTTGCCAAAGCCGAAATGAGTCCGGCGTGGCAAACTCGCGACCGATCAGCGTTACGGAAACAACCAATTCTCCAGACCATCGATTTGTATCACCTCCAATAATTGCGACATTAAACTCATCGGCCAATTTTTTGCAACCACCAAAAATCTGCTGCGCGTGCTCCAAAGAATAATGGTTGGGCAACACCATTGTCACAAGTGCCGCGATGGGCGTCGCGCCCATCGCGGCAATATCGCTCAAATTGACGGCCATTGCTTTGCGACCAATCAATTCCAGCGAATGTTCCGCTGATTTGAAATGGGTCCCTTCGGCAATTGCATCGGACGTCAAGACAATCCCGGCGGCGTGACTGAACGAACGCAGAACCGCCGCATCGTCGCCAATCCCCAGCTTAACCAGCGGATATTCGTCAGACTGAAGCTTCAACCAGGCGTGAAATTCACGTTCCATGTCGGACGATCTGGAGTTCGAACAACGGGTTCAAGAAATCAGCCCCTGGTATCGGAATGCTTTGTCCTGTTTGGGACACGTACCATCTACCATCTGAATCCTCGAAAAATTCTGCTCATGGCTCTTCGAAACCGACTTCGTGCGATTCGTTCGCCAACCGCCGATTTCACATTCATCGCTCGCTTGGCAATCGCGGCATGGTCTGTATAACCACATGCCGCGCAAAAACTCGAGTCATCGGGCAGCGCGGCTTTACAGCGGATGCATTTTTTCATGGAGTACTACTCAGCGGAGAAATCGGAAGGCGCCTCAACCTCCCGTCGTACACAAATTATTCCGACAGCCTGGTACCGGCCGGCCAATTCCAAGGCAGTTGCCAATCCCTGAGCTTCCTGGGACTGGGCTTCGGTAGTATACCAAAAAAAAAGGAACCCGCCGACCTTCGCGGGAAGATCGGCGGGTTCCTCAAGCTGAACCGTTAGGGCGGTCGACTCGTCTGGGCGAGTCGATCACGTCAGTTTTTAACGAGCGGGTAATCCAGCAACTCGCATCTGTCCCCAAAACGGTTCTTTGTCTCGCAAGATATAGAACATGAAACTCTCACGGCTGGACACTTCAGTCCGTTGTAATACGTAAGCCAGATTGTCGATCGACTCCGTTTTGTATCCGTGCATGGCCACGATAATGTCGCCGGGAATGATTCCTTCCTGCGCAGCCGGGCTGGCTGGCCGGACTCGTGCAACGCGAAGGCCAAGCTTGTAGTCTCGGTGTTTGTTCGACATTTCTGCTTCGGTAACTTGAATCAAATCTAACCCCAGTGCATCCCAAGCCAAGTCCGAGTTGGACCGCGACCGCACGACAAGCGCCACGGCCACATCGACCGATTGATCACCTTGTAACACCGTTAGATTAAGGGACTGCGAAACATGCGCGTCAATCAGTGACGCTTGGAAATCAAGTTCGTGATCAACGTTCTCGCCATTTACGGCGACGATTCGATTGCCCACAACCAGGCCGGCTTTCGCGGCAGGACTTAGGGCGGCGACTGATTGAATAATGAGTTGTGGCTGATTTTCAACAAATACGGTGCGGGTGCCCAAGCCATGATGGACTTCTGTGGGTACCAGGCGGGACATCAATTCCGCTGCAACATCCATGGCGTCGTTGACCGGAATTGCAAACGCAATCCCCTGAGCGCCGATTCTCACGGCAACATTGATACCGATCATTTCGCCATTCAGATTGAGTAGTGGACCGCCTGAATTGCCTGGATTGATTGCGGCGTCGGTCTGAATCAAATTTCGATAGATCTGGTTGTCATTCACTTGAACCGTGCGATTGAGTTGGCTGATGATGCCCGCCGTAACCGTATGTTCGTAACCGTACGCATTGCCTACCGCAGTGACCGATTCGGCTAACATCAAGTCCGAGGAAGTTCCAATTTTGATTTTCGGAAGCGGTTTGTTGAGGTTGATTTTCAAGATTGCTAAATCGGTTTTCGGATCATGGGCCAATAATACTGCGGTCGTTTTCAAGTTATCGTAGGTTGTGACTTCGATTTCCTTGACCCCCTGCACCACGTGATAATTCGTTAACACATAGCCGCGACTATCGATTACGACTCCCGTTCCCATGCCATTGACTTGCTTCAGTTTTTGGCCTTCGGCATCTTCGGCCAGGTCGGTCGGAACTGTTTTTCGACCGCGCAAATTTACCACCGACTGACTACACTCTTTGACAGCCAGCACCAACGGTGTCAGGCGGACATCATCGTCCGGGGCGACTGCTCGCGCGGGTAGGCTTTCGAAACCGAAGATCAGGCCAAAAAACATTAGCCAAATCGGGTAGGGCGAGCGAATTTGCATAAACGAACTGCTACCGGTTGGGTCCATCAGATTCGTCCGTCCGCCAGTGCGGGCTAGCGGAAACGAACGGCCATAAATCCTATAGAGCGTTAAATCGGATTGATTGAGACAACCCGTTAAACCCTGATATTGAACCCGAATAAATTATCTATATTGTCATTCCAACCTGGGTGGTCGCCGATGGAACAGGCCATGACGTCGGAATAGTCAACCCAACCGTAAAAAATTACCAAACGCACGAATTTTATTGGTTGATGGACTCGATAGAAAATGGCAATCGCACGACCTTTCCTTCGGAACTAACCGAGGCAACGACCGTTTCACCGTCCGCAATCAATTGTTCGTCGAGAAACAGCTGATAACAGTGCGTTATGCGAACCCCTCGAGCCTTAACAACCATGGTCCGCAACCGCAGCAGGTCATCGTATCTTGCACCCTTGTAATAGTTACACTTGAGACTGACGACGACCAGCATCACTCCACATTGCTCCAGTTCGCGATACGTTTGACCGCCGGCCCGCAACATTTCGACGCGCCCCATTTCGAAGTAATTAGCATAATTTGAGTGATGGACGCGACCTTGAGCATCGGTTTCCTGATATCGGACCCGAATCCAGAGATCGTGCTCGCGGGGTATCGACAGTTGATGATTGACCGCAGACATGGGTTTCCTTAAAGTAGGGGGATTCGTAGTGCGAGGACGATGCTACCGAATTTTATAACCACCGCTGATAAAACTGACAAACGGAAACGGACGAGTACGCGATGAGCCAAGGTGAAGATTCTGGTGCAGCGATTGACTACTCCACATCTCGCGGTCGTGATTTTCCGACGATTCGTCAGTTTACGGTTTTTCTGGAAAACCGCGTGGGAATCCTGCTCGGACTCATTCGCCGGTTTCGTGGCTCCAAGGTTCGCATCATCGCCCTCAACATCATGGACTCCACCGAGTGTTGTATCGTACGATTCGTGTTGAGTCACCCCGAACAAGGTCGCGAGATCCTGGAGCGTGCGGGATTGGCCATGATTGAAAGCGATTTGGTGGGTATCGAGTTGCCACAAACGGAGCAGCCGCTGCTCGAGGTCTGCTCGGCATTGCTGCGAGCCGAAGTGAATCTGGTACAAGCCTATCCGTTGATGGTCCAGAATCCCACTCGCAGTTTGGTTGCGATCATGGTTGACAATGTCGATGCGGCGCAACAAGCGCTTAAGCAACATGGTTTCAAATTGATTTCAGAAGAAGATTTGAAAGAAATGTGTTAACGATGCCGATCCAGGTCACTTGCCCTAGCTGTCGCTCCCGATTCAATGTCAGCGATAAATTTGCTGGCAAAGAAGGTCCGTGTCCCAAGTGCAAAAAAATCATCCGGGTGCCCGATCAGTCCGAGCAGGTCGTGATTCATGCGCCAGAATCTTCTGGTCCGACGGACATGCAAGGCCGTCCCGTGCTCAAGCCGATTCGTCGACACGAGACAATTCTCTCCAGCGTGCAAATCACGTTGATTGCCGGCTGTGTGATCGGATTCCTACTGACTGCTTTGATCGTTCGAATGACGTTTGGAGATGATATCGGCAAGTTTCCAGAATGGTTGTTGTATGTTGCGGCCATCGCGATGGCTCCACCCTTGGTTTACGTCGGCTACCAATTGTTGCGCGATCAGGAACTCGGTGCCTTTAACGTCAGCGACTTGAGAAACCGGGTGTTGATTTGCAGTCTGATTTATGCCGTTTCCTGGTTTGCGATGCCGTTGGCGTGGATGGCCTTCAATGACATATACAATATGGGTTCCTGGATGACGGCCTTGATCGCCATGTTGGCCGTCGGTGGTGCGGCCGGCATGTTCTCGTTCGATCTGGACTATTTATTGGGCCTGGTACACTACGGAATGTACCTCTGTGTTTGTTTGCTGGGACGGTGGATCGCGGGTTTGGGATTTTTGCCCGGCATGAATGGTGAGGCTGCAAAACCGATGACAACCCAACAATCCGCAATGCGGACGGAAGAGTTTTGGACCAATCTCGATTCCTGGTTGATAAATGGTGTCGATTTACTGGTCACTTGGACGTAGCGTTTTTGAACTTTGACCTTGTTCTCGCGCCGGTGGTAGCGGTGTGGCGGTTAGGTTTTCGTTGATGCGACGACCGGCTTGCTACCTGATTCGAACCGTGCAGATATTTACGGTGATCGAAAGCACCTGCCAACGAGCTCGCCGCGCAAGCAAAAACGACGGACAAGGGCGTCCGTCGTTTTTTGAAATTCTAAATCGCAAGCAACAATTGCCGGCGATTCTACATGTTGGTCCGGCGTTCTTTGAGGCGAACTGCTTTGCCAATCCGGTCCCGCAAGTAATACAGTTTCGCCCGTCGAACGACGGCGGAACGTTTGACTTCAATTTTATCGATTCGGGGGGAATGCAACGGAAACTTGCGTTCCACGCCCTGGCCGGCGACGATGCGTCGAACCATGAACATCTCGTTGACTCCACCGCCACTGCGAGCGATTACGGTGCCCGAGAAAATTTGGGTGCGGGTTTTTTGCCCCTCGTGAATCAGGCAATGCACGTCGACCGTGTCACCGATATCGAATTGAGGAACGTTGGTTTTTAGACTGGATTTTTCCACCAGTTTCATAATGTCGTAATTCATAATTTGATCCTTATCAGTTTCGCACAGGATTTTGCGAATGTGGTTGTCAGTATCTTATTTATCCCAGCAAGTCTTGCCGGTTAATTTTGGTTTTCTCTAAACTCTGCGCGGCTCGCCAACGTTCGATGGCCAGATGGTTTCCGTTCAGCAAAACATCCGGGACTGCATGCCCTTCAAATTCACGGGGGCGAGTGTATTGGGGATATTCCAGCATTCGATTGCCTCGCGAAAACGAGTCATCAAAATTGCTCAGCTCATCTCCCAGCACTCCAGGTATCATCCGCACCAACGAATCAACCAACACCATCGCGGCGACCTCGCCACCGTTGAGGATGTAATCGCCAATCGAAACCTCCAGTGGTTTCAAGATGTCAATTACGCGTTGATCAAAACCTTCGTAACGTCCGCACAGCACGATCAAGCGACCGTGCTGTTTCGCCAAATCCTCGACCAGCGGTTGCGCCAACCGTTGGCCTTGGGGTGTCAGCATGATGACGGTTCCCGGCTGAGGAGCCATCGCTTGGACATCTCGGACACAACGCACGACTGGGTCGACCATCAAGATCATCCCGGGACCACCTCCGTAGGGAGTGTCGTCGATTTTATTGTGCTTGCCTTCCGCCCAATCACGCATATTGTGAACGTGGATTTCAACCAACCCGCGTTCGATCGCTTTATTCAAGATACTCTGACTGAGGTAGCCCGGAAAAATATCCGGAAACAAAGTCAAAACATCAAAACGCATGGTTGACTACTCTTCGCTCGAAGCTGCCACTTCTTCGGTGGCTGCGGCGTCGCTCGATTCGGCCACGACCACTTCGACAGGTTGGACTTCTTCTTTTTTCGGCATCTCGCGTTTCGAAGCTGAATCGCGGGCTTTTTCAATGGAAGCGGCCCGTCGCACGGACAGTCGGGAAATCGCTTTCGCCTGTGCTTCCAAGTGGCTGCCGGTGGCGCCGTATTTCTTAATCAAGGTGCCAACTTTGGGAGATGGCTGGGCGCCAACGCTTAACCAATAGTTGATTCGTTCGCCATTGAGAATAGCGCGGGCGTCGGTTTCAGGAACCATCGGATCATACGTGCCCAGTTCTTCGATGACTCGGCCATCGCGGGGGGAGCGTTGATCCATAGCACACACTCGGAAAAACGGCCGGTGTGTTCGCCCCATTTTCTTTAATCGGATTCTTACTGCCACTCGTAACCTCAACCTTTCAAAATCAAGTTTGTTAATGCGTTAGTGCTGATCAAGTGGTTGATAGTTCAACCGGAATTCCTTGACCTCTTCGACTGGGAAGATGAACCCGTTCGCTCGACCGTTTCAGCAGCCTGGTTATGTATCCCTGGCGTAGATCAACCGTTCAAAGTTGAGCCACGGGAAAAAACACAGCCAGCCAACCGGCTCGAACCATTACGGGTTTTTCTTGTCTCGTTTCATTTGACGAAGTCTTTTTTCTCTATCTTTCGCGATTTTCTTTTTTTCGGCAGTCGACAAACGTTTGCCGGTTCCCTGTTTTGATTTTTGAATTCCTCGCGAGGGATCCATCATTTGTCGCTGCAGATCTTGCATTTGTTGCATCCGATCTCCGGTCCCCATTCCCGCCATACCTGTCAGGATCGGCTTCATCATATCGAATTGCTTGACCAATTCGCTGACTTGTTTGGCTTGGACACCGGCACCGGCAGCAATTCGTTGGCGACGACTGACCTGGATCACGCTGGGATCCCGCCGTTCCTCGCCGGTCATGCTGTCGATAATCCCGACCATTTGTTTCATCTGCTTGGACGTGTCGCCTTGGGAGAGCATTTTATTGACATCACCCAACGCCGACATTCCAGGCAACAAACCCATCATGCGTTGCATCAGGCCAGGCTTGGCCATCTTGCTGATGTGGTTGCGGAAGTCTTCGAGGGTAAATTGTCCTTTTTCCAGCGATTCTTGCAACCGCTGTTGCTCTTTTTCATCGACTAATTTCTGAGCTTCGTCGACCAAAGCCAGCACGTCACCCATCCCCAAAATTCGGCTGGCCATCCCTTCCGGGCGGAAAAACTCGAGATTGTCGAGGTGTTCGCCGGTTCCAATGAAGCGAATGGGGACTCCCGTGACATGCTTGACCGACAGCAAGGCCCCTCCGCGGGCATCACCATCCAGCTTGGTCATAATGACCCCGTTCAGCTCGAGGGCAGCCTGAAACGCTGCCGCACTGCGAACTGCGTCCTGGCCGGTCATGCCGTCGACGACCAGAAACACATAATCGGGTTGGACTTGCCGGTCGATCGTTTTCAGCTGTTGCATCAACGCTTCGTCGATCGCCAATCGCCCAGCGGTATCGAGAATGACGACTTGGTTTTTGTTGGCTTTGGCGACAGCGATAGCGGCCAAGCAGACTTTGACCGGATCTTTTTCTTCTTTATTACTAAAAACCGGGACGTTCAACTGCTGGCCCAGGACCTGCAATTGATCGATCGCTGCCGGGCGTTGCAAGTCGGCCGCGACCAGCAAAGGAGTGATTTTTTCGCGTTGCAGCAGTTTGGCGAGTTTACCGCAGGTCGTCGTCTTGCCCGAACCCTGCAAACCACACATCATGATGATGTTGATTTCCTTATCCAGGCGGAGCCCATTTTCGACTGGGCCGAGCAGATTGACCAACTCGTCTCGAACGATTGCGGTGACTTGTTCGCCGGGACGCAGCGACAACAGAACTTTTTCACCCAGCGCTTGCTCGGTGACACGTCCCATAAAATCCCGCACGACCTCGATGCTGACGTCGGCTTCGAGCAGGGAATTTTCGACCAGCTGCAAGCCGGCGCGCATATTGGCCTCGGTCAGCTTCCCGTGTCCACGGAGCGACTTAAAGGCACCTTTTAGGCCATCTTGCAGCGAATCAAACATTAGCCT
This sequence comes from Mariniblastus sp., assembly GCA_031400405.1. Classification (GTDB taxonomy): domain Bacteria; phylum Planctomycetota; class Planctomycetia; order Pirellulales; family Pirellulaceae; genus Mariniblastus. Next base: position 83,614 of record JANNPW010000125.1, read on the forward strand.
GGGTTGTTTTGGCGGGTGGTCAGTTGACCGTCATGAAAAAGTAAATAGCCGCCCATCGTACACTAACCCGGTTGTGGCTTCCAGCCTGACCGGGAAGTTTTTTTGTGGTTGGGTGCGGTTGGAACAGCCTATTGCGTACGACGCGTTCAGAGGGCGACTTCGACCTACATTTCTGAAACGGCGGACATCGGGTCGGCAATTTCAAATACAATTAAGAGGCCCGACAGCCAACGCCCAATGCCGCTGACTTTGGAAGCGGAATGGCGCAAGCCATCCGGTGCGTCTCATGAAGGCGTAACAAAACCGGACGGCTCGCGCCGTTCCGCTACCAGAAAAATCACGAAAGTCAGTGGCATTGGGCCAACGCGCTCCAATGAAACCATGAGTTTCCTGCGGCCAAGGCAGGTGTTGTGACCAGAAACCAATCGGTTCAACTCGTGAGATCACATGGCCGCATTCAAGAAATTGTTGATTCCCAATCGTTACGATTCTTACTATATCGCGCTCGGAGTAATCTGTTGGCTGGCGATCGTGACTCCAATTTTAGCGCAGTTGAAATCATGGCCAATAATTCAATCGTCCGGGCTGATCGTATCCGTTGCCAGCGTCGTCGGTTGTCTGGTTGCGGTAGGAGCAGTCGCGGCTGGTGGTCGAATTGCGCGGCGACGAATTTTCTATTTTTTCGCTGTGGTAGGGTTGGTTAATGCTGCGGGATGCCATGGTTATTTTTGGCTGCAGGAAAATCCACAGCTGGCCCGATTGTTTTTGCCCGTTGAGTTTGGTGCGCAATTCCAGCGGTTACAACATACGCCGTTTACCATCAATGTAAGTGCGGCGGGGATCTGCATACTGTTCCTGTTGGCCCCAATCTTAGCATGGGTGATTTTTTTGGGTTTAAATTGGGGATTTGCGAAACTCCGGATGCCGGTCAAAAGCGGCGCATTTGTGACGCGTCCGCGATTGCTGATGGGCTTCGCCGGAATCCTGTTTGTCGTGGCAATCGTGAACAATATTTTGCGCGCCACGATTGCCAACTACGACCAAATGACGATGGAATTCTTAGGCGGCTTGTTGGGGTGGAGTATCGTATTTACTGGTTTCATCGTTTTGGTTTACTTGCCAACCCGGGTGTTGTTGGGACGATCACCCAAGTGGTTGAAGTTTCTCATCTCGAGTTTGCCAGCGATATCAATCGTGCCTTGGTTTTTCGTTTTTCAATCTTCGGGATTCGATCCGGAGACGTTCGTGTTCGCGTTGGCAACGATTTTCGGCGCATTGATGTATGTTTTGAGTTTGTTCGGATTGAACGAACCGCGCAAAATTTTTGGGGCGTCCGCAACGGATTTCCGGACGGTCCAACCAGTCACTTCGAGATTTCAAAAAATCCCCAGCCTTTGGTGCGGTCTATACTTAATGTTCTTGTATGGAATTACTTGGATGCCGTTTCGATACGATCCAACGACATTGCTACTTGATGGAGATTTTGACCTTGCGCGGCGAGAGTCAATGCTCCGTTGGAATTCGAAAGGACAAATTTCCCGAATTCCCGTAAAGAATAATTGTTTTGTTTTCAATTTCGACGAAACGACGGATCGAAACATATTAGAACACCTACAAGGCGACTCGGTCGACGGTGGCGTCCTTTCATTTATCCAAGCCGCACCTCAAGTTGATTTAAGGCTGTTAAAAAAACGAAATACGTTGTTTGTAACAGCCTTTTCTGCCGGCGAAGTAACAACGGAACAATTGGGCGATGTTTTCTCTCAACCTGTAACGTTTGCAACGTTTTCCGGCTGCGATCTCGTCGATGGCGGCCAGCCGTTTCATCCAGCGTCCATAAAGGTACTCTCCTTTTATTATGGGGATGGCGATCCAAAGATCGGAAAAATCTTGTCCGCGTTCGCATCGTTTGATAAAGTCAATTCCATTTCAATCCGACACAAAATGTGGTCGAAGGATTGGTCAGAAGTTGCTCGGGCAAGCCAAGCCACGAATGTGACTATCAAAGGCCAGCTTCCCACTGATCTTACTCCGGAACAAATGGGTTTGGCACATGAACGTCTGTTGGTTGAATCTAATTATTCTCTGCTCGACGGGGAAAATAGCCTGAGCGTTGATCTACAGAACTGGTTATTGCATTCCAGAGTTTCATTTGCGTTTTCTTTTCGCAACTCAACGATTGACCGTTCGAACCTCGATTGGGATTTGATTTATGCTTTCCCGCGACGATTTCGTTTCGCGATCGGCAATTCGAATCCAAATTTTGGAGATTTGTTGGGCGCCTCAGAATCAAATCACTTTGTGTTTGAAAGGGATCCCAATGGAAATCCAATTGGCGTATGTTTGCCATTGGGCGAATCCCAACAGCAGGTCAGCGACCTGACCGAATTGAAAACCCTTAGCTTCGACGAATGCTGGGTTCAACAACGATTGTCTAATGCCCAAGCTCGACCGCTGATGGATCTGACTGGACTAACCAAACTTGAACATCTCGCATTTTCCGAATCGACACTTATCTCTCACCTGGATTTTTTGCTGGGAATGAAATCACTCAAGTACCTGCAGATACCCAATGTCGATCGGACGATCCAACCTGGCATTGGATTCGACCTGTGCCCCAGCCTCGAATCCATTACGATTTTGGGTATTCCGGATGCAATCTCAGTGCAGGAATTCCAACGCCTGCCGAGCCTTAAACAGCTAACGATTGTGGATGTTTTTGGAAAGTTCGAAGATGAAAATCCAGATTCAATTGACCCAGATGTTAATACCTCGAGCAGTCCAACGTCCAAAGACTATCTCCAATCACTGACCGACAAACTCCCTAACGTCCAAATTGTCCTGGTTCCGGACGAGGAATTTTCCCCACAACTTCCAGTCGCATTTCAGCAACACCTCGATTCCAGAAAATCAGCGTTGCGTGAAAAATTGTTCGCTTCGCCTGTATCCGACGAAGAGCTGGACAAGCATTAAAAACCGAACTCAACCTGAGGTGAGATGCCGGCGGAAAATAAAAAAGGCCGCGCCCAGCAGACAGCATCCCGCCCACAAATAGTCCAGCGTGACTTTTTCTTTCATGTAATACACCGCAAACGGTACAAACACCGCCAGCGTGATGACTTCCTGCAAGATCTTCAATTGGCCCAATGTCATCACCTCGTGGCCAACCCGATTGGCGGGCACCTGCAACAGATACTCAAACAAGGCGATCACCCAACTGACCAACGCGGCGATCAACCATGGCTTGGCGGACATGTTTTTCAGATGCCCGTACCAGGCAAACGTCATGAAGACATTGCTGCAACACAACAACGTAATCGTAAATAGATAGGGACGCATCGGTTTGATTCCGTTCCACTGACACCCGATTTCACCAACACCGGTTCCATCAACCGAGTGATTTTACCGGGGCCCGGATCGAATCCCAAGACCAACACGGTTCCCGCTCCGGTCCCCGAGGCACTAGGAATCCGACCGGCCAAACAGGAAACCGGCTACCACGATGGCAACCGCAATCACGGCACTCAACGCATGCACCGAACGAATTGGTTGAATGTCGGGAATTCCAAATCCAGCTCCCCACAGTGCAATCGCCGCTGCCGGGATCGCGAAAATCGACATCCGCCAGCCAAACACGATTGACGAACTAAGCAAGATTAATCCGGCAATCAACGCGTTGAAATTGAAGAAAAACAATTCGCCAACTAAGGGGATGGCCAACGGCGATGATTCCCGATTCAACGCCTCCGTCAAGGAACTAATTTGTTTCGACGTCACAGCTTGGGCACCTTCGATGCCGCCAGACTGGATGGCCTGTTGAGTTTCAGCCGCTGTCTTTTGAACGACCTCCAGGAAGTTTTCTTGTCGCGCCCATAACAAACAGCCCACGATCAACAGGCAGCCCAACAGGAACCGCGTGTACGAACCCAGTGCCAAATTCAAAACCGGTTTGATTTTCTGCCAGATCGATAGTGGTTTGCGATATTGACCACTGCGCGCTTCGGCCAACATCTGTTTGACCTTCAACCGCTGCTTCATTCGCTGGGCTTCCGGATCAAGTTCCGCGATGCGTTGCTGTAGCGCTGCGACACGTATCGAGTCGCCATGATCGACGATCGCCTCCGCCATTTGAGCGGCCCGTTCCCTGGCTTCCGCGGGCGCAACTCCATCCGCCTGCAAGCCAGCCAATTCGACTTTTTGAAGATGTTGCTTTTCCCGAGCCTCGACCAGGGGAGCAATACGACTTTCGAGTCCATCATTGATTCGATCCCGCCACGGCCAAAATTTGGGCCGGCTCTTTCCCATTTCAGACTTAATCAATTCATCGCGCATCCGACGTTTGGCCGAATAACCAAACAGCGTCTCGAACATTTCTTCCCAGTTTTTTCCACCGTATTTGGCGACAAACAGCTGTACTGACGATTCTTCCAGGCCCTTCAATCGCAACTTCCGCAACAATTTTTCAATTTCGCTGACCGGAGCAATGCGGGCCTGGTGAATTGGTTTATCGATCAGAAAGTAATACGCCGCACCCAATCCAATCCCCACCAAGCCACAGAACAACCAAGGCAGAAACAGACCCACCAACGTCGACGCGACCAACAACAACGTTGCAGCAGCCAGCCATTTGAACCAGCTGATAAATCCACTGCGAAACACCAATTCGCGTGACTTTGCACACAGGTTGGAATTTTCCCGCAACCCGGCGATCAGAAAATACCCGGCGCACGCAAACACCGGCAATGCGAAAAATCCGCTTGCCCAACGCCAACTGAAAAACAGTGTCAACGCGGCGATCAAGCACGAACCGACGATCAGCGCCCAATGCCACTGACTTTCATTCTAGGGGGGCGGTAGAGAGCTGTCAGTTGCGTTTTTTTTTCGTAGTGATTTTTGAAATTTGGTGGTTTTGGGGCGGCGTGGATGAGCTTGTCGAGGGTATTCACGCGGCTCTTTTC
>JANNPW010000021.1:0-127711 GCA_031400405.1 Mariniblastus sp.
ATTTGTTGGCGGTGGTCGAACTGGAAGATTTGTTCCAGGAGTTATCCAAATCGGCTATTACTGCGTTGGAGAGAATTCCCAAGGCTGATTTGGATGTTGACAAATGGTTAGAACGACTTGCCAGGCGCCGCGTTGTTGATGCGCATCGGGAACACTTTGGCGCGGCCAAGCGAAAGCGTTCGCGCAATCAGTTGTTCAGCCAAATTCACAACTCGGACGACTCGGATGTTCCAGCGTTTGAACAATTGCTGATTGCCAGCATGACGTCACCCAGCATGGCGGTCAGCCGGAACTGGCGGTTGGTCCGTCTACAACAAGCCCTTTCGGGATTGGATGAGGCGCAGCAAACACTTTTGCGGCTTCGTTTTCAAGAAGGGCTGCCGACAGCCCAAATTGCCGAGCAGATTGGCAAGTCGGACGCGGCGGTTCGCGTCAGCTTGTCTCGGCTGATGGCACGTCTGCAGGAAATTTTGGTCGACCCCAAGTAAGTTGGGTCGTCCTGCGGCCTGGATTCATCGAACTGGTCCGACTGGATTCACTCGTCGATGATTGTTCGGTGAATTTCGTCGGTCTCGAGCGCGAACCGCACTCGCAAAGGCGAACGAAAAACGGGCAAACTGCCCAATTTTTCGCTGTTTTGAAAATTCTTTTTTTTGTTTGTAACATTCGTGGCCGTTTGACGCTTGGTCTGTTGTTACCACGTGTATTGTTTCCAAATAACTCAAGGAGAATTGCTATGAAACGCCGCTCATCGACCCGCAAAAATAGTCTTAATTTCACCACGCTGGAAGCCCGACAGTTGATGGCGGGGTTAGCTTATAACTCGACCACCGACGTGATCACCGCCACCGGAGACGCGCTTAACGATCGCGTGGAAGTCAACTTCGCAGCGGACAAGGTCAAAGTCGAGTTGTATTCCACGCAATCCAATGGATCAATCAAGCGAACGAGTATCTCGAAAAAAGTTTCCGATGTTTCCGCGATTAACTTTAACAGTGGAGCCGGCAACGATGCGTTCAATGTTACTCAAGGAACAATGAAGCCGGGTGTTTTGCCAGCAAGTGTAGCACTGTCATTCCAAGCCGGGGACGGTAATGACACGTCGACAAATTCGAGCAATGCTGTGATGACAGCGAATGGTGAAAACGGCAATGACAACTTCGTCGGCGGAACCAACCATGATCGATTGTTCGGCGGAAATGGCGATGATGTTCTTTCCGGGCAACTGGGAAATGATCTTCTCGACGGTGGGGCCGGCAACGATTACGCTTATGGCGGAAGTGGCAACGACTCGATCTTTGGATCCGACGGCGCTGACATCCTCCAAGGTGAGGCTGGCGATGACGAAGTGTTCGGGGGCTCCGGCTACAATCGAATCTACGGTCAGGATGGAAACGACCGTCTCTACGGCGGATTTGACGCTGACGAAATTTACGGTATCGCCGGCGATGATGTCATTGTTGGAAACAGTGGCAATGATTATTTGTCCGGCGGAGATGGCAGCGATTCAATCGAGGGCGGAGACGGCCATGACACGATGTACGGTGGAATCGGCAACGACAACTTGCGTGGCGAAAACGGCAATGATGTTTTGTATGGCGAAGCCGGCAACGACTATTTGATGGGCAATGATGGAATGGATTCGCTGTTTGGCGATGCTGGTAACGACTGGATGACAGGTGGGTTTGGAAACGACACTTTGAGCGGGGGTGACGGCAATGACACGTTGGTCGGCAACGAAGGCGATGACGCGTTGTACGGACAAAATGGCGAAGATCAATTGTACGGCAGCGACGGCAACGACTGGTTGGACGGCGGACGTGACAACAACCTGGACTACCTGGTGGGCGCTGCGGGTAACGACACGTTTGTTTACCAATGGTTGATTTACTATGGTAGCTTTAACATAGCAGTTGAAACGGATTGGGTTTCTGATTTCGGTTTCGGAGATATGCTCTGGCACGTCTTTGTTTAACGATTCGAGTCAGCGATGCAAACTAACGGGTCGGCATAGTTTGAGACTGTCGTAGTTGATTTGACCCGCCAACGGACATCGCGGTGACGATAAACCACATGCTGATTCGGAAAAACCTTGACCAAGCCCGACGAGTAATACTTGTCGGGCTTTTTTGTGTTTCGGCCGTAGTCGACACAACGACAGATCGCGCCGGACTCAACCACCATCACGACCAAAACTATAGCCTGGCGAACAGTTTGCGCGCCTCGTTCCGAATTCGCATGCCCCACGTTTTCTTCGGCGGGCGGGCATATAAAGTTTGATTCTTGAACTGTCCATCGAACAACCCGCTGGATTGAAAGTATTCGTAACGGATACCATTGGTTTGTAGCCAAAATCCGAACATCAGCGATCCGGTTTTATCGAGCGCTGTTAGCGGTCGACTCAATAGTTGGAGAGCTTCGCAATGCGTTGTCGGGCGATAGGTTCCACCTAAGTTTTGGTACATGCTGGGCCCCAATAACACGCTCGGACGATTCCAAAAAGTCGCTTCGATACCAACGGTCGAGCCAAATGTCGCGATAGTGTCGCTGGCTTTTAAAAGCTCATAACTATCGATCGGGGAATCGGGCAGGATCATCGTCAAGTTCGGGAAATCCAGCGCGAGCATTTCGCGTTTGCGTTGGTTGTCAACGTTTGCCAGATTGGGGTGAACTCGCAACGTCAGGTGAACATGTGGCGCGCTTGTCAAAAGGTCGGTTGCAAGCCTCCGGATCGCGACGACTTGGTTGGGATACAATTCATTCCTCCAGCAGTCGCCGATCGCCACAAACTCATCGTCGGAAGAACAGAATAGAGAAACGTTATGTTTTGCTGAATCCCATCCTCCCGGCAACATCCCACGCTGTTGATTTTTGACAAAAGAAAACCATTCTCGTTCGACTCGGTCCACCCGGTTTTGGTACCATTGCGCGGCGACAGCGGACCGATGGGGTTGTAGTTTTGCGTTCGACCAGGTTTGTTGGATGACGCGGTCCATGGCCGGAATGTCATGTAGGAAGTGATTTTTGAGTACATTGTAGTGCTCGCCATCACAGCCGCGTTCATGCAAGTAGCAATCTATGCCGACGCCCTGGCACGCACGAAACACTGCCCGCATCGCGGCAAATCGACCATTGAACACGTAGACTCGGTCGGGGCGATTGACGGTCAAGTACGCTTGAGCATGCCGAAAAGTCTGTAGCGCCGAAGTCAAGAACTGGTTGAGTCGTACCCGGTGCGCGATCAAATCAGGTTCGGGATCGCGACAAAATGAGACCAGCGACGAAAGTGCCGCAAAACCGATATCGAAATTGTCTATTCGATAGTCGATCAATTCCAAAACAGATACAAAGTCGTTTTTCAAATTCAGAGGTTGCCAGCCGACCGCAGGAATCGACTCGACCCGGACTGTAGGTGCCAGCAACTCCAAACCCATTTCCCGCCGACCAATACACTGTTGACACCGCGCTGGATCTCGGTCGATATTGAAATCACAATTGGCCAATCCGCCCACACAATGCACGAATTCGACTTGATCGCCCCGGTCAAGGTGTTTCTGGGCAATCTCCAGCTCCGTATCAAAATGGGGTACCACCGTCGCATAAGGTGAAAAGATGGCAATTTTCATGGATTCTCTCCACCGCAAAGTCGTGACCTCGAAAGTTTGGTTGGCAGGATAACGGAAACGATAATTTTCACCAAGACGAAGAAATTCGCCTTGCTTCGAGACCGGATTTTTCTCTATAGTCCGCCTAAAACTCCGATTCTTCCTCACCCAAAAAATAACGAGTCGTGGCGAGCGATTTATGGCCTTCGATGTTCCCATTTTGTTGTGCGTCTTCAATCGGCCTGAGCTGACGGCTCGCGTGTTCGAAGCCATTGCGCGGCAGAAGCCGAAGAACCTTTTGGTTGCCGCCGATGGACCACGCGAAAATCGTCCCGACGATCGAAGTTTGACCGAACAGACCCGACGAATTGTGGAACGGATCGATTGGGATTGTGTCGTTCAAGCCCGTTTTTCGGCGTCCAATCTGGGTTGCCGACAACAAGTCGCGCAAGCCATTACTTGGGGTTTCGGGCAGTTTGAACAATTGATCATTCTGGAAGACGATTGTGTCCCACACGATAGTTTCTTTCCCTATTGCCGCGAACTGCTCGAGCAATATGCCGAACAAACGAATATCATGACGATCAGTGGCAACAGTTACCCGAGTCCGTGTACTAATCCCTACCACTACCGATTCTCTAAATACCCTTTGATTTGGGGTTGGGCAAGTTGGCGCCGTGCTTGGAAGCACTATGACCTCGAAATGAAATCCTGGTCGTCGGTCGAGAATCAAGATCGTGTCTTGGGGCAGTACACCGAATCATCGGCTGAACGGGAATACTGGCAGAATATTTTTACTCGACAACATGCCGGCGAGATTAATACCTGGGACTATAGTTGGACGTATGCTTCTTGGTTAAATGACGGGTTGACGATCTTGCCCGAACGAAATCTGGTTTCGAATATTGGATTTGGAAATTCCGCCACCCATACATTTGACACGCAGAGTCCCATGGCAAATCGCTCGACCTACCAAGTTGAAATCGGGCGACATCCCGAGCGCATCGAGCGCGATGTGGAAGCAGATCGCGTGATTCGGCGAATCGTGTTTGAACCAGAACCGATCGTTGCGCGACATCGTTCGATTGTGACACGACTCGTTGATTTTACGACTCGTCCCCGTTCAATTACAAAATTGTTTCAGATCTAACTCACCGCGACCTTGGCGACGGGTACCGAAAAAAATGGCAATCACCGCACAGCGAATCCTGAAGAATTTCACAGCCGAGAAAGTATTTCCCAAGCGGTTGTTTCACAGTCAGCCCCGCACTCAGCAGACTTTTCACGAGTTCGATTTTCCAGCCGCTGAGCAAACTTCGCTTCCTAGTCCCTATCCGTTCTTCATCAATCCCGACAATATGTTGGAACAATTGGGGCAGAAATATCAACCTTCCAAACGGGCCCACAATTATCTGCCTTACTATTGGATGCACTTTCGTGACATTCGGCTGCACGTCAAAAAAGTTTGCGAAATCGGACTGCAAAACGATGCTTCGATACGAATGTGGGAAGAATTTTTCCCCAATGCCGAGATCTTCGGCATTGATATCGATCCGCAGTGCGAAAAATTTACTGGCGATCGTCGACGAGTATTTATCGGAGATCAAAGTGACCGAAAATTTCTCAATCAATTCCTGGACGATATTGGCGGTGGCTTGGATGTTGTTATTGATGATGGCAGCCACCTGGTGGATCATCAACTGACAAGTTTCGAGGTGCTGTTTCCCGCGCTCACCAAACACGGTATCTACGCTATGGAAGATACGGGGGGCGTCGTCGGTGACTACCAACGGAAGACTGTCAATTCACTTCAACGGCTTGCCGAAAACGTGCTGTATTGGCCACCTGGCTATCGGCCGGAAGACTGGCCTTACCTGACAGAATTTCCTGACTCGGCGAATTGGGCAGATCGAAACGTTGTCGGAGTGGCCGTCTATCGTTGGTTGTCATTCGTTTTTCGCGGCGACAATCCGGGCGACAATCGGTACTTGTTGGATCGTCCATCTCAGTGACCCGATCGAGGTCCGGAGTACTTCGGGACGCTCGATAGAAAGAACTGACCACGCAACCTTTGAAGTAAAGGGCCACGTCCATTCGTTCCCGTGGCGTCATTTCGCCCAACTGTTCCAGCTATTTAGATTGGAATTTGAAGGCGGTGTCCGCGGGAATCAAATTGGAGATTCTTGCCGATTACCTGCCGATTGCGATAGAAATTAGTAATCGTTTGCGTTGGTTATTCATTGCCTGCAACACGAGTCCAGAAAATGCTAGACTAATCGGCTCCGAGGTCCTTTGGCGCATTCTTCCGGTTATCCCAAATTCACAGCTATGCACGTGTCAACTGCTATTTCCACGACTCCGGCTGCCCCCGTATTTCGTACTCAGCCGGCTGAATCGTGGCGCACGGAGTATCCTTTTCAATCTCACTATTTTGATCTGGGAGGGCCGCGGTTGCATTATGTCGATGAGCATTCATCATCGGCCGATTCAGGACCGGTGTTGATGGTTCATGGAAATCCAACTTGGTCGTTTTATTATCGCCGATTGATTTCCCAATTAAGCACACAACATCGAGTCGTCGCCGTCGACAATTTGGGATGCGGGTTGAGCGACAAACCTAATCAACATGACTATTGTCTGCAAAATCACATCGACAATTTGTGCCGGTTGATTGACCACCTTGATTTGAAAAACGTCACGTTGATGGCGCATGATTGGGGCGGCGCGATCGGCCTGGGAGCGTTGTTGGCACGTAAGTCGCGGTTCAAAAATATTGTTTTATTCAATACCGGCGCTTTTCCTCCGCCCTTTATTCCGTTTCGTATTCGGGTTTGTCGTTGGCCCATCGTGGGAAAAATCGGCGTGCAAGGGTTTAATCTGTTCGCCCGGGCTGCAACAGTTATGGCAACGGAGCGTAAGGGCGGACTGCCGAAACTGGTCGCTGACGGCTTGTTGCATCCCTATGATAGTTGGCGTAACCGGGTAGCGATCTATCAGTTCGTGCGCGATATTCCACTCAGTCCTCGGCATCGTACCTGGACCCTACTCGATCAGATTGAGCACCGACTCGTCGAACTTGCGGACTGGCCCAGCCTGTTGATATGGGGCATGAAAGATTGGTGTTTTCGACCCGAGTGTTTACGACGACTGCAACGGCATTGGCCTCGCGCTTCTGTGCTTGAGGTTGCTGACGCCGGACATTATGTGGTCGAAGACGCTGCCGATTTCGTGCAGCAAAAAGTCGCTGAGTTTTTGAAAGCTCATCAATCGTGAAGCCGCTGGAATTGACTGCCGGTGGAATCGCGACGATGGCCTGCCTCTTGGAAGTTGCCGCTCCTAAACCCGGCAATGTGCATCGAGGGGCTGATTTCGAAGATGCCACGTTGGTCGATTTTATGACCAGTGCGGTAATTCTGGGGCAGACGATCGATCAATTGAACGAACGACCCGTCGGCTACACAATTCGAGCTGTCATCGAAGCGACGCGACTGGCGACCGGAACGAATACCAATTTGGGTATGGTGTTGCTGCTGGTACCGCTGGCCAAAGCAACTACCAACAACGCTGGAATCATCGACCGGCACGGTGTTGGTCAAGTTCTACGGGCCCTCGACACTGCGGATGCCGACGATGTTTTTGCGGCGATTCGTTTTGCCAAACCGGCCGGATTGGGTACTGTGGCAGAAATGGATGTGCGACAGGCCGATTCGGCAAGTGATTACGATCTGGTTGCTGCGATGAGTTTGGCTCAAGACCGCGATTTGGTTGCCCGGCAATACACCAATGGATTCGCGGAGGTTTTTGACTGCGGGGTTCCCTGGTTGGTTGAGGGTCGATCCCGTTTCCGAAATTTGACCGACGCGATTGTGTTTTCGCATGTATCATTCATGGCGAATTTCCCAGACAGTTTGATTGCGCGTAAATGCGGCGAACAGACTGCTGCGCATTCACAAATGCTGGCCGCCAAAGCACTTGCAGAAATCAATTTCGAAGCAACCCGTCGCGAAAAAGATCCAGGCAAGATGCCCCACGCTTTGGAAAGATTTTGGCAATGTATCGGCGAATTGGATTTCTGGTTGCGGTCCGATGGCCATCGGCGGAATCCCGGAACATCGGCCGACCTCGTTGCCGCGAGTTTGTATGTGGCAATCCAAAGCAGAAAATTGAAAATTGAACCCTGAGCACTAAACCCCATGTCCCAGCCAACCTATCGTGTCGCGCTCGAAAAAGAAAATCTTGTTTTCAGTTCGGCTCATTTTATTACCTTCAATGGCAACATTTGTGAGTCGTTGCATGGGCACAATTATCGTGTCAAATGCGAGATCATTGGCCCATTGGACGACAACGGATATGTGGTTGATTTCATTGCGTTGCGTGATCGACTCATGCAAATCATCGTCAGTCTCGACCATCACGTGTTGTTGCCAACTCAACACACACAGATCCAGGTTGTCCCAGATGCCCGCGAAGTAACGGTGACGTTCGGTACCAAACGTTGGATTTTTCCGTTGGAGGATTGCGTGTTGTTGCCAATTGCCAATACGACGGCTGAGTTGCTGGCCTATTTTATTGGAGGCGAGCTAATACGCCATTGTCGCGATCACTTCAGCGACCGAATTTCCAAATTGACATTGTCGGTCGACGAGAATGGCGGGCAATGGGGCGTCGTCGAGATGGACTGGAAGTAGATGATTGACGACCTGCTGGCGATGACGGCGAACTCAGTTGGGCTTCGATCGTTGGGTTGCAGTCGTAGCGATTGATCCGTCTGCATCAAATTTGATGGGGTCGTGGAACCCAATGGGGTGTTCGATTTTGCTGGCATTCTGCCGCGACGGTGGGACGCAACGTAAGCTTGCAAAACATTCCTATTTGCGAGTTTGAGCCATGATTGTCCGAGCGCCCCAAAGACCTACCAACGCAGTTTGCGACTTCCGGCCGGCAAGCTCAACCACAAGAGTTTTGCATCTCATCAATGGCGAACACTACTCCGGTGCAGAACGGGTTCAGGATCTGTTGGCATTGGCATTGCCGCAGTTGGGATATGAAGTCGGTTTCGCGTGCCTGAAGCCGGTAAAATTTCCCACGAATCGTCGCTCGGTTAACAGTCCCTTGTTTGAAACGCCGATGCGTTCGAGGCTGGATTGGGGTTGCGTCTGGCGAATCGCCGAGATTTGTCGAGAACACGGTTACTCGGTACTGCACGCCCATACGCCGCGTACATTGTTGATTGGCCGGCTGGTTGCCATGAAATTGAAGTGTCCGTTGGTTTATCACGTGCATAGCCCGGTGGGGCGAGATTCGGAACGTGGTTTTGCGAATCGGCTCAACACCTGGATTGAAACGTGGAGCCTGCGCGGGGTCACGCGAATGATCTGCGTCTCCAACAGTCTCGCCGGCTACATGCGGGAATTGGGCCATGATCCCGACAGGATTAAAGTTGTTTCCAATGGTGTATCCGTAATTGATGACTTGCCATTGCGCGAATTGCCGAGCGAGAATTGGACGATTGGCACGATGGCTCTCTTTCGACCGCGCAAGGGAACTGAGGTCCTGCTCGATGCGATCGAGTTGTTGAAACAACGGGGGATCAAAGTAAAACTGCGTGCGGTGGGGCCGTTTGAAACACCTGAGTATAAAACCGAGATCATGTCTCGTGTGGAGCGATTGGGAATCGCCGAGCTCATTGAGTGGACTGGATTTCAGTCGAATGTAAACGAACAACTACGACAAATGGACGTATTTGTTTTGCCCAGTCTGTACGGCGAAGGACTACCGATGGTCGTGCTCGAAGCGATGGCCAACGCAGTTCCAGTTGTGGCTAGTCGAGTTGAAGGGATCCCTGAAGCGGTGCGTGACAAAATTGACGGAATGATCTTTGAACCGGGAAATTCGACCGACCTGGCGAACCGCTTGCAGTCGTTGATTGGCGATCTGCCACGTTGGAAAATGATGAGCGAAAGTTGTTACCGACGTCAACGATTGGATCTGTCCGACACCAGTATGGCCGAGGGAGTGGCGCGCGTCTATGATCGGCTGGGCGATTGAACTCAAGGACGATTCGAAGAATCAGGAATTTCGCGGTACGAATTTGGAGTATTCAACATCGCCGCAGAAATGGGGCTTTAGGCCGCAATGCGAAGTTTGATGGGCTTGGCTTCAATTCGCAAATGTTGACCGAGCACGCTCTCACTCAGGTCAATCAATTTCTCAGCGTAGTCTTCGAATCGATAGCGGGTTTGCACTCGTTCCAACGAACGTTCGCGCATACTGTGGGCGACTTCGGGTTGGCAGGCCAGTAATTTGATGATACTGGTAACCTGTTCGTAATCGGCATAGCGGACGACGAAGCCGGCACCACTGTCGATAGCTTCCGGGGCACCACCCGCGTTTTCAAAAGCGATGATGGGCAAACTGGTCGCCATTGCTTCATGGATCACGCAAGGAAATGGATCGACGCGTGACGACATCAAAAACGTATCGGCGCCGGCAAAATAAGGCTCAACGTTGGGTCGTTCTCCGATGAAGTGCACATGGTCACGGGCCGCCGATTTGTCTACGTCCAATTTCACGTAATGATAGGGCGAATGGACCCAACGGTGCCCTTCCCCAACCCAGACAAAATGTATCGGAACTCCCGTGCGATTGGTTTCGCTGACCCGCCGCGCAATAGCGGCATAATGGTCGATTCCTTTGCGTAGATCCAGCGTTCCACAACCGAGCACAATAAAGGCGTTGGGGGGTAAACCTAATTCGTTGCGAATTTGAATCCGAGCTTTGTCGCGCGTGATACCAGTCCCAAATTTCGGATCCAACAAGCCTTGCGAGAGCACGACCGACTTGCCGGCTGGCAATGGAGCTTTGGCGTCCGCGGCATCCCGTACTGCGTGCACCGGAAATACAACTTTCCGCGAAACGTCAAACACGTCTTTATAATCGGTTTCGGTGTACGACGAGGGCAATTCATGGACCAACGAAATTGCGGGGACACCCAGTGCGAACAATTCGCGCGTAATAAATCGCGATTCCATACTGTTGCAAATCGCCAGGATGGGCAAATTATTTTTTTCGCGAAAAACAGCGCGGTTGACCCGCTTCTTGAGTTCGTCCGAGGGTTCTTTGGGCAAATTGAAACAGTCCACGATCGAATGGTCGGCGAAGCTTTTTGCCAAATGACCACCGCTAAGCAGAATCGACTCGCATTGAATATCACAAGTCTGGCGAAAATGCTTCAGAATATTAAGGATGATCTTGGGTGCACCCGTCCGAGTGGCTTCGTGCGAAACGAAAATCACCCGTCGTTGGGGCGGGCTGGGGGGCGATGTATTTTTTCGTCGTCGGCCGAACAGTCTCATGCGATGCCTGTGGACTTCATTTTTGAAAACGGACGAGTTTGATGGATGGAATCGGGTCTCAATGATGGTTGAATCACGCGAGCGAGGTTTTGTTGGCGGAAATTAGCAACGTAACCAATTCAGGGGAAGACCAACCTGTCGCAATCAAGCTGATTTGGCAAATAAGTTCTGGAAATCGAGCGAAGACGATTGGGCTTCGCTCACGGAGCTGTCGTGGACGATTCGGCCCAACTCCAACACGATCACTCGATCGGCGAGTTTCAAGGAAGAGGGCCGATGGGTAATCAAAAAAGTCGTGCGTTGTTTGATAAATTCGGCGATCGACTCATGAATCAGGCTCTCTGAATGTCCGTCAATCTGGCTGGTCGCTTCGTCCAAAATCAAAATTCGTGGGTTGGACAAGATCGCTCTCGCTAGCGTAATTCGTTGGCGCTGGCCAGCCGACAATTTACGACCGTCGTCCCCGACCTGGGTTTGATAGCCGTTTTCGAGGTTCTCAACAAAACGATCAATCCCGGCCATCCGGATCGCGTCCAGGACAGCGGATTCTTCGGCGTGGGGTGCACCATAGGCAATATTTTCCCAAACCGTTCCTCGAAACAGCACCGACTCTTGAGTCACCCAGGCCATTTGCTGGCGCACCTTTTTGGGACTCATTTGTTTGATGTCTTGCCCATCGATCAATACGCGCCCGACATGAGGATCATAAAATCGAGTCAATAAGTTCATTAACGTCGACTTCCCAGAACCGTTGCCCCCGACGATCGCGATCGTTTGTCCAAACGGAACGGTAAGATTTAACTTTCGAATGACAGGCTGACGCGGTAAGTACGTGAAAATAATATTTTCAAATTGGATACTTTGGGAATGTTGCGGAACTTCGATCGGGTTTTCCGGAGCTCGAACCAAAGGCTCGGTTCCAAACGTGCGAAACAGATTATCACAAGCGGTTCCGCCGCGAACGAGCGCGTTCACTATTTCACTCATTTTTCGAACCGGGTCCGCTGCACCAGCCAGCAGGGTGTAGAACAGCAACAGCATAGTCGGATTGATCGGGGTTGGGCTAATTTGGAATCCAAACAAATGCGTTTCCTTTTGAATCACGAGGTACGCACCAATCAATATGGATAAAGAAATCGATATCACACTGAGCACTTCGGTGATCGGGCGCAGCAATGAATCGTAGAGGGCGATGCGCACGGACATGTTATAGAGCGCTTGTGAGTTCTTTTTGAAGCGGCGCCTCTCCGTTCGCTCACGATTGAAGATTCGCACGGTTTTTACCGCATTAAATGTCTCCATGAGCGTTTGAAACACGTCCGACATACCCGAAAGTTCGGTTTGCGTCGAACGTTTCATACGCCGCGATACGGAGTGAATCAGAAACGCTCCTGCCGGCACAACTAACAATGACATCAGTAGTAGAGGAAACGAAATCCATGCAGCAAGCGCCAGACATACCAACATCTTGAGCGGTTCGCGAATGCATTTTCCGTAAAAAACTTGCAAACCACTACTGATCATCATCATATTGAACGATAGATGCGTCATCATGTTGGACGTGCCAATCATGTCGATTCGCCGTTGATCCAGATCGAGCGCTTTGCGATAGTAAATTCTCCGCAAATCCATCACTGTGCGGTTAGCCACTCGGGCATCGAGAATAGCGCCGATCACCAAAAGTATGCCTTTGATCGTCGTCACGACCAGCAACCAGACTAGCGCTACAACTAAAGTTGGAAATGGCTCTTTGGGAGCATATTTCTGGACGGTCGGTTGGATTTTCTCGTACCACGCAAGGGCTTCATTTTCCGCTTCCAAACGACTTCGTTTCAGGTCCAGTTTGTTGGACAATGGAATCGTTTGCTCAGGGGGCACGGTCGAAATTTCGGCAGAGAGGGCCTCGATTTCCGTTTGAACAAGCGCCACATTTTGGTGGCTTTTGTCAATCTCGTGTTGAATCCAAGACGCAGCGGTTTCGCCTTCGAGCACAATCTTGACGATTGGAAACACCGTCGTAATGCTGGCACTCCACAGCACAGCAATCAACATGGAGCAGGTTAGCGCACCGGCAATCGTCCACCGATAACGGAGTGAGTGCCAGACGGCTTGAAAAAATGGTTTCATCGATCGTTTCTGAGACGATGGTTGGACTATTTATTCGAAAGACACGCAACTCGTTCGATGTCGAGAATGATTCGTCTTCCGGGGAGCCGAATCTTGCTGAGAATAGTCTGATTCGTCAAGAACAATTGGCTGTCAGGACGAAAGGCTAGCATTAACCAATTCTTAAATTCGATTCCAAGCGGCTAATGACATCCTTGGCCCGGCAAGTGGCATGGGGAAGTGAAACACCGGAGTTCTTTTCCAGCCAGCCATGGACGCGTTTTTGTGCGGCAATCACGGTCGAATGGCTGCGACCACCAAAATAGTCGCCGATTTCGGAAAATGCAGACGACGTGTATTGGCGCGAGAGATACATCGCCAACATGCGGGCCGAACTGATTTGCTTATGACGGCTGGACGACTTCAAATCGGCGGGCTTCACGCCACAGAACTCGCAAACGGCCGTTTCAATGCTCAGCATTGAGGTCGAATGGCCGCTGCTAATGGAAAATAAATCGCACAGCTCATTTTGAGCCATTTCCGTTGTGATTCGCGCGCCCCGCGACAATGATAAGGCATGCAACCGGTTCAACGCACCAGAAATCCGCCGGACATCTCGCGTCAATCGATCACAAATCAATTCGATCACGGGATTGGCCAGATTCATATTCCGTTCAACACACATTTGGCGAGCAATTTTTATCCGCCCTGCCCGCCCGGGGTATCGCAACGGGCAACTCAACCCAGCCGTTAATCGTGTTCCCAACTCGCCGCCCAGGGAAATTAGCTCAACCGGTGGACGATCGGAAGCAATGATGACTTGTTTTCCGATTCGAATGAGATTGTCGACCGTATGTTGAAACTCGCTGATCGTGGCCCGTTTGCCCGCCAGAAATTGAATGTCGTCAATAATCAGCAAATCCAGCTCGCGATATTTACGTCGGAACATTGGCAAACCCGTGCCACCTCTGAGCGAACTGACGAACAAACTGGTGAACTGTTCGGCCGACAACATGACTACGCGTCGCAATCGCAGTCGGTGGCGGTAATCGTTGGCAATGGCCTCCAATAGATGTGTTTTGCCACTTCCGGTCGGTCCATAAACCAGAAACGGAGAAAATTGTCCCGGGCGTTCAAAGAGTTGCTCGACACTCGCTTCCGCAAGCCGATTTTCATCGCCAAACCAAAACGAGGAGAGATTTCGACGGCGGTTGTTCGATTCTGATGTGGATTTTTCCCGACCGATCTTCGAAACCGGCGAGTCACTCGCACCATTTGGAATCAAGTTTGTCAGGTCGTTGGTTGCATTCGCCGGGCCAGTTTGATCAATCGAGTTCGGCTCGTCGACGGTCAGCCCCTGGTAGTTTCGTACGGGCGTGGAGGTCAACGAAACAGCGATTGATTTGACCTGGTAATCAATTACAAAGTGAGGCCCACAGACGCGGTCGACCACCGTTCGAATGTCGCGACCAAAGGTGTTCTGAATCCGTTGCAATGAAAAAGAATTCTCGGCAGACACTTCAATGCAGTTTCGGAATTTGTCGCTGGATGTTTGGCGAATACAGTCCTGTTCGCTGAACCATAAATCGAATCGGTCGGTACCGATGCGTTGTGCCAGTTGGTCGGCGATCACGCCAGTCATTGGGCGATCGCTTCCGGGTCCTGTGAGTGCTGGGAAATCCTGATTCGACAAAGTTACGTCCTGCTCATCATTCGAACGCAACATTTAGTCCAACCGAAGGCCAAACAGCCGAGTCAACTATTTTGACAAGGGATCAAGCCGTTGATGGGTCGGAAAGTGCGTCCATCGTTTTGTATCGCGTCGTGCGAATTGGCAACGAACCAATCGTGAAGATGAGCGATTCTAAAACCGCTAGCACTTGTGTCAAACGGGTTGACTCGAAATCTTGAGAAGATTTCTTTAAATTAAAAATTGCCGCCTGACTTGCGCAAAAAACACGGCAAACTCACGGCGAAATTTCTTTCCGCCCGGCTCCAAACGTGGTGGATAAATTGTTGGACATTGGCGTGCCAAAAAAAAATCGTCGTCGAAAAACGAGTTCTTGATTGCGGAACGCCCGGAAAGCCGAGGAAGCGATTGTTATTGCGAAATCGAGCCGGCGATCAGCGCCCTAAATTCCTCGCTGAGTTCGAATGGGCCTGACGGATCGTTGATTTCCATGACGATTGCCAATTTTTCAATTGGATTTTCGCTATTTAAAACCGGAGGGTCTTTCATTAGCAATCCACCGGTGAGTTTTCGACGATTTTGAACCACATAAAAGCCGGCTAAATGGGTTTGTTGGCGTTGAAACTCAAACCGAGACTCCATTATCTGCAATAGCCGGCCGGCATCACCCGTCCAACCGCGGAACGTAATCCTTTGCAGGCGTTGTTCCGCATCGAAGTAATACGTCAACGAACCATGCAAATCCCAAGAGTTCGTGCCGGTTACCAAGGCGATTCTCAAACCATGTAATCCGATGTCGCCTGGGTTCGTTGAGACGCGTTTCCAACGTTGTTTTACCCAAGCACTGGTAATGTCGAATCGAAGTATTTCGTTGAAGTCGGTGATCGGCCAGAATTCCATTGGGGGAGCGGTCAGGTCGGGACCGAACTCATTCCCGGGAAAAATCAGCGTTTGAGTCGCACCATAGTCCGGTGTCAAATTTGCAAATGATCCAGGCGCAGAAGGGGGATACGAAACGGAAGCAAGACCGAAAGGATTGGTGGTCGGACTGGAGCCAATTTTCTCGTAACCGAAGGAATCGGCATAGGGTGAGTTTTGCCTTGTGTCGAAGGCGTTGGGTGTGGGGAATCCCGGGGGCGACGATTCCGGCGGACGAGACTGGCCAAAACTATTTGTCGGTGGCTGGGTCACCATCTGATTCGGCGTTGGATCGGGCAACGAGCCGGCCGGTTGCATACCAAAGGGCACGGTTCGCAAATTTGAATTTTGAGCTACGGCAAATTGAGTTGGAGCGCTGGATTCCGGCTGAGTTGGTTGTGAAAGCGAATAGCCCGCTTGTTGGAATTCAGTACCCGTTTGACCTTGGGGCGTACGGGCGGAGAGGTTTCGCGATTGTCGCGGATTGTCCGAAACAACGAACGGATTCGATTGGGCAGTCTGGGAATTTAACGATGTGCCATTGGCCAGCCGGTTGTTGCCGATTTGCGAGGGATCGGCAAATGTCGGCGTGTTCGACATGGAGTTTGGACCTTGAGCTCCTTGGTCAGGCAATGTTGTCTTGAATTCGCTCAGAAAGATCGGCGCACCAACTGCACAAATCAACAAAGCAGGAATCAAAAGGGAACGGATCAACATGGCCACCTCATTTACGGACTACACCCTCATCAAGGTTCGGCTTAACGGCTGCCTCACTTTGGCCGTAAAACAGGAGAACTTACGATCAATAGAATCCCGATTGTTGCGCTAGTGACGTCCATTTGGCCGGGGCCTCGAGGACACCGCTGGGTCTGATTCATCCGAAATGTTCAATCAACCAATCTGCATCCACCCCCATGACAGCGGCCGCAAATTCGATTTTTGTTTTGTAATCGGATTTTCTGACATCACATTGGTAGCCCAGTTCGACTAATTCGGCTTCACCATGTTCGGGGGAAATTTTTCGCCGCAACTGTTTAACGAACACGCCGAAATCCGGGTCGGCAACCGCTTCGGCAACGGACCCGTATTTGCGCAGCATGTGGCCCGGATTGTTTTGCAAAATCAACTGGCGGCAAAAACTGGCGATCTCCGGCAGCAGCATGACATGGGCGCAGATACCCGCTAGAGTCAAAGCCCGATCCCGGTCGGACATCTGTAATTTGTTGCGATAGGCCTGGGCCAATCGCAAGTACAATATCATTTCATCGAATGGAGTCAGCATGTCGAAGATGAATTTCCAAATGATTGATTGTGATGTTCCCGCAAACCTCAGTTTCGCGCGCTTGGTTGCCGGAATGTCGATTTCAGTTTCCAAGCACCGGTAAACAACGGTCGTTTCCGGGCAAAACGCCAATTTGAATTTCACCGATGGAATGGCAAGCCTGCTTAAACTAACATCAACCTATGGACTCAACAACTCAAGCGGATTTTTTGTGGCTGATGTCCACTGCGGCCGAGCCGTTATTGGAGCAGACCCAGGCCGCTTTTTGCGAGCGAATGAATCCTGTTCGAATCGCCAAGACATTGCGAAAACGAACTTCGGCGGCACGTGCCGCGATGATTATGGAGCAGTCGCAATTGAGAATCCGAGCGCGCGTCAAGTTCACGTTGGCTGATCAGATGTTTCTGACTCGCCGCGGACTCGAGCAGGCGACCGGCGAAAATTTGGCGCGATACAAAGCCGCTCGCTTTGCTGGCCTGTCCACTGTGGTCGACGTTTGTTGTGGGATTGGCGGAGACTTGATCCCTTTGATTGGGCGTTCCGCCGCTCAATCCACGATTGGTATTGACTCGCATCCTTTGACGACCCTATTTGCGCGACACAATGCCGGGTTAATAGATGTACTGCCAAATCAATCGGTCCAGGTGTCACAGATTGAGTTTGAGAAATTTGACTTTTCGGATTGCGACGGAATCCATTGTGATCCCGATCGACGGGTTACCGAACGCACCGTCGTGGGGGCACGATTCTCCCCGCCTCTGGGAGAAGTCTTTCGGCGAATTGGCGCTCGCAAAAATTTGGCCGTTAAAGTTGCCCCAGCTACCCCGATTTCCGCGGACGTGCCGGTCGAGGTCCAGCGAGAATGGATCGGAGATCGCCGCGAGTGCAAACAACAGATCATCTGGCACGGCTCGCATTTCAGCTCGCCGGGATTCCGTACGGCGACCTACATCGAGGCCGACTCGGTTCATCAGCTCTCCATTTCTGAAGAGGACTTGGGGATTACCATTGAAATTTCGAATAGGATCCAGCGATATCTGTACGAGCCGCATCCTTCGGTTCTTGCCGCTGGTTTAACCAATGCTTTAGCGGTTCAAAGCAACACGATGCGGATGGCAGTTGATGTGGACTATTTGACCTCGACTCAACCGATTGAACATCCATTGCTGACTCGATTTGAAGTGGTTGAGCTATTTTCTATGGATCTGAGACGGACAGTGGAATTTCTGAAAAAGCGTGAGATCGGCTCGGTCGAAATCAAAAAACGGGGCGTTGGCAAAGTTCTGGTTGACCAATTCGAGCGGATGAAAATCAGCGGCCCCCACCGAGCAACCGTCTTTTTGACTCGAATCGGCAGCCAGCGGATTGTGGCAATCGCCCGGCGACGTGCCGACGATTTCCCGATTTGATCCAGGGCACTGACGGGCAAAGTTTTTGGAAAGAACTGGTTCACCCCCCCCTGTTTCTCGCTTGATTCAAGGTAAAATCGGGGGTTACCTCACCGCACTTTTTTTCTACACTATTTTCATGAACCACTCCAAAACTTACTTGATGGCCGGAATTCCGGAAAAAAATTCAGCCTTGTATCATGCGCTGCGCTTTAGCGTCGGCGATCCGGCAGCGATGGTGACCTTGAACGGTGGAAACGGTCAAGCCAAATCGATTTTGATCTTGCGCGATATCGAAATGCATCGCGCACGTTTGCATGCTCGAGTGGATCAAGTTTCCTGCCCCGCTGAATTCGCACCAGCAGCCGGATTATCCGGGGATCGTGAAACCGCCACGGCGCAAGCGACGGCGGAATGTTTGCGTCGCAATGGTGTCACGTCAGTTGTGGCGGATCGGACACTACCGTTGATTTTCGCCGATGTCATTCGGGCTGCCGGAATCGAAGTGAACTGCGATCGCGAGAAAGGCGTAGTCGATCGGCGCGCGAAAGATGAGCAGGAAATTCAATGGTTGCGCGAAGCTCAAGCAACCACCGAAGGCGCGATGGAAATGGCTTGCCGACTGGTCGGGAGAGCGAAGCCTGCCGCCGATGGCGTCTTGATGCACGACGGTGCTCCGTTGACCAGTGAACGAGTGCGATTTGAAATCGATGTCTGGTTGTTGAAACAAGGTTACAGCAATGTACCGAGTATTGTCGCCGGAGGCCCGCAAGGCGCCGATTGTCACGACATCGGTCATGGTCCGCTACGAACCGGCCAGCCCGTGATCGTCGATATATTTCCCCAAAACCGTACCACCAGGTACAACGGTGACTGCACACGCACTGTCGTCAATGGACAGATTCCGGACGAGCTTCGCCGAATGCATGCGGCAGTCGTTGCGGCGAAAGCTGCTGGACAAGCTGCGACTCGGCCGGGTGTGACTGGCGAATCGGTCCATCAAGCGGTGATCGATACGATTCGCCAACACGGCTATCAAATTGGTATTCCTGCAGCCTCCGAGCCCGATAGTTACTGCGCGATGGTTCACGGGACAGGTCACGGAATTGGGTTGGATGTCCACGAGTCTCCCCTGCTGGATTTCAAGGGGCCGCTGTTGTTGTTGGGTGATGCGCTGACCATCGAACCCGGTTTGTACAGTAAGGCCGTTGGTGGCATTCGCGTGGAAGACATGGTAATCGTCAACGAACAGGGTTGCGAATCACTCAATAAACTGCCCGAAGGGTTGTGCTGGACCTAGTTGCAATTCGACGTGGCGAATTACATTGTTGGTTCACTTCCGACCAATTCGGCGGAGGCCGTGGATCGATCGGGCGTCAAAGAATTGGTTCGCAGGTAGCGTCACTGGACAACAAACCGTCCCAGTCATTGGCGCCAAACGAAGCCGCTCGAATCCAACTCAACGCCGCAGATTTACCCGGCGAAATCGAGCCGAAGGTTGGTTCCACACCCAACGCTCTGGCACCGTTAAGCGTACCGAATTCCAGCACTTGTAACGGCGATAGACCGGGATAGGCTTGGGAGACCGTTTGCAATTCTGTAAATAAATTCAAATCCGGATTGCTGGCGCGCGAGTCCGTGCCAATTGCTAAACAAATCTTGGCCGCCAAGATTTTTTCTAACGGATAGCGTTCGTGGCCAAAAAATTGATGTGTCCGCGGGCAATAGATAATTGACATGTGACTTTGTTGCCGAGCAATAAATTCAAGCTCCGCTGAATTGAGGTAGTTCCCATGTACGATTAAGGATCGCGGTGCTTGCGCCAGTATTTGTAAAATCTGTAACGTATTTTGGGGTGGCAAAAACGCTGCATCATTCCAAACTCCCAAGTCGGTTAAGAGCTCGACGAATGGCCCCGTTCGCCGCTCCAATAGTTCCCGCTCTGCTGGAGTCTCGGCGAGATGCATGGCAACGGGAACCCGCTGCTCGATCGCCAATTTGACCAAGCCGGCCAACAATTTCGAGTGCACAGAATAGGGTGCGTGTGGACTGATCCCGGCGGTCACCCGAGAATTAGTCTTGGCGGATACAAAGTTTTTTACGTCGGCAATTTTCTGTTCAAACAGATTTTCCAAACTTCCCAGTTGTTCCTTAAACACAATCAAATGGATTGGCAATGAGCCCTGCGGCTGATGTGGTAAAACATAGTCGTCTCGATCGACCGGAGCCGTGGCGATCTCGCCAATACATCCAACACCGGCCGACCACGATTCACTCAACCCCTGACGGATCGCGACCGATTTTTCAGACAACGTCGAGTTGGTTGTTTTACGGGTCTGCATGACCGCACGAATCCAAGCGGTGAATTCGATTCCTGGGTACCCCAGCGGTTGCGACAAATGGCTGAATTCCAGATGCGAATGGGCATTTACCAAAGCTGGAATAATCGCGACATCACCAAGGTCTTGGACCGAGCGCGCGGAGTGACCGGAACGATGTTTCTCGACCGACACGATCCGCCCGGCGGAGACCGAGACCGTTCCATTCGGGATCGGCGGCCGATCCATCGGGATGACGTAAGCGGCTCGGTAGGATTGGATTTCGGCAGTCATCAAGTCACGAAGGGAGAAAAACTTCCAGCCGGATTTGGTTCACAGGAACCTGTGCCGAAATTTGTGCCGGGCTTCCATTTTCGTTCGAATCAGCCTAATTCACCACGGGTCTCAATTTCAATTCGGGGTTCTTTGCGGAACTTTCCAGCGGCACCCCGTTAGCCGGTAGACGACAAAACCAGACCAACAGCGCTACGCCAAGTGCCGTCATCAACAGGCCAGCCGTCAAATCATATTGGTAATTGACTCCATTTTCGGTTACCAGGATGTGGCGGAGCAACGGTGACGGTTCAATGACTTGGGCTTTCGCTCCGGACAACAGGACTGCCAGGCTGTTGTGAACGCCGTGAAACAGCATACAAGGAATGATCGATCGGGTTTGGATTGCGATAATCCCCAGGACGATTCCTACAACGAACGTAATGATCGATTGTTGGATGACCGAGTGAGCGACACCGAACATCAAACTGGCAATCAGGATCGCTTGCCACTTGCTACGTAGTGATTGTAATCCCGACAAAATAAATCCGCGAAAACCAATTTCTTCGACGACCGCCGGTGCCACCGCAAACACCAACAAGAGCGCCCACAGACCGGGCGAGCTGTCCATGATACTGGAGACCGCTTTTTCCAGCGCCAACAAATTTCCGGCGGGCGGATAAACATGCATCACGCCGGCCGTTATCCACGTGAACAACGGATTCAGAAAAATCGCCAACAGGATGGCGGCGCTGGCCATTGGTATCGTACAGGAGTTTAATCGCAACGACTTGCTCGGATTGCGAGTCAATACGAGCGCCATTAACACCGCTGGAATGCCGATTGTTGCCACCAGAATAATCACGGTCTGAAACGCAAAATCAGCAAAGGAGCTCGGTGTCCGGGCGACAAAGCCCATAAAAAACTTGCAAACCAAAATGACCAGACCACAAATCAAAGCACTGCCCAGCGATGGAAGTTCGTGACGTTCACGAACGAGCGATTTCATCCAACCCACCACACTGAATTGTTCACTGGCGCGGAACAAGACGGTTTCACTATTAAATTGATGAATAACCCATTTTACCGAAAACCAACAACACGCGAACGTCACGATGCACACCGGCCCGACATACCGAGCGCAATCGGCAAATTGACCCTCAATCAATCCGCGCAACAACAACATTAACCCGCTGATCGGAATCAAACTGGTACCGAGATTCAATTGTGATGCCGGCAACATCGGGACGATCATCAACGGCATGGAAATCATCATCAGCGGAACGAGATAGTATTGACCCTCTTTACTGCTCCGCGCGAACGCCGCCGCCGCCAATGCCACGGCGCTGAACAATGCCGAAATAGGAATCAACGCCAACAACAACCAAATCAGACTGCCGACAGGGGGAAAACCAACCGGTATTCCGGGCAACCCCACGTTGTTCCCCATTTTGGCAACAACAAACAAGCCCGTGAATCCCATGCTGATCAAATTCAGCAGGGACGTCACACTACTAAAGCTCATGACGGTTAGTAATTTGCCAATCGCGATTTCGCTCCGCGCGGCGGGACTGCTAAGCAGAGTTTCAAACGTACCGCGTTCTTTTTCTCCAGCGCATAAGTCAATCGCCGGGTAAAACGCTCCGGTCAGCGCCCAGACCACGATGATGAAGGGCAACACTTTGGACCACATTGCGGCGCGCTTGCCACTTTTGTCGCCAATGTCGGCGAGTTCAACCGAAATGCCATTCACCAGATCGCCGGGCAAGTCGTTCGCCAGCATCACTTCGGCGACGAAGGCAGTTTGCCACCGTAGTAACACACCATTGAATCGCTCCGCGCCGATACGAGATTGGTCTCTCGCCGAGTTCAGAAACAGATAGGCACTGGCAATTTCCGACGGCGGGGAGATCGAGGCAGCGGCTGTCGCGGAATCAGTCAGCGTCGGAATCCTGATTGGCGTCGGGAAATAGACGGCGATGTCAACGCCGCGTTTGGCCATCGCTTGCTGGATCAATTGGTCGGCCAATGGCGCGCCGTTCTCCAGCAGAATCAGTTTTTGATATTCCGCGACGATATCCTGGAATTCGCGGTCGCCGGATTCCGAGTAGGAAATTTCCAGCAGTTCTTTTTCACCCGGTTTGACAAATTTAGGGTTGAGTTGTTGATCGGCAATCAAAGCCGGTTGGTCAGGCAGATGGCGCGTGTTGATCAACCAGACTTGCGTCGGATACTGTCGCATGAATTGGCCGACTTGCAGTAGCGCCATGCCCATCAAGGGATAGAGCAACATCGGCATCACAGCGACGGTAAATAAAGTTCGCCGATCGCGCAATTGATCACGCAGTTCGCGCGAAAAAATTAGTCTGACATTCCGCCACTTCATGGTTATCGATCGTCCCGTAGCAGCCGTTAGTTGACGGTTTGAGCCTTGCGACGCTCCCGGTTTGGTTTTTCGGACTCGGAAATCAAGTGGTAAAACAACTCTTCCAAATCAGGTTCCGCGTATTGTTCGGATAACTCCGCGATTGAACCTTGAGCCAGGATCTGGCCTCGATTCAAGATCGCGACACGATCGCACAGACGACGGACTTCGGTCATGATGTGCGAGGAAAAAATGACGCATTTACCTTGATCACGAACCTGCTCGACCGTTCGCAAGACTTCCCGGGCAACGAGAATGTCCAGGCCCGAGGTGGCTTCGTCAAAGATCAGAACGGGAGGATTATGAACCATTGCGCGCACGATGGAGACCTTTTGTTTCATGCCGGTCGACATCTTACTGCCCAAGGTGTGGCGAATCTCCTGCATCTGGAACCGATCGAATAGTTCCTCCATGCGATGGTGCAACAATTGGTCGGTCATGCCGTACAACCGGCCAAAATACTGGACCATTTCCCAAGCGGTCATCCGATCGTAAATCGCTGTGTTCGTGGAGACGAAACCGATTTGGTGTCGCACCTGGTCGGGTTGTGTTGAAACCTCAAAACCGTTCACGGTCACGGTTCCGCTGGTCGGCCGGAGGACCGTACTGAGTATTCGTAACGCCGTTGTCTTTCCGGCTCCATTGGGACCGAGTAGTCCGAAAATCTGACCCGGCATCGCGTCGAAACTGATTCCGTCGAGTGCCTTAAAGCTCCCCGTTTGCAGGTCTTGGTAGGCTTTGGTTAGTTGACGAACGTGTATCATTGGGCGGGGTTAGCCGAAGACGAAATGGTTGGTTGATAAATATTGGAGTGCATTTGTAACGGCGCGGACGGTCGCGCGGATTGTCGCAAAAATGTTAGGTCCCTGATGGAAAATCGCCGAAAGACCAAGTAACACGGGGTAACTGTACCTCAGGTTTTACGTCCGGCTGTCTCTCGGCTTCGGGTTGAGAGGGTTGCGCCGAGCGTAGGATGAAGATTCTTAAACCGCTGTTGTGGCTGGCGCGATTTGGCAACTTGTCGCGTTTGCAACGGTTTGTACTTTGAACGGGATTCGCGAGAAATCAAATGCAATCGCCTAATTATTCAGCGCTCGGTTCGTCGGGCAACATCAAGGATGCTTACGAACCGGTCATCATCAATCATGGACCGTCGGCCGCGACGTTCTTGATCGCGGACGAAGTCGTGCCCGTCATGCCCAAGTCCCTCAAAGAAGCTGGCTTGCACAAGAACGATTTATTTCCCTTGGTCCTGAGGTTCCTGTTCTTGCATGGGAACCAAGCGGGTGCCAAAGTCGCGCAACAAATCAAAGTTCCCTTCTCGTTGCTCGAACCGGTTTTGGCGACGCTCAAAGCAGACCTGCTGATCGGTCACAAGCAATCGGCTGGTGTTGCCGACTACGAGTATGAACTATCGCCCAAAGGAGTCGAACAGGCTCGTTTGCATTTGTCGCGCAGTTCCTATTGCGGAGCAGCACCCGTTAATCTCGCAGATTACAAAGCTTCCGTTTTAAAACAATCGATCAAGAATCTCAAACCAACCTACGACGAGGTTGCGGCAGCACTCAGCGAAATGATGGTCTCGGATTTGACGATCAGCCAACTCGGCCAGGCCTTGAACTCGGGGCGGAGCATTTTCCTGTTTGGCGCACCAGGTAATGGCAAAACCTCGATTGCGACCCGTGCCATTCGCGCTCTCAGCGCCGTGATTTGGATTCCCCGCGCATTGACCGTCGGCGGCGAAGTGATTCGATTGTTCGATCCTTCGGTTCACGAAGCGGCTCCCCTGCCCCAATCCAACAGCATCACGATGGATATGGATGTGGATGAACGCTGGATCCGTATTAAGCGGCCAACCATCGTGGTTGGGGGTGAGCTGGAATTGAAACACTTGGATGCGACTCTCAATCCCGTGACTGGGATCATCGAAGCGCCGATTCACTTGAAGAGCAATTGCGGCTGTCTGGTGGTTGACGATTTCGGGCGACAGAAAATTTCGACGACCGAATTGTTAAACCGTTGGATTGTGCCGATGGAATCCGGACAGGACTTTATCAATTTGCCATCGGGGCGCCAGGTTGCGCTACCGTTTGAGCAGCTATTGATTTTCTCCACGAACCTGGAACCGGCCAGTTTGTGCGATGAAGCATTTTTGAGACGGATTCCCTATAAAGTAGAAGTTTTCGACCCTACGGAGACCCAGTTTCGCGAATTGTTCGATTTGAAAT
This sequence comes from Mariniblastus sp., assembly GCA_031400405.1. Lineage (GTDB taxonomy): Bacteria > Planctomycetota > Planctomycetia > Pirellulales > Pirellulaceae > Mariniblastus. The sequence continues at coordinate 25,589 of JANNPW010000021.1, forward strand.
TGCGCGAAATGAGCTTCCGCGTCGAAAACGGTGTCATCGATCGCTTAATCGAATATCACTACAAACGGGTCGGCCGTCCGTTTCGCTTCTGTCATGTGCTGGACCTGCTCAATCAAGCCAAAGATTTTTGCGAGTTCCATCGCCAGCCGCTGGTGTTCAAGAAAGATATCGCCGAGCTGGCGGTTCTAAACTATTTCTCCGGCATGCAGGGTCAACTTAACGTCTAACGGCAAGTTGCCAACGGTCCCTTCGCTGAATGGGATGGATAGTTCGGAGACCGGCTGTTGGTGGACGATCTCGCTGCGGCTATTTGTGGCCGATCAATGACATGAACTCTGCGCGAGTCGATTGATTGGTTTTGAAGTCCCCGCGCAGGGCACTGGTTACAGTCGTACTGCCTGGTTTGCGAACGCCGCGGATAGTCATGCAGGAATGTTCGGCGCAAACTACGACGGCGACTCCGGACGTCGACAAATGTTCGTCGACCATTTCAGCGATGGACTGGGTCATCCGCTCCTGAACTTGGGGTTGCCGGGAAATTTCTTCGACCACGCGCGCAATTTTGCTCAGTCCGGTCACTTTGCCATTGGGGATGTACGCAACATGAGCGACGCCCGAAAAGGGTAACAGATGATGCTCGCACATGCTGGTAAATGCAATGTCGCGAATCAACACCATTTCGTCATAGACTTCGGGAAACGTCACGGCCAGATGTCGCGATGGGTCGAGTCGCAAGCCGGCAAACATTTCCGCGTACATATCCGCCACACGACGGGGGGTTTCCACGAGTCCTTCGCGGTCAGGGTTTTCTCCGACGGCTATCAGGATGTTCCGGACGGCGGCCCGGATCGCTGCTAAATCGACTGGCATTTTGGTGTTTCTAGTGATCGCGTTCACGGCGTCTCCGAGGTTAATTGAAGGAGGCTGCCACGTTTGTTCTATCGTCTCATTTTCGAACGACTAAGACAACCTTACGTCCCGTACCGCAGAAGGAAATCGAAGATAACAATAACCGAAAAGCCGGCGGAATGCCAAGCATTATTTGCTGACTCGAAAACTGCGATGTCCGTGGAAAGTCCGGCCATGCATGTCAGTGGTTCGAACACGCAGCAAGTGAGTTCCCGGCGGCAAATCCGGCGGCAATTTTCCGAACCACAGATGGCTGGAACCCTTGGGTTGGGACATTTTGGGTTCGATCGGAGGACTCAATTTTTGTTCGTATTCAAACAGTTCGACCAGGCTCGGATCAAGAGCGACCTTTTTTGTTAAAGGAACCCAATCGGCTGCGTCGTTGATGGCCATTTCAACCGAGGATTTGGCGGACCCGTTATAAACGTTCACGGAGACCTCCGTTTCGCCGGTCTGCTCCACTGAAATTTCCGGCGCGACGTGGATTCGCATTTGCTCGCTGGCCGGCCGCCCAGCTGCTTTATAATCCAAACGATATTGCTCCCCATCAAACGTCATGATGGAATAGCCATTGGGGCCTCCATCGGCCATCATCGTATGCGGAATCCCTCGATCATCTTTTAAGCCCGACCACCAGCTTCCCGAGACGGTAACATTCACAATGTGGTGGTGCGGTTCTCGGCCGTTGAAGCCCTCGGCAGGGCCGAGAAATAAATGTTGATGATCGTGGGTGTGTCCAGCAATGGAAATGCACAACGGACGTGTTTCGATCAATTTAAACAGTTCGAGTTTGTCATGGGCGCTAATGATTGGAATGTGCATCATCAGCACCACCATTTGCGACGCCGGAATCCGTGCCAAATCGTTTTTGAGAAACTCTAATTGTTCAGCTCCAAAGCCCGCTATAAAGTGTCGCTGCGGAATTTTCTCAGTTGGTTCTTCCCAATCAATGTTATCCAACACGACAAAGTGGACTTGCCCGTAATCGTAAGAATAATACGACGGACCATAGACGCGTTCATAAGTTTCATTAATGTGTTTGCGATCCGGTGAATCATAATTGATGTCATGATTGCCAATGACGTTGTACCAGGGGATCCCAATCAGGGCGACGGTCTGGTTCAACGTCTCAAACGTGTCGAGGTTGTCAAAAGCCAGATCGCCTAACGAAACTCCAAAGGCACTCTTGGTCGGATTGCCAATCAACTCACTAATGACATCGTGACTGATGTAATCGACCTCGACGTTGTTTCGCGGCTGTGGGTCACCAAACAGAATCACGCGGAATTCGTCCGGTTCACTTTGTTGATAGAGTGGGAAATCAATCGACTGCGGCAACGGGCCCGTCGGCGATGAGCCGGGAAATTTGAGTTGGGGTGATCCATTCGGTTTATGAATGTAAAAAAATTTGGGCAGATTTTGGTCATTCAAGGCCGTGCGGAATCCCGTCGGCTTGATCACGAACAGAACAGCGTCCTCTGGCAAAGGCAACTCATACCGACCGTTGATATCGGTGGACGCAATTTCGGTCCCGTTGGAGACCTTGATACCCGCGAAGGCGTGATCGACCGGTCCGAATTTTCCATCGCCATCCAGATCGAGAAAAACGGTGCCCCGCGCCACCGGAACTGCGCTGGCCGAAACATCCGCACTTGAATCAGGTGTACTGCTTGCCGGGACCACATTGGATTGGGCGGTCGGATCGGTCGAAGTGGTTTGGGCGGTGGAATTCGAAGCCAACCATAACAGCGTGACACCCAGGGACACCGTCGTGACGCAAATCAACTTCATCTTGCAGGTCTCCTAAAAATCTCTCATGGATATAAATAATGTCGCACAATCAAAGCAACATTGTAGCACGGAACCGAGGGCCTCGTTGTTAAACCCGTGAGCCGTTTTCGTACAATTCACCGCCCAACGGGTTCAGTCTGTTTTCGCTCGGTGGAAAACATCGGGCAACAATCTTGTCAGCAGCAGGGGTTGGGTTTAAGATACCGACAAAATTCCGCGATCCTCGCGAACCCTCGACGCGAACACTTTACACCCCGAATTTGTGCTCATGGAATTCAACGAAGCTGAACTTGAGGCGTACCTGGATGAGTCGCTTGACCCGGCCCGCGCGGCGGAGTTGGAGCAGGCAGTTCGCCAGGACCCGTTGCTGTTGAAACGATTGTCACAGATTAACGGTCGTCGCGACGCAGGGATGCATACGCTGGGCGAAATTTGGCGACGGCACCAGATTGGCGTCCCAGCACCGAACGAAATGCGGGATTATCTGGCCGGTCAATTATCGGTAGAAGAATCCGATTACATTGAGTTTCGTATCAAAGAGCTAAAATGCCCCTTTACGATCGCGATGCAGCAGGATTTGAAATCGCAGCAAATTGAAAGCGATGAACTTTCGAGGTCTCGTCGCGACAAGTTTTACGAAAAGAGCGCCGGATTGTTACGCAAGAAAAAGAAATGAAGGACTGCCGTTGTTCGGATTCGAACCACGGCACCGTGATTTCATTTGGCGCTGTTATTTTCGATTTCCCCCTTCGGGACCAATGGATTTTGCGGACAGCGATTTGGCGTCGATGATGCGACTGAATTGCCCATTGGTAACGGCATATTGAAATCCAGCGCTGGTTCCGGCCGCGCCGAATTCGCCGGCTTTATTGAGCGCAATAAAATTGATCTCCAATTCTTCTAATGCTTTGGGGTCGGTCTCGGCAATTCGCCGGATGGCCATTTCGCAGGCCTCTGTGGGGCTGGCTCCATTGCGCATCATTTCCACCACTAAAAACGAGCCGCAATGGCGCATGACGTTTTCACCTAAACCGGTAGCCCCGGCGGCACCAATCGCGTTGTCAACATAAAGTCCGCCGCCGATAATGGGTGAGTCACCGACGCGTCCCGGGATTTTGTAACCCCAGCCGCTGGTGGAGCAACCCCCAAATAGATCGCCCTGTTCGTTAAGGCCGAGCATGGCAATCGTATCGTGGTGATCCGGATCGATCTGCGGTGCAGAGTCTGGCGCGGCGGGACGAGACGCTTTCCATTGCTCCCAGGCCAATCGCTGTTGTTCCGTGAGTAGATTTATTTTTTCAAACCCCTGTGCAATGGCAAAGTTATAGGCTCCCTCTCCGACTAACATGACGTGGGGAGTCTTTTCCATCACGGCACGTGCGACAGAAATCGGATGCAAGATGTTCTGTATGCCCGCGACCGATCCGGCCTGATGATTCGGTCCGGACATGATGCACGCATCCAATTCGACCGCGCCGGCAGCATTTGGAATGCCGCCGATTCCCACGGACGCGTTGGAAGCATCGGACTCAGTCACCCAAATGCCGCGCTCGATCGCATCCAACATGGAACCTGTTTCGCCAAAGATTTTCAGCGCCGCTTCGCAAGCTTGCTTGCCAAAGGGCCAAGTCGCAACAAAAGTCGTTGGCGCTGAACGAGAACTTCGATCAGGCTCCATGGCTGGACAATTGGCCGAAGCCACTCTTCCGAGACCGGTAACGAAAGCACTGGTCGCGGCGACCGCCGCGGTTTGGCCGATGAATTTGCGACGGTTGAGAGTCATAGGGTAATCCGTTTGACAGGGAAGGTTTCGCCGAGCAGTGAACTCGGTTGGTTGATCTGCGATCGAAAGGCAGTCATTTTGGCACGACTTCAATTGCGAAAGCAACACCGCTGAGCAACCGCTTGATCGTTTTGTTTCATCAAGAGACGCAGGCGGGTTCCAAGCCATACGCCGCGAGTGTTTTTCGCAGGAATTCCAGTTGCGATTTGTTCAATGGGGTCATTGGCAAACGAAGTTCACCGGTGTCCCGTCCCAATTCGTGCAGGGCTGCTTTCAAGGGGATCGGATTGGTGGCCAACCCGAGCAGGTCCCGACAAAGTGGAAACAATTTGTGGTGCCAACGTTGAGCCGATTCAATATCGCCACTTTGGAATGCTTGAACCAACGCGATCATATCATGAGGAACAATGTTACCGACGACGGAAACCACGCCTTCTCCGCCAACTGATAGTATCGGCAATGTCAGACTATCGTCGCCGCTCAGGACGGTGAGGTCGGTCATGGCGATAATCTGAGACGCCTGATCGAGCGATCCGGTGGCCTCTTTGACCATGGTTACATTGCGGAATTCGCCGATTCGGGCAATCGTTTCGGGTTCAATATTTTTGCCAGTCCGGCCTGGGATGTTGTACACGCAGATCGGAATATCAACCGCTTCAGAGATTGCTTTGTAATGTTGATAAAAACCTTCCTGGGTTGGTTTGTTGTAATAGGGGGCGACTTGCAACGAAGCATCGGCCCCTTCTTTGGCCGCCCACTCAGTCAAACTGATCGCCTCGGAGGTGCTGTTTGAACCCGTGCCAGCCATGACTTTGATCCGCCCGGCTGTCAGTTGGATCGCTTCGGAAATGACTCGTTCGTGTTCCGGATGCGAAAGCGTTGGTGACTCGCCGGTTGTACCGCAAGGGACAATGCAGTTGGTGCCAGCCGCGATTTGGAATTCAATCTGTTGCTTTAGCGTCTCCAAATCGAGCTTGCCCCCGACAAACGGGGTGACGATGGCGACGGACAATCCTGCAAAATCTGAGCCTTTTCGTGGCATGGGAAGCTCCTGACAACTGATACGTGAATTTTGATTGGCAATTCAACCATGATACGGATTTTGGCTGTTGGTTGCCAGTATCCGGTGGTCCAACCGGACCAGCGAGTCAATTTTCGGTTGCTCTGGAATCAACGGACGCACCGTCGGCCTAAAATCAATGGTTCAGCGTACACAAATCTTTCATTTCGCGAACGGCTGTTTGCATTCCGACAAAAATCGCCCGAGCAATAATGCTGTGTCCGATATTCAACTCTTCCAACTGGGGAATTTGCGCTACGGGCGTGACGTTGGTGTAAGTCAGTCCATGTCCCGCGTGTAAGTGAAGACCAAGTTTGACTGTGAGACTGCAGGCGCTGGTCAGCAAGTTCAACTGTCGGTCACGCTCCTGCTGGGTATTCGCGTTCGCATAACAACCGGTGTGCAGTTCGACCGCGTCCGCACCGAGTTCTTTTGACAATGCGATCTGGCTTGGCGTCGGATCGATAAACAGGCTGACGAAAATTCCGGATCCCTGCAAGCGTTGGATCGCTTCGTGGACCCGTTGACGATTGGAAATGATATCGAGTCCACCCTCCGTGGTGACTTCCTCACGTTTTTCAGGAACGAGGCAGACTTGATCTGGCTTCAATTGGCAAGCGATATCGAGCATTTCCGACTCGCAAGCGCATTCCAGGTTCAATTTGATTTTGACGGTTTCTTTGAGAACACGAATATCGCGATCTTGAATGTGTCGTCGATCTTCACGAAGGTGTACGGTAATTTGATCGGCACCTCCCAGTTCGGCCATGGCCGCGGCCCACACGGGATCGGGCTCATTCGCGCGGCGGGCCTGTCGGACAGTAGCGACGTGGTCAATGTTGACACCTAGTTTGGGCATATTCGATTGGCCTTGTTGGGGTGAGATTGAGGTTGTTGGCAAACGCAAGGTGCAGTGATCTTGGCTCGCCTCCGGCTGGTCGTTTAGTGGTCAGATCGGTGGGTTCAGCTGGTTGATTCCGCTGTGACTCGGACGCCTTGATTGTCAGCTTGGGTAATGATGATTTCAAACTTCTCGCCGAAGCGCCGGTTAATTTGTTTGCTAACCTCGTCGGCATGGTCGGAGTTGGCAGCGATCGCAAATACCGCTGGACCCCACGACGTTTGGCCCACGGCTGGCAGGCCGAACTCTCGGATGGAAGTTACCAAATCAGAGACTGCGGCACCATTGTAGGGTCCGCCTTGGACAGATTGGAAATACATCCCGCTGGTACGGCCGAACTGGTAGATAGCCTTCGCAAATTGATCGTAGTCACCTGTCAATACACCGGGAATAATCTGGTCCCGTACCAGTTCGATCAGGTATTCTCGTTGAACCGTTGTCGAGTCGGGCAACTGGCCGAAGGCGGCTGATTCTATGGAACCAGACATTCCAGCGCAGTCCCGTTGAATGGCAATTAACACTGGCCATTGGGTAGGAAAATCGGTTCGAAAATCCAATGGAGCAATCAAATCAGCTGGTGATTTGCCGCGATCCACCAAAAATCCGCCTTCAAAAAATCCATAGCTGCCAATAGCCGATCGCTTTCCGCGGCCGACAGTCGTGGCGAGTTCGACTGGGCCGGGCAACGGCACCTCCAAGAATTTAGCGATCGCGACCACGACGCATAAGGCTAGTTGCGTGCCCGAACCAAGCCCGCAATGTCGAGGAGCTTGCGATTGGATGATTACTTCTATCGGCAGATCGTCGATTGAATCAATTGTTGGGGGTACCAATGGACTGGACACAATATCGGCCCGCTGGGCGACAAACCAGTTGTGTATCGCGACTCGACAGGCATCGGCGGAGGACCCGCGGATGGTCAAAGTTGCCGCGTGTTTGACCTGCACCGTGGTGCGCGGAGATTGAACGATCAATCCGATTCCGCCATATTCCCATTCGACTTGTTGCCCAACCGAAAACAAACCAAAGTGTAATCGGCTGGGGGCAGAGAGAGTGATCGATCGCATGAAATACTAACAAAGCGGGGAAGATAAATTACTGTTGGTGGGTCGCCACGAATTCCTGCAACAACTGGAAAGCGGCATGTTCTTGCGGGCCACCCGTTTTATCCACGATCATAGCGTATCGTTGGAATTGCTCGCGCACTTCGTCAAAGGGCAAGAAATTCAATCGCGTGGCCAGGATTGCCGACTCCAGGACGGCGTGTTTTGCCCGGTTAAAGCCCACGAAATCACGGTGTCGGTGCTGATGCAAGGTTTGGCAATTGAGGCCAATTCGCGGTCCGCTGTCGTCAATAAAATCGACTTTGAACTCATACCAACGACAGGCTGTGGCCAGGGCAGGCACATCCACGACACGGCCGGGTACCAAGGGAGGTAATTCCAGCAACTCGCCGATCGCAGCCCGGGCAATCAAATCGACATCATCGGTGATATGTAAAATCCCTTCTCGAGTCCGTTTCAGATTCAAATAAGTCGTGGATGTGTCGAACGGTCTTAACTCGAAACGGGACTCGTCAACGGAGACTGTTGCGCCCATGGGCGACACGTTGATCGAACCGTCGATGTTTCGGCTGGTCACAATGGTTTCGAGAATCATGTTGAAACACCAACTTGTGCCGACCCGACCGAGAGAAGAGCAGCTTCCAACGGCGGGATGGGAACGCCCGCGATGGACAAAAAATTATGGAGCAACTGGTATCCAGCGTGAGTCATGATGGACTCTGGATGGAACTGTAATCCGACGACCGGCCGCGAAATGTGTTCCACCGCCATAATTAGATAATCGTCCGTGCGCGCCGTGACCGCCAAACATTTGGGCAGGCTCGTTTTCTCCGCGATCAACGAATGGTAGCGCCCTGCCGCAAACGGCGACGGCACGTCGCGAAACATGGGTGATCCAGCATGAATCAACTGGCTCTCCCGACCATGCATCGGTTGATGGGATTGAACGATGGTTCCGCCCAAGGCCTGAACAATTGCTTGATGACCCAGGCAAATTCCCAGGATGGGGATCGAATCGGTAAACCGACGAACGATCTCCAACGAGACGCCGGCTTCGTTGGGTGTGCAGGGACCTGGGGAAATAACGATCGCCTGTGGAACAAGTTGCTGGATTTCGGCCAACGAAATCGCCTCGTTGCGCACCACCTGCGTCTGACATCCAAGGCGCCGAATATACCGCGCTAGATTGTGGACGAAGCTGTCGTAGTTGTCGATGACTAAAATCATTCAGTGTTCAGTGCCCTAAGCATTCCGGCGGCTTTGGTCCAAGTCTCGTCGTATTCGCTGGTCGGAATGGATTGACTTACGATACCCCCACCCACGGGAATTTGCCACCAGCCACCGGCCACCGTGATGGTGCGGATCAGAATGCTGAAATCAGCATTGCCATTGAAGCCAAAATATCCGAGGGCACCACAATAGGCGCCGCGCACATTCGGTTCAAGTTCGGCAATGATTTCCATGGATCGAACTTTAGGAGCACCCGTAATCGAACCACCGGGAAACACTGCTTCAATCAAATCCACCAAATCGCACTCCGGTTTCAATTTCCCCTGCACAGCCGACACGAGGTGCAACACGCTCTGATATTGCTCCAGTTCACAAAGCTGTGTGACTTCAATCGAGTCATCCGTACAGCAGCGTGACAAGTCATTTCGCATCAGGTCGACGATCATCGTGTTTTCGGCCCGGTCTTTGACGCTGTTTTCCAGTTCGGTTTTGGCGTGAATATCGACGAGCGGAGTTCCCGTCCGGCGTCGCGTTCCTTTGATCGGTCGCGTTTCGACAACTCGGCCGCGAACTGCAATGAATCGCTCCGGCGAGGCACTCACGATTTGCAGGTGCGGGCCGGTATCTGTCGATCGTTTCAAATCGAAGTAGCCACTAAAAGGGGCGGGATTGCATTGCCGCAAGCGCTCATACAGTTCAGCGGCAGGACAATTGGCGGGAAACAGCAAGCGTTGAGCCAAGTTAATTTGAAAGACATCGCCGGCGTAAATGTAGTCGATACATTTTTGTACAGCCGCCAAGTATTGGGCAGCGGAAAAATTACTGGTCAAACCAAGGGGGCCGGGCACCTCAAATTGATTCGCCACAGGTATCGGCGGCCGGCGGTCGCGGACCGTGGTTACGACAGGCTCGCGATTGCGACTGGTAATTGTTTTTTCGAATTGGTTGCTGCGAACACTCGCCAATCGAGTTCGTTCCGCGACGGTCGATGCCGGAAATCCGCTCGAGAAAATCCAACTGCGGTTTTGCTGATGATCCCACGCAATAACCACGTCATAACAACCGACGGCGAGTGCCGGTAACCGAAATTCATCGTGACCCTGGGGAGTGATCGATTCAAACGAGCGATTCAAATCGTAGCTCAACAAGCCCGCAATGCCACCTTGGAAGGGAGGCAATCCTTCGATTGTTTCGAGTTGGTAGGCTTGCAACCGTTCACGAACCGGTCGCAACGGGTCGGCTTGCCCAACCGGACAGACAATCCATTCAAACGGATCGGCCATCAAGAACGAATATCGCCCCAACGGTTGCTCCGCCGAGGATTGGACTTGCATCGCACTGTCCAGCATCAAGCAGCCAGGCAAATGCGTGCATCGCCGAAACGCGTCCAAAATGTCGGGGGTGGGAAATAGTTCGTGGGCCAGAGGTTGCATGAGCTGAGTTTATTGATCGAAAAAAATCGAAAGGAATCAAAACATGGATTGCTTATTGTGTTTTGAGCCTCAACTCACGCTCATCAAAAGCAACCGCCGTACGACGTCTTTGAAGGATCGAAGTCGATGGAACTGAATGTTGCAGCCTAACATTTTCCAGAGGTTTTTCTAGCGTCAAGCGGTTTTTCGAGGACAATCATGAAATACCTGAAATTGCGGCGTTGAAGTCCCAACAGCAGAGACAGCCCGCTCGCGGTCAACTGCCTCCAGCGCCAATGGTTCCGATCGCGCCGGAAACCGAGTTTGAGTGCGCCCATCAGGGACAACGGGAGCGACTGAATCGCCGTCGGCACCAACCGGGAATAGAGGTCATGTTCAGCCACTCGCTTCAAGCCAGATCTCGCCAACCAGCCATCAACATCCTGGTATTGATGGTAGGCCGGAACGGCCCAATTGTGGGCCACACCATCAAAGACTGCGCGGAATAATCGCGACGTTTCGGCAAGCGGGCGCATTAAAAAACCGTCCGTGATCACAACGCGAGCACCGGGTCGCAGCACTCTGGCAACTTCCGCGATGACATCCTGAGGTTGCTGGCTATAGCACAGGCTCTCGATAAAAAACGCTCCATCGATACTGCGGTCTCGCCAGGGAAGTTGATGATAGTCGCGGCAGTAATACTTGACTTGCTCGCCCCGTTGCATCGAACGGGCAGCCTCGATCTGTTGGGGCGAAATGTTCAGGCCGTGCCAGTGAAGTTGTGGAAAACAGCGTCCGCCGAAACGCGATACCGCCCCCACACCGCATCCCAAGTCGGCGATATCACCTGTTGGAAGTTCGTCAAGTCGCAATTGTTTAAAGACTTGCCGATTCATTTCTTCCAGCATGCGACGTCGATCGAATGGATTGATCCCCCTGCGCCAATAGCCGAAATGTAAATTCCCTTCGGGGCTCCACAGCCGATAGTTGTCGAGAGTGTCGCAATAATGCGATTGCACAGCGCTTAGATGGGGTGAGACCAAACTCGGCTCGACTGCATGAGACGGTCCAGGATGCAAATTGGCTTCGGGTCTTCGGCTATATGATTCTACGCGCATCATGATTATTCAACTTTCGACCTGCGAACTAAACACGCCAGCGGTCCGACAACACCAGTTCAATATATGACATTTTCCGACTCCGCGACGTGAGATCAGCGCCCAGCAAATCGGCAAACGAGGACAGCCATCAAACGGTATCCCGTGTTCGCCGCTATGTTCCAACGTTCAGTCTCATCAAGAAACCCAAAATTCTCTTACTGAACGGCGTCAGGCGGGTCTTATTGAATTGATCGCCCAGTTTACGGATCGCGTCGGCTTGAGTTGGATAAGGATGGATGGTCGAAGCGATCTTGGAAAGCCCAATTTTGTTGGTTATTGCCAAATTGATTTCCGAGATAAGATCGCCTGCATTCTCGGCAACGATGGTGGCACCGACGATGATGTCCGTTCCCTTTTTGGTATGAACTTTGACGAAGCCTGCGGTTGTTCCTTCGAGTATCGCTCGATCGACATGAGACAAATGCTGCGTGTAGGTGTCGATGGCAAGTCCATTGGCGGCGGCCTGATGGGGATAAATTCCGACGTGGGCGATTTCCGGGGAAGTGTAGGTGGCCCAGGGAATCGATAGACGGCTCGCTTTCTTTCTACCGAAAGGGCCAACGGCAAACAGCGCATTTTGAATTACGATTCGCGCTTGGAAGTCGGCCGCATGAGTGAATTTGTATTTAGAACAAATGTCGCCAGCGGCAAAGATTCGCGGATTACTCGTCTGCTGATGATCGTTGACAATCACGCCGCTGCGATCGTGTTGAACCCCGACCGACTCCAGATTGAGGCCTTCGATATTGGGGGCTCGGCCGACCGCGACCAGCAATTGGTCTACGATGAAATCATAGGGTGCTCCGTGTTGATTGCCGACGATCCGGATTTGGTTGCGGTCTAACGAACTGACTTGCTGATCGGCATTTCGCAAAATCAATTTCACGCCGTCCCGCACCAATTGGCTTTGCAAAATTGCTGCCGCCTCGGCATCCTCGCGTGGTAAAATGTGATCCGAGTTTTCGAAAAGGTAGACTTCGCTTCCCAAACGGGCAAAAGCCTGAGCCATCTCAACGCCAATCGGCCCCGCCCCGATGATCCCGAACCGTCGAGGCAGTTCGGTCAGGGAAAACAAGCTTTCGTTTGTCAAATATTTAATGCCATCAAGTCCGGGGATCGCTGGCGCTGCAGCGCGGGCTCCGGTTGCGATTACGGCTTTTTTGAATTTCAATAGGCTGGTCGAGCCGTCAGCGCGAGTGACCGAAATTGACTCGTGATCAACAAACTGGCCAGCACCAAAAAAAACATCGACGCCCAGTTCGGAGAATCGTTGGGCCGAGTCGGCGGGACTAATGTCGGCGCGTAAGCGACGCATGCGCTCCATCGCTGCAGCGAAGTCAATGTGGCTTCCAGGCCGAATCCGGATTCCAAATTCGCTGGCGTCCCGCAACGCCGCGGCCTTTCGTGCCACGCTGATAATCGCTTTGGAAGGAACGCAACCGACATTCAGGCAGTCACCCCCCATAAGTTCACGTTCGATCAATGCCACCCGCGCGCCCAAACCCGCAGCACCTGCGGCGGTGACCAATCCAGCGGTTCCGGCTCCAATCACTACCAGCTGATAGGTACTGCGGGGAGCGGGATTAACCCAGTTCCGCGGATGAACCTGCGATTCAAGTCTGACGTTGTGTTCGTCGTAGGGTTGCAGTTGGATTGACTGGGAGTCACTAGTTTTTGGCGTCATCACAATGTGCTTGTGGAAAGGAAAGTTACTAGCATAGCGACTAAAACGGCCGCGCGGGCATTCCCACGACTTGGACTCGCGAAACGGTTCAAGTGCGGTTCTTCAAGCGATGGCGGGTGAGTTCATTTTGGGTCAGGAAGCCCCAGTCCAATGATTCATCTTGAGTGTATTGCTTACCAAGTTGCAGTGCCGTTAACGCCTTGCACATTTCGAACCCTAAATAAAAAGCGTGCGCGGGATCCAGATTACGCGGGCGTGTGGCTGCCAGTTGGTCAAACACTGCAAACGGATCCGGTCCCGAGAATTTTTGTCCGCTGCCTAACAGATGGACTTCATCTGCTTCGGCGAAAATTCGATAGTTGTGATCTTTGATATCGGCCGCCAATTTTTCCAATTGCGGCGTACCGAAGGCCACTAATTTCGCATCGCGTAACACCACCAATTGGTCGGACAAATGTTTGGGTGGAACTTGATGATTGATCGCGTAGTGCACAAGCCGTCGTGCGAGATCGCATTCTTGCACACACGATCGGGCCCAATTGATGACCTGAGTTGTCAAGACGCTGCGGACCCCCAGTTCCTGACAGATGGCCAACAGGATCACGTTAATTCCGGCTGAATCAACATCGGTCAGTTCGGTCAGATTGCCGATCCCCATCATCATTTCCGCCTCCGGCCAGCGCCGTCGGGCCATGAAATAACGTTCCAGGCTGGCGGCAAAATTCAACCCAATCGGTTCAAGGATCGGGTCGAGTCGTAAGGGAACATTCCGTTCGGCTAGAAAATCAATGGTGGTCGCCATCGAAGCGATGTCGCGAATATCATCCGGGATCACCACGACTTCACATCCCCAGTCCACGGCGTATTGGCGGTTGGATGAATTGACCGACAGCACGAGTTCCGCCCCGGCGGCAACCGCCGGCGCAATCTCTCGGGGATCAAGGCTGTCGATCGAAACGCGATGTCCCTCGGACTTGAGTGCGGATACATACTCGCCGACCGACGACCAATTTGAATTCGGTTCACAACCGACATCGATTAACGTGGCTCCACTCGTTCGTAGCGAATGAGCCATCGCCAGGACTGTTCGAAGATCCAATCGAGGTGCATGATTGATCTCGGCAATGATCTCGATATCCCAGTCGCCAAAATCATCGGCCACTTTGGATTTCCCAAAAAACTCGGGCAGCCGACGCAAATCCTTGGGGCCAATATCGATCGGCAGGTCCGTGACGGCTTGGATCGGTGTCAAGTCGCCCCCACAATAGCCGGGCAATACCAAACGGGTGGTCGCTGCCGGTATTTCAAGTCGGGGAGCGATCCAAGCGGGAGTCATCAACGCCGCGACCGTAATTGGCAGGACCTGAATTGAATATTCGAAGCCTGCCTCGGTTGACAATCGCCCCAGCGTCGAACGGAGTGCGGTTTCGGCCAGACGGCCCGTTACAAAGTGGATCTTGGGTACTGGCATGCGATGGGGGATGGTCTGCAGAAAAATATTGGGGGAAACCCCCGATGTTGACTTAACAGCTTGAGATTGAAACGCGGGGAGTCTATTTTAGAGTAGGTTGCATTTCGGCCGGCTTTATTTGAAGTGCCCCCTGCTACCCTCCCGATACTCGTCAATTGAGTTTATCTTGTTCATCGCGGCAACTGGTTCGCCGCCCCAATTTTTTTCAGAGCCGTTATGAAAGCACTGCGATACGCCAAAAGATTGATCGGTTTCGATACGGTTAGTCATCATTCCAATAGCCTGATCAGCAAGTATCTGGAAATGAAATTGACGAAACACGGTTTTGTCGTGGAAAAACTTGATTACCTCGACGAGCGCAACGTTCGCAAAACCAATTTGATCGCCAAAAAAGGGGGCGGCTATGGCGGGCTGGCCTACTGTGCCCATTCCGACGTCGTGCCGGCAAAAAAATGGTTTACCAAGAAGTTTGGTCCTTTCGAACCCGCGATCGCGCGTGATCGTTTGTATGGCCGCGGCGCCTGTGACATGAAGGGTTCGATCGCGTGCATGTTGACGGCGGCTCAAATGTTCGCTTGGGAAGACTTGAAACAACCCTTGTACTTCGTTGTCACGGCCGATGAAGAAGTGGGTTTCGGCGGCGCCAAATGTGTCGTTCAACAAAGCAAATTGTTTCGCGAAATGGTCACCCACGGCACGAAAGCGATTATCGGTGAGCCGACATTGCTTGAGGTGGTTCACGCTCACAAAGGCTCGATCGAAATACTGGCCACGGCGCGCGGTAAAGCGGGGCATTCGGGAACGGGTGAAGGGATCAATGCCAACTTGGACATGATCCCGTTTTTGGCGGAAATCAAAACGATCTACGATGAAACGGAACGGGAATCGGCGTGGCAGGATGCTCGATTCAAGCCGCCGACACTCAGTTGGAATATTCGGATCCAAGACGATTCACCAGCGCTGAACATTACCGCCGGAAAATCCGTGGCCACGATGTACCTTCGAACCATGCCGGGCGTCGATGAGAAACCGATTTTAGCGCGGGTGGAAGCAGCAGCGAAGAAGAATAACATTAGCCTGACAATTACTCGCCGCGGGAATGTTTTTTTTGCCGACCCCAATTCCGATTTTGTTCAGCAATCGCTAAAACTGGCTCATCGACAGAACCCGCTGACGGTATCCTATGGAACCGACGGAGGAATTTTTTCAGAGTTGGATCACAAGATCATTTTTGGACCGGGCAGCATCATTCAAGCGCATACGCGTAATGAATGGATCGCTTTGGAACAATTGACATTGGGAACCGACATGTTTGCCAAAATGGTCCGCCATTGGTGCTGTCGATAACGGTCCAATTTTTTAGCCCCACTGTAATCGAGGGAAGTGCGAAATTTGCCAACCTTGTGAGAGCGTCGCCGCCAGTTTTTTTTCAGTAATGCCCCTCAAGTAATGACTCGTTATCGGGAAACTGTCCGCATGGATGATACGTCAATCGAGTTTTGTCCAGCCCGACATGTTGATTTGGCGCGGGTTCAGGCCTTTTTGAGGCCCTATATGAACGGTAAACAACTTCTCCCCCGGACTTCGATCGAGTTGGAGTTATTGCTCAAACATGCATTTCTGGCTGAACATGATGGTCAGTTGGTTGGCTTTGCCGCCGTGGAAATCTACTCGCGAAAACTCGCCGAGATTCAATGTTTGGCCGTTAGCGAAATGTATCAACGAAGGGGCGTCGGTCGGACTTTGGTTGCCCTGTGTGTGCAGCGCGCCAAGGAACAAAAGATCATTGAAGTGATGGCGATTTCTTCGTCCGACGAAATGTTTCGAGCTTGTGGATTTGATTATTCTTTGCCCAACCAAAAGCGAGCCTTGTTCATTCAACCGTTGGCCGACCCGGCGGATTGACTTGTTGCCGGAAGCAGCGAGCCGTTCAAACAACGTCGATCGCCGAGTCTACGTTTTCGTAAAACGAAACATCAGCCACATCCCCAGTCCAAAGATGGCGGCATCGACGATTGCGTGACTGATCCAGGCACTTCGCAGTCGGTTTTCCTGTCCGTACAACCAGGCCCAAAACGATCCACCAATCCCGACGCAACACGAGAACAGATACGTCAACGGTGAATCCCAGCCGAAATAATAGGCCAGCACGATTACATGGTGAGCCATGAATCCGACGCTGGATAAAAAATTGGCGGCAGCCCTGGTGAGGTATCTGCGCCAAAGATCAAACACAAACCAGCGCCAATAATATTCCTCCATGAATGAATGGCAGACTACATAGAACACAGCCAAAAGAACAAAATGGCTGAACTTCTGCAGTCCCATGGACGTGATTTTTTGCGTCACCTGGAGCTCGAGATTGGCCGCGATGCTGGCCGGAATTAAGCCGAAAAAAATCGCCCACATCGCGATGGCAATTGCAACGCCAAAGGCAATCCCCGCGAATATCGGAAAGCTTCGAGTGGGCAACAGATCTTTTTCATAGTCCCGCAAGATCGGCGCGTTCCTGGTTTGTCTGACGCTCCAGGGCAATTTCTCGCGGTAGAAAAACCAGATGAAGGTTACCGGAAAAACAAACTGCAGAATTTTCCCAAGACCAAAAGCGATTTGTTGGGACGTCGATTCGGAATCGTGAAGCCACTGGAAATAGACCAAAGTAATCAAGCTCGGAAAAACCGTCGCCAATGCCAGAGCTAGCAAATCACGGAATGCGTGGGCGTGATTGGATTGTTGAGTCATCGAACTCCGGGGGCTGGATCTCTGTGGTTCACAAGGGTTTGCCCAATGGGCTGATTAAGAGCCTATCGCGGAAAGATTCGGATGTTAAATCGATAAATTCAAGCCGCGAACAATTCTCAAGTTGGGTTCAAAGGACGAAAGCAATGTCAGGCTAGCATACGGGTTTGACGTTGACGATAGCAACTGAAATTGGGTACTTCTCGATGTGTTTTTTTCACGGTGAACTGATCGGTAAACGCCGCCCGTAATGGCTGCGTAAATCTATCGGAAAAATATGAGTTGTGGACGCGACAAACCTGACAATCTTTCGCTTATTCGCGGTTCGAAAATGAGCTGGCGAATCGGGTGTCTAATTCTCTGCGCGTCGCAAGTTGGCTGTTTAATGACCCGTGAAAAAGCGTTTCATCGGATCGCCTATGTGGCCAGTTTCAATCCCAGGTCGGCGGTTACGGTCAAAGCGAATCCAAAGAATCGTCCGCTGCAGCGAGCAGGCTGCTACTTTGCCAAAAAACCAAAGCCTTCGGCACGGACCGAGCTTCTGTTGCAAAAGTATAGTCTGCTGGACCGCTATCGAAGTGACCCGCAAAAAGTGATTCAGTGGCTGCAGGAATTGGCGGCCGAGCCCGTCACGATGGAAGAGGTTCATGCCCTCGCCGAGTTAGCCGAGATTGAAGCCAATTGGTTGCGGGGTCGCGGACAAGTCGAATCGGCGTCGAACTATTATGCGACTGCATTGGTGCACTCTTACCAGTTCTTGTTCGCTCCGCGATTGGATCTGAATCGCAATGCTTATGATCCACAGTTTCGCAACATTTGCGACATCTACAATCGATCCTTGGAGGGGTTGCTGCGACAAGTCTGTGCGAATGGCATATTGTGCAGTGGACAGTCGGTTATCGTCGGCAGCGGCGCGAGTCGGTTCGAATTTGCGGTCGAAATTGCGGGTCGCTGGCAGGAACAGGAATTCGAGCGATTTGAACTGGTGTCCGATTATCAAACCACGGGCCTGGTCAATCAATACCATACGTACGGATTAGGTGTGCCGCTGATTGCGGTTCGTAAACAGCAAGCGGTTGATTCGCCGGTGGAGAAATACTATCCACCCAACCTGACATTGGCGATGACGGCGTTTTGCCATTTGCATCCCGATGCCCGCAATCCCGAAACCGGGCTGCGGCGCGCCGTATTGACGTTGTATGATCCACTGGAACGAACAACGGTGACTGCCGATTCCCAAGTCGTACCGTTGGAGAGTGATATTACGACTCCGTTGGCGTACAACCTGCGCGATCCAGTGATTAGTACCGGTGTGCTGGAAACGGCCTCGTTGTTAAACGCTGAGCTGGCTCCGGAACTATACGGGATGTATATGCTGGAACCTTACAACCCCGACAAGATTCCCGTGGTCATGGTACATGGACTATGGTCGAGTCCGATTACGTGGGTGCAAATGTTCAACGACCTGCGGGCCAATCCGGACATTCATGCAAATTACCAGTTTTGGTTCTATTCGTACCCCTCCGGGCAACCGTTTTGGAATTCGGCTCGCCAAATGCGGGATGATCTGGCGAAGATTCGGCGTGTCTTGGATCCCAGCGGGGAATCTGCTTCACTCGATCAAATGATCCTGGTCGGACATAGTATGGGTGGCCTGGTTTCCGCGATGCAGACGATGGAGAGTGACAATCGGTTTTGGGAAATGGTCAGCCAAGACTCGATCGACAGCTTTGCTGGTGATCCCGAATCGCTCAAGCTATTGCGCGACACATTTTTCTTTTCGCCCAACCCGTCGGTGCGACGAGTGATTACCATTGCAACCCCGTTTCAGGGATCTGATTTTGCCAATGAAGCGACCCGTTGGATCAGCAAAAAACTGTTCACTTTGCCACAAATGCAAACCGATCACTTGAAAAAAATCGCCCAATTAAACAGTGGCAAATTGTCGGAGCAAGCCATGTTGACGACCGCGACAAGTCTGGATTCATTGGCTTCCGGGGCGCCCGTCTTTGCCGCCATCAATGAGGCAGAAGTCGCTGACGGAGTCAAGTTTCACAATATCTACGGAAAGATTCCAAAGCACTATCTGGTTTCGCTGGGACGAGCGCCGGTATTTTTAGGGGATGGCGTGGTGTCGCTGGAGAGTGCGAATCACGTTCGTGCGGCTTCGCAACTAGCGGTACCCGCTGAGCATTCGGATGTGCATCAAAGCCCAGCCTGCATTTACGAAGTCAAAAGAATTCTGATCGAAAATCTGGTTGAACTGGATCGGATCCGCGTACGCCACATACCGGAATTGCCGGTCGACTCGGTGGTCGCCCCGAACTCGCCGTCCGTTCGTCCGGCACCATTTCGAAATATCTTATTCCGAGACTCTGGTCCACCCACGGATCAAGGGCCAGGCCTTGCAAGTGGATTGTCGCCCGAAGTTTCGAAGTCGCTCGAAGTTTCGAAGTCGCTCGAAGTTTCGAAGTCGCCCGAAGTTTCGAAGTCGCCCGAAGTTTCGAAGTCGCCTGAAGTTTCGAAGTCGCCTGAAGCACCCCAAAATTAGCTGGCAAAAATTTGGCAGGTCCCCATCAGATCGCCATGTGTAGCGGAACGGCGCGAGCCGTCCGGTAGTTGCGTGGGAATTACGGATGAAAACCGGGCGGCTTGCGCCGACTCAGCTAACAATTACTCGAATGTGAATGCCATTGGACTACACCCTGCGGGTCATGTCGTTGATAATTGCTTTCAGCCGATTGTGCTGCAGCGTCGTGGGCAATGGCGCTCGGAAACTGATGCTCGAATAGGCAGACGAATCATTATCGGTCGATTCGTCTTGTTGATTGGAGTTGACTACCAGGGGCCGCGCCGCTTCTGGCGCCAGATTTTGGGACCTTTGAAACGGGATTACTTCTGGTTGCAAATCACGTGTCGGCGAATCGTTACCGAAGACAATCGTAATTTCCGTTTCCAACTCGGGATCATTGCTCGAATCCGGCTCAACTCCGCTGGGATCGATCTCGAATTCCAACTCGCCGCGAATCACCTTGACGTCGCGGGGTGCTTCGATACCGAGCCGAATTGTATTGCCCTTGATCTTAAGAATTCGAACTCGGATATTGTCGCCAATGACGATATCCTGATCTTGCTTCCGTGACAGAACTAACATCTTTACATTCCTTTGCTATTTCAGAAAGTTGATTGAACCGTTTCGAATCAACGAACCAATCATATGCATTCGCCATGCCAAGTCGGTAACAGCCTGGACCCGAATATCGCAAAACACCACCAGATATGGGTTTTCGTAACGTGGCAATTGGCTTGCTAGCGATGGACAGTGCCGCAAACTATTTTACAAATTAGGAATATTTTTCAAAAACCTGCCAAAATAGTTAAAGGTCGACCAGCCTGTCCAATAAGAAATCATCAGGGCAATTTGGCACGGTTCAACTAGTTTTCCGGCGGCGATTCACGCCGACTCAATTCGTCGCGAAGGCGGGCGGCCAATTCGTAATCTTCATTGGCCACTGCTTGGGTTAATTGTTCGTTGAGCGTTTGGCCAACGCTATATTTTTCGCGGAGACCTTCGCGGAATTCGCTCAGTCGTTGGACGAGTTCGTCGTCTTCAAATTGAACTTCAGCGCCATATTCCACGAATAATTCGCGAAGTTTCTCCAAGCCCAGATTTACCTCTTCGACAGCCAGTTCCGCATCCTCTTGTGAACGAGGTTCGTCATCCTCGCTATCGATATGGGTTAACGCCGCCGCCTGGGTTCGATGGTAGAGCACAAAGGGACGGTATTGTTCGTGAGAAATAGTCCATTCCTCATCCGGTGAGTGTTGTTTGCAAAAGTCCATCAGGTTCAACGTATGATCGGCGTCACGAACGGCGCGCTCGAATTGTTTCAGTTGCAACCAGCACACGCGGCGATGGTAAAATTGGACAAATTCGCGATCGACTTCGAGGCAGTGATCCTCGTTCAGAGTAAAATCGTTAACGGCCGTCGCCTTCTTCTTTAGAAATTCATAATAGGTCGAGGCTCCTTGAAAGCGGTGCCCATCGGGTCGGCCTTCGGTTTCCAATTGGAGAATGCCCATATCAACCCGCATTTGCAACACTTCGCGTTGGCGCGATTCAAGCAATCGAACGTTGACACTATGTGGGTCAAAGGGCCATTGTTTGAGGATGTCATCAAGGTCTTGTTTGCGTGTCATATCACGTGCTCAGGAAGGGACGATCTACGTAAAGTATATCTTGCCTGCTGGCAAGGGAAGCCCGTCGAAATTATGCGAGGTAATTTATCCGGATAAATCCGCATCATTTCGCCAGTCCGCAATTCCTAGTCATCTGAGCCGGGTCGAGACCGGGAGTGTTTTTTTTCGGCTTGGCGTCGTTTGGCATCCACGCGACGACGTTTGGCCGCTTTGGAAACCTTGGCCGGTTTTCGGGTGATTGGTTCAGGAAAAATTTCCAAAATCAAGTCGCGCAATTTACTCAGGCAATCCGTCGTATTGCGGCCTTGATCGCGATAACGGTGGCTGCTGATCGTAAAGCAACCATCTTTGGAAATGCGGCGGTGAAACCGTTCACGGAATCGGCTTTTGACGGCATCTGGGAGAGCCTGCGTACGGTCGATGGACCATTTCAACAGAGCCTTGGAGTTGACTTTGTTGACGTTCTGTCCGCCCGGACCTGGCGAACGCGCATAGCTGAATTCAAATTCAGTCGGGTTGATTGAGATGGCTTCGTTAATAACGAACATGTTGTTATTCTGGTGGTGATGTTTTGCGAACCGAACGAAAATGACCTACCGTGATCCGTGGGATACTAATGGTAACAAAATGAATGTCAATTCGAAGAAGACTGGAAAGTGGGACAGGCTTGATCCCTGTTGGTTCGCGGCGATCTGGATTGCGATGGTTGCCGTGACGGGATGCGGTGAGCGAGATCCGGAAAAAGCTCGGCTAGAAATCCTGGTCCCGGCAATCCAACCCCAATCGGTAGCCCAGCCGCCGACAAGTTTTCCTGTCCGATCTACCGGGTTCGACTGGCCGGTTTTTCTGGGCCCCCAGGGAGATGGAACTTCCGCCGAAACGGGGATTCTGACCGATTGGAGTGCTGGAAAGTTGAAAGTGGTTTGGAACAAGGAACTTGGGGAAGGTTACGGAATCGGTACCGTCGCTGCGGGTCGCTATTTTCAATTCGATCGCCATCGTGACCAGGCGCGGGTTCGATGTTTTCAAGCCGAGACGGGTGCGGATCTTTGGGTGTTTGAATATCCGTCGAGTTATCGTGACTTGTATGGATACGATAGTGGCCCGCGAACCAGCCCGATTGTCGATGGTGACCGAGTTTATGTTTTCGGTGCGGAGGGAATGATTTTTTGTTTGACCGCCGAGGCCGGCAAGCTGGTCTGGCAGCTGGATACAACCGCGAAGTTTGGGGTCATTCAAAATTTTTTTGGTGTGGCAAGTACACCGGTGATCGCGGGCGATCGGTTGTTGGTAATGGTGGGAGGTAGTCCGCCGGAATCCCAGAATGTTTCCCCGGGCGCTTTGGACCGAGTACAGCCAAATGGCTCGGGAATTGTCGCAATTGATAAATTGACCGGCCACGTGCAATATCAAATTGCCAACGATCTAGCGAGTTACTCGACCATCAAGTTGGCGGAGTTGGGTGGCCGACAGGTAGCTTATGCGTGGTTGCGCGGTTCGTTGATTGGTTTTGAAACGGCCACCGGCAAACCGTTTTTGGATATTCCATTTCGGAGCCCTGAATTGGAGAGTGTCAACGCGAGTACTCCGGTCGTCAGGTCCACCGGACCAGTGCACGAAGTCTTGATCTCGGAATGTTACGGTTTGGGAAGTGTACTGTTGTCCATCGATGCGGATCAGGTTTTCGAAACCGCGGGAAGTTCGACAGTGAATTCTGCCTTGCCCGCACAAAAACCCGACGCTTCAGGGAAGGCTTCCACGGGCATTAACACAATTTGGAGCGACAAAAAACGTCGCCAAAAATCCTTGGAGGCACATTGGAATACGCCGATTCTGGTTGGCTCAAATCTGTATGGCTGCAGTGGTCGACATGCTGGTAACGCGGAGCTGCGCTGTATCGATTGGGAAACCGGCGTGGTACGGTGGTCTGTCGCAGGGTTCGAGCGAAGTTCATTGACGGGAATTGATGGACATTTTGTATTGCTGGATGAGGCCGGGAGATTAGTATTGCTTAAAGCGAATCCGGACCGCTATGAAGAAGTCACCGAATATACGGGCGAGATCAAATTCAAGCCACCCTGTTGGGCAGCGCCGATCATTTCGCGGGGTTTGATGTATGTGCGCGGACGAGGTCAGCTGGTTTGTTTTGAGCTAATACCTCAAGCGGGACCGGATGATCATTGAGCGGCCCGCTGCGAAACGATTATTCAGGGGCTCGATGGTCGACGAAATTGCGTTGCATCGTGCAACGGGTTTCCGAACACATCGAGCGTCAGGTCTGCCAGAAACGCCAAGGAGTCGGACAGCATTCTGGCATAGTCCACTTCGGCGACTCCGCGACCATGTAACTCAATCTCATAATTGCCGACGTATCCCATTTCGTGTAGTCGGCGGAACCACTTGTCGAATGGGACGTTGCCGGTCCCCAACATCAATCGCCGCTCCGGCCAAGTTGCGGCGTAATCTCGATCGGACAGTTGCACCAAGGCGATGCGGTTAATCATATTTTCGAGGTTTTCGTAAACCTCTGGATTCAAACCGACATGATAGAGATCGAGCACTAATCCCAAATTTTCTTCGGAAAATTCACTCAGCAAATTGAGTGAACAGTCGAGTGTTTCCAGAAACGTCCAAGCCGACGCGGTTCGACAGGGCATTGGTTCGATCGCCAGCTTAACACCGAAATCGGTTGCAATGGGAACGAGCGTGCGCAATGCGGACAACAACAGCCGCCGCGCGTGGCCGGCCGTGTGTCCGTTTCGGCAACCTGGGTGAACGATCAGGCAATCGCCCTGAACGCGGCTGGTTAAATGGATCGCATCAATGGCATCCTCAATCGCGTCGTCGTACGACATTCCGCTGCCGCCAGTAAAGCCACCCGCCCAGTGAACACTGGACACTTTCATACGCATTTCATGGAGAAAATCAGCAGCTTCCAAGACGTCGCAGTCGCCGACTTTTTGGCGCCAGATCCCGATCGAAGTGAATCCACTGGCCGCATACCGTATGACATCCTGATAAAACGACCAACGTAAAGACGACAACTCGCTGATCGAAAATCGCCGCATGACATGGGCTCCCGGAAACAATTAAAAATCTATTTCAAGCTGATTCAAAGATTGGCTGACGGCTGTTCTCGTTGGACTAATTTCAAAACGTGATGTGACAAAATAGTTTTGGAATGGCCCAGGGCCTAGTAGTATGCCCATTTCCCCCGAAACTGTAAACCGAAGTCTGCCTGTTCCGCCAAAAAATTTCCGGAGGGATAATTTGGAGGACAAATCAATCGAAAGAAACACAGGGCGGACGGCCGCGATGATTCTGCTTGAACAAGAATCACTTCCCCAACGTTGGACTCTGAATCGAACGCGCTAGTCTTGGGGTTTGTGTATTGATGTTTGAGCGTTCGTTCTTAATAGTGAAGCACACTCACGGATCTTTCTCGGCAAAAAATTGGGGCTTGGCCAGAGTTGGATCGGTCTATTCTGTTTTCATTGCATCGCGCGTTGACAGTCGAATGCCTGGCCAGATTCGTCTCTTAATGAGGTAAGTTTGACGAGTGCTAGCACTTTGGGAAATCTATAGAATTCGAGGAGGTCGGCTAGTTTTTTTGGCAAGAAAAATTTTGAATTCGGTTAGCATGTGGTCAGAGGACAACTATTCTTTTGAAAGGATGAACATGGTTTCGGCAAATGAGATCGGTACGGTTCTCCTCGATGAAGCCGTCGGCCAGAGTGTCTGCCGATTATTGGCCAGTCGACACTATCCCGCCTTCCGCCAACTGGAGGTTGAGGTCTGCGATGGAGCGGTGACGTTGTCAGGTCATCTCGGTTCGTACCACGAAAAGCAGGTTGCGATCACCCTGAGCCAACATGTCGCCGGCGTGTTGATGTTGATTGACCGGATCGATGTATCCTCAGTCTGATCAAGTCGTTGCTGCTAAGCGTCAACGAATTTTTGGCCACGCTTGATTGAGCGGTGCGTCCAACGTGGCTTTGAGATCGGCGATGCGTTTGACGTCCTGTTGTAATTTGCTCGCGAGTTTCTCCAAAGCTG
Source organism: Mariniblastus sp. (assembly GCA_031400405.1). Classification (GTDB taxonomy): domain Bacteria; phylum Planctomycetota; class Planctomycetia; order Pirellulales; family Pirellulaceae; genus Mariniblastus. The sequence goes on from JANNPW010000021.1 coordinate 51,049, forward strand.
GCTCAACGACTTGTTCCAGGTTTTGAATTTCAGCTGCAAGGATTTCGTTGAGGCGGGTTTGTTGTTGTGCCGTCTGTTGTTGGAAATGACCAATCACCACCCGATCAACGGTTGCAGCAAATTGGCTTCCCAAATCGCTTTGCAGATCGAATGCATATTTTTCTAATGAACCGCGCAGTTTGGTCGTGGTCTTGAAATCATTGATTTGCAGGAGATCCTTATTGATGTGCAGCGCTGTTTCCGCGCCACCGGCCAGCTCATTCAATTTGTCGACGTGCAACGCGACATTGGAATAATTGAACAACAGGGTGCCCGAAAGCTGGTCACCGTCCACCAGGATTTCGATATCCGCATTAATTCGGCTGTTTGGTCCCAACGAAACCAACAGACTGTTGAGATGTCCAAGAGTCTGTGGAGGCAATTCAATATCGGGGCATTGCAATTGGAATTTGTCCGTTGGAGAACCGGTACGACGATCGATTTCACATTTGACAATCAGATGTTGTTTGCCCTGAGCCCGCAATTCGAAATTGGCCGGGACGGGATGACGATGTGGCTGGGTCGACAAGTCAAATGCCGTTCCGACGAAATTCAAGTGTTGATTTGCGAAACGCCCCTCCCCTTCCAGTGTCAGTCGTTTTACCAGTAATTCCGGTGGCAACACGACGCCGGGAAATTCAACATCAACGCCGCCGCGGCTGCCATGGAGTTGTTGTTGATAGTTGGCCAGTTCCCGTGGGTCAGGAAGTGTGTTTCGAAACCACGAAATTAAGTCGACGACTTCGCCGACCAGTTTTGATTGGGCCCGATAGAGCAATAATTCCGAAATCAGGTTGCTATCGAAGTCATTGGTGCGAGATTGGTGTTGGAGCAGCGAATCGTCCCGCGACTTCGCGGCATGTAACTGCTGCTTTTCCTGAGTGAGTTGCAGTAGTTCTTTGTTTAGTTCGGAGCGGAGTTCGATCGCTTGCTGTTCCAATTGTTGCAGATCGGTCGCGGCCTGTTCGTATCGCACGAGGTCCCGCAGTGGATTTTGATATTCGGATTCCAGTGATTTTCGCAACTGGTCAAGTTGCGGTTGCAAGGACTTGATCCTTTCGGAATAGACGGCGACCTGTTGTTGCCAGCGCTGCCGCATTTCGTTCGACAGATTCAGTGTTTCAAACGGCAATACCTCGTCGGTTGAGGGCAGGGGTTGAACGTGTTCAAGCCAGCGTTGCCCCAGTCGTTGCAAGTGCTCTTCGCAGTCGTTTGGGGCGAAGGAATCGGATCGATTTTCGATCGGTAAACGGGATGGGACCAAGGATCCCGATTCTGTGCGGGGCGCGTGAAATACCAAGCCGTTGACTTGACCGTCTTCGATCACCAGATTCTGGTGCGAGAGCTGGCCGAAATCCAAATTCAAGAGAGCCAGATCGGCTTGCAGAAAGTTGGTCATCGGATCGCGCGGATCCGTGATCTTTAACTCCTTGACAAACAGTCGTCCGCTCCCCAACGTCGATCTCAGTTGTCCAATTTCTACCTTGGCACCTGTCAAGTGTTGGATGTGATGGACGATGGCAAATCGAATCAGCGGATCCTTACCCAGCCAGACGGCAATCGCAATCAAGGTCAAAATGACCAGTCGCGGAATCAAATAGGCCCCACGATTCATGGCCGTACTCCGTTCAAGTTTGATTTGGCTGGCCCCATGAGCCAGCGAATTGGTCCGGAGTTTCGCAGTTTCGCCAACAGCGGCGCACCATAGGTCTCAAAACACTTTTCGCTAGACCAATACAATGGATAGGCCGCGAGCAATCCCAAGATCAAAGACCCCATCACAACAGAATTGTTGAATCTCGTCCACCGAATGATGGGCAATTGAATCAGACGCTCCCAAACGGGCTCCAACGAACCCAGCGTCAATACGTTGAAGCCAATTCCATGGGTCAGCGGAGTCAACCACGGAGCGATAACGTGGAAACATACAGCGGAACAACTGGCGGTCAGCAAATTGGCCGGAGATAAAATCACTACCAATGCCAAGAAATAGGTCAGCAAGGAATCTTTGGGCAGTAGTCCCACCAGCATTCCCAGCGATACTCCGGCAGCCAATTGCCGGGATGTATCAAACCCCTCAATCGTCTGACGAAAGTCCTGCCAAATGTTTGTAATACGATTAACCATATTGGTTCTGTTTTGAATTAGTTGGAAATTTTTTGCCCAGCGCAGGGAACGTTTATATTCGTCCAGCGTCGTAACGCCAATTGTTGGCGACGATACTTGAGCTTGGAAATCATCTTGGGAATCTGGAATCGGGGTATTTAGCGGAAACCCGAAATCCTGTCGAGGCGATTATTTTCGTTGAAACGAGCTGTAGCGGTTGCGTTGAGAATGACGATTAGCTTTGGGTGATTGCGGTTTTTCCCTAAAGCGCCAGCCGATTGTTGGTCAATTGAGCGTCAAAACGATGAATCAAAACCAAGTTCGACAAAGATTCAAGTTGCTTTTTCGTTTGCAGTCTGGCTTTTGCTGGCGGAATTTGTTAGGAAAGATGCCTCAAATAGAACGCGGGAAGGTTATTGTCTCGGAAACGCTTGGTTTCTAAACGCCCGCAATCGCAATTCGAACAAATTTCGACAATTATCAAACAGGAATCAATGATGGCTGACACACGAGATGTATTCGCAGACGGAATTGGGGAGATCACATTGTCTGGCGGAATGGTTCGCATGGATTTTGTGACGCTGGTCGGCTCGCAAAATGCGGAGGGAAACAAGCCTCGATTGGAGTTTTCCCAACGAATTGTGATGCCACCGGATGGGTTTTTGCGTAGTTTCAGCGCTATGGAGAACTTGGTCAAACAACTGGTCGACGCCGGATTAGTGCAGGCGCGCGACGGTGCGAATGCGCCAGTTGCGACGAATTCATCGGCTGCCAGTGGACCGGCAAAATCTCCGAATTTCTAAGAATTATTTGTTTTTTTTGATGTCCGTAAATATAATCGAGGTCTCTCTCTTTAGTTTTTCGCTTCCAAAAGACTAAGAAATTGCTTATTTCATATGCCAACGGCGATTTTTTTGGTGTTGCCAAAGAAGTCTGCTCTTGGCGAAACATCCAGGTTTACAACCTCCAGCCCCCCATTCTTATTCGGACTCTTAAAAATGCCTGATACCCCCCCACTTGTGTCTGTTCTCCCGGAAGTGGTTGCCATTAACGGGCTGATTGATTTTAGAGATATGTTTACGGTCACCGACCCGGATCTTGGTGCACAAGTTCAGTTGTACCGCTTTCGGGACAACGGCGTACTTGGTGGTCGATTCCAGATCAATGGCGCCAGTCAAGCCACCAACGTCTGGATTGAAGTGACGGCGTTGCAGTTGTCCTCGGTCAAGTACCGTGGCGACAACATCAAGAGCCAAGAGACCTTCAGCGTGCAGGTTTATGATGGGTTGTTTTGGAGCAATGTGGCGACAACGACGATCACGACCGGAAACAGCACGCCTGTTTTCTCGGCCACCGACGGGCGGGTCGCTCCCTTCGAGAAAATCAAAATCAATACACGGTTTTCGTTTACTGATGCGGATAATGATCCGATCCAGCGTTACCAGTTTATCGACCGCAATGCCAACGTCGATGGCGGGCATTTTCTGTTGCGCGGTCAACGTTTACCGTCAGGGCAATCGTTCCTGCTTGAGGCGGGTGATCTGTCGGCTTTGGAATATCGAGGGGGCCAATTTGGTCGGCAAACCGAACTGGTTGGCGTGCAGGGTTTCGATGGATTCAGCTGGAGCGAAGAAGTTGAATTCGAGATGGCGACAACCGACAAAACGGTTATCACGGCACCGCCGGTTCAAGTCGTCGCCTTGGAAAAACGACTTGCCCGTACTTTGTTTTCGTTTGTTGACCCCGATGGCGACGCGCCATTTGCTTATTCATTTGTCGACCGACGGGCTAATGCCGATGGGGGATATTTTGAGTTTCAAGGTCAACGAAAACCTTCCGCGACTTGGTTTAGCGTGTTAGCCTCGCAAATTGGGCAGCTGTATTATGTGGGTGGCCTGACGGGACCGCAAAGCGAAAACGTTAGCATCCAGATTTTTGATGGCTTTGAATTTAGCGAAATTAAAGATGTCGTGGTCGACACGATCCCGCGCCCTGTCGTTTCGGGGGTAAACGCCTCAATCAAGGCAAATCACTTTCTCAATGTCGAAACCGGCAATAAGGCAAATACGATTGGCGTCACGAATCCTGGCGGGACTCCAATTCTTTCTTTTTCTTCCACCGTTACGAGTTTTCGGTTTTTTGACCAGTTTGCGAATAGCAATGGCGGCCATTTTGTATTCAAGGGCGCAGTGGTTCCGTCATCGCAGTGGTTCACGGTACTCAAATCGGAGCTGTCGCAATTGGAGTATCGAGGTGGCTCTTTTGGTCCCCAACAGGAAGAAATTAGCGTACAAGGATTCGGCAGTGGAGTTTGGAGCAGTGTCTCGAAGTTTACTCTGTCAACTTTGCAAAATGTGTTCCGTCCCGATTTGACAATGTTTAACGTCCAGGCCCGACTGGGAACAGTTTTGCAATTGGAAGGATTGTTTGCCGCATCAGACTTGGATGGAGATCTGCTGACTTCATTCGGTATCTTTGACACCGGCAATCATCCGAGCAGCGGTTTCTTTACGGTTAACGGAGTGGTTCAACCGGCTCAGACTTGGATCTATCTCAATTACAATCAAGTCGGCTCGGTTCAGTACCATGTCCCGACATTGGCTGGCAATGAGAGAATTCGTATGACTGTGAGCGATGGGACGCTGGTCAGCGTTATCAAAGCTGCCAACATTCAGGCGATTCCGACCCCGGTGATTGCTGTCTTGGATAATGATATCTCCGTCGACACGTTGGAAGGCCGTTCCGCAGGTTCATTGATCCAGCAAATCGATGCCGGTCCTTCATTTACTCGCTATGAAGTGTTTGACGAGAATTTTGCCAGTAACCCCGATCGCTCCGGTCGATTATTCCTGCGTCAGCCTGGTCCAGGAAACCTTGGCGAAGAGTTGCAGGGTGGCGTGGTTCATACGTTGACTGCTGCCGAGTTCGCCCGCCTGGAGTTGCAAGGATCGGAAGCGGATTTTGGTCGGGTCTTGGATGGTATATTGGTGCGTGCAACCAATGACGTCACCGGATGGTCGGAATGGGAACGGATCAACATCAACACGGATCCGATTGGTGCCGACTCTTTGACCTCGGGAACTCAATGGGTCGACGCGATTCCCAATGTCACAGTCGTTCCGTTTACATTCATTGATGGAAATCGGGTCAATGGTCCCTATCCTCCATTGCCAACTTATTACGTTTGCCCACCAAGTCCGAACCCGGATCAGGAGTGCAATAATCCGAACGCTCTTAACGCGCAACAACGCGAAATGATTCGGGAAGTATTGGCCTATTTCGAAACCGTGGCAAATATCGATTTTGTGGAAGTTCCTTGGACTTCAAATGCCGGTAACGCGGCGATGACTTTTGGTGCCGCGGATTTGCCCGCGGGAGTTGGCGCCTGGGCCTATCTGCCCAATGGCAATCCGTCCAATGGATTTGCGTCGAAGCCCGGCGATGTTTGGTTTAGTAATTTGGCCGGGTTTGATCCCAGCACCAATCCCAATGTAGGGATGGGTAGCGCCATGCGATTTACGGCCTACCACGAAATTGGGCACGCCGTTGGTTTCAAACATCCGTTTGAGTTGTCGCCGGTTTTGTCGGTTTTCAATGATTTTGACTATAACACGGTGATGTCCTATCAATCGGACAACAACAACAATCCGTTTGACGCCTATCCGGAATCTCCCTCCACGTTGATGTTGTACGATATCGTCGAACTTCAGCGACTCTATGGAGCGAATACCAACTTCCGGACAGGTAACGATCACTACTTCTATCAGCCGGTATCGGCAGGTGCCGCTCCGGCGGAACGAGCCGATCAGACTACCTTGTGGGATGGTGGCGGTAGCGACACGATCAACATGGCAAACCATACGATTGCGGAAGTCATCGATCTCCGCGAAGGAAGTTGGTCGTCGGTCAATGGCGTGCCGCAAAGTCTGCGGATTGCCTATGGAACGCGTATCGAAAACGCTCGCGGAGGATCAGGAAATGATCGGTTAACTGGTAATGAAACCGATAACTTGCTCTTCGGAAACGCCGGCAGTGATACGCTTCGTGGTGGTGGTGGCAATGACATCTCGCGAGGGGGCGAGGGTGGAGACACCTACGTATGGAGTCTCGGGGATGGTCGAGACACCATTATTGAACAAGCTAATCCAGTTTTAAATCCTCCCGTTTTGGTCCCGGTGGACGCGCTGGAATTTTTCGACCCTTCCGGTTCGATTTCATCGTTGCAGGACGACTTTGTATTTCGTCGATTTGGCAATGATATGCGAATTGATTTCGCTCCTAATTTGGGAGCCGGACAAGGCACGGTCTTGATCTCCAATTTTGCCAACGTTGACTTGCGAATCGAAAAGCTACGCATCCACGGATTGGGAGGAAACCAAATCGGTGGCGATATCGATTTGGCGTCCTCGTTTGCTTCGCTCGATAGTACGGCGAGACGGTTCCGCGTGTCGAATGTTGTGGGAGCGAACGGCTTCCTGATGACCCAAGTCTAAATCCGAATATCCGTTTTTTCGATACAATTGGTATTTTCCCAGCCCGCCGAATCCTTTCGGCGGGTTTTTTTATGGCTGGAATCAGCATTTTGCAGACTTTTTCCCAGCGGTTCGACTGATCGCACGCTCGGCCATGAATCATGTCGTACACTTTTTCTCGATTAAGTCCCCAAGTTTTGTGATCACTTGCTCTTTTCCCCAACCCGGAAACAATGAGCTAGTTGTTCGCACCACTGCCCGATACTCTGTCCCCTGTTCTTGTTACCCATCGTTCGCGCTATGTCGGATCCAAAAAAATCAAACCCTCGCGACGACTATGACGGGGGCCACGTTAATGCTGGCGATCTAGACGCAGTGTTCGTCGATCCGCAAAGCACGGTTGACCCGGAAGCAGGCCGCAGGTTGGACAATACAGAACCTGGTTCGACGATGGATCAGCGAGTCAACGCAGCGGGGAATTCCGAGACGAGTTCGTTCGAGGAACAGGATCGATCTGCCGAATTCAAAGCCCACCACACGTCACTTAAATGCCTGGCGCTCATTGCCCGTCACCACAGCATCGATGTCAGCGCCGATCGGCTGATTCACGATTACTCGTTGGAAAATGAAGAGCCCAACCTGCGCCGGATCTTACGGATCGCCAGAGACAGCGGACTCAAAGCCAAGCATTTGCGACTCAATTGGCGACAACTGAAAAAAATCGATAAAGCCTTTCCCACCATGGCCCGGCTGGACAATGGCAATTTCGTGATTCTCGTAGGCTTACGGCAAATCGAAGGCGAAGACGGTAAACCCATCGAGCAGATGGCGGTCTACGATCCGCTGGCCGATCAAGAGGGTTTCGTTTTTCTCAACCAGCAGCAGTTCGAAAAATCGTGGAAGGGTGAGATCATTCTTGCCAAACGATCGTATTCGCTGCTCGACAGCAGCCAACCCTTTAGTCTGAAATGGTTTCTGCCGGAAATTTTCAAGCAGCGGTTGGCGTTTTTCGATGTGGCCGTGGCGGCCCTGTTTATTCACTTGATCGCGCTGGTTGTACCGCTGTATTTTCAGATTGTCATCGATAAAGTTCTTACCAACTATGCATCGGCGACGTTGCACGTATTGACGGTCGGGATTTGCGGCGCATTGATTTTCGATTCGATTCTCGGTTACTTGCGCAGTTTCTTGTTATTGCACGCTACCAGCAAGATCGATATTCGGGTTGCGACTCGAACTTTTAGCCACTTGCTGAAGTTGCCCATGGATTTTTTCGACCATATGACGGCTGGTGTGTTGACCAAACACATGCAACAGACCGGACAGATTCGGGAGTTTTTGACCGGGAATTTGTTCTTGACCCTGTTGGATTCAACGGCGCTGATGATTTTCTTGCCGGTCTTGCTGGTCTACAGTGTTCCGTTGACGGGAATCGTATTGCTGTTTTCCGCTATGTTGGCAATCAACATTGGTGTGTTGTTGGGCCCGTATCGTCGTCGATTGGAAGCGTTGTATAACGCCGAAGGTGAACGTCAAGCGATGCTGGTGGAAACGATTCACGGCATCCAGACTGTTAAAGCACTTAGCATGGAACCAGTGCAGCGCAAAAATTGGGATCAAAGTTCGGCCCAAGCGGTTGCCATGCAATTCAAAGTTGGAAAAATCTCCATCGCGGCAACCACGATTTCGAAACTCTTGGAAAAATTGTTGACGGTTATCGTTGTTTGGTACGGAGCAAATCTTGTCTTCGGCAAACAAATGTCCGTCGGTGAACTGGTCGCGTTTCAGATGATCTCTGGGCGGGTCACCGGGCCGTTGGTTCAATTGGTCGGTTTAGTTCACTCCTACCAACAATGTGCCTTGTCCGTTCGCATGCTCGGCACGGTCATGAACCACAAAGCCGAAGCCGGCGTTGGGTTTGGCTTGCGACCAATCATTGATGGACAGCTTGAATTTGAAAATGTCAAATTTAACTACTCGCCGACTTTGCCGCCCGCGCTCGATCAGGTTACGTTTACCGTACCGGCCGGTTCCGTTGTCGGAATCGTGGGTCGGAGCGGTTCCGGCAAGACTACGCTGACGCGAATGATCCAAGGCATGCACCAACCACAGGGCGGCCTGATTCGTATCGATAAGCTGGACATGCGGGAACTGGATATCCAACATGTCCGCCAAAATATCGGCGTCGTATTGCAGGACAATTTCCTATTCCGCGGCACTGTCCGTGAAAACATCGCGATGGCCAAACCCAACGCGAGTTTTCAGGAAATTATCTATGTCGCCCGGATGGCGGGAGCGTCCGAGTTCGTCGAACAAATGCCGCAATCGTACGAGACCATGCTGGAAGAAAACGGAACCAATTTGTCGGGTGGTCAAAAACAGCGACTCGCCATCGCGCGGGCGTTGCTCAAGGACCCCCGCATTTTGATTTTTGACGAAGCTACCAGCGCTCTCGATCCCGAATCCGAGGCAATCATCCAGCGAAATTTGAAAGTTATCGCCAAGGGTCGTACCGTTATTATCGTTTCACATCGCTTGTCCACATTGACCGGCTGCAACTCGATTATCGTTCTCGAACGAGGAAAAGTTGACGCCATGGGCCCGCACCTTCAATTGCTGAAAACCTGCAAGGTATATCAAGATTTATGGTATCAACAAATGGGGCGGGGCTAAAACAGTCCCCCAAAGAAAAACGTCACGAGCAGCGCCGACAGGCACGTCTGGTGGCGCATCAGGAACGTCAAAATCACGACAGTGCGCTGAACGAATTTCAGCCCGATGCTGTCGAAATTGAGCGGCAATCTGTTCCCGGCGGCGCGCGATGGACACTTTATACGGTCGTCGCGCTCATGTGCGCAACGGTGGCCTGGTCGTGTTGGGCTGAGGTTGACCAGATCGTCGTGGCGGAAGGACAATTGATTACCGTTGAACCACCCATCTTGATTGATACCAAACTCCAATCGCCGATTCGCACGATCAACGTCAAGTTCGGGGACCGTGTTAAAGCGGGTCAGGTTTTGGCGACTTTAGATCCGACTTTTTCGGAGGCCGATATGAAGGGTCTCCAAGCGAAAAAGAAATTGGTGACGGCCCTCAAAGCCCGCTTGTCGGCCGAACAGGAAGGTCGCGAATTCAGCCTGGCCGGCCATGAAATCGATGGCGACTGGGCCATGCAATATCAGGCCTATGTCGAACGGCAAAGCGAGTATCAAGCTAAAACCAACGAATTCGCCGCCGAGGAAAGCAAGTTGGGTGTGCAGCAGTCCAATAACAAAGAAGCGATCAAGTTTCACGAGCAAAATTATGTGGACTATCGTGACTACGAAAAGAAAATTCAGACGCTGGCTGACAGGGGCAGCAAGTCGGAAGAGGACCTGCTTAGTCGGAAACTATCCTCCAATGACGCCAAGATGAAAGTCCAGGAAGCGTACAGTAAAGAGCTCGAACTCGAGAAAGAACTAGAATCCTTGAACACGCGTCGCGCTGCGTTTTTGGCCAGCAAACGGACCGAGATTGTCATGGAACTGGTGGAAGCCCACGAGAAGTTTGTGGGGGTGGAACAGGAGTTACTAAAAGCGTCCCAGTCCAATACGTTTGTCACGGTCACGGTACCGGATTCGCTTCCCTACAATGAGTTTGTGGTTTTTGAGGTTTCCGAAAAATCAGTCGGTGCGATTTTGGAACCCGGTCAAACGTTGTTCAAACTGATTCCCATCGGCGTTCCTTTCGAGGCCGAAATCGAAGTGCAAGGCCAGGACGTCGGTTTGATTCGACCAGCGACAACCCGGCAAATCGACAGTGGTGGTTTGCCCATCGGGAGCGAAGTTCGTGTCAAACTTGCGTCGTTCCCTTTTCAAAAACATGGAACGTTGGTGGGTACAGTGCGCACGATCAGCGAGGGCTCATTCGAGAAAAAATCGCAAACGGGAGTCGTTTCGGCGACCAGTTACAAGGTCCGAGTCAGACTGGCCGAGCCCTATCAACTGGAAAGAGTTCCCGCCAATTTTCGCTTGATGCCTGGCATGGCTACCACCGCTGAGATCAAAGTCGGCAAACGGCGGGTCATCGAATACTTCTTGTATCCGTTAATCCAGGCCTTGGGTAGTAGCATCCGTGAACCGCGGTAAGACGGGCTGCCAGGCGTCAAAACTTGAACACGACAAACGTCGATTTGTCTCCAGCTGCAGGATACACCTGTCGCAATTTAGTTGGCACTGAAACCAATTCGACTTGCCATTGTGGTACGACCAGAAAATCCGCTTGATACTTCTGGGACATCGCTTGCAACTGTTCGTCGGAATAGTTCATCAACCCCAGCTCGAATTGTCGTTGAGGCTCCAGTAATTCCTGAACTCGGCGATCCCATTCGATGATCGACGTAGCATCCTGGGGTACGTCCTTCCAATTTACAACTTCTGTTCGGCCGGCATACCACTTAAATGTCTGTTGTTCATGCGGCGTCATGAACACGGCGTCGGTCGGCGTGTTGGATTCAATCCATCGACAGACTTTTCGCCAATTTGAATACGTTTGTTGCGTACGAAAGTCTTCGCCCGGATAGCTGGGCAGCGATCGTTGATCGGCAAACGGTCGAGGATCCGCATTTCTTTCGCGCACCAATAAACTCGCTGCCACCAAAATCAGACCGCTGGCAGTCGCGGCGCAAATTTTTCGGGCACGATTGTTTTCATACAGCAACCAGGTTCCCGTCACACTTCCAATGGCCAACGCCGTTGTCGCCGGAATCGCAAAGTCCGCGAGCCGAAACCAGTAAAATCGCAACATTCGCGCTGCAAACATTTGCGCCGCATTATCGGAATCTGCCAAGCCACTAAGAATCAATCCACCCAACGAAATTACCAGACTTCCGATTCCGAAATAGTACAACCTTGCCAACCGATTCTGACCGTCCAGACTGCGCTTGAAACTCCAATTGAAGACCAGCGCCCAAGTCAGGATCAATAACACGAATCGCCCAACATGCATCGTTGGAAAGGCGGCGAACGTCAAGTGATGGGCGATCCGCTGATTCACATAGATCAAACTTGCTGCGGCTATTTCGGCCGGCGTCGCCTGTTGATCCGCCAGAAACGGCGGAATCGCACCAATCGCCAGCAACGTCAACGCCAACAATAGATATGGCGATTGAACGGTCAGCTGCTGCCCGAGAACGTGCCAGTTTGCTGACGAAGCCTCTGTTCCGCGATGTTGGCGGTTCGGTCGCTGCGACAAACACCAGCTCAATCCAGCCGCCAACATCGCCCAGCCTCCAACGAGTACATGGAACGCCGCAGCGGCGCCGAGCCAGGGCCAGACCCTGTGCCAGCGGCCAATCAGCATGTCGCCGAGGGCGAGAACAACGAAGCAATAAGCGATTCCCTTCGCTTCGAATCCACCGACCACCCATTCGCCGGCTAAGTGAAACCGCTCATTGAGGATCAAGAACAGGATCGCGGAAAAACATCCCATCAGGGGGACTGGGATCAGTCGCCAACTCAATCGCCGCCAGGCCCACGCCATGACGGCCCAGGTCATTAATCGTCCCAGCCAGGCAAAGGTCGACAACGATAGATACTTGGTCGGCCATCCCAATCCGAAATAGAACAGCCAATGTGAAAACGAAGACGCCAAAAATAGGTCTCCCGGACACCAGTCGGGGTTCCAAAAGTGTTTGGCTTTGGTCAGGTAATGCGACTCATTGACCGCAGGTGGGGCTTGACCGGCGACAGCGACGAAACAGAGAAAAATCAAGATGGTCTCAACGAAGGCAATCGCCGACTGGCGCAACGATGGGCCCGCCGGCGAAACTGTTTGCGAAGGTGCTTCCTCTACTGTCGACTTGGCGAGGTCTCGGTTAATCTGAAAGTAAATCAGCCTTTTGGTTTCATCGACGCTTAGCGGTCCAACTTTCATCCGTCTTGTTCCCAACATTCATTTTCAAAATGCAAAAACCACTTGGTCGAAACACAGTTGTACTACTCGGTGTCGGGCATACCAATGCCTATACGTTGCGAATGTGGAAAATGCAGCCGATTGCCAATGCCCAGTTGATTTGCGTTTCCAATTTCCCTGTCGCAACTTACTCGGGCATGTTACCGGGAGTCTTGTCTGGCCAGTATCCACCCGAAAAAATGGAAATTGATTTGGTTCGATTGTGTGCGTCGGCCGGAGCGAGATTGATCGTCGATGAAGTGACTGGCTTGGACTGCGAACAGCATCGCTTGGAGTTTGCCAACCGCCCGCCGTTGGGGTTTGATGTGCTGTCAATTGGCATCGGTTCGAGACCGAGTTTCGAAAACACGCGCGTCGAATCGGAGAGGATATTGGTACCGATCAAACCCATGCAGACATTTTTGGAGAGGCTGAATTCGGTTTTGGAATTGCCGGCCAATCGCCATCCACAGGACGATTCGAGCGCTGCTGGAAAAAAAGACTCGCAGCGAATCGTCATTGTCGGCGGTGGAGTGGGGAGCATTGAAATCGCTTTTTGTTTGGAGCAGCGATTGACGAACTGGTCGGCGAAGGGGTCGCCAAACCATTCCCGGAACCGCCCCATTGAAATCACGCTGGTAACCGCCAGTGATAAAATCGGCAATCAGCTTGTTGATTCCACCCAACGGAAAATCCGGCGACAATTGGGATTGCGCAACATCAAGCTCATCACAGGTCAACGTGTGACAGCCGTGTTGGAGGATGGATTGGTGTTGTCCGATGGTTCGACATTACCCGCCGATGCGATTTTGTGGGCGACCGGAGCGGCCGCCCCTGCTCTGTTAACAAAATTGAGATTGGCCACAGACGCCGCGGGATTCATTGCCACGCGGCCGACGTTACAGTCGACGACCGACGATCACGTTTTCGCGGTCGGGGACTCGGCTTCGATTGTCGATAGCCAGATTCCCAAAGCCGGAGTATATGCCGTGCGTCAGGGACCGGTGCTGTGGAACAACATCAATCGGCTGCTGGCATCGTCCAAGCCACTGGAGAATTACGATCCTCAATCCGGTTTCCTGAAGCTAATCAATACCGGTGATGGCAAGTCAATTGCGGAATACAGGGGATACAGTTTTCAAGCAGCTTGGGCCTGGAAACTTAAAAAACGGATCGACGACAAATTCATGGCGATGTATCAAGACTACCGACCGATGGAAATGGCGCTTCCCGAACCAGAGTCGAGTCAAGCGATGCGCTGCCTGGGTTGTGGAGGAAAAATCGGCAGTGAATTGTTGGGACACGTGTTAGATGATCTCAAGATTCCATCGCATGACGATGTCATTATCGGATTGGAGCATCCAGACGACGCGGCGGTAATCAAAACACATGACAACCGCGTGACCGTGACCACCGATTTTTTTGCCAGCCCCATGGACGATCCCTATCTCGTTGGTCGGATTGCCTTGCTGAATTCCGCGAGCGATTGTTTCGTGATGGGAGCCCAACCGACGGCGGCGTTGGCCATGGTGCAATTGCCAGTTGGTCATCCCCGGTCACAATTGCGATTCATGCAAGAATTGATGGCGGGCAGCGTGGAAGAACTCGCCAAAATGGGGGCGACCATTGTCGGTGGACACACCATCGAGGGGCCTCAGCTGACGATTGGTTTTACGATTTTGGGCCGACAGTTGACCGACCCGAAAACGAAAGGCCAGTTGAAATCGGGTGACCGTTTAATATTGACCAAGCCGCTTGGAACGGGAGTGTTGCTGGCCGCCTTGATGCGATGCCTGTTGCCCGGGGCGGCGTACTCGGCGCTGATTCAGACGATGTTGCAATCCAATCAAATCGCGCTCCGTTTGGTGCAAGAATTTCAGATTTCGGGAATCACGGACGTTACCGGGTTTGGGTTCGCGGGCCATTTGGCAGAGATGCTCACTGCGAGCCATTTGTCGGCGAATTTGCAGTTGGATCGCTTGCCAAAACTGATCGGTTGTCAAACGTTACTCGATGCTGGCCTCGAAAGTACCTTGGCGCCCGACAATCGCCTGGTCAGCCAAAAAGTCGATCTTCAAATCGACGACTTGAATTCCGCGCGCAATGCGATTTTGTTTGATCCGCAAACCGGCGGTGGTTTGTTATTCGGCGTTAGTGAGCGGCTGGCGGAAAACGTGTTGTCATTTCTGCGGAACGAAGGCTTCAACGACGCCATGATAGTGGGCGAAGTGTTTCCCTGCGTAACCGAAAAACCGATATTGAAAATACTCTAACGGGTGCCAGAAGGTTTTTTTGCCGATAGAGTCGTTGAATAAATAACCGAACGAGGACCACCATGGCGATTGAGTTCCATTGCAGTAGTTGTCAGTCGAGATTGCGAACGCTCGACGACGCGGCCGGAAAAGCGGCGCGCTGTCCAAATTGCGGCAGCATCGAACCAATCCCGCCACAGAGTCAATCGGATTTGGGACTGTCCAATATCGGCGGTGCGGCTGACAGTTTGGACCAAGCCCGCGAGGAGACGTTTTTTCCCGCCAGTGGTCAACTCAAACAAGAGTACAAAAATCCGTATGCTGGGCCCAGTTCGTTGCCTCTTAATCAACCAGTGCCATCCGGAGGGATTTATCAACCGACGCGCGAGTCGGCACGGCTGAAACTGATGGCACCAGCGATTGTATTAATCGTGTTGAGTAGTCTCGGCTTGGTCTTTTGTCTAATTGGATTCGCCGTTTTCATTGTCGAATTGGCGAACAATCAATTTAATGAAGATTCGGTCGGCGGCGCAATCGGACTTGGGGTGTTCGGTGGCCTGGCGGTGACGACACTAATCGGTTCGATTTCCATGTTGCGAATGCGAGGATATGCGCTCAGTTTGATTGGTGCGATTGCATCCATCGTGATGGGGCTGTTATGTTGTCTTTTGCCGGCCGGAATCGGAATTTGGGCACTAATAGTTTTGGTTGACCCGCATGTGAAACGATTCATTCACTGAGATTTTTTCCAGTTAGTGCGCAAAAAAACGTTCCAGCAAAAACTGGAACGTTGGACTGTTTTTTGAAATCGCAGATTCGGACGCAACGAGATTATCGTTTCGAGAATTGAACACCGCGACGAGCACCGCGCAGGCCAGGTTTCTTCCGTTCTTTCATCCGTGAATCACGTGTGAGAAATCCGCCATCACGCAACGCCGAAAAATGTTCGGTGTCGAAGTTCACCAAGGCACGGGCGATGCCCATTTTGCAAGCACCAGATTGCCCCGTAGTTCCACCACCGTCGACGGCAATTCGTATATCGACCGACTGCCGCGTATTGGTGGCAGTCAGAGTATCCAGAACCGCGCGTTGGTCTTTGGCGATGGGAAAATACAATTCGAACGGTTTACCGTTGATCACAATCGCTCCCGAACCCGACTTCACCCTGACTCGAGCGACCGAAGATTTACGCCGACCTGTGCCTAGTGCTTCGCCTGTTTTTTGATCTGTCTTTGCCATGAAAGTTCTGCCGTGAGGATTCCCGGTTACGGAATTATGAAATAAAAATGATGTTGTAAATTTGAAAATCGATCGGGCCGCTGATCCTGGACGGAAGTGCGTCGCCCTATTTAAACGTTCGTCCGCCGGTTAAAGGCTGCGGGTTTTGAGCAGAATGTGGGTGCTCACTGCCGCTATAGATTTTCAGTTTCGTCAACATTTGATAACTAAGTTTGTTTTTGGGCAACATTCGCCGTACGGCGTCCCGAATGATCTGCTCAGGTTTTCGTTGCATCCGATTGGCGGCAGTTTCGGTTCGAAGACCAGGATGTCCGGTATACCAAGTGTAGACTTTGCGTTCCGCCTTGGCCCCCGAAAACTTAAGTTTGTCGCAATTGGTCACTACAACGAAATCACCCGAATCAATGTTGGGTGTGTACGTCGGAAGGTGTTTACCCATCAATACCATGGCAATATCGGATGCGACGCGACCAACAATTTGGTCTTTGCCATCGACGATCCACCATTTTTTGTCTTGGGTATGATGTTGAGCGTTATAGGATTTCGTGCCGGGCACAGGGTTTCTCCGCGAATCGCATTTTAGGGTTTCAATTTGGAATCGAGCAGTTTATCGGGTATTCGCGGTTCCCACAAGGGTCAACTGAATGGCAAACGCTCGAATTTATTTGAATTTGACAGAAATTGACGCCCATTTCACGATCCTCGGCAATCGACCGCACAGGCCCGCTCAACGGACGTCAAAAAGTGAAAATACGGTGATTGGCTTTGTTCTCCGACAAAATCGACAAGACCTGCAAAGCTAACCTATTCCAACGAATTTCCGCTGAAAAATGGCAAACTGTTCCGGCCTGTCAGAGTTTGCACTCGATTACGAAAGTACGCTTAGGGAACGGGCGTAAAGCTCAAATCCATTGGAGGGGATCAGATCCATTCCCGGTAGTTCCCATGATCCTGAACGAAACGCAAATGTATGTGCCGCAGTTGGCACTGTTTACCAATGGCTTGCCAGATTCAGCCTCATCGACAGTTGATCCCTGTCCAAAAGAGTCCCTGCCAATTCCGATCGCGATGCTGGAACTGTTCGAACAAATGACCGGTTGGGTGGTCGAATTCGCTGAGACAAACGCTAGTTTCAGACGACGACAGCTGCCGACACTGACCCCTCAACGGGCCACCGGGACTCTTTCAATTGTCGATATGTCGGCCGAGTGGCCGGCCAGCCGTCCAACTTCACACCGAGCAAAATGCGATCGCTTTGTCCAATTTCTCGATTCTTTGGTGAACGAGTTGCAAGTGACTCAATCCCAGTTGAGCAAGGCTCAATCGACAATTGCCGCATTCAGTCCGCCGGCGATTGAAGACGAAGACGCGATTTTGGTTGATAGTTTTATTCCACGATACGATACCGATTTTCGGGACGACCACGATGATTTTGTAGTCGATCAAGTTTGTAAGTTTACGGAGCTGGGCGCGGTTTGTGAGGCGTTTGGAAATCCATTCCGACGAGTTGCGGCCGCAACGGCCAGTTTCCCACTTGCCGGTTGGCTCATCGGTGGGGCCCCAGGTTTTTTTGATGGGAACTATGTCGATTGGCGACTAAACGAAGGAGGAAAAATCGAGCTAATTCTCGGGCAGCTGGAAACCAATGATCGCCCCGAGGGAGTGGAAAGTTTCGATCCATCGTCCGATCGTGGGACCGAAGGTCATTGCGATTCGGATCGATCGGAACAGGAAACGATTTTATTGATTGATCCCCAGACAAACGAATTCCGGTTTTCCGGAACCATGCTTGGTGGTTTCTGGTTGTTTGACGGACGGAAGAATAAACTAGTCCCTCTCGAACAATTGCCTGACCAGCGGCATTTGAATTCGAGCCAAGCGATTGTCGTAACGTCCGCGAGTCCGCTACTCGCCGCGGAGGATTTCAGCGAGTTTGGAAACTTTCCAGGCCCGGAACAGCTGGCTCTGGCGGTACGGAAACTCGTCGGCCCGGACCAACCCCTCTTAGTCTTCCAAAAGGGCTAATGTCTCGACCCTTGACCCCCGTACGACTCCTTCGTAGACTCACCTTTCTGCAATAAATAATCTGACTGCGGTTGTGGCGAAATTGGCAGACGCGCTAGGTTGAGGGCCTAGTGGGGGCAACCCCGTGGAAGTTCAAATCTTCTCAATCGCACTCCGGCACCAAATGCCGAAAAAATAAGGGCGAAACACCTTTTGTTTACCTGCCGTATGTTCGGCAGCGCGACCCGTTTTATGTCGAGCAAATAACGTAGTTACGACATTTGCTCTCCAAACGGGAGTTCTATCATGCGTGGTTCGTCCAAATCTTTACCTAAATACGCTTATCACAGAGCATCAGGCCAAGCGGTTATTCGTCTTTCAAGCAAAGACTTCTATTTGGGTCCTCACGGTACCAAAGCCAGCAAACTGGAATATGACCGGCTGATCGGTGAATGGCTGGCAAATGGCAGGCGGTTGCCGGAAGAAGCCAGCGACAAACCCATCACGGTTACCAGCTTGTGTGCCCGGTATTTGAAGTATTGTCTCGGATATTACGTCAAGCGCGGTGCAGTAACGGACGAAGTGGCCAGCGTCAAAATCGCGATCCGGCATATCAACCGCAGCTACGGTAAGACGTTTGCGAAAGACTTTGGGCCGCTGGCTCTGGTTGCTGTTCGAGAACAAATGATCGACGCTGGAAACAGTCGTGGTTATATCAACAACAACGTGAACCGCATCCGCCGGATGTTTCGTTGGGGAGTCTCAAACGAGTTGGTTCCGGTCACGGTTCACCAAGCACTTGCCACTGTAGCGGGACTGAAGAAAGGCAAAACTAAAGCCATCGAGCGACCGCCGATCATGCCGGTGGACGCTGCGACCGTGGAGGCGACATTGAAGCACGCCGGTAAAATGGTGGCTGCCATGATCCAATTCCAGCAATTGACGGGCTGCCGACCAGGCGAAGTCTGCTCGATCAAGCCAGTGGAGATCGACCGAAGCGAAACTGTTTGGCGTTACCGTCCAGGCTCTCACAAGATGGAACACAAAGGCCGCGACCGCGTTATTCTGATCGGTCCCAAGGCTCAAGCGATCCTCTTGCCCTATTTGCTGCGAGAGGAAACGAGTCTCTGTTTTCAGAAACCAGTTGGCGGAGAGTTTCAACGATGGAACTACAACGAGAAAATCCACCAAGCCTGCGACAAAGCGTTTCCGGCTCCCCAGGGAACCAATGGCGACGTGCTCAAGGCATGGCGGAAGAAACATCGTTGGGCACCGAACCGGCTACGACATTTAACTGCGACCAACATTCGTGAGCAATACGGTCTGGAAGCCGCCCAAGCTGTGCTTGGTCACAGCAATGCCGACGTCACGCAAATTTACGCAGAACGCGACATCCAAAAAGCTGCTAAAATCATGGCGGAAGTAGGTTGATAAATTTGCGGAAGAAATTTGTCTCTAATTGGTTCCTGCAATAGTCTCATTTTCAAAAACGGGTAACGCAAGTGAAAAAGAAACCTGAATCACGCGAACAAGAAATTGGCGAGTATATCTATCACACGGGTCCCGCACGATTTTCCAAAGCGATACATTCACTTGAGGGAATGCTGCAAGGTTTGGCGGCTGATTCTAAAATTGGTGAGGCTGAAATCAGTCGCCTTATTGGATGGGTTTCAGAACACAATGAATTCATAAAACGTCATCCATTCAATGAACTGATTCCGCTAATCAATTCGGTCGTCGCTGATTTTTTGATTACGCAGGACGAATTAGACGACATCATCTGGCTGTGTCGAAGGTTGTCTGCTGAAAACAACTATTACGATTTCATTACATCAGACTTGCAGCGACTCCAAGGAGTGGTTGACGGAATTGTTGCTGATGGAAAAGTAAACGAAGCCGAACTAATGACTCTGTCGACTTGGATAAGCGATCATGAGCATTTGAAATGCTGCTGGCCATATGAAGAATTGGATAGCGTTATAACTTCCGTAATGGCCGACGGAAAAATCGACGAGAAAGAACACCGGGTTCTTTTGCATTTTTTCAGTGACTTTGCAGAAAGGCCCGGAAGTCGAACCCTCGAAAACGAGCATTTAGGTGATTCAGTTCTGATGACTGGAATCTGTTCGGTTTGCCCAGACATTTGGTTCGATGGTCGGGTTTTTGTTTTTACTGGGACTTCAGATCGCTCATCAAAAGAAGACTTCAAGCAATTGATTTTACAATTGGGCGGGGAATATCGAACGTCGATATCGAATCAAACGGATTACCTAGTTATCGGCGCTTCTGGTAACAAATGCTGGGCTTACAGTTGCTATGGCCGAAAAGTCGAAAAGGCTGTTGAACTAAGGAAAGCCGGTTCCCAGATTCTAATTATCCACGAAAATGACTTTTGGGATGCGGTTTCCGATATGGGAATAGAAGTTTGATTTGACATAAACGAATATCGGGCGCGGCTTGATCACCGCATTGCCACCAGCAACAGGTTTACTACCCGTTTTCTTGTCGCTGGCTGGCACCCGATTCTTAAGAAATGGGTATTTGAAATGCAAAGATATCTTTTTGATTTGCCGTTAGTTAAGGATGCACTTTGTTCGGAGGAAGTCTTAAGTGCACTAGATTTTTGGCGAAGTTATCCCGCCCTTTTTTCACGCTATGCGAAGTTTGCCAGCGAGAGGGCTAAAGAACCGGGCCTTTTTTTGGCAATCGGAAAACCAACCAATGAAATACGAATTGCGTTGGATTATCGTCCGGGAACGGACATCGATCAATCTATTACTTTGATTGGTGAAGATCGTCCGCGAGACCTCGTTCAATTCTTCGCACGAGTCCCCGACCATGTTCACAAATTTTCTACAGGCTACCAATATCTGTGCTTTGTTAAAGCGGACGAAGGGCGCGGAACCGTCGTTGGAGAAATAAGCCGTTCAAATAACGATTATGAAATTAAAATCAATCGCTTTCAACTTCCTCGGCTTCACGATACCTTTGAAAAATTATTAGCGAATCAACTTGAACTGAGAAATATTGATTCTCGAAGTTTTATTTTGTCGAGCGGAATTTGTCGTTCGGTTGCCCATAATTATCAAAAGTTCTGGACGACGAATTCCGGAGTCTGGTCAAATTGTTTAATTTTCTCCCGATTTGCGAAAGAGTTTCCTCACGATGCAGCCATCGTGGCGGACGCCGAGATTTCCTGTGCCCAACTGGAAGTGAAATTGAATGCGGAAATTATGAGACAACAGGTGGACCCTAAGAATTCGCGGCAACCATCAAGCACGAATGACGGCTTATTTCCAATCATTCCTGATGGCCGCGAAGAAATAGACGAAACTTGCAGCAATCTCGGTGGCCAAGGGCTGACACTGTTTCGGTTTCTTGTGGACAGGAAACATAAAACCAGCTACGACACGCTTCTCGATCACTGTTGGGATAAACCGGTTCTTGAGACTTCAATTCAAACCGCTCTTGAGCGGTTGGCGACGTCCCTGAACAAAATGGAACCGCAACGGTTTTCGGTCGTCAACGAATTCAGCAACCGGCGAGTTTGTGTTGAACCATTGTTTGCGACGACAAAACTGGCGGTCGAAATTTCGACAAATAAACCTACAAGTTTGTAGGGTGTTCTGTCGGGCAAGTTTTCTACATTTTGAGCATTGAAAAGCAATATCGCTCACTTTGTTCGAAAGGTAGAAAATGATCGACGTACAAAACGAAAATCTGATCCCGTTCCGCGACGTGCCTGGCTGGTGCAAGGAACATCTTGGAAATCGCGTCCATCCGACCACCGTTCATCGCTGGCGGCTCCGTGGCTCGCGCGGAATCAAGCTCGAAACTCTATTGGCCGGTGGTACTCGGTACACAAGCGCGGAAGCGTTGCGCCGGTTCTTCGCCGGCGCGACCGCTGCGGCTGACGGCGAATCTTACGTTATTGAGTCCGACACGCCGAAAGCAAAAGACGTAGCCAAAGCCGAAGCGTTCTTGGCGTCCGAAGGTGTCTGAAATTCAGGGCTAGTTGGCTGGTGCCTGAACAGAATTCCTAATCTCGTTTTTCCGGGTTCGATTCCCGGCTAGTCCATTGGCGTTTAAGAAAAAAGCCTAGTTGCATGGGGCAAGCTAGGCCTGAACAGAATTCCTAACAGGATTATACACAATGGACGGAAACACGGCGCGACGGAAACCAACATTCTCGGAAATCAAAACGGCTGCCACCGATGATGATGACGATTTTGGTTTTCGTATTCAAGTTTTAACGGCCCTTATCAAAGTCCACCAAGACAAGGGCCAATTGAAGTTTGCCAAAGAACTGTTGTCCCAATTGCGATCAGCGTTTTTGGATCGGGGCTTGCCGTGGCGTGAGAAAGACGGGACTGTAACGCGGAGGGCCAAAGCATGATTGCGGCCGACTCAGGTTTGCAACTGGCAAACATCCCCACCGAACTTTCTGGCTTGCCGAATTGGGTCGTTTGGAAAACGGTTCAGAGAAAAGGGAACCCGACAAAAGTTCCCTTCAATGCTGAGACCAAAAACGAGGCGAAGTCCAACGACAAGAAAACTTGGACTACGTTTTATAAAGCCCGTTCTGTTTTCGAAGCTGGAGGATTTGAAGGCGTTGGTTTTATGTTCGACGCTGAAAGCTTCGTCGGCATCGACTTGGACGGCTGCCGGAACCCCGACACCGGAGCCATTGCGCCGTGGGCAGTCAAAATCATTAAGACGATCGACAGCTACACCGAGGTTTCACCGTCTCGAACTGGCGTAAAAATTTGGGCTTTCGGTTCTTCACCGTTTGACACTGGGAAAAATAAAAAGGTTGACGCCACCAAAACAGCGGAGTCGAAAGAGCCAGGTATCGAAATCTACGACCGCAAGCGGTACTTTGCCGCGACCGGCTGGACGGTCAGCGGGTTCGGTTCGATAAAGCCTGTTTCAAACGAATCACTGATTGAGATTTGGGATTCCGTCCCGAAGAAACAGAATCGAAAACAAACTGGCAATCAATTGTCTGTTGAGGAACGAGCCGCCCGCTATTTAGAAAAATGCGAACCGGCCATTTCAGGACAAGGCGGACACAATACGACGTTTAAGACCGCTTGCAAGTTGATCTTGGGATTTTGTTTAACACCGGAACAAGCGTTGCCGTTGTTCCAAGTCTGGAATCAAAGCTGCGAACCGCCGTGGGATGATTCCGAGCTTTTCCGAAAGCTGAACGAGGCGAACAAAGAACCCGGTAAACGTGGCTTTCTATTAAATTCAAACAACGGCCAACAAAAAGAGGCGTTCCGCCCTGCCAGCAAAAAGAAGGAAGTCCCCCAAGAGATTTTGGAAAAAAAAGACGACCCCCACCGGCTGGCAAAAATAAATTTGAGCCGGTATCGAATTAGAACCAATGGCGAGTTGGTTTTCTGGCGAAGCGATTTTTGGAAATACAAAGCGGGCCAGTATCGGTTGATTGATTCAAGCGAACTAAAAGCGAAGATCACGAACAGCGTTCGTGAACAGTTTGAACGTGACTGGCAGGGGGAGTACGAAGATTATTTGACGAACAAAGGCAAGGAAGAAGAACCAGTTATCAAAAAAGTTACAACGAAACTGGTCAACGATGTTATTGCCGCCACCGCTTCAATGGTCACGTTGCCAAACTCGATTGGATTCCGAACGTGGCTGCCGGATCGTTCCAAACCGGACTACCTATGTTTTGAGAATGGAATTCTAGATTTGAATTCGTTGATTGAGGGAGGCGAAAATTCTCTTTCGCCGCATTCACCGAGTTGGTTCGATTGCGTCAAGCTGGGCTATCCCTTCGATACCAACGCGGATTGTCGATTGTGGTTAAGTTCCCTGCGACAATGGTTTGACAATGACCGGGAACAGATCAAGGCTTTGCAAAAGTGGTTCGGATACTGTTTAACGCGACAAACCCACCTGCAAAAGATTCTGTTCGTCGTTGGGCCGACACGTTCCGGCAAAGGTACGATTTTGAGAATCCTAACCGCGATGCTGGGCGAAGAAAACACATGCTCCCCCACACTTTCTAGTCTCGCAGAACAATTCGGCTTGGAGCCGATGACCGGCAAGAAGTTGGCGACGATCACCGACGCCCGGTTGAGTGGTCGCGCCGATACGTCGGTTGTGGTCGAACGGCTGCTTTCGATTTCCGGCGAAGATCGAATCACCGTACCAATAAAACATAAGCCAGCGATAACAACCAAGCTGGAGACACGGATTGTGATTGTATCGAACGAGCTGCCCCGCATGGCCGACGCTTCCGCCGCGCTTGCTAATCGAATGCTTTGCTTGGAGACTCCGAAAAGTTTTCTGGGAAAAGAGGATCACAAGCTAACCGACCGACTGTTAGAAGAACTGCCCGGAATTTTGTATTGGGCGATTTTGGGTTTGGTCGAACTGAACCACGAAAAGAAAATCAATCAGCCCCAGGTTGGTTTTGATTTGGTCGAGGAACTAACTCAACTGGCATCCCCCGTTTCCTCATTCGTGAAAGAGTGTTGCGAACTTCGAAAAGACGGGGCAACGCTGGGCGACGAACTTTATAAATGTTTTCGCCATTGGTCGATGACTAACGGAACGAAAAATCCAATCACTTCCCCTGTCTTTGGTAGAGACTTAAACGCCGCCGTCCAAGGGCTGGGACGCATCCGCCAAGGGCATGGCGGCAAGGTTTTGAGCTATGGCGGCATCGTCTTGAAAGACTATTGGAGACAGCAGATTTTAGACCCGTATTTTGGGTGATTGGTGGTGATTGGTCGGCTGTTTGGATCAATCACCAATCAATCACCATGTTAAATTGGGCAGAATCAATTGAGCAAAGAACGCCCGATGGTGATTGATAGAAGCGGTTTTGAAACGCATCAATCACCATATCAATCACCATAGTTTTGTCGGTTTTTACCGCCCGAAATACCCAATGGTGATTGGTGATTGATACTTTGGAAAAGATTTTCAAACTTTTTAAAAAGGGCTGAACCGGCATCAAAACACCCGTTTTTCAATAGTTGGAGGAACTTTCTGGAAACATCAATCACCAATCACCTTAGGCGATTTTTGAGTCAGAAAAGCATGCCCCCACTGGGGCGTCGGGCCACCGCGCAGACTGTCGGTTCGTGGAACAGCGGCATGGGTGGCGGAGTCCCGGTCGCTGATTGCAGATTGGAAGCCAGAACTAATCAAGATCATTGCTGGCGAGATCGTGGACGATGTTGGCGGCTGCGATCAATGCGGTGGTGAACTGCTGGGACTGCGGACGTTCGATCATTACGTCAATCGTGTCTGTCCTGATTGCGGGAAGTGGTTCCGTTGTATTCCGGCGGCAATGTTCGGCTGACCCAATCTCCGCAAAACTCGTACACCTGGCGGGAGAAGTGTTGCCGCCACATTCGACTGTGAGAGACGCAAGGGTTCATGGGGCTGGTGGTGGCAACGCAACGCCAAGGACGAACACAACAAGAAAAGCCAAGGCAATGAAGCCAACGGAAATTGATCCGGCACCCGCTAACGATCGAGTGACTCCCTATTAGCTCATGAAGAAGAAGGGCTTTCGGTTATCAATGCGGCAACCCAATCGTTCGCGCCGCTGGAGCCGTTGACGGTGTTTTTTACTTTTCCGTGCTGGTATCGTTCGACCACGGAGCCAAAAGTTAAGCACGGATCGGCGAATGATGTACACCAAAAAGAGAATGATCGGGCCGCAATTCAGCAGATTATCGGCGAATTTGAGGATGATTCGGAGCAGTTTACCGCTGGCGATGTTCGCAGCCGACTAGGTATGAACAAGGACAGAGCAACCCGATTGATGAAGGATTGCGACCGGTTCGAGTCGTCTGGATTCCGCGAACCAAAACAAGCCCGCTATTCCCGGCAAGAACTTTTTAGCATCAAGATTGATTCGAAAGGAGATGGTACAGCGAGATGATACAGAGATCGTACAAGCCCGTATCATCTTCCGGTCGTTCTCTGGCTGTGTGTGTGCGTACGCCCCCTAAAGGGAGGCGTACGTACCATCCACCCAGCCGATCAGAGAACAGAAGTTTGTACTCGTACCATCTCGCCCGAACCTGGACTCACCCGATGACTAACAGTATAATGCGCCCTCGCGCGGGCGTGCGTGCGAGAAGCCAAATTCTGCCCGCTGCCAGCCACCGATTCCATACGTCCCCCGCAAACCTTAACATCCCCCGCAGACTTTTAATGTACTCGTCCATCGCCCAATTAGTTCTAGCGACGAGAAACCTGTTCACCATCAGTGATACTCTCCCGCTGACATTTTCAGTTGCGGTGGATGAAACTCAATGCTAAGAAATAGATCATTCGAGTCGATCGGCCGCCGACCCGATAACGCTGCCCTAGCGGCCTCGTCGACAACGAATTTCAGTTCGGCAAACGAGTAGTTCTCCGTGCGTGTAGCGATCTCAAACCACTTGATGTCACTCTGCGGTCGATCCCGCATATACAGACGAAGGGCTTCCTGCCGAGCCTCGATGTCAGGCGGACCGATGAATACGTGTTTGTCTAAACGCCCCGGGCGCCTGGCAGCCGGATCAACTTTCTTGAGAAAGTTGGTCGCGCCAACTACGGCGATTTGCCGTTTTGCACACTCGTTGAGCTGGACTAAGAACTCATTCACCTCGGCTGAATAATGGTGTCCAACATCATGCCCTGTACGATCTGGAATTAGTGCATCCAACTCGTCGAAGAAAATCAAGGATGGGGCTGTCTCAGCAGCCTTCCCGAATAACTCTCCTATCTTGCCCTGTGTTCCATGAACGTATGGACTCGCTAAATCGGACGGTGCGACATCATAGAAAGTGTAATTGAGTCTGCCGGCCAATGCTCGGGCGATGAAGGTTTTTCCACAGCCTGGCGGTCCGTAGAAAAGAACACCGTTCGGCACATCCACTCGATACCGCTCGTAGAGTTCGGGTTCCTGTAACGGTAGGACGAAGTCTCGCTCCAGAATGGCTTTAAGTTCCTGGACGGGGAGGGTGATGTCACCTTCCACATGGGTGAAGGGCAGGAGATGGCCCGGTGTTCTGGACCAGTGGCGACACGTGGACGGTTCGCTTCGCGCCACTGGTTAAGGGCGACAACACGTTGCAGGTCGGGTGCTCGGACCCAACAAACCAGATGGTGAACGGGGCATCTCAACGCCTGTGTCAATCAACTTGCCCGATTTGTTTCGCATGATGCCGTAACGCCACGGGCAAATTTACAGGTCGCCCCAAGGCGACGGACGGTGAATCGACGCCTCAATCGCTTCTTTTTTTCTTCAATTTCTCAAAAAAAGGGAGGCCGGTCTGGAAATACTAACCTAGGTTTTTGTCAGTCCTACAACAGGACGACGGCGCTTTACAGGAAACCGTGTGATTTTTTAAGAAAATGGCGATGTCCAATTAAGTAGCTGAATTTGTCACCTTTCAACATTCCCCCTCCAAAAAAGTTATCCCAATGGCAACGCAGAAGCTCTTGGTAGTTGATGACAGTCAAGCCGTTCGCATAACAGTTAAGCGAATACTGTCGTCCGCCGGATATGAAGTCATTACGGCTGCCGATGGAATTCAGGCACTGGAAAATTTGCACGAGGACACTGCGTTAGTGGTTCTGGATGTCAATATGCCGGGTCTGGATGGCTATGGAGTTTGCGAAAAACTTCGTGAACACGGTTCAAAATTCAATAACCTGCCCATTGTTTTTCTGACCGGTGTCGAGTCCAAGGCGATGGAGATGCTTGGACGCGAATTTGGGGCCTACTTGCATAAGCCCGTTCAAGAACAGGAACTGGTGTCCGTCGTACAACAACAACTTGCTCTCGCAGCGATGCAGTGATTTTCTGCCAGAAAGTCAGGGTCGCCATCCTGCAGAATTGCCGTCCAATCCGTCACGCCAAAGATACTTGCGATTCCGCCAAATAGGAAAATCCACTTTCGCAGAAAGTGGCGTTGCCAATTAACCTCACCAACCTAAAAGGAAAAATGACTTGCCAGCTCAGTTCACCCCACTGACGATCGATTCAGAACAATGGCGACTTGATATCAAGACGTTTGCTGAGGCAACCAACCATGCGTTGGAGGCGATCATCTCACAACTGTCCAACGGCTGTTCTCCTGATGGTTCCCACCAAGAATTGAGCCCCCATCGTGAGCAAGCCAGCGGTGCAACCATGTCGTCGGCGGTGACCGCTTCGGCGGGCAACGACACGAGCAGTGACTTTCGATTTACCGAACTTAAATCACAATTGGCTCAACGATTATCGAAATCGACTTGAGCGCGAACCACCACAGTGACAACACGAAAAACGAAATGACTCAAATTACTCTTGACAACTCGGAACGGTTTTGCGTTTTTCGCAGCGGAGACTGCTGGTATGGAATCCCAGCCTTGGCTGTTCGGAGTGTTGTTCCACGTCCAAAAATGACCTGCCTGCCCTATAGCGATCCGATCCTCACGGGGTTGTGCCATTTGCAAAATGAATTTATTCCCGTTATCAGCCTGCAGGCGTTGACACAAATTCAGTATGAAAGGTCAGCTGATGCAGAACAGCAACTTTTGATCATGCTGAGCCCCCAAGGGTCTTGGGGACTACTGATCGATCAAGCCGTTACGTTGGCGGCGCTGGAAACCTCAATCTCGACATTTTCCAATCGTCAAGACAAATGGTCGAGAGTCACGATAGGGTCAGCCTCTTTTCAGAATCAGGTTCTGCAAATACTGGACCTTTCCGCAATGTACCACTACGTTGCGAGCCTGTTAGACATGTTTTGGCAATGTGCCGAACAAACCGAACGTCAATTGATTTGCCATTAAATGAACACTATGCGAACTCACATCGTTTTAATTACCATCGCCATAGTCAACCTTCTCGCGGGAGGGTTGATCATGTTTGCCTTCGGACAAACATCCATACAATTTGCCTCGGCGATAGCCGCGTTCTCACTGGGCATCGCGGTGGCGGTATCAGGTTGGGGAGTGCAAAAAATTCGTAAAGGCATTAATGGGTTAGTGCTTCAACAGTCTTCCGAACAGCCGATTATTGTCAAAACCGGAATTGTCGAGCTCGACAATCTTGGACAGCAACTTGCCAGCTCACTCCAACTCGTCCGACAATCTTCATCGGCAGAATCCCATGAATTGTTTGCGATCAAAAGCCTGTTGGCGAAAATTGACCGAAGGGCTGAAGCCATTGACCGCTCGGGCCAGCCCGTTGATTGCGCTACGCAACTTCGCGGCATTCTCAAAGGGTATGGCGGTGAACTCGATACCAATATTCGCCAAACGATTGCCTGCGGCCGTGAGATCTTTCGTGCGACGGAAAAACTTGTCAGCGGCGCAGAAGTTCAATTTGACGTGACGAACCAGACAACGTCTTTTATTGAAGCGATGTCCTCGCGAATTATCGCGGTATGCGATACCGCTGAAGGCGCATTGCAATCGTCAACCATCGCGCAGGAGACTGCTCAAACGGGTTTGAAAGATTTTCAAGAGCTAATTGATGTCATGAAACAGATTCGAAACCACGCGGCGGCGCGGGAGCGAAAATTGCAAGTGTTGGGCCAACATACGAAGGAAATCGAGTCAATTGTCCAAACGATTGGCAGTCTTTCGTCGCGAACCGATTTGCTGGCCTTGAACGCTTCGATTGAATCCGTCCGGGCTGGAGAACATGGCCGTGGGTTCGCTGTCGTCGCCGAAGAAGTGCGTGCGCTGGCCGAGCAATCGGCTCAGGCTGTACTCGACGTCACGACGCGAATCGAGATGATTCAACTGGAAACTCACCAGTCCATCTCGGTGGCTTCGGGCGAACATGATCAGATTCATCAAGTCATTACCAAGATTACCAACACATTGAAGTCACTGCAAAATGTCAGCGAAGCGGTCGGCAACTCAGCGACGAGTTTGTCGGTCATCTCCAAGGCCACGCATCAACAACTGCAGTTAACACAGGACATCGTCTCGAATCTCGAGCGCAGCACAGTTTCCTCGAAACAAAATCGGGTCTGTGCCGAAGGCGTACATTGGACGGCCAGGACATTAGCGCAAGTTAGCACTCAACTGGAATCCTCGCTCGAACTCTTTCAATTGTCCGGTGCTCTCGCTCGTGCCACAGAAATTGGCAATAACCCGCTACCAATTTCGAACGCCCATAATCCCTCACCCGTTTTTGCAAATTCGTAGTCAGGAACAATGGATCGCGCATTTTTCCCGAACCTGGCTGCACCCAAATCATGATGTATCACCTATCCAACCATTCGAACGCTGAAACGCTGCTGGATTCAGTTCGGCAAAACCTTAACGGCACCATGTCGGAAGAGGCGCTGCATGAATCGAGCCAGCGGCTGTCAGAATTCGCCGCCGCCGCCACTGATGCGTCGCAGTTAGAACTCGTCCGGGGAGCCGAAATGCTGTCCAGTGTGCTGGAATTGGCCGCTTGCTGGCGCACGCAGTTTCCGGACGAACAGGAGTTGGTCGAAGAAGCGGTGCAGTTCGTCAAAGAACATCTGCCATTACTGCAAAGAGACGCTCATTCGCCGTCTCAAGAGTGTCATGAAGGCTGCACCGAGATTGACGCGTTTGTGCAAATCGCCCAAACCAAATGGAATGACTATCTCGGCTTGATTGGAGATGATGTCTTTCAGGTCGACGCTTGGGATCGAAATTCCACATCGTTCGACAATATAGATACCGTAGATACCGAACAACGGAACGAACACGTTTCCAATTCCGAAATTGCCTTAATGTTATCGGCGATCTCCGCAACAACAATTGCTTTGGACGATGTTGGTCGCGAAGCCTCCGTCCCCGACGTGTTTGCCGAAGCTTCCGATTCGGCGCCGCAGGATCCAGTGGTGATGTTCGGAATGGAAAACGACCGAGAACTACTCGAAGCCTATCTCGATGATGCCCATCGTTGTTTAGGTTCAATGGAACAGGCCGCCCTGGCCATTGAAATGTCACCCGGTGAGAAAGAGCCTGTTCAACAATTTTGCCGGGATCTGCACACGCTCAAAGGCGCCTCGGCCACCGTGGGTCTCTCGGAGTTGGCATCTTACCTGCACCATCTAGAAACCTCGCTTGCCGAGATGTTTGCCGACAAGTCAGCAATGGTCGAAGCCGAACAACTTTTTGCTGCCATCGATCGTGTTAGGGCCGTGATCGGAAAACTTCAATCCAATACGACGTCGGGTCTTGAGTTGGAACCCGTGCCAGAGTCTGTGTCGGAATCGTTACCGGCAAAAAGTGAATTCGCTGGTTTTGCTTCCAACGAAGACTCGTCCATCCGAATTCGCGCAGCCAAACTCGATCGCCTGATGGACATGTTGGCCGAATTGGTTGTGTTAAGAAATCGGCGAGAAAACCATGTTGCCGAATTCAATCAGTTCAACGATGAACTTTCGCGCTGCGCGTTGCGTTTAAGATTTGCCGAAGACCAACAGAGCTGTCAAATTGACGTCGGCGGGACCAATTATTCGTCGGGCTTCCATCCCCGAAGTGGCTCAAGCACATTTTCTGAAATGGGAAAAGACCTCTCCGCGCTGGCACTTGGATTCAAAGAACTTCAAAAACCGCTCAGCAACGACAACGCCTCGATCTCGCGCTTCATCCGTGATTTCCGGCAGGAACTGATGCAACTAAGGCGAATCCCCGTATCCGGCCTGTTTCATCGACTCCAACGCGCGGCGCGCGACGCGGCTAAAACCGAAAAGAAACAGGTGCAAATCAAACTGGTTGGCGAACACGCGGGACTGGAACAGGAAATTCAGGAACGCCTGTACGAATCACTCTTACACGTCGTCCGGAACTCAGTCAGTCACGGCGTTGAAACGCCGGATTATCGCCTCAAGCGTGGAAAGCACCCCGTCGGCACCGTCACGCTCAAGGCTTACTCCAGCGCCCAATTGTTAATCATTGAAGTCCAGGACGACGGAAACGGCTTGGATTACGTCGCCGTACGCAAACGAGCGATTGAAAAAGGTCTACTCGCGCCAAACCAAAATACAACCCATGACGAACTGGCGAGCCTGATTTTTCATCCGGGATTCTCCACTCGTGAGCAGGCCAGTGAGGTCGCAGGGCGCGGTTTCGGAATGGACATTGTTTCCAGAACCATCGATCAACTGCATGGCCGAATCGAAGTCGACTCCGTCGGTGGTCAGGGAACAACCATTCGTTTGTTGATTCCCCTGCGGTCTGGAATCGAACATGTGATGGTCTTTCGATCGGACGGTCAGTTGTTTGCACTTCCTTTGCAATCGGTCACTGCAACCAAATCGTCGCGTGCCAACCTCGGAAATCTGGTCCGGCTTTCCAGCTCGTCGACGGTTTCGTTCGAACAAGCCAACCAAACTGGATCCGATGACGTACTTCTGCTTCGGCAAGCCACTGATTTAGGTAACGGTAATCTGCCGAGCAATTCGGCCGGCTCAATAACGCGGCTGGCGTTGGCCGTCGACGAAATGATCGGGCCAGAAGAAGTTGTTGTCCGTGGCCTGCCCAAGCTCCTGAAGAACCATCCCTTGTTCTGTGGCGTGAGCCTAGCTGGCTCGGGTGAATCCGTGTTGTTGCTCGACAGCGATCGTGTGGTTGAGTTTTGCCAACGTTACCAACCTTCCGCTGTAAGCAGCGCCAATCAATCGGTTGGGAGCATCGCCAAAAAAGTTGCTCTCGTCAATCACGCACTCGTCGTCGACGATTCATTGACAGCCCGAAAAATGCTCTGCAAACTGCTCCATGAACATGGCTTCACGACGGTGGAAGCGGGGGACGGAATCGAAGCCATCGAACATCTTCACCGAGCGCATTTCGATCTCGTGCTGACCGATCTGGATATGCCGCGCCTGGGCGGGTTGGAATTGTTGTCCGACATTCGGAGCGGCCAATATTGCGACGTGCCCGTGGTTGTCGTTAGCAGCCGGGACGACGACACATTCCGGATGAAGGCGCTGGATTTGGGTGCCGCCCAATACATAACTAAACCTATATCAAAAAAGTCGATTGCGCAGTTGGTTGAACACTTTCAATCCATGCCAGCGACCGTGAAAGGAAACTGACGATGAGAGAGAAAACCGTGTTGGTCATTGATGATAGTGCCACAATTCGACGACTGTGCGATAGCGAATTGAGCGCCGCCGGTTACCGCGTGTTGTTGGCGCCGACCGCCGAGGAAGGCGTTGCGTCGGCTAAACAATATCTACCGGATTTGATCATTCTTGATCACCAGTTACCTGGCACAACCGGCTATGAAGTTTGTTGTCAGCTGTTAGCGATTCCCGAGACTGCCAAGATTCCTGTAATCGCGAGTTCCACTCTCCGCAAGAAGGCCTATGCCGAATATCTTGATTGCGACAACGTTGTCGACATGCTGCCCAAACCCTACACACCCGAAGCGTTAATTGCGACCGTCCAGAGTGCGATCGATACGGCAGCTATGGTCGTGCAGTCCCAAACCGATGGGTCTTCCGTTCCCGAAGTCATCAACGCGAAGGGCGAGTCGGATTTGGCCGGTACATTTGGTTGTTTTGGACTGCGGGAAGTTATCGATCTGTTAAACAACGGTTCCAAGTCTGGCGT
The DNA here is from genome assembly GCA_031400405.1 of Mariniblastus sp. GTDB lineage: Bacteria > Planctomycetota > Planctomycetia > Pirellulales > Pirellulaceae > Mariniblastus. Next base: position 84,671 of record JANNPW010000021.1, read on the forward strand.
TTTGGAAGTTGAAACCGAACGCTGCCGAGTGTCTGTGTTTGTTGACAAAGGGCGAATCCAAGCAGTCACTGCGTCTGGTGTCGATCCAGCGATCGTTATCCGTCACATGCCGGAGGGGCTGTCTGAGCTGGCACCCGTCATTAAACTAACGGTTGGCGGTCGTCGTGGCTCGGGAATCGACGGCCTGGTTGAACTACTGAATAACAAGGTTCTGGACCCCCGTCTGCTCAGAAAGCTCCTCCGAATTCAGGCGGCGGTGTTGTTGCGTTTATGCTTTACGGGAAAACTGAGATCATTCCGGTTTGATGGCAATCAACCAGTGCCACCGCTATTCCAAAAATTGCCACTCGACGGCAGCCTGCTTTCATTTCTTGTGGAAGGTGCGTTGATCTGCGAACCGGGCGAATTACCAGCCAGCGAGGACCGAACGGGATTCGTGCGACGAGCGATTCGCGGACAGAATCTGGACCGCGCTGGGCTTTCCAGTCGGCATATGAAACTGATGAATCTATTATCCGAAGCGACGACGATGTCTCATCTCGCCCAGCAACTGGAGTGGCCAGTCGACGAAGTCCAACGAGTCTTGCACGGATTTGAACTGGCTGAAATTGTCGAGCGGAGCGAGATCTCGCACACTACCAAAGTCTTGGGCGTGGTCAGCAGTCCGCAGTTCGATCAGAAAATAAACGCGCTGTTTCATGGGCATCAACGAGAAATTGCCGGCAAGACGGTGCCGGATTGGCTGGCCTTACGGCTGTTGTTGCGTCGCCACAAACCGGATGTTCTGTTGGTCGAGATGAACGACGACTCATCTCATAGATACCTTCGACAGCTATTGCAGGATCCGGCTCAATTCCTCGCCGGCGTGCGGTTGATTTGCTTGCGCAATGGCGCTCCCGAACAACTCTGTTTCGATCCCGCGATCGACTTCCGTGCCCATTTTCCGGAAGATTTTCAGGAACAGCAATTGCTCGACGCAATTCTTGCACCAAAAACTACAAGCGTCGACCCAATCGCCGGGCTTGTTTCCACAGGAACATTTAACGCTCAGTATGAATTCGAATCGGCTGTGGACTAATTTCACTTGGGTCCTCCCCCGGCTGATTTGCTAACCGCTTTGTCACCTGCTGAAATTAATAGCCCGCCGGGTGTCAGGCAAAAATACGAGCGGCAACTAAGAGGGGAAATACCAGTTTGACCTACTTACAAAACTCGAATTCTGGGGAAGATCACAACCTTAGCCATACTGCTACCGGGAACTAGATTAATCATGTATTCAGAAAATATTGAAAACCAAAAACGCAATGCCAATGCGACCTATCTTCTATTAACGGACGTCGCCGGGCGAACGTCGATGGTTGACTTGGAGATCAACTCCAAATTATTCGTTGGTTCAGGCACGAACTGCCGCCTCGTCCTGGCAGGCAGCGGAGTGCAGCCGATCCATTGCCTGATCTGGCTGGATGAAAAGCGAGATTTGCGTGTTCAGGATTGGAATACCAATGGACTGACGATCGTGAATGACCGACCAATTGACGAAGTAACTTTACTGAATTCAGGCGACGAACTAAGAATCGGATCACATCACATTGTGCCGGTGTTGTCCAGCGAAATTCACGAACGGGTTACCCAGCATTTAGCCTGCATCGACAAAACCGGCAGTCCCAACCCAACCAACAATGAACGCTTGCCCCACAGGTTCTTCGCGCCGGCTGAACCCCTCGGCCGTTTCCCGGAGGCCGACCGTACCAATCCCGATCCACCGGAGACAGCAATCGTGGCAACAAATCATGCCCAACTTGATTGTCTTGAATGGAATTCCGATTGCGATATCGACCTGACAAACGAATATGTCGACGACTACGAAATTGCCGATCAGAATTCGTTCGCCACTGGATCGGCGAACGACGAACTGGAACAGCTGCTCAACGAAGTGGAACAACTCCGATACGACGTTGCCGATCGAGACTCACAGATTCGTTTGCTAACCGACCGCGAGTCGAATCATGCTGGGGACGACGAAGATGATGAGCAAACAGTTCGATTGGTTAATCGCCTGGAAGAACTGTTGCAAGAACTTCAAACGACTGACGAACGGGCCCGCGGATTGGAAGAACTGTTGAAAGTATCCGATCAAGCCACACGGGCTGAACAGGACGAGCGGCGGCAATTGGAATCCTGGGTGACGGAAATCGAACACCGAATCACTCAACGAGAGGCTGAAACAGCCGCCGAAATGCAGCGCACCTTAAGTCGGCTGAAGGACGCTGATGCGAAAAGCGAACGCGCTGTGGAGCAGTTCAGAAAACTTGTGCAGGCGCAAGGCAAAAGCGGGTTGGATGTATCGAATGAGCTGTTGCCCAAACTGACGGAACAGATTGTGGAACTGCAAAAACGACTGGCAGCGGCCGAGGCAGAAACTGAAACGCTGCGCACGCAGAGTGTAAATACTGCCCGGTCCCCCGGTGCCCAGGATGAACTCCAACAAATGGAGCAAAAGCTGCTGCAGGCACAGGTCGACGCATCACGCGAACACGCCGAGCTTGCGCGGCAACGCGCGCAACTGGAGCGACTGAAGAGCGAACTGCAACACAAGCTCGAGTTGCCGAGCGAAATGGGCGAAGCGGACGTTCGCATTCGGGCCATGCGGCAACATCTTAAGGAGATTCATGACCAGGAAAAGGCTGAAATCAATGAAAGAAAACAGCGCAGCCTGGGCGGACGTATTTCGAACCTGCTCAGTCGAGTCGGGCGCTAACTGCGGGTTTAGTCTGGGCCAGCAATTCAAATTGAGTGCTGAACCAACGGGAATCAACAAATCGACTCGACGCCTCAATTAGACAATCACAACCTAGTGTCTCGGTTCCTGCGACTATTTTTTGGACTTTGTTCCTGAGTCGGTTACCAACCAACGATCTGACTGAAACAACATGCAAACACTAACCAACGATCGCGACGGAATATTCGGGCCAGCCGATTCACCAATGTGTCCCGTCGCCACCGATCCCCAATCGCTGGATCGTACGCTGACCGAGATTCGCTCTGGGCGGCGTCTGGAGAAAATTGTGACGAGCATCGAGAACTTCTTGCACAACCAAATCTTGCGGCTCGACAAAGCGCTAGACGAATTTCGACTGGCCCAAAACAACGAGAAGATTCTTCAGAAAATATTGAAGGATTTTGAAACGGAAAAATTACAGTGGGACGAAGCACGAAACTCGGAAATATTACGTTTAAGTGACGCTAGTGAGAAATTGATTGAAGGCTGGCAGCAACTGGAAGACGAACGACGAAACTGGCTGGATGAGCGTGACCGCTATTTCGTCCCCACATCACGATAGAGCAAACTGACATGCAAATTGAACAGGCCGTTGTTTCTTCCGTGGACTCACGGACGGACCAAAAGAACGAAGTGGTATCGCGCTCCCCGAACATTGACGATAAATTGGGGCGAAACCTCTGCGATTGGAGCCCGAGTCGTTTGGATCTGGCGTTTGGCCAAACCGAAAGCCTTAGTTTTTTTCCAACAGACAATGGGAAGTTCGCGATTTCCCGCAGCGTCATCGGCGGACTGCAAAGTAGTCGTTGTGGCGGTCGACGGATTGTCAGTTACATCGTTTTAGTAGATCCCACTCAATTGAGCAGGTATCGCAACAACGCGGTGCTATTGACTCGAGTATTGCTCTCGATGGGAAAGCTACTGCTCCAAACTAACGGAAATCCCAAGTTGCCGTTGCTGGATATCCCCGATCGAAACTTACTTGAGCCAAGTGTTACAAACTGCCCTGAATTGGCCATTGAAACCGAAAAGATCGTCCGCGCGATTGAAATTCACCGGCAAGTTGTCATTATTGGCAAACCCAATCCCGTGACATTTCTCGGCGAGTTTCTGGCCGAGTTACCATTGAAAGACCGGACGCGATACAGCTTTACGACTGGGCTGAACGTCGTTGAGGAACGCCCCTTCACCTTGCAGTTCTTTCCCGAAGCTACTTCCGTCCTGGAAAAACAATTTGCCACACTCCAACTCCGAACGATCAACGTGAAGCCCGCTAACGTCAATTCCTATTAGATGCGCGGGTGACAATTTTTACTTCTGCCGAATGGCTCTCCGGGGATAAAACGACGACCGGGAACAGGTTCAGATTCACGTTTTTTTGGGCCGGCCTGGTGATCGCAGCGTGGCTTTTCGGCCCAATCGGATTGGGGCGGATGGGTCCAGTCTGGACTGCCATGAGGTTTCTCGACTTCCACGCCTTCGCAGCGCTGCCAATTCCGTTTCCGTGGCTGGCTGTCTGAAGCGACTTTGATCGAGCGGCCGATGGCCCACGCGGTTATCGTCTGTGGCTAACCGCTCAAATGTTTACCTTCAGACGCCGCCTGAATTGAACCCAGGTCAGTTTCATATCTATACCAACGATGCGCTTCGAAATCGGTCAAATGCTTGTGTACGAATCGTGCCAGTGATCGACCAATCTCAGCAACGCCGTCGGGCCCTGCGACAGACCCAGCAGACAAAGTTGTTCATCGTTCTTGATCGAGTGCCGCCAATTCAGCGAACTCATTCCGGTTCGTCAAGAAATTTCCCCATCATTGAAATTTACTCCAACGGAACTCTTCTGCTAGACTCCCGGTCGATACGAGAGAGTCCGCGAGGGGTTGTCGGATTGTGATAGCGGAGGTGCGCTAGCTGTATCCGGCAAACCTTCGCGGATTTCTTCTTGTGTTCCATCTGCTTCGAATGCCTTGCGCCAATTGTGAATCAGCGTGTCTCGAATGCCCAGATCGCGAGCGACTTCGCAATAGGACAGACCTTGCTTAATGACCTTCTTGACCGCCGCCAGTTTGTACTCCCGGCTGAATGTTCGTCGCGTCCGTTTTCTGAATCTCCCTTTCGTCATACAATCATGACATACGCAGACGCCCTGTCTATCAACTCTGGGGGACTTCATTCTGGCACTCGACTGCATTATGAATAGCCCCAGAAACGTAATGCTTTCGCATCTTCGGTACAACATGACAATAGTAGAGTCTCATCGAGCCGGGGCCGGGGGTCTGGATGCGGTTCCGGTCGGTCGGTCGCCATCGTCGCGCCATCGGTCGCCATGTGTCGCACCATCGGTCGCCATGTGTCGCACCATCGTCGCGTCACCACCAGCCACCAAGACCACAACAACACAGCCATCCATCGCCACCACCAACAACATCGCACACATCCAGCCCATCGCTCACGACACTAGCTCAAATAGTGTGGCACCACCACAGCCACACAAAAACCCCATGAATACCATGCCGATATCGGGATCGGATAGGCTATACCCAAGCAGAACCTTGCCGAGATTCGGATTTCAATCGGCGCGACCAACCAACCGTCTACCAACCGTCAACTGACCAATCCGATCGTTCCTTGACCTGGCTGGCAATCCCAATTTGGGGGGGTGTTGTGATAGGCCTCGAAGGGAGATCGTGCGTCAGAACGCAAATTTGGAGGCCGGTTTTTGCAAATTCAGTTGCAAGACCCGTAAAACTACAAGTCGCGAGCATTTTCGGCCAATCGACTCCTTGGGACTACCCGCAGCGAAATTTCTCACCTATTGGTTACAAATCAATCGGGTACCATCTCCCACATGGGTACCATCTTCTCCAGCAGCTGCCGCACCTCGTTTATCGCAAGCCACTCGCGTCGCAAAAGCTCCTGCTCGTCTTGCGGTGTCGCCGTGAATTTGGCAGCCACATCAACTTACTTAAATTTCCGGTGAGTGGAGTGCTTGAGCAAAAGTCGTAGCTACGGAATTTGCGCACCGTGATTCGAAACGATACGGCTTTTCATTGCGTCTTTGTGCATCAGTTTGCAACGGCAAAAACTTATGTTACAATGAGTTTCATCAAGTAATAAACGGGTTGAAAGCGTGGCAAGAAACTTATTTTGAGGGCCTAGTGGGGGCAACCCCGTGGAAGTTCAAATCTTCTCAATCGCACTACTTCAATCGACTGGTTGATTTCCTTTCCATCAAGGCGACGGAGGATTTCGGAGCGGATCGATCGGTCCATCTGCGACAGTTCGTCGACAGCCCGTGCCGGCGAACCGGGAAGTTCGATCCAGGAAATCCTTGCGTGTTCGACGCGCGAAAAACCAGACGTGAAAATTGATGGGCGCAGAATGTTAGCGCATCTCGTTGACTGCTTTGAGAATGTGCAACAGATGGGTGGCGCTGGTCGAGTCTGTGGCGCGAGATGTTGTCAGCTAACCGGCAACCTGGCAAAATTGTTTTCCTGGCCGATGGACGTTTGGCCCCCGATCGAGCGAATCAAATGAAGCACCGAACATTCTCCACCAGCGGTTCAGTTTCGGAAATTGGATTGGGAACTTGGCAACTGGGAGGAACGGAATGGGGTGCGGTGTCCGAGTCCGTTGCGCTGGCGACGCTTGAGGCAGCGTCCGAAGCGGGCATGACGTTTTTGGATACGGCAGATATCTATGGTCAGGGAAGAAGCGAATCCTTGATCGGAAAATTTCTAGCCGCACGTTCTGACCGTGACCGGTTTTTCGTGGCGACCAAGTTGGGTCGGAGTGCCGATCCGGGCTGGCCGCAAAATTTTCAAACCGAAACGATTCGCTGGCACACCGAGCGATCATTGCAACGGCTAGGAGTCGAATCACTGAACCTGACGCAAACCCACTGCATTCCCGCCGACGTGATGCGCGAAGGTCGAGTTTGGGAAGCACTGCGATTGCTAAAACAGGAAGGAAAAATCCAGGCCTTTGGGGCCTCGGTTGAATCGATGGACGAGGCGGTCGATTGTCTGCGCGTCGAGGGATTGAGTTCGCTGCAGATTATTTTCAATGTGTTCCGTCAAAAACCAATCGCTGAATTGTTCGACCTGGCACTTGCAAAACAGGTCGCCTTAATCGTGCGACTGCCGCTGGCCAGTGGATTATTGGGCGGCAAATTGTCGGGGATGACCAAGTTCGCTGAATCTGATCATCGGTCGTTTAATCGCGATGGAAAGTCATTCAACGTGGGAGAGACGTTTGCGGGACTACCGCTGGACTACGGATTAGAGTTGATTGAGGAATTTCGTTCGGTGGTTCCGCCGGGTTGGAACATGGCCGAATGGGCACTCCGCTGGTGCTTGGATTTTCCTGCTGTGACGACCGTGATACCTGGAGCGACTCGCCCCGACCAAGCCCGCAGCAACGCGCGAGCCAGCGATCGCGAACCGCTATCGACCGAAGTTCATACAGCGTTGAGGCACCTTTACGAATCGAAAATTGTCGGGCATATTCGCGGGAAATATTAGACGGGGCGCAAGGGCTGGGGATCGAGTCCCTGAACGCGAATTGGTCGGGGACAGGCACCATGTTCATCTTTTTGAAACGGAGCGCGTGAAAGATTGGCAATCGATTTGTTCTTATACGCACACGAATTGATCCGACTGGTTGAGTCGCGGGTACCGTTTGTTACCGTGACGATCACCGCGATCCGGGGAAGTGTTCCGCAAATTGTCGGCGCGAAAGGAATCGTGACTGAAACTGGCATCGTGGCCGGGACGGTGGGAGGAGGCAAAATTGAATCGACCGCGGTTGCCCGAGCCCAAAGCCTGTTGCGCGAAGATTCCCCAACGCGCTGCGAGTTGGTTACCTGGAATCTTCAAACGGAAATTGGCATGACTTGTGGTGGCGAAGTGCAATTACTGTTCGAAGTGCGACGACATGACGAATGGCCGATTGTTGTATTCGGAGCGGGACACGTTTCGCAATCGCTGGTGCCGCTGCTGTTAACGCTAAGTTGCCGAGTCACATGTATCGATTCGCGTGCCGATTGGTTGGCACGTCTGCCGAATCACCACCGCTTGGTCAAGGTCTGTACGGACGACCTGGCAAGTCAAGTCAACGGACAGGCCGAAGACGCTTTTTTTGTCTTAATGAGCCAAGGTCATGCCTCGGACTTGCCCGTGTTGGCCGAGATCCTGCAAACTCGAACGGCGCCGTTCGTGGGAGTGATTGGCAGTGCCCAAAAAGCGGCGATCCTGAAACGCAACTTGCAAGAATGGGGGATCGACGAGCCGAGACTATCCTCATTTCGATGTCCTCTCGGTTTGCCGTTTGGCAATAATACGCCAGCGGAAATTTCAATTAGCGTGGCCGCTCAGCTGTTGGAACAACGTGACCGGTGGTCGCCAACTGCGGGCTGAAGTTCATCGACGCAATTCGCGGAACAGCAGTACCATCCCGATCAAGGTACACGCGACATCGCCCAGCCATGCTGCGCAAGGCGGTAGTGCGCCGGATTTGGCGCCCTCCAGGCCAAACATGAACAAGGGATAATAAATGAAAAGAATGGGCAAAAAGCAAACCCCGAACGCGGACGAGTAGTTACTGGTCTTCATTCGCACGGCAACAGGAATACCGATTACGACGAATGCCAGGCAGCTGAAACCGTTCGCCCAGCGACGATGCGGAACCGCGTGTAAACTGTCCAAGCGTTGGACGGCTACGGTTTCTGCTGCCAATCGTGCTTGCCATTTTACATTAGTCAGTCCAACCCAGTCCCCACTCATTAACTGGCTGACGGATTGCAGTGCATTTTCTTCACGCAAACGCACCAGTTCGATTTCTTGTGCGGCAATCGCCCGCTTAATTTGACTGAGATAAAGATGGTTCGGATTGCCAGTGGCCTTGGCAATTTCATCCGGCGATTTGAGGGGAATCTCGTGTGGTATTGAATCATCAAATCGCATCGATGCATCTGGGGACTGAATCAATCCATTAGTGAAGGTGAGGTTTAAACTATGACGGCTCGGGTTGCTGACCAGCACCGCTTCGTGCGCGACAATACGGGTGTCACCCCGGTTGGCGTTTTTGATGGTGATCACGGGGTGAATCAGTCGTCGGTCTTGGATCCCATCGACTTCGATTGAGAATTGACCGGAGGAAAAACTTCCCTCTTTTTGCAACACGCCGTACACGATCTTGTCGCTGCTTTCGAGAATGACCCTTTCGACTCCCCAATAGCTCCAGGCAAACGAAATGTCGTTTAGCCAAACTGCGAACAGACTGACAAAAAACGCCATCGCGAGTGCCGGGAAAATCAATACGGACTTGGGGAGTCCGATCGATTCGATCGCCACCAGTTCGTTTTCGGCTGACAATCGCCCAAACACGACGCAAACGCTGAACAGACATGTCGCTGGCAAAGCAAACATGAGTGCTTTGGGGAGGACGTAGGGCAACAATTCGAGAATGACATCGGGACCAAGTCCGTTGTCTGCCGCCTCGTCGGCCACGCCGATAATTACCATTAGTCCAACAAAGCCAGCGGAAGATATCAAGAATATCTTGGCCAACTCCCAGATGACATAGCGGGTAAAAAGGTTGGGGATCAAGCGTTAACCTATTGGGACCGGTTTTGTTCAAGATGGCAGTTTTTCAACTGGAACCGTATTGGAATCCGCGAAATGGGTCAATCTCAGAGTCGGCGATCCGACAAATTCGGGTGCCGTAGCAAGTTTAACTCGCTTGCCAAAGCCTAGGAAGCTGCTTCTTGAGTTGGCATATAACCCGGCTGTTCGGCGGCGGATTGGCGATAGCCCAGATTTGAAAGCACTTCCAGAATCTCACTGCAAGTTGGAAACATCCGACCACTTGCCCGTTTGTACTCGTCCATCGCGCGCATGAATTCGACTTCTTGTTCGGAATATTCCCGCTCGCACGTCGTCGGGTCGATTTGTCGTCGACGTCCGTTGGTTCGGCGTTCTTTGATTGGCGCGCCACTTTCATTGACGCAGACACTCTTGACCCGGCGGTCCGGGTTCTTTCGAAGACCAAATTCGTCGAGTTGTTTCAGTTCTTTTTTTGGTTTGGCCATTGTTCTGATTCCAGATGTTTCGAAGCAGTGGAAAACAGATTTTCCTAACTGCGTGTAGACTGCCCCGAAAAATGGTAATCGTCGTTCAGGGCACGTTGGAAAGATACAACGTTTGAGTAAAACATCGGGAAAAAATTGGAACTTTGGGTTAGATAAGATTGACCGGTTGGGCGTTTGATCCGCCTGTAGGAATTGTGACGTCGACTGGTTGATGGAGCCAGCAGGTGGATGAAAATCGGGTTCAAATCGAACCCTGTAGGTTTCGATTTGGCCGACAGGCTGGCTCGCCGCCAGCTATCGAACGAGATCCCATTTGCCAGATTGAGCCGTCCGTTCCGGGACCGCATTTGCGGCCTGGCTGATGTACAAATGTCGCATCGTCAATGAACTTTGCAATTCCAACGTGCGGGGCAAAACATTGCGCAGGTTCGTGATTTCGGGGTCGGAGGAGATGATGATCGCTTGCGCATGTTGTTTGAGGTATTGGCAAATTGCGTCAGTCTCCCATGAATCGAAATTGACGATTTCTTTCGGATTCAACATCAGTTCAGCGCCATGATCCTTGCGGCCAAAAAACACGATGGGGGCGGATTGAAACTCGGGCTGTCTTTTTAGTGCGGCAACCGTGGACTGGACCGATCGTTGATGAGCGAGCTGCGGGACCAAGTAATGGACACTGGTCGTGACGAGACAACAGCTTGCCAATGCCACACAACTCCAAGCGATAGTTGGACTGGTTCGCGTCCAGCGCGGAACCAGTGCGATGGGAAACAACAGGGCAGATATTACTAGTAACCAACCCAACGGCAAAGGTAGTTTGGTCTGAAAGGCCAGCGTCATTACCAACACGATGGAAACACTGATTGCCAGAATCCAAAAAGGCATCTGCTGCGGAAAGCGTTCAAGAAAACTCCGACTGGCATTGTTTGTAATCGAACGTGCGGCAATGGCCTTCGTCGATCGAGCGAGAATCTTTTTGTCGAGTAGAACGCCGATCAACAACGCGATCGGTGGCAGGGCAGGAAGGATATAGGTTGGTAACTTCGACTCGGACAGGGAAAAAAATCCGATGATCCAAAGCGCCATCAGACACAAAAAGCCTTGATCGGGAGTGCGCAGGCTCCGGTTCTCCAATTTTTGCGAGCCGAAGAATTTTACCAACGAGGGCAACAGGTAGGATACCGGCAACATCATAATAAAAATCGCTGGCAGATAATACCAAAATGGCTCGCGATGATTGAACGCGTCAGCAAAGCGGACGACATGGTGTTTCCAAAAGAAGTAAGTAAGAAAATCAGGATGGACGATTCCCGTCGCCAGAAACCAGGGTCCCGCGATCAACAAAACGGGTACGAAGAACAATAACGTATGCAGTCGTTTGAATATCGACAAATTACCGGCCAGCCAAGCGGCGACCAAGACTGGTGGAATTCCCAAAACCAATACGATCGGTCCCTTGACCAGGAAACCAACCCCGGCCGCAATTCCAGCGACCAGGAGCCAACCGCGAATCGAGGCTCGGCTTGGAACAGGACGCCGACAAGCCAGTAACAACGCAAGACTCATCGAGAAGACACAACATGTCAGACTAGCATCGAGCGTGACAAAACGTCCGAGTAATAGAAAACCGGTACTCAACAGCAACGACACGGCGCCGACAAATGCTGCCCGGAAACCAATCAGTTTTTGACCTAAGCCCAGTGTTAGCAGAATTGTCAGCGCGGCGGCGAGAGCGCCCGGCAAACGGGTCGCCATCGAGTTGATACCAAACATTTTATAGCTGAACGCAATCGCCCAGATTTGCGCAGGCGGCTTGTCCCAGTAGGGTTCGCCTCCCAATGTCAACGACATCCAGTTATTCGAATGGATGATGTTCATCGCCAGTTGTGAGTTGCGGGTTTCGTCCGGCTCGAACAACGGGTAATTGAGATTTCCGAACAATAACAGACAGGTTGCCACGATTAGCACAGACCAGGCGGCGAGGCTAACTGACGTTGGGATCGCTGGCTGCCGACCGAGGTCGGTAACCGAATCGACAGGGAATTTGAGGCGGTTCCACCAGAATTGAATGGTGCGACGAATGGCTTTTAATAGTTGTTTTGAACGATCTGCGATCGGGATATCCGTGTTTACGACACGCGTTTCAATTTCTTCGATCGGGAATCGATGCAGGCGCGCGAAGGCCAATAGTTCAGTCGTGTTGGCGAAAGTTAGCTGGTCACTCGATTCGCCGGTATCGGTTGATGATTCGAGTCGACCGCTATCGATTGGAGATAACAATTGTTGCGTTTGAGATGCCGATAGGACGATGAAACCGGGTCTTAACGGGGATTTGTTGGTCTTCAACAGGAATCGGTTTAGTCCGTGGTAAAAGGCCGTCAAAAGTCGCTTGACGCCAGCTTTTGGAATGGTCGTTTGGAAGACAGCTTGCACTGGCGTGGTGGCCGGGTTCGTCGATTGCGATCGATTCCTGGCGACCCAACTCCATTGGTTCGGGTCGAGTTTTACGCATTCATCGACGACCACAATGACTTCATGTTTGGCAGCGGCAAGTGCTTGGTTAAGGTCGCGAAAGACTTGCGGAACGGGGCGGTAGGTTACGAGGTGTTTCGAGATCAATCTTGTGACCGGCTGAGTTGTCTCGACAGCAAGTGGATCGATCAGCAGAACTTGGCAGCGCCAATCGGCCGCTCCCAAAGCACGGACATTATGCCAGACTTGGGCATCCGTTCGATGTTCGCTCGTGAGCAAGATAAGCGAGACGCTAGAGAACGAGTCAGTTCCCCGAACTACTTCGGCTGTCGTTCCGAACTCCAGGATAGGTTGTGCTTCCATGCGAAACCAGTAGTTAGTGTTGCCGGGCAAACGGGTGTTTCGATACAGGGACTACCAATCGGTTCCATGTCAGGAGTTGGGAAGCCCGCGGAAAAGCCACACTAGATATTTTTGCGTTATCCGTCAATTTCAATACCGCACGCCAATAATACGGCATGCCGAGTGCTGTATGGGTTGTGCCGCAACAAAATGATTGAGTTTGGCAAATTTAGCGATTTGTGTGTCCTAAATTGAGACATTTGCTTCATAATGAGGAAACTAGTTTGGCAGCGACGCAATCGAAGTCGGAAGATTTTGATTCAACTGTATGGCCAGTCATATTTGGTAAACGAGGCTAATTCGGCATCCACTTTGTCGAGGTACGGTCGAAATCTCGATTGCCGAACGGTGGGAACCTGTTACACGGCCGTTAGGTCCGGAATGGAGTTGTTTTCGATTGGTGTTTGTCCCGTTTGGGAGTCGAGGTCAAACTGGGTAAAACCGGCGCCGCTTAGGAATTCGGTTGGCCAAAGGCGTTGTCGAGGAGTTATTTTTGAATTATTTTGGTACACTTGCGCATTATAAAGCTGTGAACTGACCCACGCAAACGGTACAATACTTAAGGAATCACGAGGAATCGGCGACCATTTCCAAAGGGACTCGACAGCGCCTTGTCCCATTGTCAGCGACCTCATACTTCAGCGCTCTAATTTTGAAATTACATTTGGAGAATCGTAAATGTTACACTCACCTGCGGGACTGAAATTGGCGAAGCGTCGCGGATTTACTTTGGTCGAACTATTGGTCGTGATCGCGATCATTGGAATCTTGATCGGAATGTTGTTGCCGGCAGTACAAGCGGTGCGCGAAGCCGCCCGTCGGACTACTTGCTTGAACAACATGAAACAGATGGTTATGGCTTGCCAAAACTATGCGAGTTCCAATTTGCGATTTCCACCGGCTTCGAATCAAAATGGCGACAGCTTGAGCCTGATCTTGTTGCCTTTCATTGAACAATCAGCGTTGGCTGACACCTACAAGAATCGAGTGGTGGTCGACGTTGATGCTGATCGCGCCGCGTTGTCCAACGGCTTTGTTTCTTCTTTTTATTGTGGATCGGCGAGTCAAGCAGATGAGTTGACGACCCCGCACTCGACTATCCCGTTGATGGGTGAATACACGACGCACTATTATGGATCGGCCGGCGCGGCGATCGCAGGTGCAGTCACGACGTTTCCAAAAACCACAGCGACTGTTTCGAATATTCCCGTTGGCTTGCAAGGTGTGTTTTCACCCTATTCCAACATCCCCACCGACCCATTAACGAAGGCAGTGTTTTCGATCAAACGGGGCAAGTCGAATAGCGATATGCGCGACGGTAGTTCCAACTGTATTGCCATGGGCGAGAGCTCGCGAAGTGAAAATACGAATTATGCATTCTCGCCGCAACGTCCCGGTTGGGCCTTCGGCTATGACGTAACTGGTACGACGTCTGCTCTTTTAGGCGACGTTTTTGCGGCCCGAACATTTTTCGATTCGCAAATCAACGGTGCTAATACGACGTACAATGCCCATTCCTTTGGTAGCAATCATCCCGGTGGAGCCCAGTTTGCGATGGCTGATGGTTCGGCTCGGTTCGTGAACGAAGCGGTCCAGCTGTTGGTTTTGCAACGCGTCGCTAACATTGGTGACGGAACCGTGGCGAACTTGGACGAAATTAACTAGTTCGGACTTAAAAGTCCTTTCGAAACAAAAGCAGGCTGGTGAAAACCTCGTCTGCTTTTTTTGCGTTCATACAACAGTCGGCATAACGTTTCAATTCGGTCACCGACCACGCGCTATAGTTCGAGGCCTCGAACACAGAAGGTTTAGGTTTTCGCGCGGGAGGTCGAGGTTTTCGCGCGGGAGGTCGAGGCTCCTGCCGAGACATCATAAATATTTACAATAGTTGAAAACCATTTTTGAATAGAATCGGGGGTAGGTTTCGGGATCGTTTCGGAGGGAGCTCCCTGGTTTCGGCTCTCGTTTCGGCGGGAGCCTCAACCTCCCTCGTTGCGGCGGGAGCCTCAACCTGCCGGACGCGTTAACGAAGGGATTTTTTGCTGTGTACGAGGTCGAGCTTTCCCGAGCAGGAGGTCGAGGCTCCTGCCGAGACATACCGAATTCCAATGAAGAAAAAAACGAAAAATGCTCGATCCATCCAATAAAAAACCGGTTCATGGTGTTAAGCTTTTTGACAGTCAGCCTACGGTCATCTTTGATACGATTTGTACGAAAGATAAGTCGCCTTGGTTGGCAAACCAACAGGTGCATGATTTACTAGTTGAGGTATGGAAGAAAGCCGATTTTTGGCTGGTCGGACGTTTCGTCATCATGCCCGATCATATTCATTTGTTTGCCTGGGCCACCGAACAGTCAATTGAATATGAAAATTGGGTTCGTTATTGGAAATCGCAATTTTCCAAATTGCATCGCACACCCAATCATCGTTGGCTAGATAATCATTGGGACACAAGGATTCGAAACAATTTAGCGTACGAAGAAAAATGGAACTACGTTTTACAAAATCCTTTACGAGCCGGATTGGTAACCGACGAAAATGACTGGCCGTTTCAAGGAGAAGTTTTCGAATTGCAATGGTAAAACAGGTCAATCAAAAAACCTCGACTGAGGGGATTAAGTAAGGTTTCGGCAGGAGTATCTCCCTCCGGAATGATTCCGGCTTAACTGGTTTCGGCGGTAGCCTCAACCTCCCGGGTTTCGCCTCCCGAATGATTTCGACAGGAACCGCTGGAGGAACCACCAACAACGTATTTCATTTTGAAGCCATTGGCTTAAATCCAAAATAGGAAATCTGATGAAAGGGATTTGTTTTGAGAGTATTGGGGAAATCAAAACGCTGGATTTGCCCGAACCCCAATTGATTGAGCCGGGCGATGCCATTATCAAAGTGTCGTTGGCTGGTCTATGCGGTAGCGACATGCATCCGTTCCTCGGCCGTGAGCTGGGCCTCGATTGCGGCACCGTAATGGGACACGAATTGGTTGGTACGATCGTCGAGTTGGGAAACCAAGCCGCCGCCGATTCCACGTTGCGGGTTGGCGACCGCGTGTTCGCACCGTTTTCGACCAATTGTGGCGACTGTTTCTATTGTCAATCCGGTCTTACATCGCGTTGCGAATACGGGCAATTGTTCGGTTGGCGTTCCAACGGGATCGGGCTGCACGGTTGCCAATCCGAATACGTCCGCGTGCCGTTGGCAGCCGGGACGTTAATGAAACTGCCCAAAGGAATTAGTGATTCCGAAGCCCTGTTATTGGGCGATAATTTTTCCACCGGATATTTCTGTGCGGAAATGGCCGAGGTTCAATCCGGGGGGATCTATGCGGTGATTGGTTGCGGAACTGTGGGGCAGCTTTGCTTGCAAGTGGCACAACGAGCCGGCGCCCAAACGATTTATGCGCTAGATCCTGTTCCAGAACGACGCGAACAAGCTGAACGCTGGGGGGCGATCGGATTGGAGCCGGATGAGTCAGCGGTGCGAACAATCAAGAACGCGACGCATGGTCGGGGCGTCGATGCGGTCATGGAGTTGGTTGGTTTGCCCGCCGCTCAGCAATTGGCGTTTCAATTGATCCGACCGGGAGGAGTGATGTCAGTCATCGGATGTCATTGCACACCAAATTTTTCATTCAGCCCCGTCGACGCCTATGACAAAAATTTGACCTACCGCACGGGCCGTTGTCCCGCCCGATTCTATATGGACAAATTGACACAACAAGTCGCTGATGGCCAATACGAACTTGCGGGTGTGGTTACTCACCGATTTGGTGTGACGGAAAGTCCGCGCGCGTATGACATTTTTTCCAACCGGCGCGACGGATGCGTGAAAGCGGTGTTTGAATTTTGATGACCGTTCACGCTTCGGTAGATGTAGGGTGTCTGAAGTCGGCCGAGGTGAAAATCCAAACCAGAACTGCTGACATTGTTTAATGAGTGGGATAGGCTTCCAGCCTGTCTGGGCGGAATCAACAGGCTGGAAGCCTATTCCACTATTTACGGTCGGCCTACCTCAGCACACCCAGGTAGAAACTGAAGATTTGTTCATCGTCTCCATCGGCGGTGGAAATTGGGAACGCGAAATCGAACGCCAACGGAGCGCCGATGCCTGCCGCTGGCATGTGAATGCGGAACCCGAAACCCGGGGCCACGCGGAAATTTTCCTTGTTGATTTCGATGCTTTGTTCGACGGTGCCGAAATCGCAGAACGCGACCCCTTTAATCATGTCATCGGGTGTCAGGGGGAACATATATTCTAGCGTATTGAGCCATTGGAATTCACCACCGACACGCACTCCCCCTTCCAACGGAGCCGCACCGCGGAAATCAAAACCACGTAAAGTCGAAAAACCACCCGCAAAATAATTTTCAAAAACTGGCGTCGATTTGCCGCTGAAACCCAGTTTAGTTCCATAGCTCAGGGTATGTCGTCCTGAGCCGTCGGGACGTTCGTACATCAGCCGATACCGACGGTAATCGAGATCGCCACGTGCGAAACTGTAGTCTCCAAATGCCTGACTATAGGTCGCGGAAAAATAGGTTCCTTTGGTCGCCAGGAATTGATTGTCTCGCGTATCTCGAATCAAGCCGACGTTGCCCATAAACAGATTGCTGTTTCCCAACGAGGCATTCAATTCAGGTGACGTATTGAGACGTGGATTGTCAATCGTGACGCTTTCCAACCGCAAGCCGGCGTTGATGGAAATGTCCTGCTCCAGTCGACGACCTAGCGAAAATCGACCGCCGAGCCGGTGTTCATTCCAATCAAAATACTGGCGTTGAAACAAATATCCACTGGCACTGAAACTATAGTCAGTGTTCAGGAAATAAGGCTCCGAGAAACTGACCAGGTAGCGTTGAAGATTGGCACCGGGAACCAGTTCCAGCCGAAACGTCTGCCCTCCCCCGCGCCACGCTGTGCCATCCCAAATGTCGCGGACGCTGCGCGGGAATCGCCGAATATCAAAGTTTCGTTCGTCAATTACAAATTGGCCGACGATGCCGTTATCCGAGTTGTAGGCACCGCCGAAATTGATTTTCCCGGTTTGTGTTTCCTGGACATAAATATCCAGGTCAGCGTAGTTCTGCGGAAATGTAGCGTTTCCCCCACGTTCATACGGTTGTATTAATGGGTTCAACTCGTTGGGTGAACCGACATTGGGAGTTGGCAGCCCAAATGACGGGGACGGAGATTCTTGAGTGGACAGCTCCGGATACTGATACGTGGCCGGCTGAACAGCCGAGCCATCATTGGGACTACTACCATTGTTGACGCGTGGATTAAAAAAATCACCGTCATCGGCACTCTGAGAACGAACTGTCGGTTTGTCCGGTGTTCGCGTGGGAGTCTGCGTGAATCCTGGCTTCAACGCGACGTTGGAAAACGTCGAGTCCTGTTCGAGCTCTCGCGCTTTTGTCGATGCCTTTTTCGAACGCGTTTGCGGGACGACTGGATCTTCAGGGGGCACAACATTGTCAGCCGAAAGCGAACTCGCAGCCGATTGGAATGGTGCCTCACCCGTCAATCGAGCCATCCGCTGATTGGTTGAGAGGTTCTTCTGCGCGTTGGCCTGATCGAACACGACATGTTCGAGTTCAAGTTCGGGTACACGGTGTTTGAACGGCTGATGGGTTGCGCAACCGATGGACAACAGGATCATAGCTGCACTGATCCCACTGGACCAATGTCGCGAAAAAATTGTACGAAAACCATTTGACATGGGGAGCCCCGCGCGACGAACAATTCGTCGAAATCGAATGATGAATTTTGCCAACATAAGCAATCGTGGGGTCAGGAGGCTTAACGGTATGGAGACGATGAATCAGCGCCGGCGTGACGCTCAAGTTCTTTTAACTCTTCTGGTCGCACGACAATTTTCGGGCCAGCTCCACCTGGGGTTGTGGCATCGGCAAAAATTTGTGCTGCGCCAAGTCTTCTTTCGTCGTCGCGCAACTTGCTCGAATCGATCACGTCGCCCGGATGCATCGACATCCGACTCAGTACGACTTCGCGCTTGGTGATGCCATAGTCCCCTTCAAAGTGAACATTGATATTGCCCACGCGATATTGTTTGCCTTCGCTAATTTTGTAGACAATATCGAGCAAGCCGGGCTCTTCCAGAAATCGTGGTTCAGCTTCCACATTGGCGAAAACAAAACCTTGACTGCCATACAAATCGCGCAACGCGACCACGTCGGCGTTCATTTTGGCCACATTGAACTCCGGCGGGCCACCCTCATCCGAGTCTGCCGAAACGGGCTTTAGTTTCACCATCGAGTCCAATTGATCCGATTGATAAACGCTGTTACCAATAAAGGCGACGCTCCGCACGCGGTAGCGTGGTCCTTCGTTAATGATGAATCGAATCGTGATCCAACGCCCATCATTGCTCTCGCTAACCTCACGTCCGATGCGGGCATTGAAGAATCCGAGACTGCGATAGTAGTTCGTGATCCGCAAGATGTCCTGTTCAATTTCATCGCGTTTCACCAGGCCACCAAACATCTTGAGGATTCCGGGCTTGGACTCAATGAAGTTCCGTAGGCGGCCGTCGGTGGCGATTTGATTCCCTTCGAACTCTGCTTTCCAAATTCGCTGTTTTTGATCTTCGTGAATCAAGAAAACGACTTGGGCGTCAGCGGGCTCGCTCCCTTCAAGAATCTCAACCTGGGTCCGAGGGTAGCCTTTTTCTTTGTAGTACTCTTCAATTTTGGTTTTAGCCATCCGGACTTGATGTACGTCCAACGGCGCACCATCCTCGAGGCCGGTCTCTTTTTTCAAGGCCCGATCGGTAATTCCCCGATTGCCAACAAAATCAACCTTGTTGATGACACTTCGTTCAAGCACTTCAATCGTGACAATGACACCCTCGGGAGTCTCTTGCAGGTAGGGACCATTGACTCGGTTAATTTCCGGCATGCGCCAAAGTTGATCGACATCCTGTTGCAACCGGTCTGGGTCGAAATAACGCCCCGGTCTCGTGCCAATATTGCGAGTCAAATGATGAGTCGGTACACGCTGATTCCCTTTGATGATGACCTCGGCGACCAGTTTCGAGCGGTCAGCAATTTCTGGTTCCAAGTCGGTAGAACTCTGCTCGCTCAGGGCGTTGAGTTGGTCATTTGGACGCGACGCGTCATTCAGACTTCGAACACGATTCTTGGCTTCCGGATCTGGGCTCTGGTAACGAACCGCCGGGGCTGCATTGGCTGACAAAGTTCGCGGGGGTACTGGCAACGCATTCCGCGCAATCTGCGGCGCTTGACAACCAACGCCGAGTGTCATGCTAACAATCAGTGCGCAGCGCATAAATCGACCCGAATTCCAGGTCATCCAGTTCGGCGGATCACCGGAGCTTGCAATGGTTGCAAGCCGGTCGAAAGCGGAAACCGGCGAATCGCCGGGGTTGGGAATTTGATTTGGCAACTTTTGGTCCATCCTTGACCTCAACTTTAATTTTTCAGGTGGCTTAATTACAGAAACCGCAAAATACAGACAAGCCTATTATTCGCTAGCGGCCGAAGAGCGGCAGCTTTAAGGAGCTGATTTCCGCGATGTCAATTCGTTTTTCGATTTTCCGACGACGACAATCGGCCAACGACTGAGTGATGAAATCAATTCTGCTTCGTCCGCATTTTCGACGAACAAAGCTACGGCGTTGATCGGCAACTGGTTCAAATTTAAATCACCTGGTAGCCGCCATTCCTGTTCTTGCGTCCAGTCGAGAGTGCCGGTTTTGGAAGTTGCCAATTGAAAAAACGGTCGTTGTTCAGGAGATAAATTCAGCCAAGTGGTCTCATTTCCATAGATAACTGGGCGTGCACCCAATTCAAACAGGTGTTCTCGATCAACGGCGATTCCATAGGGCAAAAAATCCCAACGTCCGAGATGCTGGCGAAAAATTTTTTGTTTTCCAATTTCCGTCACCGGTAAATTGGAAAAGCAAACCACAGGCTGTTGATCTCGTGTCAGCATGTTAGTGGCCATGATGCGGCCGGTTGCCAGCAAGCGGGCAAGTGCTTCCAGTTCACCGTGTTTGCGACGATGTGCTTGGAAGATCAAATCGTCAAGGTAGGCTGATTCGGTTTGGTCTGGCCAAGGTCCCCGACGTCGTCGTGTCCAATGCAACAAAAATGACTCGGCGGCAAATTCGCCCGCTTCCAGGATCGGAACGTTGCGCATCGGACGGCGCGAGTGAGTTTGGTCAGTCGGATCTTTGCCTATCTGTTCAGGATCCGTTGCATCATACAACCACCAACCGACCGCGCCGGCATTGATCAAATCATCCAGGACCGATTTCCGGGTCAGCTGTCTATCGATGAGCAATTTGGATTCACCGCTAGCTGAGTGTTTCAATCGGCGTCGAGTGGCCGAGTAGACATTGCCTGCCGGACGAACCGACAACAAACGAACTTCGCTGGCACTGGCAATCAAGATGTCATCAATCGAACCCGAAACGGTTGAATCATCGGGTTGGTTCCGTGGTTGGTAATAGCAGGTCTGGATCGGGCGTTGCGCCCCCAATTGCTTGGTCGCGATGGAATTGGAACTGGAAATCGCCGTGCTCGACTTGTTGGTCGACAAGTGAGAGACAAATTCGACAACGATAAATCCGAACAGTTCACCCAGCCGCCGGACGAAGACGTCGGTCGTCGTTCCTGACGCGGTGACAAAGAAGAAATCTGCCGGATCCAAACGGGAGGCGACGGTGCGGAGTGCATCGAACCAATGATCGTGTTGATCCAATTTCTGCCCTAATCGCGAGCTGGCCACGCACAGGGATTTACCTCGAGGGATTCCCTCAGGAAACCAAAACCAATATTCGTTGGCAAGCGGATTGTCGCTGACGAATCCCGTGTTCGGTAGTCCGACCGAAAGATGACCGTCGACTTGAGAAACGTCCGCGCCCTCGAAGAGCCCTGGTTGGAGGTCGCCTATGTTTTGACCAAAAACGTAGTCCGGCGGCAATGTAGTTGTCGCAGCGGCGATTGGAAACGGCATGGTTCAATCTCGTCAAGTCCTGGAAACGACACTGGGACTGCCTGTAGTGTTACATACTCATACTGGTTAGAGTAGATGTGATGGGGCTGTACTAGTTGGCAGTCAACCTGCTTCATATTGGCGCCTTCGTTGAATTTTATTTAGATCTGTTATTGGTTTTTTCGAATGAACCAACGTCTGCTGATTATTTTGTTGTTGGTGGCGTGCATCGCAATTGGCACCTATCTGTTTTCAGATTGGTATTCGACGCGACCATTGACCGAGGCCCGCAATTACGTCGGTCGAGATTCTTGCATCCATTGCCACCAGGCCCAGGCGACTCTGTTCCATGGTTCGGACCATGACTTAGCCATGGACTTGGCCAACGATGAAACGGTACTGGCAGATTTTAACAATCAACAGCTTGAACATTACGGTATTACATCACGCATGTACCGTGATGGAAAAAAGTTCATGGTCCAGACCGATGGGGCAGACGGAAAATTGGCCGATTTTGAGGTCAAGTATGTGTTCGGTGTTCGTCCGCTCCAACAATACATGGTGGAAATTGAGCGTCCAGCGGATGCAAAACCGAATGAAATTGGCCGGATTCAGGTGCTTCGGAACTCTTGGGATACAGTTGCTCAGAAGTGGTTTTACTTGATGCCGCCGGATGTCGACGAACGATTGGAATCAACCGATCCGCTACACTGGACCGGGATTACTCAGAATTGGAATACCAGTTGTGCCGCGTGTCACAGTACCGATTTGCAAAAAAACTTTGATGTGCTGGCCCGGCAATACCGTACGACGTTCAGCGAGATCGATGTCAGTTGTGAAGCTTGTCACGGGCCAGGCAGTTTACACGTTAAACTGGCCAACGACCGTTCAGTTTTTTGGGATCGCCACCATCGATTTGGATTGGCCAGCCTGAAGTCCGAAAGTAATGTACCGCAGATTGAATCGTGCGCTCCCTGTCATTCGCGTCGGACGACAGTAGGCGAGAATTTTCGCCCGGGATGTAGCTTTGACGATTATTATGCCACACAGTTGCTGACGGATCCGATTTACCAGGCGGACGGTCAGATTCGGGATGAGGATTACGAATATGGTTCGTTCATCCAATCGAAAATGTTTCACAATGGGATTCGGTGTACCGATTGTCATGATCCACATTCGACCAAAGTCAAGTTCGATAATAACTCGTTGTGTACTTCCTGCCACCAGCATCCGGCCGGTAAATATGACTCCCCATCCCATCATCACCATGAACCAGGGACACCGGGGGCCAGTTGTGTGGAATGCCATATGCCAGCCACGACTTACATGCTGGTTGATGCGCGGCACGATCATAGTTTGCGAGTCCCGCGACCGGACTTGAGTGTTCGCTGGGGTACCCCCAATTCGTGTACTGGCTGTCATCTAGAACCACAGAAATTGACGGCAAACGCGGACCGAAAACCATTGACTCAGTATTTGGATTGGATCATCGCGGCCGAGACCGGCGATGTCGAGGTTGTGGCGGAATTAAACCGGATCAACCTGGCGATGCTGGCGGCGACCGAAAAATGGTACCCCGCCGATCGGTCTTCACCGCGTACTCCCTATTACGAGCAATTGGTCATCGGCCGGGCAGGTGTTGTGGAGAGTCTACCGACGCTAAATGAGTTGGCGCGAGATCGAAAAGCCCCGGCAATTTTTCGAGCCAGTGCCTTGAGCATCCTGTTCGAGGATGCTGGTTCGCAGTCGCTGGAGACCGCGGTTGCCGCGTTGGCTGATCCCGACGCCAAAGTAATTGCTGCGGCACTTTTTCGAATCGACATGGAGTTCAGCCGGATTGCCGATCGCCAACAGTATGGAAAATCGCCCTCTGACAGCGAAACTCAGCTGGCTCGGTTGACCACTGCAGTGGCTGAATTGTTGACCCACGCATCGCGTCGCGTTCGGATCGAGGCCGCTCGCGTGTTTGTGTCATTACCACCGGACGTACGAGTCAATCAAGCGACTCCGGAACAGCGACGCGCGTTTGAATTGGCACTGGATGAATACAAACAATCGCTGTATGCGGAAAATGATCGCGCGGGAGGGCATCTGATGCTGGGAGGAATTCACGAGCTGTTAGGGGATCCGGCGCGCGCGAAAGATGATTACCGAGCGGCAGTTTCTGTCGAGCCCAATCTCGCTGGCCCTCGAGCCAATTTGGCCGCTCTGCTCGAATCGGAAGCATTGCAAATCCGTAGCCAATTGGGGCAGGCCCAGTCGAGTGGCGGGCTGGAGGCTAGTCAACTCCGTCGTTCGGCGGAACAGATACAACGGCTCGGCGAACAGGTCGAACGACTTCGCGCCGAGGAGCATTTGTTGTTGGCAAAAGATCTTGAACGGAGCGCGGGTCTGGAGCAAACGCACGGCCTGCATTACCGATTTGCAATGTCTTCGTATGTGCAACGAGATTTGCCAGCCACGGAAAAACATCTTTTGGAAGCGCTGCGTCAACAACCCGGTGAGCCCACCTATTTGCTCGGCTTGGCGACTTATTTCATCCACATTGAAAAACCGGAGGTCGCGCTCGGCTATGTACAAACGTTGCTAAAACAGGATCCACAACATCCCGGCTACCGCGCGCTATTGGAGCAAATCAATGCCCAGAATTAAGGTGGCTGGTGTGCAGATGGATATTCGCATCGGGGATGCACCGGCGAATTTGCGCGCCATGCGCGAGAGGTTGCAGGTCGCGACCCAGGACGGCGCCGAGCTGACGGTTTTTCCGGAATGTACAACGACCGGATATTGTTTTGAATCACTTGCCGAAGCGAAAACGGTAGCTCAACCGTTGTTGGGCCCCAATTTTCAAGCGGTTCAACAAATGTGCGTCGAATTTCAGACGCGAGTTGTGTTTGGTTTTCTGGAACTCGCGGGCGAACAGGTTTTTAATGGACTGGCGTTGGTCGGCCCCACGGGATTGTTGGGGAGCTATCGCAAAATTCACCTGCCATTCCTGGGTGTTGATCGATTCACAACCCCGGGAGACCGTGCTTTGGGCGTGATTGAATTGGCCGACATGCGCGTCGGTTTGAATATCTGTTACGACTGTTCGTTTCCGGAAGCGGCCCGAGTGCTGATGATTCGCGGAGCGGATCTAATTGCTCTACCGACCAACTGGCCGCCCACGTCGGGGTTGACTGCGGATTTGATTCCCAATGCGCGGGCGCTGGAGAATCATTTGTATTTCATGGCTGTGAATCGGATTGGCACCGAACGGGGCATATCATTTATTGGCAAAAGCAAGATTTGCGATCCGGCCGGGCGGAATTTGGTATTTGCCGACCATGCCAACGAAGAGATTCTGTTCGCTGAGATTGATCCCCAACGAGCGCGGCAAAAGCACTTGGTGAATATTCCTGGCGTCCATGAAGTTCACCGTGTACGCGATCGACGTCCCGAGGTGTATGGACCGCTGGTAGAGCCCAAAGCGGATTGATGTCAATCGCTGGTTTTGTTTTTGGCTGGTGGATATTCCCAGCATGACATGCTAAGCAGGGGACAATCATGCTTGTGCCTGGATATGAAGTTTTCAGGAAGTTCTCTTAAACTCTCCCGAATTGGTCGGCTTCACCATAGTGCAAGGCGATTTATGGGTTAAGATCGCCCGATTAGCTCGTCGTTGAGTGGATTAAATTGTGGCTAAGTATTAAGGAATTGAGATGAAAATTTGGACTTGCTGGATTAGGTGTTGGGGATTGTTGTTGTTAGCAATCTATCCGGATGCTTCATTCGCCCAGCAGGTTCCGGATTTCCTGCGAGCGTTGCAACTCCAAGCGGTAGAAACCGAAAAATCGAACTGGATGCATTGGGGTATTCAACCGGGGGTCTATTCGAGTTGGACCAATCATTCCAATCGCTTGATCCCGATTTACAGTTTTGGGATTCAACTCGATTCGGTCCGCGGCGAGAACAGCGTCTATCGCGATGCGGAAAAAATCCAGGCGTTATATGGAAAATTGCCGGCCTCGACGCTGAATCCGGATGCCGAGTATTTTGATCAGACTGACGTTTACCGGTTGCAACAGCAGGCCTTGGCCAGCGGAAAAAAGCACATCATTCTGATGGTTTTCGACGGCATGGATTGGCAAACGACTCAGGCTGCAGCAATTTATAAGGCCAAGAAAGTCGTCTATACGGAAGGCCGCGGAACGGGGTTGGCGTTTTTGGATTATCAGGGTGGCCCATCTGACTATGGCTTTTTTGTAACGGCGCCCTACAACAATGATCCGAAAACAGATGTGAATTCGCAGACGGTCATCCCAGGCGCCGACGACGGAAGAAGCGGCGGCTATGCTGCCGATTTCGGTGGAAAGTTTCCTTGGGCTCGTCCAGGCGATCCGGCGTATTTGATTAGCCAACGCAAGAGCTTGCCGCATTTGTATACCGATTCGGCAGCTTCTGCTACTTCCATGACGACCGGTCGGAAGACCTTCAACGCGGCGATCAATGTGGGACCGAAAGGCGAAAAACTGGAGACGATCGCTGATCAATGTCAGAGGCAAGGATATGGAATCGGTGTCGTGACCAGCGTGCCAATTTCACACGCCACACCCGCCTGTGCCTATGCCCACAATGTTGATCGCGACGACTATCAAGATCTGTCCCGAGATTTATTGGGCCTGAAATCGGTGTCGCACCGAGACGATCCGCTCGCGGGCGTCGACGTGTTGATTGGCTGCGGTTGGGGGGAAATTATGGATGATGATCGCGAAAAACAGGGGCAGAATTTTGTACCGGGTAATAAATTTCTCGCGGCATCCGACCTGGCGGCGATTGATTTGAGGGAAGGTGGCCGGTACGTTGTCGCTCAACGGACAGCGAATTGCGCTGGCGAGACCGTGTTGGCGGCTGCGACAGAACAAACCATTGAGACCAAGAGTCGGTTGTTTGGATTTTTTGGAATCAGCGGGGGGCATTTGCCTTTTCAAACCGCCGATGGAAAATATGATCCAACTCGCGGTGTAACTAGTGCCGAGCGATATTCCGACGCCGATGTTACGGAGAATCCCACTTTGGCCGAAATGACCGTTGCCGCATTATCCGTGTTGCAACACCACGAACGAGGATTTTGGTTGATGGTGGAAGCGGGCGATGTGGATTGGGCCAATCACAACAATAACATCGATGACTCGATCGGAGCCGTGTTGAGTGGTGAGGCTGCGTTCAATGCAATTACTAATTGGGTTGAGAAAAACAGCAGTTGGGATGAAACTGTGCTGATCGTCACGTCGGACCACGGTCATTTGTTGTTTGTCGACGATTTACCGACGTTGACCGGGACTCGCCTGGGGGCCGATATCGAAGTCAAACAGGATTAATCATTGGTCCCAAGAATTGCCGGGCGGGGCGGGTCGACGAACCAGAAATTCCATCGCAGAAAATGAGCGCTCGGCTGCTCAACAGAACCCGAAAGGTCGAGGCCTCTGGTTGTCAAAAACATTTTGACCCATGAAGTGATTAGGGGCAAGGCAATCACTACATAACACAACACCAGAGACCTCGCGGGTTAATGACTCGTCAAATTGTTCTGGGTCGGCGTCCGGGTGGTTGCTTGTCCCATCTAATTTCGAATCACCATTCTGCTTTCATATAAGCACGATGTGTGCCAATGTGTTACATTTCATTGGCCCTTGTTTTTTCGATAGATAATTGTGTTTCAGCCGCGAAAGTGTGGCAGATTTCGACAGGCGGCAAGCTGAGTCTGTTGCAAGATTGATCAGTTCCTGGGGGCCGAACCGATTTTGGCAATTTTGCTTCAAAAACGTGGATCTTCAGCGGTTTGGCGAAACGTGGTTTAATTTATGGATTCGGAAAAAATCGCATCATCGGCCAAGTCCGTCGTGATCTCGATGAACCCCAACT
Source organism: Mariniblastus sp. (assembly GCA_031400405.1). GTDB lineage: Bacteria > Planctomycetota > Planctomycetia > Pirellulales > Pirellulaceae > Mariniblastus. Next base: position 112,298 of record JANNPW010000021.1, read on the forward strand.
CCGGGGCGAAGAGTCAAAAGGTTTTGGTTGAACAATTGCGCGAACGACTGTTAGCAATGGGTTACCAAGCACTAATCCTGACGAACATCTCGGAAGTGCAAGCTTGCGTAGCAGAACAATTGGGGCGCGACGAATTGCGTGTCGTGGTTGCTGCCGGGGGCGATGGTACCGTATCGCTATTGGCCAATGTCTTGCCGCCCGGGACGCCGCTGGCGATACTACCGTTGGGAACCGAGAATTTGTTGGCCAAATTTTTGGGTCAGGTTGCCGATCCGCAACGTGTGGCAGAATTGATTGATTCGGGTACAACGGTCCGCTTGGACGCCGGACGGGCCAACGGAAAACTATTCCTCGTGATGGCCAGCTGTGGTTTTGACGCGGACGTCGTTTCGCGTTTGCATGCGGACCGAAAGGGGCATATTCGGCATTGGTCCTATGCGAAACCTATCCTTGGGGCGATCGGCGAGTATCGGTACCCATTGATTCGGCTATGGGTCGATGACCGACCTCAACCGATTGAGGGTCGCTGGGCCTTTATTTTCAATGTTCCGCGTTATGCCATGAATTTGCCGATCGTGACGGATGCCGATTCGATGGATGGTTTATTGGATTTATGTACATTTCGAGGCGGGAATCTGTGGCGCGGACTGTTTTATCTGAGCGCCGTACTGACAGGGCAACATCGCGGTTGGAACGAGACTCAATTGCACCGTTTTCAGCGATTGCGGATTGAAGCCGGCCAGACCCAAGGGAATGCTGGGGGGGTCTCCGTCGAGCGGGTGCCTTACCAATTGGACGGTGATCCCGGCGGTGTGCTGCCGCTGGAGATTGAAGTTCAACCAAAATTCCTAAGGGTGGTAGTATCAAAGGGATGGATCGACAAAAATGCTGTTCTGTGAAGGGCTAGTCGTTGGGCAGGTCTCAGGTTGCTTTTTTGCGAGTTACTTGTGCTGAATTATCCGGTTGAAATTGAAAATCTTCGTTGCGGCCGCGGGCAACCTCTGGTCGTCATTGCCGGGCCGTGTGTATTGGAAAATTTTGACTTGGCCGTCGGGATCGCCGAGCGGTTGGCCAAGATTTGTGACGAGCTAAATTTGGGTTTTATTTTTAAGGCATCGTTTGATAAGGCGAACCGAACGAGTTTAGATTCGTATCGAGGGTTGGGTTTGCACGAAGGCCTTGAGATAATGGCCAGAATTCGCCAGCGGGTGGGCGTGAATTTGACGACTGATATTCACCTGCCGTCACAAGCACAGCCGGTCGGCGAGGTCTGTCAACTTCTGCAAATTCCTGCATTTCTGGCTCGCCAGACGGACTTGTTGATTGCCGCGGCGGCTACGGGCCGTGCCGTAAATGTTAAAAAAGGGCAATTTATGGCGCCATGGGATATGCAGCACGTGGTCGGTAAACTGGAGGCATCGGGAAGCAAAAATATTATGTTGACCGAACGCGGGACTTTTTTCGGTTACGGTCGATTGGTCAATGATATGCGGGCGTTGCCGCAAATGGCGGCGTTGGGTGTTCCTGTAGTGTTTGATGCGACGCACAGTGTCCAGGAACCCAGCGCGGCGGGAGGCAAAACGGGAGGAAATCGGGAAATGGTCGGGCCACTGGCTCGAGCGGCCGTGGCGACGGGTTGTGATGCGGTGTTCATAGAAACCCATCCTGACCCCGATCGATCGCCAAGTGATGGTCCCAATATGTTGCCATTGGATCAAGTTCCATCGCTATTGAGCACCTTGCGGGCGATTGATCAAATGGTGCGTTTTTGAGTAATTGTGTCGCTGACAATAATTGAGAATTTTTTAATTTCATTTTAATCGCAGTTTTGATTTGCGAAAAATACAAGGACGATTGTGATGCGTTGTTTGCCGTTCGCATTAAGTTGTGTTGCTGCCCTGGTTGTTGCCGGTTGTACGCCGCCATCCGATCCGACTTACGATCTGATGGAAACTGAGCTGAGCCAAACCAAGATCGATGACCTTTCTCGAACGATTGATGTGGTTTTTAGCGAACGGCAATTCGACCAGAAAGAATTTGAATCGAAAGTCGCCAGCGGGCTGAATCGCTGGACGAAGTACGCTCCAGCCGAAGTGACCGGGTTGGAATGGGCAACGGATCCACTGGCGGAACCTTTATTAAAAGAATTTTCCGAACTGGCAATTCTGAAAGTGAACGCCGAGCTAAATTTTGTGGATCTGGATTCCTATTACCTGCAGGAGTCGGCCTGGATCGAGGAAGTCGTTAATCGGTCAACGAAACTGACTCATTTGAATGCGGTCGAACTCTACCGTTTGGCCGCCGACGACTATAAACCATCCAGCGATGCTGCCGATCCAATTGCCGAGGTGGTTCGCAAGTTGCATCCCGAATTGGATGAACCTGCGGCGGTAAAACTTGCCCAGGCCTTTTCATATTTTGACTGGATCGTTCGCAATATTCAATTGTTGCCCGAAGTTGATCATGCCGGCGATGATTTGGCTGAACTTCAACTGAATGACCAAGCCGGTTTGGCGGCGGCTGGTATCGCTGGGACAGGGTATCAACGCTATCCGTGGCAAACGCTGTTGTACGCGCGCGGCGACTATGTCGACCGAGCAAAATTGTTCATGATCGGATTGCAACATTTGGGTCTGGATTCAATCATGTTGGCCGTCAACCGGGAATCGACCGAACAGGCCCAGCCGTGGGTGGTAGCCGTTCCGATTGCCGGCGAATATTACCTGTTTGATACCAAGCTGGCTCTACCAATACCGGGCGCTCGCCCCGGTTCATTTGCGACCTTGTCCGCAGTCCGGGCGAATCCAAAATTGATCACTGGATTGGATCTGACGGTCGAAGAATCATTGGAAGAAAATTCGAAGTATTGGGTCACGCCCGGTGAATTGGAATCACTCGTGGGATTCATCTATATCAGTCCCGAATCAGTTTCCAAACGCATGAAATGCCTGGAAAAAGGTCTGGTGGGTGAACAACGGCTGCCATTGACAATGGTACCGTCGACGATGAAACAACGTCTACCAGCCCTGGAACAAGTGGAACTGAAAGCTTGGGATACAGCTTTTAAGACACATCAGTTTCGTCAAGCGGTGCGTGAGGCGGTGAAAGATGTCGGGAACAATGTGCTGGTCGACCGCCTGCGCTGGTACTACGACGAAGAATCCTATATCGATGCTTTTGCTCGTTATCGAACCTCCAGGGCCAGATTTTTTGTCGGACGGTTTGATATTGAACGCGAAGTAACCGGATACAACGTGATCGAAAGTATGGAAAACCTGATGTATACCGACGAAGTGATTGACGGATTGGCGACGGATTCTTTGCTGCAGGAACGATTGGGTATTTTGCGGCCTTACGGCAGCAATGAAGTCTTTAATGCGGCGGATTTCAATTTGCAGTTGGCTAGTGTCCAGGGACAAATGCGACTCGTGCGCCGGGATGTCGGTTTATTTTTGGCACAATGTCACTTCGACAATGGCAGCGTTAGCGCGGCGGCCAATTGGTTGAAATTGTTGCAGGAAAAAGAGGATGCGGAACGCTGGCAGGACGGTGTGAATTATTTGCTGGGTCGCGCGCTCGAATCGCGAAAAGAATATGACTTGGCGAACGATCAATATCGGAAATTTCCCAAGTCGATTCAATCTCATGGAAATCTGATTCGGGCCAGACTATTGGCTGAAATCGTCGAAAAAGTATTTGGCAAAGTTCGCCCGTAAACGGGAGTTCTCGAATTCGATTTTAGAATTTTAAATCAACGAAAACTGAGTCGCTGCAGTCCTGGCCGGACTTAGACGTGGAAGTCCAAGATCGGAACGCGAAGTCTGTCCCGCAACAGTTTCATTCCCAGGAAAATGTCTGCCCGGTTAGTCGTTCAAACGCTTCGATGTATTTTTCGCGAGTTTGGGCCACCACGTTAGCCGGCAATTCTGGTGGCGGACTATTTTTATCCCAGTCGGTCGACTCCAGATATTCACGGACGAATTGTTTGTCGAACGACGGCTGATTTTGCCCGGGGATATATCGATTGGCTGGCCAGAATCGCGAACTATCGGGTGTCAAAACCTCATCGATCAACAATAGTTCACCTTGGTACCAACCCCATTCCAATTTGGTATCGGCCAATATGATCCCGCGGGTGGCGGCGAATTCACGGCCGCGCTGGTACACCAACAGGCTGTTGGTTTTCAGTTCCTGAGCCGTGGAAAGTCCGACAATGTCGATCATTTTTTCAAAAGAAATGTTCTCATCGTGCCCGGCGTCAGCCTTGGTTGCGGGCGTAAACAGGGGTTCGGGAAATTGAACACAATTCGGTAAACCGGCGTCGAGTTTGATGCCACAAACCGATCCGGTTTTTTGATAATCCTTCCAGCCCGAGCCGACGAGATAGCCGCGGACGACACATTCGATTGGCACGACGTCACATTTTCGGACAATCATCGTCCGACCGACGAGCTCGTCAACGTCCAAGCCTGGTGGAATATCGAATTGGCGGATATCGGTCGTGACCAAATGGTGTGGCAATCCCAGAAACTCAAACCAGAATTTGCTGATTTGCGTCAACACGCGTCCCTTGTCTGGAATCCGAGTCGGCAGGATATAATCAAAAGCGCTAATTCGGTCACTGGCAACCATCAAATAGTGTTCGCCAATATCGTAAACGTCTCGGACTTTTCCTTGCCGTACCAAGTTCGCCATCTTAATCGCCCTTCCGGATAAAACGTTACATTCTGGCTTCAATTCCCGCAGGCCCGAAATATACGGCAAGCCGTGACAATCCAAAAGTCCCCGATTTCCGTCGAATTTTATCTCCCTACCATTTCGAATACCGTCGCGGCTGGTAACAATGTGGGAAATCGTAAACCTGTGCGTCGCTGTTTGTTCTGCGAGAGTCATAATGTCTGAATTCTGTTTCCGAATACCTGTTCAATGGAAGCTGAGTTCCCACCACGTGACTTCGATCTTTGTCGTCGGCCTGGATGGCATACCGTTGCCGTGCAAAGTCATGACCGATCGTGAATCGGCGGCCGCCGCGCACGGGCCGATCGTGCATGTTGCGCGCAACCGTGACGAATCTGGCCGCGTTTATTTTGTCTATCCCCTGGTAGCTCGCGGTGAAATGTTACTGTGCACGGGGACGTTGCCGGTCCGGGAATTGGCCTACGATTTGTTAAAAGAGCTGGCCCGCGGAACGATCAATCGATTGCGGAATCAGCTGTCGATTTGGGAGGAGGGAGGCTTGATCGTCTCGGACAAAGTGCGCCAAACGGTTGCCCAAGCGATCGGATTGTTGGCTCGAGCGATCATGTCCGACAATCCGGTTGAGCAAGATCAAATGGCGGCCGCTGCGATCGAGTTGGGAGTCGACGCGATTTTTGAATTGTCCACAGTGTTTGGTCAACAAATCTCCCAGTACCGACTTGCGCAGCCCAGTCTATCACGGTTTTGGATGGCCAACACAGCCGGGCATGGCGATCAACGCTTGCCCAGTCTGGCCCATGGGGATTTCAATTTGGTGCGGTTGAACGACTGCTGGGCAACGGGCGACCCTCCAGCGACAAACCCGTCCGGCAACCGACGAAAAATTGTCGGCCCGTGGCTGGATGCCAGTGCGGGTGGAATTTCGGATTTGTTGCAGGACACCGTTGGACATTTGGAGCGCCGGAATGTTTTGCTAAAAGCCTGTCGAGCAGGTTTGGAGGGCTTGACCGAAGACGTTGCGCTAATCCAATTGGTCAGCGGACTCAATGGGATCGGTCACCGTCACTTGAGCTATCCGCAGCAATTGCAATTGACAATTGACTTGTTGCAACTGGCGGACGAGTCGTTGGTGGAATCGCCGGTGATGGTGAGTTTTGATTTTCCGTGGGGGGAACGTCTGGCCGGTGCCGTCGGCGGAATTCATCCGTTGCAAATCGCCGATACGCTGTTACGCCAGGGAATCCGGATTTCATATTTCGGGTTGGAAATCAACCTCGATTACTGGCCCGGAGGAAGCGTCATCAGAGATCCGTTGCAATGGATTGATTTGATTGACACCTGGGCTCAACTCGAACTGCCCTTGGTCCTTTGTTTGCGAGTCCCTTCGGGGGGCCAACCGGTGCCTGCCGATCAACCCGTCGATCGTCGCGTCAATCAGCAACGCAGCAATGTGACCGAACAACAGCGACTGGATTTTTTGCAGGTTGTCTTGCCGATGATGGTCGCGCGGCCAATCGTGCACGGAATCATCTGGTCACAATGGCAAGACTCCGATGACGATCGCTTTCCGCATGGCGGCTTGGTCGATGCCAAGGGAAATCCCAAACCAATCGCTGCGGTGATCACGCAGTTGCGGGAGTTGATCCGGGATTAATGCGTGCGGCCGATGCAAATCAGACACATGTCATCAATGGCGGGTGTGTTGCCACTATGTCGAGCGACGGTCTGGCAGATCAATTCTCCAATGGTTTCCGGAGTTTTGGTTTGGCTCGAGCGAATATCCTCGATCATGGCGTCGGTGGTCAATTGATTTCCATCGGCGTCCATCGCTTCATTAATGCCGTCGGTGTACATTATGACGACATCGCCAGGACCAATCAGGACGTCAATGGATTCATAAGCGAAATCTTGTAGGATCCCCAACGGTAGACCGGCTTCCTCAATCGCCAGTTGTTCAATTTCTCCGGAAGCGCGACGAATAATCGGCGGCATATGTCCAGCGTTGACGATGGTCATCACATTGGTGTCGGTATTGAGCAAGCCCAGTGCTAGCGTAACGAAGCGGTCGATATTTAATCCCGACAACCCGTTGTTCATTTTCTCAACGGCCTCGACCGCCGTTTTGGAAGTTGCCAATGCAAAACGGGATTCGGCGGACACCTTGGCCATCAATAAGGCGGCCGCAATTCCATGGCCGACGACATCGGCGGCAATGATGCCAATGCGATTTCCCTCCAACGGAACGTAGTCAAAATAGTCGCCTCCGACCTGTTGCATCGGCCGATAAAATGAAAAGAACTCGTAGTGGTCCACGGCGGGGCTATGCTGCGGCAGGAATCGCTGTTGTAATTCGTGAGCCAGCGCCAAATCGGTTCGCAAGCCATCCGATTTCTTGACATCTTCAAACAGATCGCTCTTTTGAATTGCCAAACTGGCTTGCATTGCGACGGTAACCAGTGTTTCCAGATCTTCCTCTTTGAAGGCAATCGATTGTTTCAGTGTATCCAGCTGGATCACGCCGATGGATTCGTCTTTGCTATTGATCAACGGGGCACACATGATCGAGCGAATACGGAAGTCGACAATGCTCTGTGCCATGTCAAACCGATCATCGGCTGCCGCGTCGCTGGAAATGATGGGCTGTTTGGTATCCATCACCTGATTGACGATGGTTCGACTGACACGGATTTGTTCATCGTCACGCGGTCGGCGAGTTTTGAAACCCAGCGGTTGTAATCGCCCCTCGGCATTTCGCAGGATTACGAAACCGCGATCTGCTTCCACGAACAGATCGAACAGGAAATCCAAGATCTTGGTCAGCACCTGATCGCGATCGATGGACTCGCTCAACGCATAGGTGATTTTAGTCAGGGCAATCAATTTTTCTTCAGCGCCGATATGGCTGTGGGTCCGCGAGTGATGCGAGGGTACATCCAATCGGGACATGATCTTCGATTTTTCCTCGTTGAAATCGTCGTCAAGAAAAACCGAGCTGATTGCCCGACCCTCATTGGAACCATGCTCCAGCGTCGGACGCTGCCGCACGGCGTTCCCTGGCTGGTCGTTCGATTGGAAAACGAAAGTCACATCGCAGATCCGGATTTCCGAATCATCGTAAAGTTTCGTGCGTTGATGAATCTGCTGGTTGTTCAAAAATGTTCCATTGCGGCTCTCCATGTCTTCCACGAAGTAGCTGCCATTTTCGAAAACTACTTTGGCGTGTCGACGACTGACCGAAGCGTCATCGATATGGACTTCACAGTCCGGATGACGGCCAATCACCGCGGGTTCCTTCGTAAGCGGAAATCTCTTCTTGAGCACCGCATCGTTGGCCGACGTGAGTATTGCCATGAAACCAGTTGTTTGCGAAAGTAATGAAGCGGGTTGTGTCCCCTGATTGTAATTTTAAGACAACCTGTTGGTCAACTTGCCAAATCGGTCACGCCGATCCGCTGGATTTCGGATTAGCCGGAACGCGCTAGCGACCGGTTACTTTGGAAAAAACCGGAATTTGAAAAAAACCGGAAACTATCCCCTGCCGCTGATTTCGAAATCCCTAAATTTAGGGTGAAACAGAGCACTCGACTGCCCGAGTCTGGTCCTCCGCGAAGACCGAGAATCTGCGCGATCAATCGCTTACAGCGTCCCTTGACGGTGCGGAATTCTCACAACTCCAAGGGCATTGGATGGGTATCACCAGCGGATCGCCACAAAAGAGAGCGCATTAGATACCAGTTTGTGAATCTGGTATCCAAGGAGCTATTTGGCAAGGTTGCCAACCGTTAAGCGATTTCATCAAACATTCGCGAAAGCGCGAGATCCATTTTTTCAGCCGTCTCATATTTGCCTTGAGCGATCTGAACGCGAATATCCGCGATCCGATCGGCCCGGGCTCCACCAATCGTCTGCGCTTCCATCGAGCGGGCTGCGGCCGAGATGTCGAGCTGGTCGACTGGCAATGACTGGGTCGCTTTTTCCGTCGTCACACGAGTCTGTAGGTTGACCGCATGAGTTGTATTGATGTTATTGGTTGGTCTGATTTGCATCGTTTCTCCCCCGAGACGGGTTGCTGACTGTCGAGCCGGTTAAGACCAACAGCCATGATTTATGTTTTCGCACAAGCTGCATTCCCTGTCGAATCGGCAATCCATCACTGAACCTGACATCGCAACCGCTTTTATGAGCTGTACGATTCATCGACAAAAATGCTAGCACTTCTTAATCTATTTGGTGAGCATGGATTCTTTTCTAGGACATCGTATCTGAATCACCCAGTTGGGAAAAAGACCGATTTGAAAAAAAACATTTGACTCGCCCGGTAATACGTGCCCGTGGAAAAACGGTTCGAAAAAATCGGGTTGATAGCTGATGTCACCTTGATTTTGGGTGTCTAAAATGTTCCGGAACGACAACCGAACAAAACAGCGCTGAGTATCGTCGTATCGTTAACTTGTTTTTGGCCGGGACGATCTTGGCTTTGGCTTGCAATGGACTGCCTCCCAAGAATTCGACATTAAGCTCGATCGAGGCCCCTGATGAACTTTCCCAAATTCAATCCCCCCCAAATTAATCTGGCCCGCCGACAATTTGAAGAGCCTTTTTTCGTCGACATGGAATCGTTTTTCGAGTTCAGTTTTTGGATCACCGAAGAATTGCTCGACCTCGAAGCATCACACCGACTGAAAACCAAAAAAGTTCGCGACGTCGAGCAGGTGCCTACCCATGTTTTGTCCCGTGGGAAAACAGCAGTTTAGCCGCACCCGATCTTTATTCTTGAAAACGGGCCGCGTTTAAAACCAATACCGTTCAACGAAGCGGGCAATACAAGCCCGTCGCGCCAGCGTGTGAACGCGTGTTGCGGGAAAAGTTCACTTGCTGGCGCGACGGGCTTGTATTCAATGAACGGTATTGCGTTTAAAACGGACCATAGCGCCCGTCAATCAATTCATTTCGCGATATCGCGGCTGTCGATCGGCCCGGGTCGGCTCGTCGGGTTTGTGCATTTTCAGGGCAATGGTTGGTAGGCCTTCTGAGGAAAAATACCAGATTCGCGTTTTTGTGTTACGATGAAGCACGTCGGCAGGGAAATTGTGTCAATCTCACCAACCTGGACTTTGATCCAATTTCCCAACCAATGATTGCCCTTTGTTGCTGCCAACCCAGCCCTTCGATTTCGGAACAATTTAATGATGACATCCCGATTTGTTTTTCTTGTGTCCCCAGCCGTTAGCTGTTTGATTTTTTTGTGCGGCGTGGCGGATGCCCGACAGGTAGTGCTTCAGGACGCAACTCAGCCAGCGGCTCCAGTGGAAGTCAGTGAACTTGGCGGCACGCGCAACGTCCATCGGGTTGGAAACTTATTTTTGGCGGGGCAATTCGGCCTCAACGATGTGGAGGTTATCAAAACGGCCGGCATTGAAACAGTCATTTCGCTGCGTTCAACCGGCGAGATTTTTTGGGATGAAAGACTGGCGGTCGAACAGTCCGGCTTGAAATTCGAATCATTCGGCTTTGTCAGCCCAGATGCCCTAACGGATGAAATTTTCGCTCAAGTTTGCCAGCGCTTGGTAAATAATCCAGGCAAAACACTGCTCCACTGCGGCGGTGCCGATCGCGTGGGTGCGGTCTGGCTGGCTCATCGAGTGCTCGACGAGAAAATTCCGCTGGAACAGGCGCTTCGCGAAGCCCATGAAATCGGCTTGAAAACACCAGCCTACGAACAACGCGCCATCGAATATATCCAGTCCCAGCAATCCGTCGAAGCTGCTCCGATCGGCCCGGCTCCGGCGATCCAGGAATCAAGCGTTAAGCCTGGGATTAATGCTGGTTTTCTGTCGCTGGAACTTGATCCTGCTGAATGGATCGAACGCTTTGAAATCGAGAGTCGAGAGATTTACGCGGCGCGAATGGAGGTGTTGAAAGCGTGCGAAATCGTTCCAGGATCACGTATTGCCGATATTGGGGCGGGCACCGGAATCTTTACTCGTCTGTTTGCCAACCAAACCGGCCCAACGGGTTGGGTGTATGCGATCGACATTGCGCCTCGGCTGATTCAACACATCAATCAGCAGTCTCAATCCAACAATCAACCAAATGTCACGGCGGTACTCTGTCAGGAAAACTCCGTCAATTTGCCGCCTGAGTCGATCGAGTTGGCGTTTGTGTGCGATACCTATCATCACTTCGAGTATCCCATCTCGACGCTCGCCTCGATCCATTCGGCGTTGAAACCAGGCGGACGATTTGTGGTGATCGATTTTAAGCGAGTCGAAGGGGAATCGCGACCTTGGACGATCGAACATGTCCGGGCGGGACAAGAAATATTCACAGCGGAAATCGAAGGAGCCGGCTTTGAGCTGTTAGGTGAAACCAAGATTGCTGGCTTTGACGAAAACTACTTTTTGATGTTCCGGAAGCGCTAACGTTTGCCGCTGAAATCGTGCGCAATTGAAAAACGCGGCGGAAGTGTCAGACGATTCGAGTCGCATAGTGTTTTCGCCATTCCTGACAGCGCTGGCTTCCGGTTTCGAAATCGCGACACACGTTCGGACGATAGAGATGGTGCCGGCATTGTTTCGACTCCAAATCAAACCAACAACACGGACCGTCGAGGTTCTCGACGGTACCGTCATAATTGGGAGCTTGGTAACTCGCGATCACCTGATCGATTTCCAAGCGCAACGTCTCCGGCAGTGTATACCACCAAGACTCCCCCTCTCGATCGGCAGTCGGTCGAATATACGGCGGATATCCCATGTGCAGGCAACACACACCGCAACCATGGCAGTCCGCGATGACAGGAAGTTTCTCCGACGGCTGTTTCATGACAGTTTCCCGAGAACGATGGTTGGATGGTACCCAGTTTAGCTGGCGCCATGCCGTTGTTGACCAAACAGTAAACACTATCGATCAGGATACCAATAACCGTCCAGCCAGCCCCGCGATGCATGCGGAGCTATCGGATCGGCGATGTCAGTTCCGTCAGCCAACTGAAACGCGATCGTTAGCGGAAACTTTCCCGCTGGTGGTTTCATTGTGTGATCACCTGTTCCCCAAAACTGGCCCTCGGTCAGCAACGTGAATTCCGTGATTTTGTCTCCCGACCCGCTAACGATCCCGGAAAGCGTCGCCTGATACCCGCGAGTCAGGTCGTTCGTTACCAACTCGACGGTACCCGCCATTCGACCCTGGGTGATGGTAATTTCCAGTTTACGAATTTCGTCCAGTTCCCAGGTCGGCGGTTCCCCGCGCGTGTTGTCAACCAGGTGAAAGCGTGCGATTCGCTGTTTCAAGGCATCTGGAATCCTATCATCCAGCAGTTCGCGTTGTTCCTCGGCTGTGATCCACAGATTGTCTCGAGAAACAGCTTCGTGAAAAATGTTCTCCCAGTGATCGTCAGTCTTTTCATAACCTGAGAGCACCTTGGCACTGGTGCGCACAACAATCGCTCCCTCAGGAAGTTTCGGATTGTATTTGGGGTCCGTGGAATCTTCTTTCATCGCAGTGATTTTTGGTGGCTTGTAATCTGTAGTCGCCGATTCCAGCAGAGCTCGAATTCGTTCCGGACCTCGGTTATTATTGAACGCGATTAAACCCCCGGCAGCATCCGCGATATAAAGGCCTTGGGTCGTTTTCGTGAAGTCGTTACGGGGGCCCTGGCCAGCGATGCCCCGATAAAATTCGCCTTCGGTATCTTGCTGGCGGCGGGTGTACCATTGGTCGATGGCGACCGGAATGAACTTGTTGGTTAACAGGGAGATGATTTTTGGATCAGCAAATGTCGACTCACGGTCGAGCACTCCATTGTTTCACGTACACCCCAACGGATGGCCATCCATCGCCCAGATAAATATCGGCTTGGATTGTTCGACTGCCATCCGTTGCGCCTCAAGCAAATCGACCTGCCATGGAATTTTGCGCCAGGGTTGATCCGTCCGTTGGCAAACCTGATCGCATTTTTGCTGTAGATCGACCGCGAATTCTTGTCCACGGGCGGCGACGATAGTAAGCCAGATTGGGAGCAGCATACCGACGCCAATAAAATAGTTTTTGGCAAACATGATCAACCTCACCTAATCGTGGTTTTCGCGGAATTGTGATACGCTGAGAACGCTCATTCTGGTTTTAGATCAAGTCCTAGTCTAGGCCGACTTCAATGCGGACTCCAGACATCCACAGCGAAAAAACGCGGAATGTTGTCATACTGGCAACAGACCAGGAACGATTTTCGCTCGGTCAAACTGGCTTTGTTTCGCAACCCGCACAATCCCGACTGCGGTTCAGTCTGATCGTTCCGCAGCCAATACTCGATGCAATGGACAATTTTGTTCCATCGGATCGCCGGCGCGAAACCGTCGTAGCAGTTCATGCGAACGTTCAGCCAGTAATCGTCGGACTTCGCGACGTTTTCCGTTGACACGGGGGATTGTCATCGAATCGTATCCGGTTGTCTGATGACGCAGCCACGCGATCACGGCGGCTTCGGCGCGTTGTTCAATCGGGATTCGTTTGGTGCGTGCTACGGTTCCACTTCCGATAGGCGTGGCATGTGTCACCACCGCCTGCGCCAGTCGCTGGGCGATTTCGCGATGCAGCGGATGAAACGCCAAAAATGTGACCACCGCTCCCAGGAAATCTTCCACGTATTCGGCTTGGTTTTTTTCGCGCCGTTTGGCTTCGGCGATTTTTCGTTTGGCAAAACCTTCGGTCGCGCGTTCGACGGTCAGTTCCTCTCGCAGGCGGTCGATTACTGACGAGGAGGCCCACACACCACGCGAAAATACCTTGCGCCCTTTTTTCTCTTGAACGACCCAATGTTCCCCCATCGTTTTGACTCGTCGTGTCAGGGCCGCATCACCGGGAGGCAACAAACTCCAACCGACCGGCACTGGGAGAACGTCGCCTTTTGCCGTGCGAACGGTTGTTGCCGAGGGACCAGGCTGGTACACGAATTCGCTCATGGCTAACAAAACTTGCTACCGATTATTCCAGGAAATTGAAAGTTGCAAAATGGTCGCCAACGAGACCCAGACGAAATAGGGAATCTGCGCAAATGCGATCCACCTATGATGTTGCCAAATCGCTCCCATGATCCAGATGATGGTAAACCAGACCAGTAGAATATCGATGGCGGCTAACGGCAGATTTCGCAGGCCAAACTGAATTGGCGTAAACAACAAATTAGCGGCCAGGTTGACGACAAACGGCACCGCGACCCAAATAGGAAGTTTTTTTCGAAGCGTTTGTACGAACACGAACCCAAACGTTACGAAAATTACAGGATATAAGCATTGCCAGATCAAGCCGATCGTCCCGGGAGCGGGGGTCCAGGCTGGCTTTTCCAAAGAGTTGTACCAATCAATCCATTCCATGGTTTTTCGCGATATTACCGGTCAATTTAGTACTGGGATTTTCGCTGTGACTAAGTACCAGTCGCCGATCGGCTTTCAATTTGGTCAACGCGAAGCGGCAGTTGCAGCCATCCTCATCTTATCAACTTCGTACGAATCGGTAAGTGAGGCTAACTGTTGCCGACGGAATCGCCGAACGGCTGCGGGATTAGCGGTTGTTGCTGATAAATTTCTGCAATTCTGCTGGCACTGGCGATTCGAATTTGACCGCTTGGCCCGTCACCGGATGCTCGAAGCCCAAGGTCATGGCGTGCAAGGCAATCCGTTTCCAGGGCCATCTCAGATGTTGGGCCAATTCTGGTTGGTATCTCGAATCACCCAATACCGGGTGTCCGGCGTCGGCAAAATGGACGCGAATCTGATTTCGCTTGCCTGTTTCCAATGTTACCTGGACGACGGTTGCATCCGGCATCCGGCGGGTTACCTGATAGTGTGTGATCGCCATTTCCGTTTCGGAAGATTCTCGCGCAACATAGCGGTCTAGATTCTTGGCCGTCGCCAAATGAGAGCGCATGGTCCCGTGGTCATTGGGCAGTTGTCCGGCGACGATCGCCAAATAGTTTCGCTCGGGCTTATGCGCTCGAAATTGTTCGATCAACCGATCGGCGATCCGTTTGCTTTTGCCAAACACCAGCAATCCACTCACTTCACGATCAAGTCGATGAACGACAAAGGCACTCGATTTTTTTGGTGCATGGTTCAGATACAGTGAAACCCGCTGCACCAACGTGTTAGATTCGCCTCGGTCGGTCGGCACGGTTAAGGAACCGGCCAATTTCTCCACGACAATGAAGTGGTCATCTTCAAAATTGATTTTAAATGTGCGATCGACTCGCGGTCGTTTTTTCTCTTTGTATCGTTGAGTTGGATCGAAACTCAGCGCTACCAGATCACCGCGACTGACCGTAATCGCCGGGTCTTCGCAAACCAGCGAATTGACCGAAACACAATCGTGATCGAACAATCCGCGGACCTGGCTGTGGGAAACGCCGGACAATTGTTTCACTACAGAATCCACCCGTCCCGCGTTTTCAACATTCATCGACAGCGTCTTCATCGCCATAAAAAAATCTCTCCACCAAAAAAAAACAAACATCTACTTCAAATTGAACCACTGAACCACGGAACCACTGAATCACTGAATCACTGAATCACTGAATCACTGAATCACTGAACCACTGAACCACTGAATCACTGAACCACTGAATCACTGAATCACTGAATCACTGAATCACTGAATCACTGAATCACTGAATCACTGAATCACTGAATCACTGAATCACTGAATCACTGAATCACTGAATCA
>JANNPW010000022.1:0-35435 GCA_031400405.1 Mariniblastus sp.
ATGGCCCGCCAGTTTACCAACCATCCACAAATTGCCGGGCCTTTGGCCCTGTGGTTGCTTGTTCTTTCTGTTACCCAGGCCTTTAGCCTGGGCTAGGCAAACTTCTGGGCCGTTGGCCCGAATTCAATTTCGACTGCGGAATACAAACGGTTGCACGAAACACGATGTCAATACGGAATTTTTAGCAGTCCAGGTTAGCACCCAATGGCACTTACTTTCGAGTAATTGTTAGCGGAGTCGGCGCAAACCGCCCGGTCTTCATCCGTAATTCCCACGCAACCACCGGACGGCTCGCGCCGTTCCGCTACAAACTAAGGGCCACTGGGCTTGCGTTCCTCGGCTCGGCGACCGTTACTCGGCAACGGCTGGGCTGATTGGAGTATAGATGGAATCCGTTTGTTGGACTGACGACTCATGCCAGATTGCGGGAAGGTCCACGGGACGATCGCTGTAATTTCCTGCCGGGACGTAGTTCCAACCAAGATAGAGCCAGCCTTGTTCGATTCGGAATTGGCTCAATTGAAAGTTTTTTGCCTCTGGTCGATCACGTAGGGCTTCCATTTTTTCGATCGGCAACAGGTTGGCCGGGAGCTTGACCGAAACAGGAGGCTTGTCTTTGGGGTTGAGGCGACCATCGAGAAACGACCGGAAAGCGACAATTTTGGCGTCCTTGTTTTCCGCATCGACGTAGTCCAGTTCCGCTTTACCGTCCCGGACCAACTGCAGTTCACCATTGTTTTGAGACACGCGAAAACGAATCTTGATGGTCAGGCCGGCATCAATCTTCTTGTCGCCTTGAGCGAATTTTTGTCCAGATACGATGACGGCCAATAGATTGTCTTCGAATTCAAATTGAACCGGGCGAACCGTGGTAAAAGTAATACTAAACGCCTCATCTTCATCCAGTTTTTCAGTCTCGCCTTCCTGGCCGAGTAGGCCGCCCTTGTTACCGGTCAACTCTTCGAGTTCGGTCGCCAACTCTTCATTGGTAAACGTCTTGCCACTGAATATGGGATCGACATAATTGGCCAATAATGAATCGTGCAAGCAAACTTGAACGTCATGGATTGAGCCAAAATTTGCTGGAGAATTCGGCGCTGCGAGAGTTGCTTTGGAGGACTTCTTGCCGACAAAAACAATCTGGTTTGCCCGTGAGTGGGCGTAAATTTCTGGAATGTAGTTGGAGCGATTACGCGATTTCAATTGAGCTTTTTCAAAAGCTTCTTTGCCTTTTTCGATCGGCGTCGTAGTTTCGCTCGAGAATCTTTCATGTAGTTCCTTGCGAACTCGACTGCCTGCATCGCGGTCGCTATCGGATTTACTTTCCGCAAATTTCTTCTCGGCAACCCGATTGATGAGGCCGCAGTTAGAACTTGTGCCGCTAAAAAATGTGTTGATCGAAGCCGCAGCATAGGGCTGTTCGGCGAGCAAGCCACCGACGTTGAATAAAATACTACGACGGGCCTCGGCCTGACCGCTGGCATCGACGTAGGCTTTGATTTTACCTTGTTGGAGAAAAGTATTGGACGAAATATCCGAATACGCATGGATGCTCAGATGCACCTGGTTGGGATCGTCAATGACATCGAATGAGACTTGCCCATTATTGCTGGCCTGCCCGCGAACCAATCGGCCTTTGATATTTTCATAGATCGGTCGAGTGTCATTTACGGGCCGGCCGCCAAGTCGATTGATCAGGTTGCCTGAAACATGGACGTAGGCGTTGGGCAGCGAATGCTTTGCCCGGATTGCCGACACCAATTGTGGAACCTGCAGCGCATTCTCCAACCATTCTAGTGTTTTGCCGACGATTCCAGCGGCCAAACGATCCGCCGGATCACTCAACTTGGGTAATACTTCCGCGAGCCGTTCGATTCTCTGTAGATAGTCTTCTTGGAGGTTATCCTCGGTACCGTAATAGTAGACGCGAACAAAACTGTCGAATGCCAAGCGGGTCGAAACAAAGTACGGATCGCCGAACTTTTCGGCGGTGAGTTCAAAACCCTCTTGAAACTTCACCAGTCGAGTAAAGGTCGCAATCCTCGCTTGCAAGCGAGGCCGATCAGCCCGGCTGATGTCATTGCGTTGAGTCTCGAGGTCTGCGATTTGGACTTCGAGCGCCTTGAGTTCCGCTTGCAGGTCTTGCAAGTTGCGATCATCGTCTGGTGCCGGTGTTTGCGGATCGAGTTCCAAATCACCGTCGAGCGGTTCCGGCGATCCGCCATCTCGAACCGGCAAAGCGTCAATTTTTTCAATGACCACCCGCTTTTTCGCGTTGAGATCGCGGATCATTGAATTCATTTTGCCCACCGAGATCTCGGGGGCAAGTTCAAATGTAATTTGGTTCAAAAAATCGATTGCTTCGTCGAGTTGCAACGTGTAAAACGCGTCGGCGCGATCGTAACTGGGAAGTTCAACGCGATAGAAGTCTCTCAGTGCCGCCAGTTCGTGGGTCGCTTGGTCGCGAACAGCTTGCATGTTTTGAATGGAAATTGGCCGAAACTGATTGACAGCTCGCTGAACTGCATCTGGGAGATTGATCTGATTCACGAACGAAAGATTTAGAATCTGGTTTTCCAGCGCTACTCGAACATCGGCAAAAATGGGATGATCAAGGCCGGGAGTATTGCTCGAAAACTGTTGGTGAAGCCGCTGCAACGCCGCGATGTCCGCTTGTTCGCCCATTGCGGATTGAGTTTCTAAAACGTTCAACAGCAAGAACCGCCGCCAGCCTTCCGCTTTTTCGTCGGAGCCAAGCGTCGCGTTGAGTCGATGGACCGCACTTTGAAGTTGTTGCGTGGTGTCGGAGACGGCAACGCTGCAAATGCCAAAAAAAGTGGCGCCCGCAACCAGGATCAACACCAGCATTTTGTTGGCAATCGGCTGGCAAGATCTTGGAAGCATGGGAATACCTGTCTTGGGGAAACACTCTCCCCGGATTATCGACTAATGAATGAATGGTTTTCGAGTCCGGACGTGCTTTCCGGTATGTTGGTTACGATCCTCCAAGTCCAACACCTCCCTGGGCGGACTCGACGGCGATTTTGGATTTGGCGATCCGGAATCTTTATCTCAACCAAAAAAACGAAAAAACCGGCAAGGTTTGACAGGCTTCAGTGCCCCCGTTGGACGGCCAAAACAAGGCTCTGCGATAAATTGTCCCCGCCTGTCGGCGGACAAAATTCGCGTTAAACTGTAGATCTCAAGTTGTGGGTTGCGTGATGGAGTCGTCGTTTTTTGCGGTTAAAACCATACCAGCTGTTAATTTAATTCGGAGAATTTTTTGATGGACGATTCCATTCATGAACGTGGTCGGGCGATTGAGGATCTTTTTTTTCAGCAAAAGGATCAACAGTTGTTGGAAAAACTCCGAAGCGAAATGGCTGCGGATAAATCCCGAACGTCTCTCGAACAAGCGTCGGGTATCCATGATCCGGTCGTATTGAATGCGTTGTTGGCCAATGGGATAACTCCGGAGACCTTGCTTTCAGTCGGCTTGATCCCTTTGGTGGTCGTTGCCTGGGCCGATGACGTAATTGAGGAAGCGGAAAAGAACGCGATTCTGCAAGCGGCGGACATCGCGGGAATCAAGATTGGAACGGCCCCCCATCAGACGCTGGATTTCTGGTTGAAGTCTCGGCCGCCAACAAGCCTCTTGGAAAGTTGGAAGGCCTATATTCATGCGCTCCATGGTTCATTGGAACCTTCATCGATGCAACAACTTAAGTCGCAAGTTCTGCAGCGCGCTGAAGCAGTGGCGAAATCGGCGGGGGGGTTTCTCGGTTTGGGCAGCAAGATTTCCAACGCCGAACGAAGTGTTTTGGACGAACTCGAAAAAGCGTTTGGATAGCGGTTCGCGCCGTTCGGATCGCCAATGAAAATAGCCGTTGTCGGAACCGGAATCGCCGGGCTAACCGCGAGCTGGTTGTTAAATCAGGCTGGTCACGAAGTAGTGCTCATCGAGCGGATGCCGGCGGTTGGATTAGCGGCTCACGGTGTCGATTTTTCGATGGACGGAATTCCCGTGGAAGCCGATTTGCCACTGCGTATGTTCAATGCGGCGTTGTGGCCCAATTTGTATCGTCTGTACCAGGCGCTCGAAGTCGAAATGGAGATCGTCGAACCATCGAAGTCATATGGTGAGATTGGACGCGATTCAGAATTTCATTTTGGTCATACCTTTTTTGAATTCTGGTCAATGAAATGGCTGTGGCGGAAAAAGTATCGTCAGATCGCCCGGGAAATCTACCGCATGAAAGCCTCGGCGAGCAGCGATTTGGCGGCCGGCCGAGCGGAAAAAATGGATTTCCAATCCTATCTCGACCAACAGCGATATTCGGCGGCATTCCGCGAACTATTTCTTTTCCCAGCCCTGTCATCGACCGTTTGCACCTGTTCCTACGAGAGCCTCCGACAGTATCCGGCGGAAATCATGCTTCGAGCCATGTTGTCTTTAGCGACGGGTGATCGATTGTTACGGGCGAGACACGGGGCAAACGATATTGTGCGCCGACTGACCACGGCACTGGGCGACGTGCGCTGTGGGGTTGGCTTGCGATCGGTTGAGGCGAAACAACAACAGGTGCAATTGTCGCTAGATTCAGGCGAACAGATCACGGTTGAGCATCTAATTATGGCCACGCAGGCGAATTCGGCGCTGCAGTTAATGCCGGAAATTACTCCCCGCGAGCGTGAAATGTTGGCGTCGTTTGAATACGAAAATGTCGAAGTGGTCTTGCACCGGGATGAACGATTGATGCCGCCGCATCGACGGGATTGGTCGACTTTTAATTTACTTACTAATCGCCGCCACGATGCGGCGATGTGCTCCGTTTGGTTGAATCGGTTTTACCCGGCCTGGGCGACCCTACCCTCCGTGTTCCAGACCATCATGCCGATCCAAGCAGCAAGTGCTGACAAAGTTATCTGCCAACGTCGTTTGCAACGGCCTGTTGTCAATCAAAAATCGCTGCACGGATTGAAACTGTTGGACGATCTGCACCGAGAATCGAATCGCCGAGTCTGGTTTTGCGGTTCGTATGCTAGTGGCGGTGTGCCATTGCTGGAGAGTGGTGTTGCCGCCAGTTTTGCCGTCGTGCAGTATTTGCTGAAACAATCGCCAAATAAAATTGTCTTGGCCAACTCCACATGAATCGAAACGGTTCTTCCATGATGACTCCGTGGCAGTCAGCCATCACCAAAGGCATCGCGGCGGCAACTAGAAATCGGGTCCCGGCAATGGCACTGTGGATATTCGGCGCGGTGCTAATCACCAGTTACCACTATATCCCGGCCGTTCACGATGGGCTGGAAAGCGTCGGGAGATTGAAAACCAGTTGGGGTTGGGTTTTCAGTATGATCTCGACGGGAATCTTTGGTGGCCTGATCCCAGTGCTATTGCCCAAGTTGCTGAATCACGATCGGGCGAAAATAAGTTTGGAAATCGTGATTTTCAGCACGTTGTTGTGGGCTTACAAAGGAATCGAAACCGATTATTTCTATCGTTTGCAAGGCGTCCTGTTCGGGACATCTGCCGATATCGCGACGATTGCCATCAAAACTCTGATTGATCAATTCGTCTGGGTGCCGTTGTTTGGCTTGGTCAATGTGATGATGTTCTATTGCTGGCGCGACAACGGATATTCCTTCCGACGGACTTGGCAATCGCTGGGAGCAGCCTGGTATTGGAGTCAGGTCTTGCCGGTATTGTTCGCCAATTGGGTCGTCTGGATTCCAGCCGTATTGATGATTTATGCGCTGCCGTCCGCGTTGCAAATTCCCGTACAGAATTTGATACTTTGCTTTTGGGTACTGGTGTTGGTTTTTTTTACCGCACCATCCAACGCGACAGCGGACAACCCGAATTCGGCCGACCAATCTTAGTGCATCGTCAAACTAGAGTCTACGATTCGCGGCTCTTTTTGCGATGATCACTAATGTTGGCAGCGTCAAATCCCATAAAACAATTCCATCGTCGTTTTCAAACCCGACGAAACATGCTTGGGAATCTCTTCAGGAACTTCGAGCCGTTGTTAGGGCAGGCTAAACGTACCAGGCTTGCCAATTGCATGAGCCTCAAAGCCGATCTCGCGTAACATCTCGCGGTTCAACAAATTACGCCCGTCAAACAAAAATGCCGGTTTTTTCATCGAATCGTAAATCTTGTTGAAATCGACGGTTTTGAATTCGTCCCATTCGGTCATCACGGCAATTGCGTGAGTCCCGGCCGAAGCCGCTGCGGGGCTATCAAAAATCTCGACATTGTTTTCGATCAAGTTACGATTTTCCTGGCTGATTTCACCATCGGGTGCGGCCATCAGGGCATACAATTCCTGTTTGATTTTTTCTTTTTCGACGCGCGGATCGTAGATATGTAGATGGGCACGCTCTTTGAGCAGGTCTCGACAGACATAGATCGCGGCTGATTCGCGCGTATCGTTGGTGTCTTTCTTAAAAGCAAACCCCCAGATCGCGATTTGTTTGTCAGAAACGGTATTGAACATCATTTTGACGATCTTTTCCGAAAAACGTCGTTTTTGGTAGTCGTTGATTTTGATGACCTGTTCCCAATACTCGGCGACTTCGGGCAAACCAAAATGCTCACATAAATAGACGAGGTTCAAAATATCTTTTTGGAAACAGGATCCGCCGAAGCCGACTGACGATTTGAGAAACTTGCCGCCGATCCGTGAGTCGGTTCCAATCGCGTTGGCCACTTCGTCAACGTCCGCGCCGGTGACTTCGCAAAGTGCCGACATCGCGTTGATCGATGAAACACGCTGAGCCAAAAAGGCATTCGCGGTAAGTTTCGACAGTTCGCTGCTCCACAGGTTGGTTGTAATAATCCTTTCGCGGGGAATCCAATTCCCGTAAATGGCCGCCAACGTTTCAATCGCGTCCGGGCACTCACCGCCGATCAAGACGCGATCGGGGGAAATCAAATCTTCAATGGCCGTTCCTTCGGCCAGAAACTCGGGATTGCTTAGAATATCGAACGTGGCGTTGGGGTTGCCGGACGAAAACAAAATCCGCTTGACCGCTTCCGCTGTCCGAACGGGCAACGTCGATTTTTCAACAACAATCTTGTGGCCTTCCGAATGCTCGGCGATCTGGCGGGCACACTTTTCGATAAACTCCAAATTTGCGGCCCGGCCCGATCCGATACCGAAAGTCTTAGTCGGGGTGTTTACGGAAATAAAAACAATATTGGATTCGCGGATAGCAGCGGCGACATCGGTCGAAAAACGCAGGTTTTTGCCGCGCGAGCTTTTGACAATTTCGAGCAGGCCGGGTTCGTAAATCGGCAGTGAATCCGAATTCCAGGCGTCGATTCGAGTCTGATTGATGTCAACGACATGGACGTCAACATTTGGGCAGCGGTGAGCAATCATGGCCATCGTCGGACCGCCGACATAGCCAGCCCCAATACAACAAATCGAATTTTTCGCGGCCTTTAACATGTAAATCGAGCCCAGTGCGTCGGACGAGTATTTTTTAGTGATCCATCATCATAATCAACCAAAGATATTGCGAAAGTTCACCGGTTTGAAAACCGCGTTTTTTTCGAGTATCAAGTCCGATTAATCGAGTGGGGATTAGTGATTGAACTGACTACAGCCTGTGTGGGGACCTCCTGTGATTGCCCAAACGCCGCAGAATCCCTGCATGGCTGCCGTAGCGATGCAATGCCTGACGCTAAATGGCTACATTAATGAAAGTTCATGCTGGCCCAATTCTCGGGTTTCTCTGGGTTGGGATCCGCGACGATGAATTCACAGAGGTTCGTTTTTTCCGCAAATTAGAAAAATTGCGGGTTATCCGAACCATACCGACTTTGACAGTTATGCTTCCATTTGCTTAAATTACCAGAGTTTTGTTTTGAGATCCAACTTGGTTTTCCAAACGTGTCCACCCTTCCTAGTCTTGCATTGACCAGCGATTAGAAATGCCTTTTTCCTACACCGACGCCGACGACGATGCCTCGCTACCGATGATTTTCCGCGCTACCGAACGTGGCGATCTGGATACTGTCAAACGGTTGATCGACGAGGATCCCCAAGTGGTAAAAGAGACAATTGAAACTGACGACCAACCGCTCCATATGGCATGTTGGCAAAAGTACGAAGCCATCGTAAGTTTGCTCATTAACGCCGGTGCCGACGTCAACAGTCGTGGCGATTTTGGCCAGACGCCTTTACATTACGCCGTGTTTGAGGGGGATGAGTATTCCACTCCGATCGTGCGCTTGCTGTTAAAGGCTGGTGCGGATCCGAATATCGTCGATAAACGTTCGCAATCAACGCCTCTCAAATGGGCTCAGCGCGAACATCATGATGGACTCGAAGCATCGATCAAGCTACTCAAAGCAAAGATGGCTCAATGAGAGATGATACCCAGCACTCCAACCGACGTTTTCCCGTGAAGATGTTGGCTGGATCAGCCTTGGTCCTACTCGGATTGTCGTATCTATATTTCCAAGTTGATTTCCTCAATGAACGATTCAATTTCAATCCGGGTATTCCGAATGTCTTGAACGGGGTTTTCACCATTGTTTTGATTGTGGCTTGGAGCAGCTGGGCTTTCTTTTGGGCCAAACTGCGTGTCCTTGGTCTGTTGATCATCTTGATCCCGGCGGCATTTTTTACATTGTATTTTCCCAGTTTCGGCGGCGATGGAAATGTTATTGGCTGGAAGCCGCGGTTTTGGCAATCCACAGTCGAGTATGTCAGTCTCGCTACAAAATCGACTGGCGCAATCAATTTTACAACCACCACAACGCGAGATTTTCCTCAATTCCTGGGGCCACACCGCAATGGTACTGTCGACGGAGTTGTTTTGGATTCCGATTGGAAAACCACCCCGCCGGTTCTGCGTTGGAAACAGAACGTTGGGGAAGGCTGGTCAGGATTTGTCGCCGTCAATGGATACGCCGTCACGCAGGAGCAACGCGGAGCGGATGAATGTGTGGCGTGTTACGAAATTGAAACGGGCCAGTTGGCTTGGATCCAGCGGGCGCCGCGGAGACATGAAGACATCACGGCATTAGGTAAAGTTGGCCCTCGCGCCACGCCAACAATTGATGAGGGATTGGTCTACGTGACCGGTGGTACGGGTGTTTTGGATTGCCTCGATGGTTCGACGGGCGAAGTCGTTTGGAGCGCCGATGTACCCACATTGGTTGGGATTTCCCAAATCTCGCATACCAATGGCTTGGGTCTCAGCTATTCGATGGAGGACTCGAATTTGATGTGGGGCCGTTCTGGTTCGCCACTGGTTTATCAAGACAAGGTCATTGTTCCGGCTGGGGGGCCAAGTATCGACCCGGAAAAATCGACAACAACGCTGATTGCCTTTGACAAAAAAACCGGGAAAGAAATTTGGCGCGGCGGCAAACGCATGGTGGCTTACGGTTCTCCGTCGTTGGAAACGGTGCTTGGCAAGCTTCAGATTGTGCTGGTTGCGGAAGACCACGCGGTGGGGCACGATCCGGAATCGGGGATTGAATTATGGAATCATGAACGAGCCGGAAAGAGCAATGCTAATGCGAATTGCTCTCAGGTGACATTTGTTGCAGATAATCGACTAGCCCTTTCCAAGGGCTATAACCTTGGCGGTGAGTTAATTGAGCTATCGGAAGATGGGGGGGTAATTTCCGTTCGATCACTGAAAACTGATTCGCGAGTAATGAAGACAAAACTAACCAGTCCGGTGGTCTTTCAAGGACACGCGTTTTCTTTATCCGACGGCTATCTCGAATGTACCGACTTGGAAACGCTGTCTCGGAAATGGAAACAGCGGGGGCGTTTTGGGAATGGTCAGTTATTGTTAGTAGGTGATCGATTATTGGTTCATGCTGAAGGCGGCCAACTGTTGTTGATATCTGCTGATCCAACAGAATTTCAGGAACTTGGCTCGATCAAAACCATTTCCGGTACCTGTTGGAACAACCTCTGTTTGTACGGCAATCTGCTAATGGTCCGCAGTGAACTGGAAATGGCTTGTTTTGAATTGCCCATTCGGGTTGAGAATTCCACGGCAACCAACAACCAATAGCCACCGGCTGTGCCGGCCCCAATAAAATGACCGTTCCCACACTGACCACTCGAATGCAGGGAAAAACCTACCTGGTCACTGGATCGTCATCCGGCATCGGGCGGGCGATCGCGATCGAACTGGCCGACCGCGGCGCCAGGGTGTTGTTGCATGGTCGGCGACCTTCCGCACGGATGGCGGCGGTACAGGCTGAAGTCGAATCGAGAGGCTCGGCGGTCGCCACGTTATTTTGCGACTTCACAAAAACCGATTCGATGTCGGAATTTGTTCAAACGGCATGGAATGTACACGACGGAATCGATGGTTGGATTAACAATGCCGGAGGAGACGTACTGACCGGTGATTGGCCATCCAGGCCCATGGATGAAAAATTGCATTATCTGTGGCAAGTCGATGTAGCCGCGACGCTCTACTTGTCCCGCGCGATCGGAAAAAGAATGATCGAGCGGTTTGTCGAGACGAAATCGTCCCTCAGCGGCGCATACAGTATTATCAATATGGGGTGGGACCAGGCGACTCAAGGAATGGCAGGCGACAGCGGCGAGCTGTTTGCGACGACGAAGGGGGCGATTATGGCGATGTCCCGCAGCCTGGCTCAATCGCTCGCTCCCGCGGTTCGGGTCAACTGTCTCGCGCCCGGTTGGATTCAGACTCAATGGGGCGAACAGGCCAACGCCTATTGGTCGGAACGCGCATCACGAGAGTCTTTAATGAACCGCTGGGGAAACCCGACCGATGTCGCGTTGGTTGCGGCGTTTTTGTGTAGCGACGAGGCTCGATTTATTTCGGGACAGACTTTTCCGGTCAATGGCGGATTCAAGTTTGCATAAACTTCAACGAATTCTTTGTCCGGCAATCCAAAATTCACTCTGAAAAACAGCTGCTCAATCGATGATCAAAAAAAAATCACGTAAAATCGGACCACTCAATTGTACCGTCGTCCAATCCGACGACCTGGATACTCCTCCGCAAGCAGTGGTGATCCTGTGCCATGGATTCGGGGCTTCTGGTGAGGATCTCGTCTCGTTGGCCAATGAATTTATTGCTGGCGATTCCAGACTGGCTCAAGCGATTTATGTTTTCCCCACGGCACCGCTTGAACTGGATCCGATGTATGATTCGCGCGCCTGGTGGATGATCGATATAGAGCGACTCCAACAATTGATGGAAGTCGGTGAGACACGTGAGATGCGCCACACGTCACCCCCAGATTTACCAGCCTGTCGGCAGATGATTTTTCAAGTCATCGACGCGCTGAAGACTGAATACTCATTGGCGTCGAATCAAATTGTGGTCGGTGGTTTTTCACAAGGAGCAATGCTCAGTACTGATGTGGCCCTACACTATCCCGAATCGCTGGGAGGATTGATTATTTGGAGTGGTGCATTGATTTGCGAATCCGATTGGGCCGCAGCGGCGCACCGGCATTCGCCCTTGAAAATTGCGCAGACCCACGGGAGCATCGATCCCATACTTTCAATTGCCGGCGCGGAAGACCTGCGTCAACTATTGCTGGAAGCCAAACACGATGTTCGATATGCGGCCTTTCAAGGACCGCACACGATTCCCATGATTGGCTTGCAGATCGCGGCTCAGCTGGTCGTGGAAGTTGTCGAACGGGACAATAGCACCGCTTGATTGATAATCTGTTGACGAGCAAATCGTTCGACTCGCGGATCAACGTCGCCCAAGTCGGCCATCTGTTGGCACAATAATTGAGCCGGCCGCTCCGCCATGTTTCGCAAGACTTTTTGTTGGACTGCGTTGGAAGCCTTTTTAAGCGCTGGCGCCCAAAAGGATGTGTCGACCTGATTCAACAATTCTTTCAACAGCCCATCTTCGAAGTTCAATAAATTTTCCAGCGTTACCAGCGACTTTTGCAATTCGTCGGCCAACTCAGGGTCGGACTGTTCGAGCATGGCAACCAGCGTGGCCTGTGTATCGGGATCGGTGCAACTCAGCATCGCGGCCGCCGTTTTCAACCCGGGCGAACCCAGCGGATTCCGGTTGTAGAGTTTTTGGTGCCGTAGTTTCAGGGCGTAACTGAGTTGGTTGACCTCCTCTTTGTCCAGTTCGTCGAGTTCGCAAAGTCGTTTCAACACGGAGACACGTACGATGGGTTCGAGTGATTTCAGACAACTCGATGCAACGTCGGGTGGCAACGACGAAAGTACGATGGCAATATTTTTTGGATGTTCGTCCAACAGGACTTGATCTCTAATCATCGGCAGCGTTTCGATCAGGAAACCGAAGGGGTGCCTCGAATAATGGCTCGGAGTCTTGTGTTCCGGTGGTCGCGCGACGGCGTTGGATTGAGTGATTTGCCTCAAATGTTCAACGGCTTCCCGGTTTTCCGCGGGTGTGGACGTCCAACGACGGGCTTCCTGGTTCAATCGTTCGAGCGATTCATTGAGTTGTTCGCCGGTCACTTGATCCAGTAGATTAACTGCTTCAAGAACCTGTTTCATATCTGCAGCACGTAAGCGGGACAGGATCGCCGCCGCTTGCCGTTTCGGCAAGCTCTTGAGAATCATAGCCGCTTGATGGAGACTGGATTGAGTATTCATGTTCTCGCGGTCAAAGCCCTGTTACAAGTCCAGACAATTCGTGTCAGCGATAGGCAACAGGTGTTCTTGAAAGACAAACTCGGAAGCCTATCGAAATGCACCGGGCGCACCAAATACAGCTTGTCGTTTCGGTTGTGTTTCCGTGGTAGTATTCGAGGGAGCCCAATCGGTCTCCGACGCATTGGCTGGTATTGGATCCGACGCGGCCGAATCCGATTGGGGTGGTTGAGTCCACTGCGACTGGTCTTCGGGTCGCTTAATTTCCGGCTGCTTTCCGTTCGAGAAGTTTGGAACCGAGTTCGATAATCTAGTGGCCATGGCCGGGGTCAGATTGATCGTCGAGGTCCGCATTCGAGTTTGATTGTATTCGTCCTCGTTCAGTTCGGGGTGAACTACCCCCGACCGACCGGCAGCTTTGTCTGATATGAACTGAGCCAATTCGACCCCTGTTTTGCTGGTGTTTGCCGCTTGTGAATCGCTTTCTAGATCGGCACCGGGGGGCTTGCCGGGCAACACGCTCTGCGAAGGCTCGCATTTCAAAACTCGTCCATCAACTGTCTTGAACACCGGTATCAGATTGATGACTTTGCGATGTCCTCCTTTTTTTTCCCACGGTATCCACACACTGTAGGACGGACCAATTTCTGTTTCGCTAAAATGCGACTCGAGTTGATCCGCGGGAAACACGAATTTTCGGTCCGGTTTGGTACTTTTAGTTGACTCGGAATTACTGGTGCCATCCGCCGCGTCAGAATCGTCGAAGCCATAAACCACGAGTTCACCTTCGGCTTTGACCACAGCATTGTCTGCGTCAAAAAAGTGGATTCGCCCGCCAAAGCCCCGGACCGCGGGAGTGCCTGGTTTTTCGAGCACTGAATCCTTCCAGATCACCACGAACGACTCAGCCGGCTTTGTCTCTTTTTTCGCCTTTTTCGCTTTCTCTTTTTCAGTGAGTCGAACAAAAGGATTCCATTGAGAGGTCTTGTCACTTCTACGCATGGTGTTGTTGACGCCAACGCTGGCACATCCGGAAAACCCCACGGAGACAATCAAAGCGAATTGCAAAACAAAATTGGTATTCATGGGATCTTCCTGATCGCGGTTGAAATGTTAGCGACGGGTCGCGATACTTCTATTGGTTAATGCTGGACGATTCAGGCACCAGGTATTGGGGCTGCAATCCGGCCGGGTCACTATCCGGATAGATGGTTTGTACAGCGGTTTCATTACCTTCGTAGCCGTCGTAGTCCGTATTGCCATAGATTTCGGCAACATCACATAAGCACCAATGCATGCGATCCATTTCATCGAAGTTCTGCATATCCACATCTTGTTCGTCGGTGACCAGATAAGGTGTCATGACGATCAGTAACTCGCTGCGACTGGCTGCATCTCTTTCGAATCTGAACAATGGACCGATGAGTGGCAGGTCGGACAGGATAGGCGTGCCTCGAACCTGATGAGTCTTGGATTCCTGAATCAACCCGGAAAACACAACTGTTTGTCCGGAACGCGCCATCAAGGTAGTTTTCGCTTCCGTTTCGATAATCTGTGGCGACCGAATCGGCGTCCCGTCGGCCGCAATGGCAATCGTGATTCCGGTCGATTCAGGACCCACAGCTGATTTGCTCGCAACGACAGACATCACAATCATGCCATCTTGGCTGACGCGAGGCGTGACTTCGAGAATCACACCGACATCGACGAACTCGATGTCTTGCGTAACACCAAAGTTTGAGTTGGTGGTACCGGCAATCCGGGGCACGCTCGCACCGACTTGAATGCGGCCTTGTAGGTTCTCCATGGTGAGAATTTGAGGTTTACTCAACACTCGCACGCATTGCTTATCTTTCAACGCTCGCAATAGAATGCTGATCGATTCATTGCCGGCAGAAAGAACCAATCCGCCGTAGCCCAGGTCATTGTTGATCCGACCCGTGCCCAAGTTTGACAACGCTTGCCCGGCGAGTGTTTCCCGGAACGTAGCATTGCGGTTGGGGGCTGTCGACGTGTTAAAGGGAAATCCAATACCGGTGATGGCATTGCCGGCCCCGATCGAAGTTCCCCGATCGAACAACAACGAATCCTGAACACCAAGATCCATTCCGAACTCTTCCAGCCGATCGAGATCCACTTCCGCGATCATGACTTTCACTTTCACCATGGGTGGACGGCGGTCGAGTGCCAGAATCAGCTGATCAATTTCGGCCATGTATTCAGGACGAGCCTGGATAATCAAGGTGTTACTGTTAACCTCGGGGACGACGATTACTTCACGATTGGTTTGATTTCGATCGCCCACAGCTCGGGGGTCTGTGTCATTGATGGTCGCGCGAGTGGTCAACCACTCATTGATGGCTTCAGCGACATCGAGCACTGGTGCGTTACTCAACCGGTAAGTCTTGATGTTACCTTCATTTAATTGGTTTTCGTCGAGACGATTCAATAGATCTTCGACGACTTGTAAGTCACCGGCTGGTCCGGACGCGATAATCGTATTGGTTCGAGTGTCGACACCGAACCGCAAATTCACCAACGTGGCTCCATCGGTTGCGCTGGCTCCCTGTAAGGGAAGCTGGCTCAAGTTCCCGCCGGTCTGTCCTCCGCCCCCGAAGTTACCTTGGCCACCTTGTTGACCTTGTGTCGTGGACGATTGGAACAGCGCCTGTAACGTGGTCAGCAACGTAGTTGCGTCACCGTTCGAGATTTGAAAGACCTTGATTTGCGTCTCGGCGTTGGGCAAGCGATCGAGCTGAGTAATCAAGTTCTCGACCAACTGCATACTTTCACTGGGCGCG
Organism: Mariniblastus sp.; assembly: GCA_031400405.1. Classification (GTDB taxonomy): domain Bacteria; phylum Planctomycetota; class Planctomycetia; order Pirellulales; family Pirellulaceae; genus Mariniblastus. Next base: position 15,419 of record JANNPW010000022.1, read on the forward strand.
GAAACCACCAACGAGTTGCTGTTTCGATCAGCTGTCACACGCACGTCGAACAAAATACCGCTGCTGGTGACAACGGCACCATTGGCCCCGATTATCTGCAGGCTTAGTGCTTTCGATCCGACCGATGATTGGTTTTCCTGAATGTTTTGTTGCTGTTGTTGTTGCTGTTGCTGGTTGGCACCTTTAAATCCATTGCCCGCGTTGGCTTGCTGGCCGTTGATGGCGTCCTGGATCACCACCGCTAACTCTTCCGCGAGAGTGTTTCGCAGTTGAATCACTTTTACCATGTTGACTGATTCTGATTTGTCCACGTCGATATCATTGAGAAAGCGTTCTGCTTCCATGATAAACTGACGCGAACCTTTAATCGTAATAACGTTGCTGCGAAAATCCGGAATTGTGATGATGGGAGCGGAAGGAATTCGATTGTCGCCCGCGCCTGGATTCTGTTGTCCAAAGAACGTGTCGAGACGGACCTTGGCATCGGCAGCCGAAAGGTGTTTTAGGCGAAATGATTTAAAGCCATCTTGCTGGTCTTCCGACTCGACGTCCATCTGCTTGACGATTTCCTCTACTGCCATAATGGCTTCACGTTGCCCGATGACGACCAGCGAATTGGGAGACGGGATCGCGGAGATTTGCACAGCGCCTTTGGAGCTGGCATAGCCCGAGTCGTAGAGCTCCTGAATCTGTTCTTCAACCGCTTCGGATTGAATGTTCTGCAACGGGATCCGTTTGACTTCGGCCTGGTTGGCTTGCGACCTTTCGGCAATGTCTTGAATGATTTTCATCACAATGGCGATGTCTTCCGCGGAACCAATCAAAGTAAGTGCACCCGTTTTGGGATCTTGTAGAATTTTTACTTTGTCCTTGATGCCTTGGGCTGCTCCCGGTCCGCCTGGCAAGATTTCTTGGTCTTGCGGAATCGGCGATCCGGCGGGAAGTGTGGCTTGCGACAGACCATCCGGCCCGGGTTGCGTGTCGTCTTGCAGCATTCCCATCAGAAACGTGGCTTGCTGAATCGTATTAAAATCGGCACGACCCGGATCCACTACGGCGGTATGAACGACAACGCCATCGGCACGTTGGATTGGCAAACTATCGATCTGCGTCACAAGATCGAACCAGCTTTGCTGTAAAACTGCATCCCCCTCATACCGGATCTGGCCCGACTGACGATCGATCAGCATCGACAGTCGTTGATTGATTCGATTGGGCAACTCAACTCGTCGATAACGACCATCGGGCGACGTTGCCGAAGCCAGGTTGGTTCCAAAGGCCGCTGCCAGCGATTGCTCGAATTGATTCGATGACACGTTTTGCAATTGATGCATGCCTTCATTGGAAGGCCAATTTGCATTGTTCGATAGCTCTCGACTGGTTGGCGATGTCGTATAGTATTGCCCCGTTGGCGTTTGAGCAGTCGCCATTTGTTTCTGGAAACTAACCTGGGTCGCCTGAATCGGTTGCTCGAATTGATTGCCCAGGGTTGAATTGACAGACTGGGGGGACGGCGATTGTGGTGGCGGCGTAAGGATTGGCGACAGTTTCTGATTAATGCTGCGCGGCTTGGATTCGAATGGTCCATTTCCTTTGGTCGTCAAAGGAATTGGCGAAAACTGGATTTCCGGGCCTTTGAAAAGATCGTCCAAGGTGGAATTAGTTGGCTTGGCGTCTTGGGCAAAAATCCTGCCACTGCCAGTTTCGTTGTAAAATAGACTGCCAACAGCCAGCGCGCTACACAAAGCCAGGGGGCAACGAAACTGTCTAACGTTTAAATTGATTTTGAAAGCCATTTCGGTCAAATCCTTTTAATTTTTGAGGTAACTTGTAGCGCTTAGACAGGGTGCCCCATACGCCCGGTCGTTGCGAATACAAATTCAGAATTCGTTGTCTGCAAATCCGCTGACAACGGTCACATTTAGATGCTGGGCTTTTTTTGGATTGCCCGGTTGGATTGCGGTTTTCCACGTCCGGACAATCCATTTCATCGGCATCATCGACAGACCCGTTAAAACAATTCCAGGCAACAAAATCAGAAAAATACGAATAACTTACCATCGTTTGATAAACTGGGAGATCGCGCGAGACTCTGCGGTCGAATTTCACCGATGAGGTAGGAGTTGGATCTTCGGGGAATTTGGCTAGCGAACTTAAACCCGAGAAACATTGGATTGCTTGACAGTCTTGCCTCGGCGTCATAACTTGACAACAGGTTCCGTTTGGTAAATCGTCGTTCAATTCTGCATTGAGGTCCAAATGAGTTACGGCTCAAGTCCCGCACCGGGCAAAAGCAAAGGCGGCGGCCTGATTTTTTTGATTGTGATTGGAATTGGAATCTTTTTGTTGTTTTCCAACCGTGGTGGCAACGGAAATCCAGATGTTCAAACAGCGCCAAGAGACCAGGATGCCGCGTCCGATGATGTCGCAGGCGCTAGTGCTGGACGGTCGTCCGGCGATCTCAATAGCGGTGGCGATTTTGAGCCTCGGGCTATGCCGTCAAATGGCGCTGCTTCGAAATCTGGCGATTGGGAAATGCAGGACGCCACCAGGAGCACTGGAGTCGCAAAACCGCCGCAATCAAATGACAATGATTGGTCTATCGACGATGCAAGCGGTAAGACAGCCAAGGATCAATTCAAATTTTCTGACCCGAAGAATAATCCCGCGATAAAAGAAGAGGCACCGAAAGGTGATTGGTCAATTGACGACGCTGGGGGAAGTGACGCGAAAAAAGCGGAAAACAGTGATTGGGAGATAGAAGACGGATTGAAGGACAAAAAGAAGTAAAGCCCGTTGTCCGACTTAATAAGAAAAGCCCGCTACTGTTCAGGTATCGGGCTTTTTGTGTTTGTTTCAGGAATACCACCAACTAGCTCGGTTCCAGCTCAATATCACCGACGATCGCCTGTTCCGGAGCACCTGGTCCGATTCGCAATGCACCTTCGACGGTTAATGGGTTGAATCCTTTCGCGGCCACAACCAAACTGTACGCTTGACCTTTGGGCAATTGTTCGGGCAATTTGAATTGACCGTCCGCTAATGACTCGGTCGACGATTGAACGTCACTCTCGCTGCGAGTGTTGAGAAACGAGCGCACCGCGACACGCGGTTTCAACACAATCACCAGCGCTCCGGCAATGCCGCGACCAGTTCGTGAATCGACAATTCGTCCCGAGACCTCGCTGTCCGATTCATCGACCGGCGTTCCGACGATCATTTTGCCTTCGAGCGCTACTTCGCCTCGGATCCCGACAACCAAACGATACTCACCGGCTGGCACACCGCGTTTGTTGCTGATCTTGACCGTCTTGCGTCCGGAATCGCCTTTATCCCAGTTCTCTTTCTGCTCAATGATAATTTTCCCATCATTCATCCAGACCGTACTCCACGGTGTTCCGTTTTGCATGTTGTCAAAATCGAACGAGGCAAAAACTTCGTCGACTCCCGACGGAATGACATTAGTTGGGTTGATGGGCCGACCATCGTTGGTGATTTTTTCCGAAAACAACAAATTTGAAAACGCCGGATTTTCCCGATTCGCATCAAAATCAAAACCGCGAATCGGTTCTGGAGAGAACTGGGGCGCGTCGGCTGGCTGGCGGCGGGCACGTTGCGGGTCAATCTTGAGTCCGGCCTTTTCGAGCAGCGGAATCGCCAAATTAACTGGGCGCATCCCATTGATGAAGCCACCAATGGCCATCGGTGTATCACGTTGATCAATGCGACCATCGTTGTTCGTATCCAGCACCGGTCTCGCATCGACCGGCGTAACACCCGCTCCAGCCGCGGCCTGGGTAGGTACGCCGATCAGACTACCTTCGCTATTGATCGAAGTTCCGCCACTGTTTCCACCAGCAATTGTTGCATCGGTTTTGATCCAGGCGCGTTGCGCATGAACGGTCTTCTCGCCGGAAAACCCAGCGACATTCCCGGAGGTAAAGGTGACTGTTTCGCCACCGATACCGGGATAGCCGAAAATCGAAATTCGATCGCCCAGTTTCAATAGATCCGAATCGCCAATCGTTACCGTCGGCAAGTTCAAGCGCGACACGGGGCGCCCCTTGATGTCGTGAGTGATCCTGATTACTGCCAAATCCAATTCAGCGTCATACGCGACGACTTGAGCGAAATAGCTGAGTGCCGGTGGGTGGTCCGAGTCTTCCGTAATCGCAATTCCCAATCGATCAGCCGGAGGGGACGACATGCCCATTGCCCGTGGATTGGCCACGTGACAATTAGTTAAAATAATGCCTTGCGGATGCACAATCGTGCCGGAGCCAGTCCAAGCCGACGTCATGCCCCCGGAAAACCCCTCACGCATTGCAACGATTTGCACGACAGCATTCATCACATCGCCAATGCTGCCCTTGCCCGGCTTGGGAAGTGGCTCTAACTTCGGCAATCGAATGTTCTCGGTAGCGGGGATTCCTCCGCTCTCGCGCGATTGCTCGTCGCGCGGTTGGGGGGGATTCAACATTGCTTCTAAAATTTCCAGGAATCCACTCATATTTTTTCAATTCCAAAGGCGTTTATGGGCGCGTGCCAAATCGAACGACTCGAATCGCCACGCCGATCAATAATTTACCGATTTTCCAATCAATTGACAAATATCCTGGCGAGAATTTCCTCGGGTTTTCTTGCTGCGGCAAATTCTCGACGACAATTCTCTTGACCTCTTTGACACCCGGATTCAGAATCACGACAATCAATCTGGTGGACATCTCGGTCCACTCCGGACTGCGTTTCAACACTTCCTCGAATTTGGCACAATCCTATGACAATTCGTGTTACTTTTTTCCTCTTCGTGCTCTCAACGATGCTTTGTTGGCAACGTCAGACCATCGCGCAACAACCTTTCAAGTTCGAAAAACAAGTCGATGCGTTGGTCAAGCCTTATTTGGAACACCATAAATTTCAAGCGGTCTCGATTGGTGTCGTAATCGAAGGACAGACTTGGACCGGCCACTTTGGTCAACTCGCTGACAATAATCCAGTGCCGCCAAACAATGAGACTTTGTACGAGATCGGCTCGATCTCTAAAGTGTTTACTTCATTGTTGTTAGCCGATGCGGTGGAAAACTCCGAGGCTGGTTCCGATCCCGTCAAATTGGACCAGCCCATCGGGACGTTGCTGCCAGGTCTCGATGAAGTAAATCCTGACGTCGGTCAAAAAATCACCCTGAAGCATCTTTCGAATCATGTTTCAGGTTTACCGCGCATGCCCGATAATATCACACCGGCGGATTCAAACGATCCGTTTGCGGGCTACGATCGGACTCTGCTGCATGATTTCATTAAGAACGTCACCCCAACCACGCAACCCGATGAGAAACATGAGTACTCTAATCTCGGCGCCGGACTATTGGGTGATTTGCTCGCGGCCCGCGCCAAGATTGGCTACGAGACTCTGCTGCGAGATCGAATATTAACGCCCCTGGCAATGAACGAAACATCGACGGATGTACAAGGCGATCGGTTGTCGAAATTAGCGCCTCCCTTCAATTCCGCGTTGCTGCCTGAACATTCATGGCACTTTGATGCGCTGGCCGGGGCGGGGTCGATTCGAAGTAACACCAATGACATGCTGAAATTCATTCAAGCCAATTTGAATCCACCGAAAAATGAAATTGGACGAGCCATCAATCTGGCATGGGAGAAACAATTGCCGGCCGGGGCTGGGCAATTTGCCATGGGACTAGGCTGGATGATTGCCGGTGATGGGAACACCCGCTGGCATAACGGCCGAACCGGAGGCTATCAAGCCATGGTCCTGGTCAGCCGCGAATTAAAAGCCGGCGTCATATTGCTATGCAATACTGCCGGCTCGGATACCGACGCGCTCGCCGAAGGTGTCTTTCAAACGGTGGTCGGAATGAAAGTCGCCCCGCGCAAGTTTGAAGAAACCGTCGAGGTAACTGCGGATGTTTTGAAGCGATTGGTAGGGGAGTACCAATTGGCACCAGCGGTCGAGATCAAAGTTTTCAGCAAAGGATCTCGTCTCATGGTTCAATTAACCAATCAAAGTGCATTGCAGGTGTTTCCAGATTCTGACACCGTCTGGAATTATCGCGATGTCGAGGCGAAACTGGAATTTGAGTTACCGGAAAAAGGCCCGGCTACCAAAGTGACATTGTTTCAAAACGGATTGACCATGCCGGCTCCAAGAAAATGAGCTGTTAATTCAGCGTCTCGGATTTCAGCGTCTCGGATTTCAGCGTCTCGGAGAGACGCTGCTACGTAGGCGAGTCTCTCCGAGACTCGCACCTCAGCGTTCCGAAGAATTGTTACTTGCGAGGTGTTCCGCCTGTTCATAAAAATGGCGAACAGCGCGACCACTGATGGTTTTTTGAATCAAGAGCTCTTGGGCGACTTGTCGAATCGCGGTTGCCAATTGGGGCGCAGCCAACAAATGTTCGATTTTGTCTAACAAGCGTTTTTCCAGGCGTTCGAGCTGTCGTTCGCTTTTGGCTCGCGTCGCCAACAATCTCTTCACCGCCGCCAAGTCTTGAGCGGCACCACGTGGACAATACTTGTTGGTGAAATGGGATTCCGCGACCATTCCTGCAAGCAGGATCAGGACTTCGTCTTCCAGCCAATCATGCGCGGCTTTGGTTCTACCTTTTTTAAACTCGCACGCTCCCAGTCGTTGTCCGCCGACGGGCAGCTTGGCCGGGATGATCGAGACTTTTTGAATCATCCGGCCCAGACTAACGGCCGCTACAGCGTGACCTGCTTCATGGAACGCCGTGGCGACCAATGTGGCATCGGTCGCTGCGGCAAATCCCACAATATCAGTTTTTTTTTCGTGAGGCATCGTTACCAAGTTCGACGTCGAGTGGGCTTTCTGGCAGCGGGAGTACTGATGGCCGCAGCCGGAGCTTTGTGCCGAGTTGTTGTTTCGGCAATGGGAGGACGCGAGCGATCATCTCGATTCGATCGCGGCTGAGTTGCGATTCCTCGCTGAGGTGCGTTTCCTCGCTGAGATGAACTTCCGCGATTGGCCTGGGAACCGACTCGTGAGCGAGGTGTTGTGGATTCAGGCATCGGACGATCATTGTCCCGCCCATCGAAATGCGGCTGGTTCGCCGAGACGGGAACTTTCATGCCGATCAGTTTCTCAATTTCACGCAAATCATTCCTTTCATCGGAGGAACAAAACGAAATTGCGATTCCTTCGGCACCGGCGCGTCCCGTTCGACCGATTCGATGCACATAACTTTCGGGTTCATGAGGAATATCAAAGTTGACGACATGCGTCACGCCGTCGATGTCGATACCGCGGGCAGCCACGTCGGTCGCCACGAGGACCTGCACAAATTTATTTCGAAACGCATCGAGCGCACGTTGACGCGCATTTTGGGATTTGTTGCCATGAATGGCAACAGCCTTGACGCCGCTTTTGCAAAGCCGTTCGGCTACCATGTTGGCCCCGCGCTTGGTTCGCGTGAAAACAATCGCCCGTTCGACTTGGGGTTCGGCGAGGATTTTCTGTAAGAGACTCTGTTTGTTATTTTTTTCCACAAACATCACACCCTGTTCGATTCTCTCGACACTGGTTTTCTTTGGCGTCACGTTGACGCTGATCGGGTTCCACAACATCGATTGAGCCAATTCCATGATCTTGGGAGGCATGGTGGCGGAAAAGAACAATGACTGACGTTCTTCCGGTAGCTCGCGGATGATTCGCTTCAAGTCCGGCAGAAAACCCATATCCATCATGCGATCGGCTTCATCCAGTACGAAAATTTCCAAATCGTTCAATTCGATGAAGCCTTGATTCATCAAGTCCAACAATCGACCGGGCGTCGCGACGAGAATGTGAACACCGCGATCGAGGGCCTGAACCTGGTTGCCCTGGCCTACACCGCCATACACCAAAACGGTTTTCAATCGCAAATGTTTGCCATAGGTCGCGAAACTATCGCCAATTTGAATCGCCAGTTCACGAGTGGGAGCCAGGACAAGTGCCAGCGGTCGATTGGGTTGGGCAGGGCGTTTCTGCAAGCTGATTTCATTCAGAATTGGCAGCGCGAAAGCCGCTGTCTTGCCAGTTCCAGTTTGCGCGCAACCCAATACATCGGCGCCTTCCAGGGCGGCTGGAATGGTCTGGGCTTGGATCGGCGTGGGAATAAGATAGTTTTGCTCGGCGATAGCGCGTTGCAGCGGAGCAATCAAATTGAGTTCGGTAAAATTCTTCAAGAGAAAATCCTTCGAGGTTTTTTCTGCGGCTGCGCATTCCATCGTTGTTCGATTGAAAGTCACAAACCGCATTCAGAAAATGCAAACCAGCACACGGCGGCTGGATCGCGGAAACTTTGGACAAACAAGAAAGTCACAAAGTGATTCACGTCCATCAGGACGCGGGCAGGTTCGCTGCGGTTCAAAAAACCGCAGAAAGCTGCAAGGAAATGTGGCTACCAGCCAACCTCCTCATCGCGGGAATGTCAGAACCTCCAGTTCTGTCCAATAATCCCGCCGGTCAGATAACGTTATTCCGATAAAGGAATGGCGTTTCTCGTTTGAACCTGACCGGTTAATCTGTTTCGCATTGTTTAAACTGCGAATTCACAGAGAGAAGTGTAGCCCCTGATAGTCGATTTGTCCAATGCAAAAACCGGTTTATTGTCGCTTGATCCAAACTAATCCGATAATTGGTCGCCCCAATCGGACCCGGATTTTGTCAGTTTGGGCCGCGACATTACCAAATTTCAACATGCCGGATGGGTTCTTTGGCCGTCTCGGCTATCTGGAAATTCGAAGTTTCGCCACACGGGGAAACTTGATATGATGCGAATTCAAACCGGTTATTTGGTCAAATCGAAGCGTTTGTTTCCATGGACGAAAAGAAATCAGCTGTGAAATCCATTCCAGAATCTCAGAATTTTCCCCCAGAAACTCGCGAGGAGCACCCCTCGGTTGTGGATCAGATTCGCCGAACGCTTTCCTGTTTGGGCTATGCGCAACTCAATGCAGTTCAATGCGTTCTAGACGGCGACGAGGTCTTGCTGACTGGCGAGCTCAATTCGTTCTATCTGAAACAGGTTGCTCAGTCCGTTGCGATCAAGATTCCAGGCGTGCGGAATGTTCGCAACGAAATCCAAGTGGTCTAGGCTATCGGACCAAGGGTTTGATTCCCCAGATTTCTGTCGCGTATTCAGCAATCGTGCGATCGCTGGAGAATTTCCCACTGGTCGCCGTGTTGATAATGCTCATCCGATTCCATTGGTCTTGGTCGCGATAGGCGGCGTTGACGCGGGCCTGGGCATCAATGTAAGTTCGAAAATCCGCGATGGTCACCCATTGATCGAACGGGTTTCGCAATCCAGCGGTCAACAAGTCGAATACGCCGGGCTCGTCCTGATTGAAGTGCCCGCTTTCCAATAACTGCATCACGCGGTTAATGTCCTCATCGGCTGCGATGATTTCATTGGGTCGATAGTTCATTTTGGTTTTGACCACGCCCGTTTCATCCAAGCCAAATAGGAAAAAATTCTCTGCACCGGCTTGTTCACGAATCTCGATATTGGCACCATCGAGCGTCCCGATTGTCAACGCTCCATTCATCATGAACTTCATATTGCCGGTTCCCGAGGCTTCTTTGCCGGCGGTCGAGATCTGTTCGGATAACTCAGTCCCCGGACAAATCACTTCCATCGCCGACACCCGATAGTTGGGAAAGAAAACCAGTTTCAGCAATCGATTAACTTGGCGATCTTCGTTGGCGACAGCCGCTACATTGTTCACCAATTTCACAATCAATTTGGCAATGTGATAACCGGGGGCTGCTTTGCCGCCAATCAGAATACAACGTGGCACCAGATCCTGCACATCACCGCGCCGAATCCGATCATAGAGGTGAATGGCATGCAAGACGTTCAACAATTGCCGCTTGTATTCATGAATCCGTTTGACCTGGACATCGAAAATCGAATTGACCTCAAACGAAACACCGGAATTGTGGTAGACGTATTCGGCCAGCCGAATTTTGTTTTCCAGTTTGACCTGCCCCCAACGTTTGCGAAAACCGCTATCGTCGGCAAAGGGCTGGAGCATCGCAATTTGACTTAAGTCATTTTCCCACTCCGTTCCGATGACTTCATTGATCAGGTCGCGCAATTTAGGATTACAATGCGCTAGCCAACGACGCGGCGTGACCCCATTGGTTTTGTTGTTGAACTTTCGAGGCGTCATTTCGTGGAAATCGGCAAACAATCCATGGGTCAACAGTTCCGTGTGCAAGCGGGCGACTCCATTGACGGAAAAACTCCCGACAATCGCCAAATAAGCCATGCGAACATGCGGATTGTCCCCTTCTTCGATCAATGACATATTTCGTAGCTTGAGCGTATCACCGGGCCATTTTTCGGACACTTCCACCAGAAACCGGCGATTGATTTCGTAAATGATTTCCAGCAAACGGGGCAACAGGCGGCTGAACAAACGCACCGACCATCGCTCGAGCGCTTCGGGAAGCAGTGTGTGGTTCGTGTAAGCCATGCACTGAGATGTGACTTTCCACGCCGCATCCCAGCTCAAGTGATGTTCATCCATCAACAATCGCATGAGTTCGGGGACTGCCGTGGCCGGATGGGTATCATTCAATTGGAAACAGTGTTTCTCGCCAAAACTGGAAAAGTCCTCACCATTTTGTTTGACCCAGTGTTTAATCACATCCTGCAAGCTTGCCGAAACCAGAAAGTACTGTTGCTTCAGCCGCAACTCTTTTCCGTTTTCACTGGCGTCGTTCGGATAGAGCACCATCGTAATTTGTTCGGCGCTGTTTTTTGCCGCGACCGCTTCGGGGTAACTTCCCGCATTGAAATCTTTCAGATTAAACGCATCCGTCGCCGTGGCTTTCCATAAACGCAGCGTGTTGACGGTATGGCTGCGGTAGCCGGGGATCGGCATGTCAAATGGAATCGCCAAAACATCATGCGTATCGACCCAGCGAGCGCGAGAGGTTCCGTCGGATTCCATTCGATGCTCGACTCTTCCATAGAACGGAATACATCGCGCTTGTTCAATCCGTTCGAATTCCCATGGATTTCCGTCGCGCAACCAGTGATCGGGCTGTTCGACTTGTCGCCCTTCGCAGATTTTCTGGTTGAACATGCCGTATTCGTAGCGGATTCCATAGCCGACGACTGGCAATTCGAGATTGGCGCAACTATCCAGAAAACACGCGGCTAATCGCCCGAGGCCGCCGTTACCTAAACCGGCATCGAGTTCCTGTTCTTCGATCTGTTCCAGATCCGCGCCGTAATTCGAAAGGGCTTGGCGGGCATCTTGATCCAGATCTAAATTTTGAATCGCGTTGCCGAGCGACCGGCCGATCAAAAACTCCAGTGACAAATAAAACGTCTTCTTGCATTTGGCTTCGACCATGCGCTGATTCGTGCTGCGCCAATTGGCGATCAATTGATCGCGGACAGCAATTGCCAGCGCGCGATACAGATATTGCGGCTCAGCTGTTAGATTGTGATGTCCGAGTGTGAAATTTAGATGTCGGTCAATTTCGTGCGTCAATTCGCCCAAGACGTCATGGGGAGTGGCAGGAGATATTGGTGAAATGCTAACGGAATCATTCATCTTGATATCGATATCCTGTACTGGGAGGTGGTAGATCAGGCGATTTCACTTGGTTTCATGCCGTACCGGCAGGCGCAAGTGAGCGATCTTGAAGCGACGGATCGGACTTTTATTGAGAAAATAGGACGACTGTTCTTATCGGGCCAACAGGCCTGGCAACTACAACGAGTTCCGCTGGATCGGATCGATTGGCGGTCGACAATGCCGCTCATACCCATTGCATCAATTGGCGAAGATCTTACTTCTTGGTTCCGTTCTTTTCCCCAGCGGCGTCCAGGAAGATTTTGGCGGAAACGATCGCGCCGGACTCATTCGTTGAAAACTCAATGTTTCCTGCACTCTTGCGAAACTCAAAACGAGTTTCCGTAACCGGCAGCATCTCGAGTGTCCGAGAAAGGTGGTTCAAAAACAGTACGCTATCTCGATTCTCCACCGAAAACCCATCGTATTCCCCTGACAAATTCCGTTTTTTCTCATCCGACAATTCAATTGATTTTGACTCGGACGCGTAGGGTTGGACCGGTCGTGGACGTTCGGGAGGCAATCGCCGAATCCAAATGTTGCGGTAACGCACTGGATTCCCATGATCTTGTAACCCCAGCGGTGCTTCGTCGACACCCGGTTGATACTCGTCCAATTGAATCCAGTTGGTGGGTCCGAAGACCTCGGAATTATCTTGAATGAGGACCCCGTTATGTAACACTGTGAGGCGCGCGGCGGACAATAATTTTCCGCTGTCGTCAAATCGAGGTTGGCGAAATATGATATCGAAACATTGCCACTGGCCCGGCTGGCGACACGCGTTGACCAGCGGTGGATATTGACCGTAAATCGAACCGGCACTTCCATCCGCATAAGTCTTGTTGTCAAAACTATCGAGGACTTGAACTTCGTAATCACCCATCAAATAGACGCCGCTATTTCCGCGACCTTGGCTGTCACCTTGGACATTCACCGGCGCTGCCCATTCGACATGGAGTTGGCAGTCACCGAATTTCTCTTTGGAATAAACGTAGCCACCGCCCGCGACCGATTCCATGGCTCCCTCGACGACTTTCCATTTGGCTGCGTTTCCATTACCATCTCGCCATTGGTCCAGGTTCGTTCCGTCGAATAGCACCGTGGCATCGCTGGGTACATTTGCGGGTGCCGGGGATGCACCGGGATCGACTACTTCCGGCGCCGGACGGTTAAGATCATGGGCCCGCCAGCCGGATGGCAATTGGGCTTGGGCAGTCCCCAAGGTAAGAAAACTCGTTGACATTCCAATCCAGCAGATCGCACATAAAATTCGCATGATATTTTCCTAAACAACAGATAGTTCAAGTGCACTCGATCGACTTTGATTTTACGAACTTCGATCGCTTTGATTTGATTCGACCGCAGCTATTAGAATAATCGATTCGCGTTCCGCCGACAGCCGGGACAGCGGAAGACAGGTTTGCTCATTTGCCCCGTTCCGAGCGAAACGTTCCCCAAAATTTGGTTTGGTTTTAATCCCGGACTCCAGGTCGAGCCGATGGAAATTTGCCTACTTTCCGACACGCATGGGTTTCTCGATCCGCGAGTGTTTGAGATTTGTGAAGATTGTGACGAAATTTGGCACGCCGGTGATTTCGGCACGATGGAAGTGATTGAACAGCTGCTGGGATTCAAGCCGTTGCGTGGCGTTCACGGCAATATCGACGATCCTGAAATTCGAGCGAGCATGCCACAGGATTTACGATTCTCGATGGAAGGCGTCAACGTATGGATGACTCATATCGCTGGCAGCCCCGGCCGATATTCAGCGCGTGTCCGACAGAGCCTCAAACTCAATCCGCCGCAGGTACTTATTTGTGGGCATTCGCATATCGTGGGAGTCGAAAATGACCGCCAATATGGCTTGAAATTTATCAATCCCGGCGCCGCTGGCCATGAAGGACATCATCAAATGCGGACCCTGATCAAGGCCGAGTTTGTGTCGGGTGAAATAAAAAACCTGAGACTTGTCGAATTGGGACCCAGGGGACGGAGATCTGTTTAGCGCTCGTCGCTATGCTACGGGAATCAATTCTATTGATAGATTCGCGATTCGTTTTGCAGTCGCCCCAACATTTCTTCCAATCGCACGCGAATCTCCTCCATTAACGGATCCGATCTGGCGGCACGATCTCGTTCGGGCGAGACCTCGATGGCTTCACCCATTTCTAGAATGACCTTGAGTTCACCGTGCAACCGACATTTGTCGTTCAAATCCTCTTCAAATTTTTCGACGGTTTCCAAGATTCGATCGCATGAATGAAGCTCGGTCAAATATTGTTCCGGGTAGCAGGCGATTTGTTGAGCGAGATAGGTGTCTTCCAACTGCAACCAACGTCGACTCCGCTCCGTTTGATCCAATTCGGCGCGACTCATTTCTGGAAAAATTTTCATCCGCAGACTTTTGATTCGCGCTGCGATTCCGGCTTCCACAGTTCGCCCGATCCACTCCTGTTCCAGTGGATGTAGCAAATGATCAACCAACTGACATTGGCGTTGTCGCAGCGTCAAGCCCGGACTGGTTTGCAATTGATGTTGCAATTCCTTCAGGGTCAATAACGCGTTGCCGATTTTCACAATTCGATCGATCATCGGTACGGAAGCATCCGGCCTCCAGGTCAATTGACGCTCGATTTCGTCGAGGACTGGATTGCAAGCCCGTTCGATATCTCCTAAGTACAAGTATTTGATTCCGACAGGATGCACGACAACTTTGCCTCCCGATTCCTTCGCCCTGCGCTTGGCGGCGGTTCGTGCAATAAACGCCGGGCCTTCCATCAAGGCCATCAGTTTGTCATTGGTTCGACTCGTCGCGCCTTCGGCGAAAATGATGAGGGGTCGTTCGGCATTTTGCAACACCTTGATGGCATAATCGATTGCCGACCGATCCAGTCCCTCTCGATTGACGCTGAATCCGCCCATCAAACGGACCATGAAAACATTGAACCGACTGGCATTGAACAAATGCCAGCTGGCCATGGTATAAAACGAACAGGGGGTCTCACGAGCAATATGATACATCGAAATTGGATCAGCGATCCGAGGATGATTCGGTGCGAGCAGAATTCCATGCCCCGCCTCGATGGATTGGCGCAATCGATCGAGGTGCCGACATTCGTGAGCGATTACCCCATCACGTTTTCTTAATACTGGAACAAATTTCCCAATTTTCGTCAGAAATCGTTGCGGCCAATGCCACGTTATCGGGGGCACGAAGCGATAGGGTTTCTCGACCAGTACGTTTTGCATAATGCGGTGCGCCTAATTCGCACCCGCTATCGCGGCAATCACAAAAAATGCGATCATCGCGAGGTAAAACAAGATCACGACAATCACCAGGCAGGTCGCGATAATTCCCATAATCATGCCCGCTTGAGTTAGCCCTTCCCCTTCGCGGTCCATCATGCCGGCGCGAATTTTGGCCAAATCCGACCGCCCCATGACCCACGCCATGATACTGGGGATACACAAAACGTTGCAGAGGAGGCCGAGAATTCCCAACGTCAAAATCAAGCCACCTCGATGCGGCATTTGGTACATCCGACCCGCCGGGGCTGCGCCGGTTGCTTGATAGGGATTTTGTCCAATCGGCTGCTTTTCGGCTACGCTAAATTGGTTAAGCGGGTTCGATATTCCCTCTGGGGCAGACATCGCGACTGGGTCACTATTTGGCTGGATCAGGTTCAACGTCTGGCACTGCGGACAACGGGCCTGTTTACCCAGATGCTCGACTGGAACCCGAAGTGTCTTTGTACAACCGCTGCAAGTAAAATCGATCGACATCGTGACCTACCTTGTTGAATCAAAAGGCCTGACAAACATTTCCTATAATTTATCCGCATTCGATTCAGTCAATCAAATCTTGGCGGTTTTGTGGAACCTTAGTCTAAATCGTTTCCAGGAACTCGGGTAGCTTGATAGGACAAAAAAGAATTGGGCCGCCTCGGCCGGTCGACGCGGCAAACTCTACTTAGCAAGCGGAATTCTGTGCTTCGCCGCAATAAGATTTCTCAAATTCTGGCGTATCCGGCACAAAGCAATTAAAGGACGACCTCAATCGCCCGCTGGGCGAACGGACGAAAAAAGCCCGCGAATTCGATCTTCTGTCATCTCAGGTTGTGGAAGCTGCATCACAACCGCGATCCCAATCAGCAGTTGCGGCTGTTTGATAAGTCCGTAATACCTGACGACCGTTCCAGCCGCAGACTTCCGTGATTCCAGGGTTGTCGCGTCGGCCAGACCGTTTTCCGAATCAGTTCCCTCAACTTTGCCGGGTTCATTTGTATTTTGGTAATAGAGCTTGGTAACCTCCACCGGCTCATCCAAAATAGTCCATTTCAATTTCTCCGCGTGGAATGGTGTCGAGTAATCAATTTCGCCGATTCGGCAACTCTTCAAGTCCGCATTGACCTGACCGCCAGGTTGTTGAAATACTCCCTTATGACAAACGATACGGACACGTACGGTTCGTGCGCCTTCATCAACAATGTCAACAAAATCAAAATAGTACATGCTTTCCAGTACACTAATACCCTTCCACGGGACGAGTTCACTGGGCAGTTCCGCGACCAATGACCGATCAAACATCGCTTGTATGGCACTGGGCTCCTTCGCGTGTTCAAGACTGTAAAAAGTCACTCCGATTATCGCTGCGGAGGCAATGGCAAACAGGCCGCCAAACAAGCCAAAGCAGCCTCCCATGACCGTTCCAGCCGCTGCCGCAAAACGATCCCGCGGGCGCACTTTCGTGAATCGCATGCGCAGCAAACTGCGAACACCAAAGTAGATGGCTGGAATGCCTGTGAAGAAAATGCAGCACATTGAGGCCAGTCCTAACCAGAAACTGCGCCAAGCCAGCCGGTCGGCCGATAACTTTTCCTCGCGTCCGAAACAGAACACGTGGCGACAATGGACGCACCGCACTTGTTGCCCTGATACGATTCCGTCAGATACAAGTTCGGTTTGGCAATTTTGACATGGGGTCATCGTAAGCTGCTCAATTCTCATTCCCGAATCAGTTTCGTGCCACAAATCAAATCGGCGATTCCGCGTGAAGGCCGAAACAGCGAATAAGCGCAGCCCACCACAATCAGGCTGGTAACCGGAATAAAGGCTACCAACAAACCAAATACCAGCGACACATCAGCAAGTATCGCCGACCTATCCGCTGACTCGTCAAAGGGTTCTAGCGATACGGTCAATTTACGGTCGGTTTCAGAAAAATCAACGTTGATGGGCTGCATTCCAGGTTGGGCGCCTAGCGCCATCCCCTGTGCCTCCCCAAATGTTCCAAATGATGAAAGCATGGCCAACATCCCTAAACTTAATGAGGCCATTGACCAGCTCACCCAACTGCGGATGGCACATCGAACGGGGGCGGCCGGTGACAAATCGGAATTCTGCCGAACCGAGACCCCCGAAAGCCGAAAGGCCGGTCCGCCACGAAACAAATATCCGGCCAGTAGTACGATCAGGCTGCAGACCAGAAATGTGATAACTCCCGCTGTACCAATGGAACAACCGAAAAAATAGTTCGCCACCAAACTGAATCCAAGTGTCAAACTGAACAATGTCGAATATTCGATCCCCAACGTCGCGGCCAAGACCCCCATTCGATCGTCCCATTTCCAAGTGGATGGTCGATCCTCGATTGCCGACAGTTGCTGTCTAAGGCGAGGAATTCCGTCTTGGTCATTCGTGCTGGTTCGCAACTCGTTGCGCCAATCCAGGACATGTTCCGGCATTACATGTTGTTGGATCATGGTGTCAAGCAGCGTCTCTACAATTCCGATCGCCTGGCGATTCGACATTGAACGTTGGGGTAACGATGGACTAAAGTCGATAGAATCGTCGGCGGACTGGTGTAGCGGAGCAGCCAGCAATTTGACGCGGCCTGATTGATCCAGCCAAAACTGATCCAGCTGGATTGCTGCCAGGTCCGTCGGATCCTTGGCAAGTTCTTCTAACGCTTCCACCAGATCCTGCATGAGCGGCAACAATGACGACCAACTGAGCGGTCGCGAGATCATCAAAAATTCATGCAGCGGTATCCCCTTCAAAGCCTCGCAAATCAGCCATTGTTGCCCCTCAAAAAATTCTGATTTGAGCGTGCGGATTCGGCTCGAATGCGGCTTCGCGGTCCGGTTATCGGACGGAGGTCGATCCGTTTCCAACTGAGGAATCATCCACACATCACGATCCAACGATTGATCGCGCGCTAACAGTACGTCGGTTTTTTCGGGCGATCCCGACCCGAAACGGCCGACAATCAACAATGTCCCCACCTGCGGTAACAAATTCGAATCCGGTGCTGCCGTCGCAATCGGCAATGTAACAGGGATGTTTTCCGGCCTTCGATGCTCTAACGCAGCGGCCAGTCGGACCACGCGCGTTCCGGTCAACCGATCGTGAATGCCTCGATAACCGTTGTTCAATCGGGCCGATGACAAGCACACCAAATTGGGAATCCAACTCAGTAAATGAAACATCTGGGTTTCGACGATCATCCGCCAAGCCGTCATATTATCCATGCCTTTGGTGAGATCGAATCCCATCAATACCACTGGCAAAGAAATACACAATTGCGAGAGTCCGGGGATTAACATGGCCCGGACCAACGCCGGAATCAATCGGGGCGGTTCGTTGCGTTGATCAATTACCCGCATCCCCATCAACCATTTTCCCAACGTGCTTCCGAATTGCCATTCTTGAACCGCAAAATAAGCGACCAGTGTGCAAAACTGGACAATCACATTGATCCACATCAACGAAGTCAGATCGCCACTGGCAAACAGTCCACCGACAAACAAAAACATGAAACTGACCATCTGTGCCACGACGTTGACCACGATCCCGGCGACAAACGCATCGATAAAGAAAGCTGCCAATCGACGACCCAAATCGGCTTGCGACACACCGCGCGCCGAAAATGGCAATAACTGGCTGCGCAAGGCGACCAAATTCTCCGGTCGTTTGGTCGGATTTTTTTCCAAAGTTCGATTGATGATACGCGCCAGTTCTTTGGGAATGCCGTCTTTTATACCTCGAATATCCGGTGCGGGATCAGAAGCAATACTGGAAATCACTTGCGCTGCATTGCCCGTAAACGGCGCACGACCGGTGAGCAGATAAAACACTGTGGCCCCCAGCGCGTAGATGTCGGCTTTCTCATCCACCTCCGAAGCACGCAATTGTTCGGGCGCAGCAAACTGCGGCGTCCCCATGAAAGTTCCCGTGCGAGTCAGGCTGGAATCACCCAAAAACGATTTTGCCAATCCGAAATCGCCCAGCTTGACTCGACCGCCATGGTCCATGAAGCAGTTCGATGGCTTAAGGTCACGGTGGACAACTCCGGCCTCATGCGCCGGCTGCAACCCGTCAATTACATCGAGTATATAGTCAATCGCCCTGGCGACAGGCAACGGTCCGTGCTCTTCGACAACTTCCTTCAACGTGCCACCGGTCATCAGTTCCATCGTAATATAGAACATGCCATCCAGCTCGCCCGCTTCGTAAACGAATGTTGAACGTGGATGATTGATCGATGCCGCAATTTGGCTTTCACGCTGGAATCGCTCGATCGATTCGTTGGTTGCCAATAGACTTCGGGCCAGCAACTTCAAGGCCACCCGTTGTCCCGTCGCTTGATGTTCGGCTTCGAAAACCGTGCCCATTCCCCCTTGGCCAAGTTTTCGAACGATACGGAACGGCCCGATCGTGGCGTCGTTCGGCAGGGACTCATCGACCGCACCTCGGTGAGGGTCGGTGTCCGATCCGAGTTGTTGGGTCTCAAATCGTTTATTTGACGGTGGGAGCGTCGGCATCTCCACCGGTTCACGCATCAACAATGGTATTGTTTTAACGTCGTTCTGATTGGTTTCACCCGATTGTGTCAACGGATTTCCGCATTGACTACAAAATCGCGGAGTCGATCCGTCGGAAGAAAAGGTTTGGTGGCAGGCCGGGCAACGAATTTGCATCTATCTCACCGAACATTGCGGCAACCAGCGTGCCGAAGCTGAACAAATTAAGGACGAACGACGAGTCATCTGAATCGCATTCGTTTTAGTCGACTATTAGTCTAACATCTCAACCCTCCCGCGCATGCTCAACATTACCCTCAAAACTCCAGGATTGTTTCTTCTTGGGAATTTTGGTCAGTAAAATTACGAAAAAAACGAGCTTCTCGCTGAACGCCACCGAAATGGATATTCGTTTTCAAGAATCCCGCAGGCTCGCCCTACGGATCGTTGGGCTTTTCGCTACCTACAGAACGACACAACCCCCACCGCTTTGGGGCCGGGGTTTGCGCCGGGCAAACAGGCGGCCCAGCGAGGGGGGGGGGGTGGAGGGGTGGAGTTAAAAAAACACCTAAACCCACGGGAAGCCAGGGGGGGGCAAACAT
>JANNPW010000071.1:0-6790 GCA_031400405.1 Mariniblastus sp.
TATCCTACCGTGGGTTTTGGCCGCCTCCTTTTCTTATTTAATACCAGGGGCGGCCCCCCCACCCCACGTTTCGACCTGTTGCTTACGCCAGTATCGGTCGGATGATTTGCCCGGCCACATCGGTCAAGCGAAAATTGCGACCATTGTACAGGTAAGTCAAACGTTCGTGATCCAAACCTAACAGATGCAGGATTGTCGCATGCAAATCGTTTAGATGCACCCGATCAACAGCCGCCTTGTAGCCGATTTCATCTGACTCGCCATAGCTAACACCCGGTTTGACTCCGCCACCGGCCAGCCAGGCGGTGAAGCAATGTGGATTGTGATCGCGACCCGGCTTCTCGCTCAATTGAGCGATCGGCAGCCGCCCGAATTCGCCACACCAAATCACCAACGTATCATTGAGCATGCCGCGTTGCTCCAAGTCCGTTAACAATGCGGCGACCGGGCGATCCGTCTCGTCGGCAAATTGTTGATGGTTCCCCTGGATATCGTTATGCCCGTCCCATGATCGCTGGTTCTCCATGCCGCCCGAGTAGATCTGCACGAACCGCACGCCACGTTCCAGAAATCGGCGAGCCATCAAACATTGCCGGGCAAAATAATCGCAGCGCGGATCATCGATTCCGTAAAGTTGCTGCAAGTGGGCCGGTTCACTGGATAGGTCGATTGTCTCCGGCGCGGCGCTCTGCATTCGATAGGCCAATTCGAAGCTCTCGATCCGAGCGGCTAAATCCGATTCGGCGGCATGTTGATCAAGATGCGTCTGGTTCAGCTGTTTCAACAGATCCAATTGCTCGCGCTGAATTTTCAACGAGAGATTAGTTGGAAGTTTCAAATTGTCGATGGCGTCCCCGGTCGGACGCAAATGAGTTCCCTGATACACGCCCGGCAAGAACCCGGCGCTCCAGTTGGCAGCGCTGCCCTTGGGAAGCCCTCTGCCTTTCGGATCGCTCATCACCACAAAGGCCGGCAGATCGCGGCATTCACTGCCCAGGCCATACGTGACCCAAGACCCAACACAGGGAAAACCCATCCGCGCTAATCCAGTATTCATCGCAAACAGAGCGGGTGAATGGTTGTTGGATTCCGTAAAGCCGGAATGAATGAAAGCCATCTTGTCGACGTGTTCACCCAAGTGCGGAAACAGGGACGAGACCATCTTGCCGCATTCTCCTCGGGGGCGAAACTCGAAAGGAGACTTCATCAAGTCACCCACTGCATCTTTGAAGAACCCAGTCGTGTTCGAAAAATTGGCGTCGAATTCCTTGATGGACTTTCCATGAGCTTTCTCGAGCGCCGGCTTGTAATCCCAGGTATCGACCTGGCTCGGACCGCCGTTGACGAAAATCCAGATGACCCGTTTCGCCCGCGCCTCGAAATGGGGCGTCACGGATGCCAGCGGATCAAGTGCGCGGGCGCCCAAACCATCGGCTCGCAGTTGCCCAAGTCCGCCATGTTCGTGCAACATCGCGGTCAAACCCAGGAAACCAAAACCGCAACCGGCTCGGCGCAACCACTCCCGCCGCGTCGATACGTTTCGGGGAAATTGACTCATGTTTTCCATGTTCGCGGCCTTCCTGACAACTAATCGATATAAATGAATTCGTTGGATCCCAACAGCATTTGACAAAAGTCCGCCCAAGCCATTTGTCCGGGGTCGCGGTCTCCTTGCTCGCGCCGCTGTTGAGTAGCGCGACCGACAAAATCCAATGCCAACTGTGTTTCCTGCGGCGTGGGTGTCCTTCCCAAAGCGAGCTCGTAGGCTTGCCGTAACGACTCCTGGGGATTGTCGTTGGCGATCCGCGCCGCAAATGCTTCCGCGTAGCTGCGACCTTGTGGACTATTCATAAACATTAACGCTTGCGGCGCGATCGTAGTGCTTTGCCGCTGGCCGATACTGACCAAGTGTTCAGGCCAGTCGAAAAGCATCATCTCCGGAATCAACTGACTCCGTTTGATGAAAAAGTAGACGCTGCGGCGTTTCATGTTCGAATCCAATGTGCCGGGACCATACATGCTGGAATCCAGCTGGCCAGCAACGGACAACAGGGAATCGCGAATGGCTTCTCCCTCCAATCGCTGCGGCGCACGGTACCACAACCAGCGATTCTCGGGGTCGACTTTGGAACGCGGGTCGTCAGTACCCTTGTTCGATTGCAAATAGGTGTCACTGGTCATGATCGTCTTGTGAATCGGTTTGAGTTTCCATTCGTTGACGATCAACTCTTGAGCCAACCAATCCAGCAGTTCCGGATGCGTGGGTCGATCCCCACTTTCGCCGAAATCGTTGGGTGTCGCCACAATCCCGCGGCCAATATGATGTTGCCACAACCGGTTGACCATCACGCGCGCGACCAAGGCTCCCGCCCCGTGTGGCGAATCCGTTAGCCAATTCGCCAGAGCCGCCCGCCGATAACTGGACAGCGAATTGACGCGAGTCGGCTCGGGAGTGACCAGCTCGGTTGGTTCGCGTTCCGCTGACAGCAGAACTTCGGGGAATCCCGCCTCAGCAATGGAAACTTTTTGCGCAACATCACCGCGACGAAGGACGTAGGTTTCCGGATAAAAATGGGGGAAGCCGCGGTCGTCAGCATGATGGGGCAGATGGGGCAGGCCTTCGCTGGACACCTGCACTTTGGCCGTGACCAATTGTGGGCCGATTCGAGTTAGATCATCGAGCTTTTTTTGCAACTCCGAACAAGTGGCCGATTGAGGACGAAACCAATCCAAACAGGTTTGTTGTTCGGATTCGGGCAGGGCAGCAAAGCCTCGCTCCAAATCCGCTTGGCCACGCAGCGTCTGAAAAATCGTCAAGAGTTGTTGCGACGGTCCGTTGCCGCCAACTTCGGGTACTGCTCGAGGAACCGCTGACACCGAAACCCGCAATCTCCCAATACAATGGTGTGCATTGGGGTGTTGGAAAGTCAACGTCATCTCGAGTCGTTGATCGGCTCGCAACTCAATCGGCTCGGCCAGGTAAAAAACTCCGGCCTGACTTTTCCCGATCTGACCATCGACTGCCCAGCCCGAAATCAGATCGTCGTCGATCGAAGCGGCAATGGATAACGTCGACTGATCTTGTTGGTGAGTGGCGACGGCCTCGATCAAAGCCACTGGTTTTCTCGAGCCTTCGGCGTCCAGACGATTAACTTCAAAATTACCCAGCGCAAAATTTCCATTGCCTGCCCGACCGGGACCTTGATTCGGCAAGCTGGGATCAGCCAGTGCTTCAATCCGAATCGCGCGCACGGATCCGGCGAACGGAGTTGCGCGAAACGTTAACACGTCTTGCAGGGGCGGCGCTCCAACGGCCAGAAATGACCCATCGTCCAAACGATTAAATATTGAACCCGATTGTGTAGCAACCTCTCCCGCCAAAACATTCCAGGTCGCCAACATTCGAACGTCGGACGATGATTGCTGCAGCCACTCCAGAAATTCAGCCGGAAGTTCTTTGGAATTGAATGCAGTCAAGTTGGCTTGGGCCGTTTGCAGTTCGGCGTCGAACTGTTTTTGCCGCAGGAGATTGGTTGCCGGATCCAAGTCCAATACTTTTTCGGACCGGATCGCCGACGTGAAAATCGCCGCGAAACGATAGTAGTCCTCGGCGCGAATCGGATCAAATTTGTGATCGTGACAACGCGCGCAGCCAATTGAGAGACCCAGAAACGCGACACTGGTTGTGGCCACCATGTCGTCGAGTTCATCGTAACGCGCCGATTCAAATTCGGTTTCTGTCAATTGCGTGGGGAACGCGCCGGCACCCAGGAAACCAGTCGCCATCCAGGCCAACGGTTCAGCGGGTTGCAATTCGTCACCGGCGATTTGCCAACGCACCATTTGGTCGTAAGGCAGATCCTGATTGAGTGCCCGAATCAAAAAATCTCGATAATGGTACGCGTTGGGCCGATCGTAGTCCTGTTCATAACCATGCGACTCGGCAAACCGAACGACATCCATCCAGTGGCGAGCCCAGCGCTCGCCATACTCCGGTCGCTGCAACAACGTGTCGATCAATTCGCTCCACGCCGGTTTGCTAATCATTGGGGCTGAATCGTCTCCACTACTCAGTCGAGAGATCCAGTGTTTCATTTCGGCCGGCGTCGGAGGAATACCCAACAAATCAAACCAGGCGCGACGGATCAAGATTCGCGGTTCGGCCGGCGAGCTCGGCGACAGCCCCAAATCCAGTTGTTTTTTCAGTATCCATTGGTCAACGGGATGGACTGCTGTATTGATAGCCAGTTGAGTCGATTGGAGGCGTTGAAAAGACCAAAATTTCCGCCCCTCCACCAGGTCAATTATCCGGGCTTTCTTGGCGGGTACTTTGTCTCCGTCGCGAGGGTCGGGCGCACCCATTTCAATCCATTGGGTGAAATCGGCGATCACTTCGTCCGGCAATTTGCCACTGGGCGGCATTTCATACGAGTCGTAGCGCAGCGCCGAAATGATGAGGCTTTCGTCGACCGCATTGGGCACCACGGCCGGTCCCGATTCGCCACCAGCCAGCCCACCGGCTCGGGTATCGAGTGCCAGCTCAGCGCGAAGTTTTCCGGATTGGGCCGCCGCCGCCGAATGACATTCGTAGCAATTTTCGATTAGGACCGGACGGATTTTCGATTCGAAAAAATCCAACTGTTCCGATGAGAGGGGCGTTTGGGCCTGTACGCTGAGCCCCCAACTGTTGACCAACAGGAGCATCACGAAAAAACCGCTACCAGGAAACAAAAAGTGGTGTCGGCAACGTTGTCGGAGATGATACTTGGTCGCTGAAATCATCAATTCGCCACTGGGTAAGTTCAAGTTGTCGATCCGATCAGTCACGCCAAACGTCGGATCAAGAGTCGTTTCAAGATCTGGTCCGTTGCCAGATTTCTATTGCGGAATCCTGATCTAATTTCGATTCCTGTTGCCGTTCCTGCGAGCACTTCAGTTTACTCCGGTCGAACAGCTATCGACAAGCGATTTAACGTGAAATACCGGTATTCGAACAAAAATGTTCCACCGCATCATTTCGTTTTCCAAGACGGCGGTACAATGACAAAATTTATCCGTGCGAGGATTCGCCATCAGGCTCATTTGACTGGCGAATTTGACGATTCCAAAGTATATCAACGAAACCAATACGGCAATTCGTGGTTTAATGTCCGCCATTCTACAAAAGTTCATTCCGCCAATCGAAGGAGTCCTTGATGCACTCTAAATTCTCGTTGTCCCGATGCTTGACTCTTGGATCGTGTTCACTCGGTTTGTTGACGTTGTTGACGGTCGCGCAAGCCGAAGACTGGACTCGCTTTCGCGGCTCCAACGGAGATGGTATTTCTCCCGATAGTGCGCCGACCAAATGGAGCCCCACCGAAAACATCAAATGGAAAACCAAACTCCCCGGCGCAGGAGTCTCCTGTCCGATCGTGCTGGGAGGGAAAATTTTCCTGACTTGCTACTCCGGTTATGGAATCGATGCCAGCGATCCAGGTAACCAAGCGGACTTGAAACGGCATGTCGTCTGCGTAAATCGAACCACTGGAGAAATAATTTGGGATCGAGCCATCGATTCCACTGCGGCCGAGGACGCCTATTCCGGTAGGGGCGTTCCCGAACATGGATACGCCTCTCACACACCCGTCACCGATGGTGAAGCCGTGTATGCATTCCTGGGAAAATCCGGAGTCTATGCGTTTGATTTGGACGGCAAACAATTGTGGCATACCGAAGTCGGGACGGGCTCGGATCGACGTCGTTGGGGCTCTGCGTCCAGCCCGATGCTTGCCGGCGATGTCTTAGTTATTCCGGCGATTGCGGAAAGTTCATCGTTGATCGGATTGGACAAAAAAACCGGTAAACAAATCTGGAATGAAGAAACAGATGCTCTTGGCAACTCTTGGAGCACTCCGCTGCTGGTCAAAGTTGACGACAGCCGCAGTGACTTGGTCATGCCAGTCGGCGGTGAGGTCTGGGGCATCAATCCAGCCAATGGAAAATTGCGTTGGTTTTGTTCTGACATCCCCGGAGATTCATTTTACACGAGCCTGTCGTCGCGCGACGGAATCGTTTACGGTTCCGTGGGAGGCCGCAGTGGAGGCGGTTCCTTCGCCATCAAAGTTGGTGGCAAGGACGATGTCACCAAGACAAATATGGTTTGGCAAGGCTCCGATCAAAGCAGTTATGCCACGCCCGTATTGCACAACAATCGCATGTTCATCGCGTCCCGTGGTGTGGCAACTGCGATCGATACCCAAACCGGCAAACAACTGGAAAAAGTTCGCTTGGAGAGTTCGGTGGACAATGCGCCAGCGTCGCCGGCTGGCGGCAATCCACGTGGCGGCAGTCGCGGAGGTTTCGGTGGCGATTATTCATCACCCGTGGTGGCCAATGACAAACTTTACTACGTCAAACGGAATGGCGAGATGTTCGTCTTTGATGCGGGAACGGAATTGAAACAACTCGCCGTAAACCGGGTTACTACTGACTCCGAGGATTTCAGTGCGACACCCGCGATTTGCGATGGACAGATTTTTATTCGCTCCAATAAAAACTTGTACTGCATCGAAGCTGCGCAATAGTAAGGTAAAACCTGTCACTTCGTCTAAGGAATTGTTCTGAAATGAGTTCCGCGGTTTGATGGTAGCGGAAGGGCGCGAGCCCACCGGTTTTTGTGACACCGGACGGCTCGCGCCGTTCCGCTAAGATCCGGAAGTTAATTCGGGACCATTCCTAAGTTGACGGTTGCCGCAACCACGAATCGACTTGCAGAGCCTGTAACGTGCGGGCAATTTCATGCACACGG
>JANNPW010000074.1:0-2104 GCA_031400405.1 Mariniblastus sp.
CTGGCCAGTTGAAAATGTGGTATTGACACGGGTATTTGGGGGGCTGGTATTGTATGGGTTTTCTGTCACGTGGAATGTGTCTTAGGAGGTTGGCATGTCCGAGGTTGCTTTGGCTGATGGAAATCTCACTGAGGACTCCAAGGGGCTACCCGATGAGTATCGTAGTCGGCCCAGGCAGTTGGCGCGATGGTTGTTGATCAGCCGGGATCAGCTCAGGGAAAAGTATCAGGCCGTCAAAGTGGAGATCAAGCGACTCAAGGTTCGAATATCCGACGTCTCCAAAAGTCGCGATATGTGGCAGCAACGCGCTG
Source organism: Mariniblastus sp. (assembly GCA_031400405.1). GTDB lineage: Bacteria > Planctomycetota > Planctomycetia > Pirellulales > Pirellulaceae > Mariniblastus. Next base: position 312 of record JANNPW010000074.1, read on the forward strand.
CGGTTTCTCAACAGCAATTAATCGCGATGCAAGCCGAGGTTGAGCGGCTATCGGCATTGATTGAGCATGCCTCAAAAAAAGTGAACCCCTGCTAGATTTGACGATTGCGGTTGCTCCAGGTTCATTGATCACCGAGCCCGCGGCGACGCTGCAACCAGCAACGTCTCCTGTGTCGATCATTCCGCCAGGACCGCCGATCGATCGCGCAGAACATCTGCCGCGTCAGTCGTATAGTTTGTCAACGATCTTTTATTTCTGTTCCATGATTCTCCGTTGCAGTTTATCGATGGCAGCGGCGATCAAGAACATGGGTTTCTTTTTTCCCGAGCAAGGCCGACAAGGCTACATTCCGCATGCAACCAGTGGTCGAATGTGGTTGCTGCGTCTGGGGTACTATCGATTGCATGAGCCGATCGAAGTTGCCGACGACTGGTGCTACATGCTCGACCATGCGATCCAGATCGGCAAGCACCGCTGTCTGGGAATCATCGGAATTCGACTCTCCAAACTTCCGCCCACGGGAGAATGTCTTCGGTTGAACGATCTGCGGCCGATCGCGTTGCTGCCGGTGGAGAAGTCGACGCAAGAGATTGTCCACCAGCAGCTTGAAACGCTGCAAATTCAGACAGGAATTACTCCCGCAGCGCTGCTCAGCGATTCGGGTAGCGATTTGCTCGGAGGCATCGCGAGGTTCTGCAAAGCTCATCCTCAAACACAAGGCTTTGGCGATCTGCCGCACCAGGCGGCGCTGCTGCTGAAGAAGCGACTCAAGGATGACGCGCGATGGTGTGGTTTTATCAAACAAGCGACGCAAACGAAGTTCGAAACCAATCAAACAGAACTGGCGTTCTTGGTGCCGCCAACCCTGCGAAGCAAGGCACGCTACATGAACCTGCAATGCATGCTCACGTGGGCTCGGCGAATCTTGACGGTCCTGAATAACCCCGCCTTGATCCCCAAATCCTTTTGTAGCGATGAACGATTGAAAGCAAAGTTCGCTTGGCTGCTGGAGTATCGCGTGGAAGTCGAACTATGGTCCAGTTGGCTTGCTCTGATCGATGCCAGCTTGGACTTGGTTCGCCGCTGCGGTTATTGCAACGCAACCCACCAAGCGATCACGCCCTTACTGGAGAAACTTTGTGATTCGACAGTGAAGTCGCAGCTCGCCAGAGAACTGATCACAAACATCAAGAACGAATGCTCGAAGGTCGCCAGCGGTGGCCGTGTTCCAGGCAGCACCGAGATTCTCGAATCAAGTTTCGGGAAGCTCAAGAGCGTCGAGGGGGACCAATCCAAAAGCGGCTTCACCAGCTTACTGCTGGTGTGGCCTGCACTGTTCGGAACAACCACCATGTCAACCATTCAAGACGCCATCACCGCAGTGACTACAAAACTTGTCCACACATGGGTTGACGATAATCTTGGCTCCACGGTCCACTCCAAACGCGCTCAACTCACCCACGCCCTTCGCCACAACTCGACAGGAAAACCGGAAGATGCCTAAAATACCACAATACCAAGTTTTCAACTGGCCAGCCAACCCGTCGCCAAACGAAAATTGAACTTACCCTCCATTCGAAGTCAAGCACCCCGCCGTCTAAATGCTGTGTCCCTGTTTTCCCTCCTTCGTCGAACCGCCGTATGCGGAGCCGCATGTACGGTGGTGTGGGGGCTGGGCGGGGAAACCCGCCCGGCTACCCGATTCGGCTTCCGCTCTAATCAGTCGGACGACACTCAGCGATTTCTCGCCCCGTTTATTCAAAGGAACGATGGACCATTTTTCCGTTTCTCGC
>JANNPW010000083.1:0-8595 GCA_031400405.1 Mariniblastus sp.
ATCACTGAATCACTGAATCACTGAATCACTGAATCACTGAATCACTGAATCACTGAATCACTGAATCACTGAATCACTGAATCACTGAATCACTGAATCACTGAATCACTGAATCACTGAATCACTGAATCACTGATCCGCCCTGCCCTGGTCTCACTTGCAATTTCGGCAATCGAGTCTTGCGTCGCTTGAGCCACGGCAACCTGCCAGTCTTTAATCGCTCGATATTCGCGACGTTCATACGCAAAAATAATTCCGCGTGAGCTATTGATGACGGCCCCTTGACCTTGTTCGTCAAATCCCCCGGCAACATCGGCAGCCGTGCCTCCTTGGGCACCATAGCCCGGAATCAGCAATAGCGTATTACGCATCTGTTGACGCAGTGCCCACAACTGTTCGGGGTACGTCGCTCCCACAACCGCTCCTACGATGCCGTAACCGGAATCGCCGATCGTGCTCTGGGCCATCGACTGCAAAAGATCGGCGATGTGAGAATAAACGGGCTGGCCATCGACAATTTTTTCTTGCAGCGTCCGACTGCCAGGGTTGGAAGTCTTGGCGAGGACATAGATTCCGGCGTTATTTTTTTTCGCGGCAGTAACAAACGGCTCAAGGCTATCTTCGCCGAGGTAGGGATTCACTGTTAACGCATCACAACCCCAGGGACTCAGTGGTCGTGCTCCCAAATAGGCTGCCGCATAGGCCACGGCTGTCGATCCAATATCCCCCCGTTTCGCATCCAGGATTACCATCAGGCCGACCGATTTCGCATGCTCGATAACGTTTGCCAACGCCATCATTCCGGCCGGACCAAGTTGTTCAAAAAATGCGGCTTGCGGTTTGACCGCGGGGATCAAACGGTGAACTGCATCGATGATTTCGCAACAAAACTGCTGATAGAGCTGAGCCTGGATCGCAAGCGGAACCAGACTGCCATGACCGGCTAACATGGATGGTGGGAGTTGTTCGCAACGCGGATCCAAGCCCACAATCAAGGGGGTTTTTTTGGCGCGGATCAGGCTGCAAAGTCGATCCGCGTAATGGGTAGGGGCGTCAAGTGTCATTGAGCGAAATGCAATTCGAAAACTCGGGCTTGGAGAAATTGGAAGCAGGCAACTTCGACGCCAATGCTAACCGAAATCCCGAAAGTTCGAAACTTGGCGCTACGCAGTTTTCGAGCTCGCCGATTTCGGCTTGTTAAGCCGGTGTTCTCCCTTGAGTTTTTGCCAGCTCATGTCGCCGTTGGTTATTCAACCAATTCGATTTGACTTTTGGCTTTCACCCACACACCAATTTTCTTGGAACCAAACTCCGACTTGATTTCGCCATGAACGCGAATTTTTTTCCCGACGAAGGCATTAAGATTTTCCAAGCTCAATTCTTCGCCGACTTCAGCTGCCGACATGTAGACCATAATGGTCTGGTTCCAATCATCCGAAAATCTGAGATACCGTGTTTTTTTACTCTTACTTACCGTGACTTTGACTGGAATCCCTTCGAGGTGGGCCAATTCGCCTAAACTCGATTCGAAACGATCCAATTGTTCAGGCTTTAAATAGACTATTCCATCAGAAGGAACCGATTGGGGTATTGGCAGGCTGGGTGGAATCGTTGTTGGCGTGGGGGAGTTGGTCGCAGTGGGAGCCGGCGCCGGTTGTGTGCCTAGGTTGCCAGACCCGAATTCGGGATTGGAAATCGAAACTTCGGCGACGTCCGTCTTGTTACCGGCAGCCGCCGTCGGGCTATTGGATGAACCCGTCGCCAATTCAGGTGCTGCGGCCGGTTGATTCGGTGCGGATTCATCGGCAACCGGCGTTTGATCCATCGGCAGATCGGCGTGGCGCGCATTGGAGGTGCGCGTTGAATTGAGTTGGTCGTCATTCGGATCGGATTCGCGATCGACATCGGATTCAATCGAGGCCACGGATTGGTCCGGTCGATTTGCTAATCGAATTACCAAGAATGTAGTTGCGGCACCGGCAACCGCCAAAATCAACAAGACATACCCAAGCAGTAAACCAACTGCCGTTTTGGGTTGGGAATTTTTGTCAACTCGGTTTTTCGCACCGACCTTGGCAGGCAACTTACCGCCGGCGTTGTTGGATTTTACAGGTTTCGCTTTTGGGGGAGCCGCTTCAACATTTGCGCTAGCGGCGTTGAATGTCGACTTTCGCTGGACGGGCGAAGTCTCTCGTTGAGTTGATCGCGATCCACTTCCCGGCGCGCCGCCAAACCCCAACTGCTGTCGAAGCTGTTGATCATAAACGGATTTTTTCTGTGGGTCGCTCAAACACAGACGCGCCTTGGCGACATCATTGAGAATCCGCTGGGCGTGGGCCACTTGTTGGCCATTGGACAGGTTTTGTAATTTTGTGACCAAACGCGATACGGCCGCTTCGATAATTTCCGGATCCGACTCAAAACGAGCTGTTTCCAGCAGGCGGTAATGATTTGGCGGCTGTTCGCTCGGAGGAATTTTCAGCCATTCGTGGTAGGGGTCAAATTCACGGGCCATGACAACGCTCGCCGGAAGACGGGAATAGAAATGTAATGCTTGTCACTAATTCTAGCAGACATTCAGCGACGTAAAAATCAAGTACCGGAATTTTTGCGATCAAAAAAACTTTTCTTGTGTGGGCTGCGACTTGATGTTCGATTTAAGATATACTAGTCAACCACCGTTCGGCGGGCCAAGGACGGGAATCCGTTGCTGAACCACAGGCGCTAACTAATTCCCCACGAATCCCTGGATCGCCAAGCACCATGTCGATAATTGACGACCAACCGGCTCTAAACTCCGATGATGTGACCGAAATCGACGAGCTCGGCCAAGTGTTTCAAAACCTTAAATCCGAACTGGCCAAGATTATTGTGGGCCAGCACGACGTGATTGAACGGTTGGCGATTTGCCTGTTCGCGCGCGGCCACGCTTTGTTGATGGGCGTGCCCGGATTGGCTAAGACGTTGCTGATCAGCCGGCTGGCCGAAACGTTGTCGCTGGATTTTTCCCGAATTCAGTTTACGCCCGATCTGATGCCCATGGATATTACGGGCACCGATATTTTGCAGGATACATCCGGCGGGCGGCGAGAATTCGAGTTCATCAAAGGGCCTTTGTTTGCCAACGTGGTGTTGGCTGACGAAATCAATCGCGCTCCCGCCAAGACCCAATCCGCGATGTTGGAAGCGATGCAGGAACATCGGATCACGGTGGTCGGCAAGACATTCACGCTGGCTCCCCCGTTTTTTGTCTTGGCGACGCAGAATCCGGTCGAACAAGAAGGTACTTACCCGCTGCCCGAAGCGCAATTGGATCGGTTTATGTTCCTAATCGAAGTCGATTACCCGGATCGAGCGGAAGAAATCCGCATCGCTCGCAGCACCACCGGTGGCGCGCTGCCGCAACTGAATCACATTCTTACCGGTGCTGACGTGATTCGTTTCCAGTCGCTGGTCCGTCGCGTTCCCGTGCCCGAACATATCTATGAGTTCGCGGTGGATCTCACGCGACGTTCGCGCCCCAATACAGCGGACGCACCGGATTGGTTAAAACCGCTGGTGAGCTGGGGAGCGGGACCGCGGGCAGTTCAGTATTTAATCCTCGGAGCCAAGGCCCGCGCCGCACTACATGGCAGTTATATGGTTCGCTTGGAAGACGTGTTGGAAGTCGCTGAACCTGTGTTGACGCACCGCGTGTTGACTACGTTTGCTGCCGAATCCGAAGGCCTGAGCAGTCGGGACATTGTCAAACGACTGGTGAGCGAGCTATCTAAAGAGATCTAATGTCTAAATTACATTCGTTTATCGAACCACGCGTGATCGCACGTTTGAAGGCGTTGCCATTGCATTCGCGCTTGCCGATGCTGGGCAGCGTGACGGGCATGCATCGCAGTCCCCATCGCGGATCGAGTCTGGAATTCGCTGAGTATCGTAAGTATGTGCCCGGTGATGATACGCGACGATTGGATTGGCGCGCTTATGGACGGAGCGATCGGTACTACATCAAAGAGTTCGAAGCCGATACCAATCTGCGATTATGCTTGATCGTCGACACCAGCGGATCGATGAATTTCGCCAATGGCGGGCAATCAAAATTGGAGTTCGCCCGACGATTGGCCGGAGCTTTGGCTTATTTGGCGGCGCAACAAGGAGACGCGATTGGCTTGTATTGTGCCGGAAAAAAATTCCAAACCCAGATTTCGCCCAAACGAAGCGCCGCGCATTTGCGGGTGATCCTCGATGAACTGGGCTCGGCGGAGGCAGCGGGTGAAACGGGTTTGGTCGCCGCCCTCCATGAAGCGGCCGAGCGCATTCGCCAACGGGCTTTGATCGTGATCATTTCAGACCTGTTCGTCGAAACGAAGGAACTTGGCAGTGCCTTTCAGCATTTGCGATTTCGCAAGCATGACGCGGTCGTGTTTCATTTGCTGGAACAATCCGAAATCAATTTTGAGTTTGACCGCCCGATGCGATTCCTGGATTTAGAAGGAGGTGCCCCGGTGTTGGCTGACCCGAGCATTGTTGCCAACGATTATCGTAAAGCCGTCCAACAATACTTGAGCGATTTAAAATCCGTGATGCGCGATGCGAATGTCGATTATCAACGATTGAGTCTGGACCAACACTATGGTGATGTGTTGGCGAAGTTCCTGCTGTCGCGAGCTCCGAAACGAAAGTAACACTACCCGGATCGATTTGGTCTAGCAGCGGATCTTGGACTTGCAAAAGTGGTCATCGTTCACGAATGCAGGATTACCCTTTAGATATTACCTAGCTCCCCTTTAGATATTACCTACCTCCCCTTTAGATATTACTTAACTCCCTTTAGGTACTACTTAACTCCCCTCTCCCCGTGAATTCGGACAAAGTCGTATGCCATCAAGATCAAACTCAACCCGAATTCACGGGGAGAGGGGTTGGGGGTGAGGGGAAATTCACGCGTCCAAAATCAAATCTACAACCGATAACTCAATCCAACCAACATCACCCAAATAACTCTTAACCGTTAACAGTTACAAAAAACTCGTAGTTACCAACGAACCCAATTGAGTTCGGAAATTGGTATTTAATCACCCGGATCGAAATCAAAACTTTGAGCTCCCTGGTTTTTGGGAATTAACAAATGGAGACGACATGAAAAACGCAATTTCAGGGTTTGTTGTTTTGTTATGGTTCACGTTGGCATTTCCACTGTCGACTGAAGCGCAGGAAACCGAGTCGAAAGCGAAGAAACCACCCGCTGAATTGCTGATCGCCCGCGTCCTGATTCAGGACGCCGATGGACAACCGCTGGAGGATGCCACGGTGTTTCCGTCAGGATTGCGAACCAAAGCCGAACCGGGCAGCCATTGGGGCTGGTCTCCTGAACGCCACGGACCTTTGCCAAAATTGCGCACCAATGCGGAAGGCATCGTCGAAGTCCCCTACCCCAAGTATGTCCAAGAAAAATTGGAAACTGGACAGATCACCTGGTCGGTGGAGCATCCCGATTTCGTAAATTTTCGTGAAGATCGCAATGTCGACGATAACCCGGCCGTGATTCAACTCAAACGCGGTTTTCGAATTGCGGCTTCGGCAATTGATGCGGAGACCGGCAAATCTATCCAAGCGGATCTTTATGGGATTCTGGCTGGCGACTCGAGAGCTAGCGATTGGAAGATCAAGGACAATGGGATGCTGGTCTCGCCTGTTTTTGACCCACAACAAACGACTTTGCGAATTGTAAAATGTAGTCTCGGTCAACCCTTACTTTTCAGCGACATGATCGATGTCGATCCCAAAGATCGCAGTCGGGTCTTACTCCGCGACGTGAAACTTTCCGTCGGGACCAGAGTCGAAGGCCGGCTCGATGATTCCGTCGTTCGCCCGATCAAAAACGGCTACGTGAGTATTTGGATCGTTAGAAAAAGCAATTCCCCCGACGGCGGCAGTTGGAATAATCGTTGGACCTGGATGGATAAGACGCCGATCGCCGAAGATGGAACATTCGTTTTCGAATCGCTTCCCAAAGATGAAGTCTTGCAGATGATCCCGATTTGTGACGACTGGGTTCCCAAAAAACCGACCGTCGAGTCCATACTTCCATTTTTTCCGGACGCAGCCAATCAATTGGGTGGGGGTATGACAGTTCCACAACTGGTCAAACTGGAGGGTGCGTTGGTCAAAACGACCGTGCTGATGGAGCCAGCAACATCCGTTCGAGTGGCCGTTGTTGACGAAAACGGAGATCCGTTGCCCCGAGCTGAAGTCGTGATGTGGCCCAATCAATTGTGGTTTGATGGAGGAAGTCAAATTCTAGGTGACGCCTACCCGATGCCCGAAGTGCTCAGGGCCTCCAGGGACGGTGAATACAAATGGTCACGTGAATTGCGTTTTTCGGCCAAAACCGACGCCGCGGGCATCGCAGTAATTAACAATTTGCCAATCAATTCTACCGAATCGATCGCTGTCAGCCTCAATGGTTTCGAAATGCTGATCAAAGGTACCGATCGAAATGTGAGCGTCGATTTAAAGCCTGACAAAACCGCCGAAATCACGATTCGCATGCAACCCAAGGGGACGCAGGTTCTTGATCAGAACGCGTTTGCAGGTGACAAAATCGCTGAATTGGAATTGTCGTTTCAATCCGCCGCCGATCGTTTACTGCGGCTTTGGCAAAATTTTTTTTGACTCCCCAAACCCATGATTATCTCAAAATTATCACCCCCAAGTTGGAATCCAATCGACAGATTTGGTCTTTTAACCCGTCGAATCAAGTTTGTGCCCATCGGACTACTCACGCTTTTGGCAGCAACATTGACGTGCGCTCAAGAGCCCGATTCAAAACCGGCGGTCGCAAAAAGCGAAATGTTGTCCTTACAAATTTTAGTGCTTGATCCTGACGGCAATCCGGTTGAGGATGCCGTCGTCCGCCCAATTGATTTAATGTCCGTCGGACACTCGGTCGAGTGGTCGAAATGGAATATCGAACGGGATGGTCCGATTCCAGAATTGTTTAGCGACGAGAATGGCAAAGTTGAAATGCCATATCCAAAATTCGGTAAAGGAAAACTCGAAATTGCCAAGCTCGATTTCAAAGTCGAGCATCCCGGATTCGTTGTTTACGATGGTCATATTGACGTCGAGGAGCTTACCGCAATTGTTAAACTCGTTCCGGGCTTTCGGATCGCAGTTACCGCATTGGACGCTCGCACAAACAAGAAAATTACGGCGGATCTCTATGGTGTCATCAATGGCAGTGACGTTGGCAGCGCTAAATGGAAAATGCGTGACGATGGAATGTTGGTTTCCCCCGTTCTCGGCAAAGAGCAAACTGGATTGAGAGTCGTTAAGCTTACCCCCGGTGAACCCGTCTTATACAGCGAATGGATAGATATCAGTCTAGAAGATCGCAGCCGAGTCTTGCAGCGCAACCTAAAGTTATCGCTTGGGACTCGAGTCGATGGCCGATTGGATGATTCTATTCAACGCCCAATCAGGAACGGCCATGTGTGTGCAATGATCGTTCGGAAAACGAGGTCGCAAAGAAGCGATGGTGGGTATAACCACTGGGTTTGGTTTGATAAAACACCCATTGCAGAGAATGGGTCGTTCGTTTTCGAATCGCTTCCGAGCGATGAAGTTCTTCAAATGATTCCTATTTGCGAAGGTTGGGTTCCAAAGAAACCAATACTAGAATCAGTGAAGGAATTTTTTTCGGACGGAGAGTTTCAATTGGCCCAAGATAGGGCAATTCCTCAAATTCTCAGGTTGGAGGGTGAATTGGTTAGGACGATTTTGTTTATGGAACCGGCGACATCGGTTCGCGTAACTGTCGTTGACCAAGACGGCGATCCGTTGCCTGGCGCCGATGTCAACATGTGGCCCAACCAATTGTGGTTTGAAGGAGGAAGTCAAGTTTTAGGTGGTAGTATTTCGATGTCCGAAGTGCTTGTTGCTCTCCGGAATGGTGAGCGTGAACTTCCGTGGAAATCTCCATTTATGGCCACAACGAACGCTGATGGCATCGCTTTGATTAAAAATCTGCCGGTAAATCAAATCGAGCTAGTAGGGGCCAGCCTCGATGGGTTTGAAATGAAAAGCATGAAAAGCGATCGCATCGACCGAAAATATTTGGTCCAAACGAAACCTAATGCAACCGCCGAAGTCACGGTTCACATGCAACCCGAGGGGACTCAAGTTCTGGATCAGAACGCGTATGCTGGTGACAAAATCGCTGAATTAGAATTGTCGTTTCAATCCGCCGCCGAATATTTGCTGCGCCTGTGGCAGAGTTTTTTTTGACCACGAACGATTACTGGTCTGAGGAGAGCGAGATTTGAACAGGATATTTTGGGCGCGAATTCTAGAAGCGAGGAAAGTAAAGTGTGAGTGGCGAAGTTTAGTTTATCGGAACGCATTGCATTTTGAAATTATTACTTGGTTCCCTTTAGGCACCACTTAACTCCCCTCTCCCCGTGAATTCGGACAAGATCGTATGCCATTAAGATCAAACTCAACCCGAATTCACGGGGAGAGGGGTTGGGGGTGAGGGACCCTGCCGCCAGGTGGCCGGATTCCAGCGCCTGCACTGCGCTGCTCAGTACCACTGCGGCG
>JANNPW010000162.1:0-60448 GCA_031400405.1 Mariniblastus sp.
TCGAAGCGATAAGCTCCCCCGGTAGGACTTGAACCTACGACAAACGGATTAACAGTCCGGACGGGAATCAACCAGAATTTGAACGTAACGTGTTGCCTGTCTTGCACTTGCGACAATAAAAAAAATCTTCAAAATCGGCCAGCGCAGCAGAAAGCGCAGCACTTTGGCCAACATCGTGATTCATTGCCAAAAGATCTGGTGGTGATTGCCAATCTTTGGCCCCAACTGCCCACGCACATTCGAGAAGCTGTAATCGCCTTGGTAATGCAATCCGCGTCGGAATTGTCTGTTGAATTACCCTCGACTTAATTTCGTGGCTTGCGAACCAATAGATGGGGTCGTTTCACCCGCGCTCGAAAACTCGCGACGGGATAAACGACGACAGCCGAAGCGATGGGAATCAGCGTTCGGCTGGATTTGTGGCGAAAGGATGTTGTGAATAACGACCGAGCAGACACCCATGACTCCTAAAAGAGTCGTCTTGGGAGTCAGCTCCTTCGAACTGGGAATGCTATTTCGGTTTCCATGGGTTCAATAGCGGTAAGGTGAATGCCAGCGTGTCGTTTCACCCGCGTTCGAAAACTCACGACGGGAAAAACGACAACTGTTGACGCGATATTGTTCAGCGGTAGGCTGAATTTGTGGCGAATGGATGTTGAGAACCACGACAGAGTAGACACCCATGACTCCTAAAAGCGTCGCCCTGGGAGTCAACTCCGTCGAATTGAAACGCCATTTTGTTTTCAATGAGTTCAACAGCGGCAAGGGAACTGCAATCGAGTCGTTTCACCCGCGCTCGAAAGCTCGCGTCGGGATAAACGACTTGATGTCGCAGCGTAAATCAAAATTCATTCGGTTCGTGTTGCTACGGTTTGGGGCGGCAAATGAATGAAACGACAACTGCCCCGTTGTTCTAACGGGGCAGTTGTCATTTCATTCAGGCTTAATGCTTGGTGAACCAGCTTTTGTCGTTCAGTTTTTCTGAAAACCGGTTTCGAAAATTCGAATCGCCCAAGTGTCTAGCTCGATTTAACACTCGGGGCGCTGCCCCGACCCCCGAGATTTTCAAGGCATGGCTCGAATCAAAGTGATTGGAAAGGCAATGGCTCGCAAACCGAAAATTGTGGTCTTGTCCGGCTAGGTTGTCACTTTGCGTTAACCGGTCTTTTCGGAATCATGTTTTCATTCAAACCAAGGGGAGATTTGTATGCGAGCTGCCGAACAACAAACCTTTCCTGCACTTCAAGAGGAAGCATGGCTGCTCGAACAGTTCAACCAACGAATGCTTTATTCCGGTTTTCGTCTTGAGCTTGGTAATTCAAATGACAATGTAAAGCGGATTGCTTCGTACATTCGCGGATGCGTCCGGGAATTCTCCGAGTATACGCCCTTTGATTCCAGTCGCCGGATTGCCAATCATGCTTGGCCTCGTGGAGCTCGACTTCAATCCGATGGTCGAATTGCAATCGCACTTTCATTTCGAAACCTCTGGGGTACGCCATTGGCGGGTGTGACCGACTGTTTTGAGTTTTTCGACACCTTGTATCGCATGGCGGGACCGGTTTTGTTTGAATGTACCGTTGACCTTTCAACCTGGACTGCAAATTCCAAACCTTTGAAATTTGGCCGATTCCTTCTTTCACACCAAGCATTTCATGGCGAAATTCAGCGACTGAATCGCCCTGGCGACAGTTGGCTCCGTCATCGTCTGGCTTGTGCTTTAATTTATCATCGAGGCTTCATCCGACCTCGGCAACCAGAAGAAGTCGCGGTTCACTTTCAAGGCGAACAGGATGAACGATACACGTTTTCCGCAAAATTGGCAGGAATTGCGTTTCCGGTTTTTGTTGATTTCAAGAATGGCCAATTGCAGATTGAGTTTTCCGAGCCAGCGGAGAAAGTAAATCGAACCGGCGATGTCTCAAGCTAGGAAAAATAGGAATTGAAAAAGTGTGCGGTCAATTGTTTTATGTAAACCTTGGAAGCTTCGACCGCACAAAAGCAAAATCCTATTAACAGAACCAGTTGAAGAACCCAATTGAAAAAACCTGTCGAATCAAAAAACCGGACGGCGAGGGAAGGCCAATGTCTCCCACTCGACCGCCGGCATTCAGAAAAGTCACTTCGACCCTTCGGCTCAAGTATTCCTCCGCAAGTTGCGTCTCCGCATTGCCTGCCTCCGCTTCCTTGAGCCTGGAAACGATGCCACAAGGCGATTCGAAAATCAAGGTTGAGTTCTATTGGACAGATTTCTGCTTATCCTTAACGTCGTCGATGATGGCTCGCAATTCCGCTAAATCGTCGAGTGCATCTTGCGGACTGGGAATCCCGAAACTCCTCAAAGATGCACGGTCATGCGCTTTCGTAATTTCACAACATCGTTTAAATAAAAGTTTCAGTCGATCGCAATGATCAGCGTTAATGGCCGTCACCAGCTTGAGTTTATCAAGGCTGATGTAGTCTCGGTGCCTAACTACAACTTCTTTAAAGAAGTATTCCTCGACGGTCCTCTCAACAGTTGCACGGATGTCACCGTAAACGGAGCAAATGTCTCGTTCATAATTGTCATCGTCGTGAGCGTCGTATGCCGCACGAGTTGCACGCGTTCTCTTTTCGAGATCATCGATCCGGGACAGAGACTTCTGTGCGATCCATGGCAATTCATTGTCCACCACCCCGCAATGGTCGCGGTTCGTTTTGACTCGACGCAGAGTTGCCGATAAATCCTTCGCCTTGGCCCCCGAGATCAGGTCGTGCAGAAAGACGATGTCGTGAGTGAATACGATCACCTGTCGGCGCATTGATTCATCAACAAGACGACCTGCGAAGCATTCACGCCAATGGTGATCCAAGGAAGTCACCGGATCATCGAACACAATTGCGGAACAACTCTGTTCGGTCGCCAATTCGGAGAGAAACCCGGCTAACGCGATGCACCGATGTTCGCCTTCTGACACGACCGTGCCAACATCGGCGTCGGTTGCTCCAACAAGTTGTACTCGATAATACGAGGCACCAAATTCTCCGGCCGTTGCAACCAGCTCGACGTTTAGACGTCGAACACCTTGATCCATTTTTTTGATTTCATCCGCAAAGGTATTCCGCAATTGGTCGGTGACATGCTCTTTCGCAAGCGATTTACTTTTTGCAGTAATCCGATTGGTTTTGGTTTCTGTCATACAATCTTTGAGCAACGCGATTTCTATTAGTCGGTCAACGTGTTCTTTCACGTCTCCAACGACAGTCGCTAGCCACTCTCTTGATTGAAGCTCAGCCAACTCCGCCTTGACCTTCGCCATGCCCACTGGATCGGCTGATCGTTCGACATCATCCGCCTTTTCCTTGAGTGTGGTCGCAAGTTCATTCAATTCAATCCTCACATCGACGATCTCAAACGGCAGAGTGAAGCACCACGCATTAGCTTTGTGCGCCTTTAAAATGGTTCGCAGTCGCAATAATAAAATTGCGACTGCCCTTCGCACACTCTTACAAATTATCGCATTCGAAGATTCGATGTCTTTCAACTGCTCCCGTATCAAGTCGTCGCGCAATCCGAGTGATTTGATCGAATCAATCGCCAACGCAATTCTGCTTCGTGCCGCTTTGGCCTGAGTTGCGGTGTCATCGGAAACAAACGCTTCAAATCGCTTAAGTCGATCTTGGGCCGTAAGGTCAAGTGGCTGTTGACAGAGTACGCAAACAGCCGAATCGATCACCGGAAAGTCGTCGTGGTGATACGCAACCGTAGAATACCGACGGGCGGCTTCCCATAGTTCGCGCCAAACATCTTCTCCCACTCGGCGGAGCGGTTCCCTAGAAAAACTTAGCCCAGCTGCCGCTTCCGCTGCCTTCCACTTCCGATCTGAATCGTCTGCAAGAAGCTGAATCACTTTTATTGCTTCGGGATTCAGTCTTTCCGACGCATCGGCGAGCCGTTGATTCAATGCTACAATTCGATTGATTTTGGTACGTAGTTCTTTGGTGATTCTTGCGGGATCGGTCGCAAGCAGCCCCGGTAATTCCTTAAGTCTTACGAGTTCGTCCGGAGTGAGCGAAGCCAGCGTATCGAGTGCTTCCGGGGTTGTTCGGTGACTCAGTTGACGAAGAAGAACGCCAACACATGTTGTACCCGTCGCATGGGGCCCGCGCAGAAATAATGGCTGAATTGCTTCAAGTCGCCTCTTCTCGGAATCGAGCTTTTTCTGAACTTCCTTGCAGGCGGTTCCTAATGCCGGCAGGACATCGAGACCAAATGGTGTGAAGGCAATATCGTTGCGCTCACGAACGTGAGTGGATGCACAATCCGAGTCAAAGAAGCTTACTGCTCCGAGAAAATCGACCGGCCTCTGCCCGTCGATCCACTGTTCTGGCAACTGCTCGATTCCATCCAATGCGTATACAACTTCGGCTGACGCAGGAGATTTGGGTTTTGGCTTCAGTATGTTTGGCAGAATCACAGGCCCTCTGTTTCTTGATCGGCAGGCACGCCTCAGTATGCGGCCGTAGCCACTCTTTCCCGAACCGTTGTATCCGAAGACGACGGTTAGCCCTGACGGTGCAAACGAAAGCGTTTCCACTGGATCTAAGATATTGACGTTCTCAGGATTTGAGATTGAGCAGATCGAGACTGCCTTCCCATTCACACATCCTATCGCAACATGATCGTGAGTAAGGGCTTGCGACCGGGGAACACGATCCTCAGACAATCCGTTTGCATGGCGACAAATCGTTGTCAGTTCATCGACATCCTTCAGTTCGATGCGTCCGGTCTCAACGATCCTTCGGAGGGCATCCCGTTGCCAGATGGGCAGTTCTGCCGACCAATCAACAATGTCTGAAAAGATGCTCACTCGCCGCTTCGATGCAACTTTCGCCATAGATCTCTCCTATCATCGGTTTCTGCCAAGCTCACATAACTGCGTATTTCGTTTGACAATCGGAGTGCGAATGACAATTGCGCAGCCTGCTTCTCCAAGATTTATTGGATTACTGGCCAAATGTGATTCTAAGTCTACCCCACATTTTTTTGATTAGCGACCTGAAACGTGTCATTCTTGGGGAACTCGGTGAGGGGAGAGCGCTCCCTTGATCGAGAGAGACATGAATTGAGCCTGATGGTTTTCATTTTCCACAAGAAAGTTGAGGATTGAATGGCGAGTTCAAAAAATCGACCGGTACACGAAATCCGTTTGGGTCGCGTGAAATCGGCAATCTGGCGCAATGAAACCGAGCAAGGCCCACGTTACAGTGTGGTCATTTCCCGGATCTTCAAAACCGATGACGGCTGGGATTCCAGTAGTTCATTTGGTCGCGACGAATTGCCTTTGGTCGCCAAGGTTGCCGATATGGCACACACTTGGATTTTCATGAATGCTGATCGCGAAGAACCGACGGACGAACGTGGCAAACAGCCTTCCAAGTCCCGAAGTCGCGAACAAGCACGAGCAAGTTAAGTCGTACATGTACGATGATGTCAAACAGGAACAACGGCCGATCATTCGCCCGTGTTTCGATAATTGAGTTTTTTCAAACTCAAATTGGCGAGTTTTCTCTCACGGTTTACATGCTCAAAATCATGTCTCTCGCCTTTTTTTTCTGGCGATGAACCGATGGATCGGCAGCAATCTTGCTGAACTCTTTTTCAGCCGCTGCGATTCAAAATCTTTCATCGCCCCGACATTCAAATACGGGTAGATGGCAATAGCCCATCTGCTTCCCTTCAAAGCATTTTTAATTGGCTCTGACGGGAGGTAGGTGGCGTGCAAAAAGAAAGGTTTTCTTTTTTAGTCATCGGCTTCTCTCAGCTTAACACGGCGTCAAGGTAACGCCGGTAGGCGTTTTCTATTTGCGGGTACGCAAATCTCCACCTTGACTTGCCGTGTTTGGCGTTCGTTCCGGCCGCCGACGGGCTGCATTCACCATTTTGTCTGCTGTGAATCAGTCGGTTCACAGTCAAGGAGGAAGAAAATGAAACGCGAAGATGCTTTGAAGAAGAGCGATGACGCTCTGCAAGAACTCGCCCAAGCGTTGCAAAACGGCAAAAGCGAGTCACTGCTGAAATATCTGGACTTCTGTGCCAGATTCCACCGCTACTCGTTTGGCAATTGCATTTTGATTGCCTTTCAAAAACCGGATGCCACACATGTTGCTGGCTTCCAGCGTTGGAAAGAACTGGGTCGCTTCGTCAAAAAAGGGGAAACAGGAATCGGTATTCTGGCGCCCCTGATGATGCGCGGCAAGAAAAAAGATGACAAAGCCAACGAAGGCGAAGAACCCGAAAATCGGCAAGCCCGAAATCTAAAGGGATTCAAAGTCGTTCATATCTTTGACATCAGTCAAACCGAAGGTCAAGACGTTCCGCAATTCGATATGACGGTGGAAGGCGATCCGGGCGAGTCTTTGTCTCGACTGGAAGAAATCGTCCAAGCCAAAAACATCGAACTGGCTTATTCGGAACACCTGTCTGGCGCTTACGGCGTGTCCGAAGGTGGCAAGATTACGATTTTGTCCAACCTGTCCAAGGCCGAGTCGTTTGCTGTTCTGGCTCACGAACTTGCCCACGAGTTGCTGCATCGCGGCGATCGACGTTCCCAGACTACCAAGTCAATGCGGGAGGTCGAAGCGGAAGCGGTGTCGTACATCGTTTGTCGTTCAGTTGGAATTCCAAGCTCCAATCGTTCCTCAGATTACATCCAGCTTTGGAATGGCGATCTGAAAGTTTTGAGCCAATCACTGGAACTGATCCGTGAGGTGGCCGCTGGCATCATCACCGAACTGGAGGCAGAAGTCTCGCAGGAGGTGGCCGATGCTGCATAACAACCGTCGTTGGGGAGTCTCGTTGGCAGCCGTTTCCAAACTGCTGACTGCTACGTTTCTTGCGTCAATAAACTTGAAAGGAATAGCGATGAAAAAATGTGATCCAAGGCCAGGTGATCTGATTGTGGTTTTGAAAAGTGAATGGAGTTGTCTAAAAGACGGCGAACTGCTTCGTGTCTGCGAAAAGCCGGGTTGGATTGAAGAAGGGGAAGCAATCAGTGTCGCTCCCCGTCATCAGGTCAACACGTTTTGGGGGCCACATCGTGGAGCTCCCGATGGAATCAAGCTGGAGTACATGAGTACTTCCGGCGGTCCATTCATGCAGTTAAAGCCCGACAAGCTGGAAGGGCTGGAAATGGTTGGAATGACAACGGATCGTTTCTGGCGTTGGATTGATTGGCCACGTGCCAATGGTGGCATCGATCGAATGGTGGAAGTCACATTGTGGCGTTTGCCGTTGCTGATCGACGATCACTATCGCAATCTGGTTGAACACGGATTGGCGGTGCCCCATGCCTGAAGCCAATGATCCAAATCCAGCCGATGAACCACGACCTGATTCGCTAACAACGGATCAGGTCGCTTCATTTGATGGACGATCTATGTCCGAAACGATCCGCTTGGGCTGCATTCATTGCGACCGAAACGATTGTGACGGAGTTCAAGTTGTGCCTGCTGATTGGCAGCGTGTTTCCAAAATTCAGGATTGGCTGGAGTCTGTCCAACCAGTCGAACAAGGGGACAAGTCTGGTAGGTGTGCCGTTGATTGGCAGACGCATTTGGGAATTTGTCCCGAATGTTTTGCCGAATTCGAATGCAATGAGTCGCCACGAAATGTGAATTCAGAATCAACAGATTCTGCGGAAGTCGTGGTGGTCTCATCATTACGTGTGCATCCCATTATTCGACAAATCATCGACCGCGATTGCCATGTTGGCGAAAGTAGTCGAGATGTTGTTCGGCACGTGATTTCAAAACTCCGAAATGGCTACGAAGCGTTTCGGCAGATGCCACGAGCTGATCGCAGCCGGTTTGTTCAGCAATGTGTTCAGCATCATCGCTCAAATCTCAAGACTTACGTCGAAGTGATGAGTGGCTTTACACGAACGCTTGGTAAGGTTGATGAAGTGACTATTTCGCTTTCTGGCCAAAAACTGGTTGGGTTGATGCGAAAGCACAAACTGACAATTGAATCGTTCGCGTTTCGATTGGGTACATCGCAAAAAAGGGTTCGCCAGATTCGGAATTCCGGATTGAGTGACCCATTGGCTGTGCGGGACTGGATTGAAGCGGTAACAGGCGATGATCCAGGTCCGTTGCCAGCCAAATACCGAATTAACAATGCTCGCGAAAACGGCGATTGTTGTTTTTGCGGTTTTCCACTGGGTACGGGAGATGAAGCCTACGAGTACGTCGGCGACATTTTCTGTTCGGTCAATTGTTGCCGCAAAAGTCGAGGCTGGTAGTTACTGATTCAGGGCATTTGAAAGGAGGTTTTGCTTGAGGTCTTTGTCGTTTGCACGCCACTTTGACCTCAACTTTCGTCGCCGTTGGGTTTAGCCAATCGTGCTTACGTGATCGCTTCGGAAATGTTTTCCGTTGCCCTTTACCCCTGAATCGTGGTAAAATCATTTATTGTCATTACACGGGATGAGCCATGAGCAATACGACACAACAAGTCGACCAATTTCGGCAATTTGCCCTATCGCGATTGAGCACCAGTGGATGCGAATTGTCGATTGATGAACTTTACGACGAATGGCGACGAGAAAATCCGGCTCCAGAAGAAATGGCTCAAAACGAAAAAGCAATTGCGGCTTCATTGCGCGATTTGGATCAAGGAGTTTCAAGGAAACCAGCCGCTGATTTTGTTCGGCAGTTCAAATCAAAACTGCTTCCTGAATAATGCGAAAAACCTTTCGAGTCTCAATTCTGCCGCGCGCTGAGCTCGATGTAGACGCGATTTATTTTTGGTTGCAATCTCGCTCTCCCAAAGGATCGCAAGCTTGGTTCTTGGCCTTTGAACAAGCATTGGGTCGACTTGCAACTGATGCTGATACTTGTGGCTCCGCACCGGAAGCACAACGGTTGAACCGAGACCTCAAGCAATGTCTTTTCAAGACGCGTCGAGGACGAACTTATCGAGCCGTTTTTATTATCGACGACATCGAAGCCATCATTCTTCGCGTTCGCGGACCCGGTCAACCGATCCTAAAAGTTGATGAAATCTAATTTTCATTTGCGTGGCGACGTGTGAGTTTACCACGGCGTCAAGGTCCGCCGCCCTCGTCCTTAGGGCCGTAGCGGCTGCTGCTTTCGCGGGTACGACGAAAGACTCCACCTTGACCTGCCGTGAGCGTTGCTGCGAAACGCCATCGGCAAAAGGTACATTGGCAAAACGACCATGTGTCGTGTCGAACGCATGGTCTCTTTAAACGGAGAGCAATGAACAAACAAACCAAAACCAAACACAAAATTAACGACCACTTTATCAGGGAAATTCGAATCTCGTATCTGACGACTGATCAACTGCCAATCCCGATCAAAGACGCAGCGGACGTAGCATTTTTTGTCCGGTCGGTACTGCTTGATAACAGCAGGGAACATCTGGTTGCTTTGTATCTTGACGGCGCGCATAAGATTGCCAGCTACTCGATTGTCTCAATCGGTACGGCAAACTATGCTCTCATTTCTCCGAGAGAAGTCTTTCAACGGGCTGTCATTGTCGGTGCGATCAGTCTGATCGTCGCTCACAATCACCCATCAGGAAATACCGAGCCTAGTGATGCCGATCGAGATATCACCAAGCGACTGAGTGAAGCCGGAAACATTTTAGGCATACCATTATTGGACCATGTAATAGTGACGGACAAATCGTTTTACTCGCTTAAAGAAAACACTCTTTTTTAAGTCGCAGTCTCACATGGCTGCCATTCGCCAATAGCAAGGCTCCATTGGTCCCAAGCCCCAAGGCGGCTCATCCGCCGCGTGAACTGTTGGCGAAGAATTGCCAAAATGTTGCAAGCACTGTTTTGTACCGTTCATTTGACTTCACCTCAAAGTGAAATCTGCAACAATAAAAGCAACTGGGCGCGGTTCCCACCTTCAAGCTTAATTGCATTATTGCCGGGAAATACACAACTTTCTTTCGACAAAACGAGAAATCAATGCCAGACTTGCCCAAAATTCCACAACTGGATGTGCCGATCGATGACGAATTTTATGCCGCAATAGGGGCTCTCCATAACGCCGCTACTTTTTTTCATTGTTTTATGTGTGAATGCGGAATCAAAGATCTGAATTTGACAGGCAGTATCTTGGACACAATGGAGGCGACTCCCGAATTGGCAGAGTTACATGAACAAGTTGTTAGTGCTTGGTCGGCATGGTTGGGGCGCGATTAAATTCATCATGTTGTTTCGGAAAAAATCAACTGGACCTCATTTAACTGACCGGCAGATTGAAAATGGTCGGCAGTTTTTGGATGAATCAACTGCCATTCGCCAATAGCAGGGCTCCAATGGTCCCAAGCCCAGAGGCGGTTCATCCGCTGAGTGACTGTTGGCGAATGTTTTCAAAACCAAATTGGTAAATAATCTTCTCGTTGCTAGTTGTCTGATTGTAGCACGGCGTCAACGTCCGCCGCCGATTATCAATCGATCGAAAGCGGCTGCTGCTTTCGTGAGTACCCGAAAGGCTCCACGTTGACTTGCCGTGCTGGTTGTCAGCGACGCAACCGGCAGGCGTCACAAATCATTGGACGGCTTGTTTATTGTCGGGAACGAGTCAAACAAACATGGAGGAATATGGGAATAACTGTTACAGAGAAACAACATTGGAAGGATCGCATTGCCAACCGCATCAAACGTCGTGTTGAGGAAATAATTGCCAAGAACGATCCTGGCTTTCGAAAACGAATAGATGAGTTGGCACGTGACAAGTCACTGGCTCAATTGGGGTTGTCAGAACTCATGATGACGCTCGATCAAATTAGGAACCAGCGGAAGCTCTACAAACGCCAACACGATGCGCAAATGAAGCAGCTCGAAAGCAATGAACACGCTGTCTACCTAGGAATCGGAAATCGTATTTGCCCCGATGAAGTAGGCGAGGGGTTTACCTACAGCCTAAAAATAGATGTCGACATGAAACTCCAAGAATTAAAGCGCGATTGTGTTGACGAGTTAATGAAAATCGATCCGTTAGGACAACAAATCTCGGCGCTGGAAAGCGAGCAGGAAAACCTGCTGGATACGGTTTGGCTGGCCACTTCGCCAATACAAATCAAAGAGCTGTGGGGGAAGATGTCTGAAATGCTCGGACAGACTCCGTCAAAGTTGCAACAGGATGCTTTGGCTTTGCAACCAATGAATTCTGATTCCAAGTAAAGTAGTCGTTCCTTTGACCGTCTGGTTCCATTTCTTGGGACCAGACGGTTTTTTTTGCGCACTCTCAGTGAGGGAATGGACAATGAACTTGCAAAATTCGCCCCGATGATGACCTGTATTCGCGATTATTTTGGTCAGTTGAATCAATTGGCATTTTTCGTGTATCCTTAAACAGTGGATGAAGTGAACGTGCCCTTAGCCTTAGACGCTTAGTCGAGGCGTTCGACGAAAGTTATTTACTCGGTAATTCCAAATGACTGACCCAAAACGACCCAAAACAATTCGCGATGAAGCTTGGCTTCGACGAGTTGCCGAGGAAGAAGACAAATGTCCCTCCATCAGCGTTGGCGGATTGGTCACCCGACTTGGGATGTATCCGATTGCAGAAGTCGGTGTTTCACCTTCAGCGGATCAAAAAGCAAAAGCCAAAGTTGAAATCGAACTCATTCTCGACAAAGCTCGTCAAAACATTGCAGCACAGGAAGTGTCGGACGAGGAGCTCGAATTTTCAATTGACGAGGCAATCGAATCCGTGGTCCGCGAACGGGAAAAGCCCTCGTAAATCTGAATTACGACGGAACTGATTCTCGCGTGCTAAATGTTGAATTGCCAAACGTCACCACGGAAGTCCGAATCTCGGCTCCCAATGCGTCCAGTATCCGTTTGATTCGTTCAACCGACACGCCGTGGTATTCGTTTCGTTCGTCACGCGATACTTGCGATTCGTGGATTTCCAATCGTTCGGCCAGCTCACGTTGCGAAAGGCCTTGCGCAATCCGCAAGGCAACCAACAAACGTCCAATTCCGTCAAAGTTACGAACTTCGTCAAATTCGCCGCGTTTCAGTTTTTCGTAGCTGGAAACTTCTTCTTTCAGTTGTTCGTGAAATGAACGAACTGGATCAAGCACTCGCTTGATTTCTTCTTTGGACAAATCCATTCCGTTTAACTGCTTTTGTTGGTCCTTAATACGTTGTGACTCGTCCTTCAACCGCAGTACCGCTTGCTGATATTCATTTTCACTTCTGATCATCATTCACCTCCAATGCGCACGATTCCTTTGGGTTTCCCATCGCGGCGGGATTGCCGGAATGCAGATGGAAACTCCAACTCGTACCCAAATTTATCTTTGATACCCGATAGCTGCCCAAAGTGCGGATACAATTCGACGCGATACACATGCCACATTGGCAATTGACGCTTTGGATAGCCTCGAAAAGGACGGCGGGAACTCGGGTCCCAAGTCCAAATTTTGTTCGAATCCAAAAGGTTCAAGTCCCTTTCCAAATCACCGCTTGCGAACCGCCTAAAATCGCAAACGAAATAGCCGTCAATATCGTTTGGATGATCCTTGTCCTCGACAAACGAGCCGTCGATAAAAATGTCTTGAACGCCAACTTGCCAGAGTTGTCGACACATGACCGAAAGATTCTCAACCAACTTCAACCGCCAAGCGGCATCCCAATTCGGTAGCGCTTTCGAACCGGCAACCAAAACTGAATCCTTGAGTTGACTCAATGTCAGCTCAAAGTCTTCTGGCGGTAGCAATCCATTTTCGTCAAAGTCGGGAATCATCCGTTTGTCTCCAATTTCAATTTAGCACAACTTGACGTATTTGTCAAGTTAGACATTTAAGCCTAGCTACTCGCTGGGCTTACTTCGACAAGAAAATGTCTTGCCAAACCCCGGTTTTCATGGCACATAAAGGACGTTATGGTTCACGATTGATGGAGGCTCGTGGTTCAAGTTCCGGTTAGGCAAAACCCTGTTTCACAAAGGCTGATGGCAAAAGCTCCATCGCTAGTGCGCGTGGCTGGCGCTCAAGCCGTCAAACGATACTTTGAATTTTTCACCGCCAACATTCGGAACAAGAACACTCGCATTGCTTATCATCGGGCACTCGATGATTTTTTTGCTTGGTGCGATGATCACAAAGTTGCGCTTTCAGAAATCGAACCGATGATTGTGGCGGGTTATATTGAATATCTGGGAACGATTTATTCCAAGCCCACCGTGAAACAGCATCTTGCAGCGATTCGAATGTGTTTTAATTGGCTGGTTGTTGGCCAAGTTGTCCCGATGAATCCAGCCGCATCGGTTCGCGGCCCCAAGTATGTTGTCAAACATGGCAAGACACCTGTTTTGACTGCCGCCGAAGCGCGTCAATTGCTAGACAGTATTGATGTTTCCACAGTTGTTGGACTTCGCGATCGGGCGTTGATTGGCGTTATGATTTATTCTTTTGCCCGAATCAGTGCTGTGGTTGGAATGAAAGTCGATGACTACTTTCAGATTGGCAAACGACATACATTGCGGCTTCATGAAAAAGGGGGAAAAGATCACGAAGTTCCTGCCCACCACACAGTCGTTGAATATTTAGACGCGTACACTTTGGCGGCTCGTATTGCCGAGCAATTGGACTCTCCCCTCTTCCGCTCTGCTTTGGGGAAGTCCGGCCAAATAAGCGATCGGCAACTTTCCCGCCATGATGCGTTTCGAATGATCCGCCGTCGTGCTGCGAGAATTGGTTTATCAACCAGAATCGGCTGCCACACATTCCGCGCGACGGGCATCACTGCATATCTTGAAAACGGAGGCACTATCGAAAACGCCCAAGCTATTGCAGCGCATGAATCACCCCGCACGACGAAACTATATGACCGAACCAGCGACGAGATTACGCTCGATGAAGTCGAGCGGATCAGGATCTGATCTCATTGTTTCCGATGATTATTCATGGTAAAAATGCAGGATTGCGCAAATGCCTAAAACCGGAATCTTTCGCCTTATCTGGCTGATTTGAGTAAATGTGGTCGTCAACTTGGAATCAAAAGTTAATTAAAATGTTAATTTTAAAAACTGTCGTTGGTGATTGGTTTGAACTTACCTACTGTCTTGGGCGGTGGGAACTTACGCGAGTCATAGCATGGGGCCTACTCGATGATGATGAGGACAATCTGCGTGCCTATACCAGCGATGGAAATGGGGTCCCGGTTCGTGATAGGCAAGAATTTTTTCATTTAGTGTTTGGAAACGATTTAAGCCCAATGGGGCCAACCTGGAATGAAATTTATCGTGACGCCCATCAGAGTTCTCATACATTGTCTCGATGTGTCACCGACGTCATCGGAACTATGATTGTGCCAATAAGTTATTAAGAAAACGATTGCGATTTGAGCAGCTCAAGCCAAATCACTGATCGGCAACTTTCTCGCCATGATGCGTTTCGCATGATCCGCCGTCGGGCTGCGAGAATTGATTTATCAACCAGAATCGGCTGCCACACATTTCGGGCAACGGGCATCACTGCATATCTTGTAAACGGCGGCACTATCGAAAACGCCCAAGCTATTGCCGCCCACGAATCTCCCCGCACGACAAAACTGTATGACCGAACCAGCGACGAGATTACGCTCGATGAAGTCGAGCGGATCAGGATTTGATGGCTATCAGATATTTTAAATGGTTGTTGGTTGTTTTACCCTTTGGCTAAATGGATGGGTGCCGTATTTACTGGCGAAAATCGCGACGATTGCTCACTCAAAGAAGCAGGTTGCTAAACACTGATACAGCCTATCGTCGCAACTTGATATAATCGTTCTCTTAACCAACCAATACCGCATTTTTCATTCGTACCATGGACAACCTGCTTTTTAAATTCGTAATGCCATTGCAGAGCTACGATTCTGCACAGCTTCCCGAGGGGCAACGGGACCCGAACTCGGAAGAATTCGGGCTGGCTGTTAGTAAACAATTGACCGACGAAATGTTGGCGTTGGGGATTAAAGCACGAATTGTGGTCAATTCGGAATTTGTCGAAATCGAATGGGACTCCAACAGTGAAGTCGATTTGGTTACCGGATGTGTAAACCTCCTTCGTAAAGGAATGCACCAGTCGGCGGTTCCCCTGCTGAAAGGCATTTTGGCGAAGCGACCCGATGAACAAGTCGTGCTGTTTAACTTGGGAATGGCATTGAGTGATCTTGGACAACTCGATGAAGCCATCGGTTATTTATCTCGACTGGTGAAACTCTCGCCTGACAAAGCTGATGCGCATATTTCACTGGCCGTAGCTTTAATCCGCCAAGGCGAAACAGCCAAAGGAATTGTTGCTTTGGAACAGGCCATCAGGATTGACCCCAGTAACGAATACGCACATCGAAATCTCGGTGCTGCTTTGATGCGAACCGAGCGATTCAACGAAGCCTTTGCTGCGTTGAATCAGGCTGCACGGCTTGCGCCCAACGAGCCGGGTATTTGGTTTGGTGTTGCTGAAGCGGCTGTCCAATTAAACGAATTGAAAACTGCAACCCAAGCCTATAAAAAAGTCATCGAACTTGCTCCCGACACAAGTATGGCTGACGCAGCCCGAACGGAGCTAAACAAAATGGCTGAGCAGACTTTGAGAAATCGAGGCGTATCCGGAGTCCGTCCGGACGTGATGGAGTATTGTCTGGATGCGCTCAAAAAATTCGATAAACTGTCCAATCAGGAACTTGGTCCGATCCTGCTGGAGCTTGCAAACAAAGGCAATAACGGACTTGATATCAATGACCCGACAAAGCGACATTCCTTGGAAACGCTGGAGGGGGATTTTTCAGGCTTGAAAATCGTGTCCTATATGTACGTGGCAAGCCAACGACTGATTCCAGGTCAAGGCGTTGGGATCGATTTATCCAAAGAATACGCACTGGCGAAATCAATGCTCAATGATGACGAGTGACTATAACGGCTGGACAAACTACGCCACATGGAATGTGGTGTTGTGGATCGACAATGACGTGCCAAGTTACAACAAGAAAATAGCTTGGGTTAAGCAATTCCGTGGCCGCATTGATGCACGACTTGCCGAAGAGATCGCAGAAGATTGTTTGGGCCGGAGGACTACTCCTGACTTGGTAGACCGAGCCGACAAAGGATCTTGCTGGCAAGATGTCGATTGGGTGCAAATTGCTGAATGTTGGTCTGGGGAGTTCGAAGAGGGATAAACCCTCGTTTTGTGTCCACCAAATTAATGACATTGCTTTAAATGCCTTTGCGATTCGTCAATCCGAGACTCCATTGGAAGCAAGAGCTTTCTTGCCACCGACCACGTTTCTTGACTTGAAGTTGGCGGCTCCATCGACAACGTTTGGGCCATTAAGACAGGTGGCATTGGTTAATCCTGTCCATCATACTATGTCCAAAACATGATCACAAAACCCCAACCATTCGAAAAATCAGGAATCCAATTGTGAACAGCCAACGTGATGAGTCCATTGACGAGTTCGACGACGAATCGAGTGATTCGTTTGAATACGGTGATGAAATGCTCGAAGACTCAGATTTAGTTGGCTGGCAATCCGAAGCCGAAACGCCCTTAGACTGTGTTGTCGATCGAACGATTTTGGGTGAGTTGGAAGACTTTTCTCCGCCTCATTCAGTATTGGAATTTATTAAAGAACAAATAATTGATATTGGATTTTCAATGGACTCGACGGACGGTCAACTTTTGTTTCTTACTGCCGCAAGTCATTTTCTTGGGCCACTTTCCGAAGCAGAGAACAACCCATATTTCGCTTGCTATTTTTGTGAAAATCAATTCGACGCCATTGCCGATGAGCGACTATTCCAACTGTTCCGCCGTGTTCAATCGGGCAAAATCCCACTGAAAGAAATGTATCGTTGTCCCGAATGTGGTGGCCAAATCAATGTGCGGCAATGTGGCAAAACATCGGATCGTCATCTTCCGTGGGAACATTACGCGCATGGGATTGATTTCGATATTTACGACGAGGGTGAAGATACGGACGAGTCCTGATAGATAAGAAGCCCATGATTTCACCTCTGCAAGACATCCCACGCGAAAAAGGTTTTTGAGCGTTTACAGAAAATTGTTACTTCGACGATTTCCGCACCAACATCGAACTTTAGATCCTTGATGTCCCAATGATTCGAACTTTGACTGGCAAAAACGTGATTCCTTTTCCGCGACAGTTCGACAATTGTCATGGTGCATGGAGCGTGATAGATTCTTGACAATGCCTTGTACTAATTTTTGCTTGGAGTCATGGTGAGTAATTCTGTTTCAATCCCAATAATCAAAGGTACCGATCGGGACTATTTTGAGGCATTATTGGCGATCTCCAAACTTGAATCTGCGAAACAATTGGGTTTTTCCGCTTTTTCGGTGCAGTCCGTTTTTTCTAATGCAAAGATTGATGTCCCTTCTTCAATTGACGAAGCGATCAGCCATGAGCCGTTCCAGAAACTCTTGTCCGCTGAGGGCAAGGCACTAAGATCTCTGACTTTGCTAACAGGTAATTCTCAACGTTCGATTCAGTTTCACCGAAGCGATGATTTTGCCAACGGAAAACTTAATGGAATGGAAGATCGGCTTTCAATCAATTTGGATCAACAGGCTGATCCTGCGACAATGACGTTGACTGCTCTATTAATTGCAGAAATTCAAAAGATCATTTCGTCGTTTAGCATCAACAGCCTTCAGGGACTTTTAGGAGAGCAAGCAACTAGCAATCTTGTCGCTAGACAAGAGGCCCTGACTCGACTGGAAACGATGCACTCAACCATGCTTCATGATTTCATGAAGCAGCGAACGGCGCTCGACGCAGAATTCAATAGTCGCGAAGAGTCACTTCAAACAAGCTATCAAAAGAGACAGGACGATTTGGAACAACTTTACGCTGATCGTCATGCAGAATTCGCTGCGCGAGAATCTGAATTATCAACGCAACGGCAAGATTTAGACGATCGATCGAGCACACATGTGCGTCGTGAACTCCGTAAGAACCTAAAGGAAATCCTTACTGCACGACAGAGTTCGTTTGCACTGAGCCGAGATACCCATAACCGTCGAAGATTTGTTTTTTGGGGATACGTTCTTCTTTTGATTTTGTTCGGCATTCCCGCTGGTTACTTGCTTTATAATGAGACTACTGCTGGCTCGTTCAATCCTTGGACATTTGGACGTCAAATCGTATTTACGATTGCATTTATAGTGACCTCCGGTTTTTTCTTACGTTGGCTCAACACTTGGGCTCAGCAACATGCCGAGGAAGAATTTAAATTAAAGCAATTGGAATTGGATATCGATCGAGCAAGTTGGGTAGTCGAAATGGCATTGGAATGGCGAGCAGCTAAAGGAGACGAGCTACCGGCTCAACTAGCTGACCGACTTTCGGCGAATCTTTTTGGCTCATCGCCAATTGCCAAATCAGAGAACCACTCAATGACCGCAAGCGATGCGATCGTAAAAGCACTGCAACAGTCGGCTTCAAATATTGAACTTAATTTCCCCGGCGGCAAGGTGTCGCTTGACAAAAGAGCCATCAAAAATGCCTCGGATTGACCACCAAACTCGTAACCTTTACTTCATCTTTCGATGAACCCAGCCCCAGCGATGATGGGCGATGTCCATACATTTTTTGAAGACTACTTGGGTTCTGAGGAAGCCATAATTTTCTTCCCGGACATTTGTTGCGTAAGGTTCCTGTTTGATCAAATCGCCGATCAGATATCGTACCCGAGTCGTTGCCAAACTCGTTAGCCACTCTCCGTAGTTCGCTTCGATCACGAGTCCATGGCCATACACTTCGCAGTACCCTTCCAGATTTTCGTCATTGAGAATCCCCTGGCAAAGCAAAGCCCACAACAGATTTCTTGCCCGATTCAAAAATGCGTAGCGGTTTGCTCCTTTTTCCATAATTGATTGCGCCAAACGGTTTAGCCGAAACTGAGCCTTGTAACAAAGCAAGATTTTTCGGGAATCGAACTTCAGACGTTTCTCGTTGAAAATGTCCTCATAGACGTTGTCGTTTTCGAACGCTTCTCGCATGTTTGACACCTTGTCGATCAATCCGTCGGTCGCCAAAAAAGTTTTTGTTAACCTCAGGAGTTCAATCGGGCGGCGATGGACCACGCTTACTTCAAGCTCTTCCATGTCAGCGTCGGTCAATGAGGCAAACATGTTTTCCTGCCGCTCGTAAAATACCTCAAGGTCATCCTTGAATTTGTCCGCCAGTTGACACTGAATCAGATCGTTTGCGCGAAGATTCCACGGCATCACTGGATTTTGCCGATTGTTATTGATGGTAACGCCAGTAACAAACTCGGAACTTGCCTTGGTGATAATCCGACAAGGTACACAGATTCCATTCAGCTCCAAGCCCCGATCTTTCAGGGCCTGATTGCCTTCATTGAGTTCCAGAAATCGAGCGAAAGTTGTCACCGTTTGGGCGCCGTTTAACAACCGTGGTTCGGTGATTTTCCAACTCCCGTCGACATGCTCGAAACTCTGCGCATGTATTGTTACGCCATTATGGTTGAAAGCGAAAATCGAGGGATGGGAGCTGCCGTCGATGACAATCTGCTTCAATGAACGTTTGATCGCCCGATTCGGTGCCTCATCTTCCGAAAGACTCGATCGAATGTTTCGCTCAAAAAAGCGGTGACGCATTTCACGGTACATTCGATGCAGGTCCAGCAGCTTTGCAAAGCCTATATGCATCCGTTCACCATCAGGCCCACCTCGTTCCAGTGTATCCGCCATTTCAATTTCGTACGTATACGTTTTTCGTAACTTGGCAGCCCCGCCAGACTTCCCCGAATTTGACGAGCGGTATTCAATAACCAGCGACATCGGTCTCTCAAAAAACTGGTCTATCAAGTATTTTTTTGATTCAAGATCCTCTCGCAATGCCTCTAATGCTGTGCTTCGCTCGGCGTCTTCGGGGCTTCCCGTAAACACGAAATGAATGAAAACGCGATCGATCAATGCCATGTCATTGAGCAGCCGTGACTTTAGCTGCGACAACAATGCGTTTGATTTGGCATCTTGTTTGGGATTGCCAAAAATCATTTCCATTCCGTTCGCGATCAGCCGCTCATATGACTGCTTGAATGTTGTGTACGAAGGCGACCATTTGAATTGAAGCAAATAAAGATTGCGGCGCTCAACATCAATATGAAACGCGTCCACCCCATAGTCATGACCTCCAAAAGCATTCTGCAACGCTGCCTGTTCCGACGTCAGATCGAACTCGTCCTGCAAGTACAGCCAGCCAAAGTAGTCTTCCTTCAATCCACCAAGCAACTCCTTCTTGTCGGCAAATGCTTGGTCAATGTTTTGCTGCGTAATTGGCATTTGATTCGGAAAATATCCCAAATTGATTTTTAGTTCTCGTGACTGGACAAACTAATACCCGAAACACCGGTAAGTTTCCCGGCAACTGAAACTGCTACGTTTAAAGAACACGCATTTTTTACCGCTTCAACAAAATGATGGATTTCATCATCTCCATTAACCCGTATTCCATGAAGAATGTTCTCAATGATGTAGCGGCTATATTGTGGCTTGGATCGCAAGGCAGTTATTAGGACTTCGTCCAAACTCGGATATCGAGTTACGTTTGGTACAACCGGGGTGGCCAAAACGTAGTCTATTCCTTGTGGTATCGCGAAGTCGAAATCTAAAACGCCTTCAGCTGTGACACACGGGGCCTCATCGTCAATTTTGTAGTTTGAACTATCGAATTGTTTAAATTCTCTTTTCCATTCAGCGAGGATATCGGCGAAACCCTCAATGCCTTGCCGCGTTTTGATACAAACAGCTGCCCAATCATTGAAAATTCGTTGTGGATTTTTGACGTTTGCAATTGATTCAGCCAAAGCCAATTCGACTGCCTGCTTTTGCAATTCTTTGAAACTCGATACCGATTCCTTGTAGGGTATCAAAAATGCTGAACCTGGTTTCGCAGAAATCGAAAATAGCATCGTGTAGGTTGAACATCGTGAGCCGGACTTTCGCCCATAGCGAATGGGTACGGCAACCTCGATTTTATTTTCGAGCTCAAGAGACGTTCTCCATTTGGCACGCAGTTGACCTTGCAATTTAGAAACAGCGTTGTTTTCATTTTCCCAATAGAGTGAGCCAATCAAGAGTACGCTACCGCGAAATTGTTTTGTTTTTTGGTTCATGTTTTTCGTTGCATGAAGTTGAGGACGAATATCCTGAGTCACCCACCAATACCTAACGGCGGCAAATAGGATTGCCACCATTTTTCTTCAATTGCTCAACTGCCTGCTGATGTGAGTCTATTCGGTCGATTTTCAGAACGTCGTCTTTGATCAAGACACGAGTCGTACCTGCGCAAGCAACGTTCTTGCTGTTTTTGCTGCGAACGGTGAGTTCCTTGCGAGAATTGGAACGGCCCAACAAGCCAGTTTGGGCCAAACCCGGTCTGACGCTTTCCAAATCATGGCAACATTGCTTGGTCATTTGGGTGCAAAGAACTTTGCCGCCTGTTTGAGTTATTTCTGCGATAACTTCGGGAAGTGGGTGTTTGTGTTGATTAGTCGTTCCTACGGAAACGACTGCCACAGCACATTGCACAGCTTGCTGGTAGAGCCATTCTATTTCTTGAACATTCTGATGAATCTGTCCACCATGGTGCGGAACACCCAATACATCGCAGATGATTTTCCCGTATTTACTTTCAATATTGCGCCACTGTTCAATTGTTGAATCAGCGGCAAACACGATTCGCTTATTGTTGACATCCAGAATCAATACAGCACTGGTTGCATTTTGATTGTGCTGGTCTTGAGCGATCAAATTTTGGGCAGCGGTTGGAGAAAAAACACGAAGAACATTTGAATCTTCATCATTTCCCCAAACCTTTCTTGGATCAAGGTGTACTTCCAATCGACAAAGTTGGGCTTCGGTAAGCAGCTGGTTGGTCAGTAGTGCTTTAACTCTCAACCAAAACGTACTCTTTCGAAACTGACCGTCATCTACGAATCCGATCAAGTCGATCATTCCTTGATAAGCGCCCAGAATTGCTGTCGCACCGCCGATATGGTCGGCGTGACTATGGGTTATCAAAAGGGCTGCAATTCTTTCAACATGGAATTGTTTCAGGAACTGCAATGGAATTTGATCGTTCTGAGAACCTGCATCAATGACAATTGCAGTTCGATCGCCAATCAAGATTATCTGGCAAGTTCCTTGAGCAACGTCCAGAAAATATACCTCCATGCCTTGAGATCCTTTTACGGTTTCCAATCAGGATCTTGTGGGAGACGTCCAGTAGAACCAATTCGGCTCCACAAACCATCTTCGTCAACTTTGGACATCGAGAATTGCTTGCAGCGCGATACAAAAAGAATCCTCAATAACTCATTCGAGATTCGATCCCGCTCTACGATTGCCTCGATCGGTTGCCCAACTTTAAACGTCACAAATTCTGGCGATAATACTTGATCCATTGTAACGGACTCGATCCGGCCGGTTTCCCATTCGATTGATTGCGGTGTCGGTCGACCCTTTTTGATTTTGCCGAACTGGCGTACTTGGATGGGTGTCGTGTTTTGATAGACCGTCAAATCGAACAGTTCATTTAACAGTTGCCACTTAATCTTTTCAGTGTCACTAAACTCGAACGGTCGTTTCCCGATCAGGTCTTGAATCGCAAAATGAACTTGTTCTTTGAAATCTGTGAGTGCGACATCAGTGGAAGGCCCCGAACCGATAAACACCGGACTGACCGAGTCCACGATTAGTTTTTCGATCGAGCGATAGTATCGTGCCAACAAGGGAAATCGCAACGGATACTCCGCGCCGCCGATCTCAAAATCTGCCAACGTAAATTCAAGGCCGCCAAAATCCTGTGAACCTGCGGAGTTGCGGTACTCGTTGAACGCATAATCACGATCAACATGGGCGACTTGTTCTAATGCTACCGGCATGATTGTTTTGTCTGGATAATTCTCTTGTTGTCAATTTTTTGCATCGCTGGGTGCGGTGTCAATTCCGTCTACCGATTTTCGGTCAATCAAAAAGTGCTTCCGTTTTCGGCGTAATGCTCTGCTTGAAACATTTTACCATGAACGCGTTGCTATCGGTAAGAGCAGCCCTAATCTGAACGGAATCATTCAATTCCAGATTTCTACAGCTTTTTTCCCAATCCAGCCGTACTTGGATGGTATGTTCCTGAACTTCTGTTGGCAAGCGTTGGATCTCAATGTGCATTGGTTCCTTGTCCAATGGACAAATTGTAGTAAAAAGCGACGCAAAACTGTTGACCAATCCGAAAGGAGATTCCGGCAGATCGCGAATGATTCTGAAATAGTCTTCCAAGTCGATCGTCAAATTCTCAACTGGAATGGCTACGATGTCCACATAGTGAATCGTTGCCGATTTTAGACCTCGCGGGGAAAAGTAGGTTCGGTATTTTTCCAGGAAGCCCATCGCATCATCCAGCAATTTACCGAAGCCAGGATAGTCGGAACCTTGTTCGAGCAAATTAAAGGCCATGCGATCGTTGCCTAACTGCAACAGTCGTCTGAATTCGGAATCAAAGGCTCTGATCAGGTTAACCGTTCGATGTTCAGCTTTCACCGTCGGCAGTTCGTCGGTATCACTCTTTTCCAACTCGACGACATTTTGCACCTCGATCTGTCGTTTCGATAAATCTGGTGCATGCTCCTTAAGAAAATCACGCGAACGCAAGTAGTCCCACTCCGTTTTATCAGCATGAGGTTCGAAATCGAACGCAATCCAAGCTTCAACAACCGGCGGATTTTTGTATGGCATGTTTGAGATTTCCTGATTTTACGAACGCTTGCTATTTTTTCGACAGACTTACAACCATTCTGAATTGCATGGAAAGATTTGTCGATTGTGCGACCTTTCCCGGTTATTTCATTTCACCTGCATAAGATTCATCGAGTGCTAATGTCGACATTTTCTTTAGAAATTTTCGCAAAGCAAAAGTCCATCTTTGATTCGTTTGTCGAGCGTCAATCGGACAAATTTCTTGTTCGATTTCACGATTTCATCAGGCGGCATTGTCGTCGTCGTAATAATGTATTGAAACGACGGTTCACGACTCCCGAACGCGTCTTCCAGTCCTGCGACAAACTCGAATAGTCTGTGATAAAGAGGTTCTTCCATATCGGCGTCGCGGGGACTGTCGTGGACGATAAAACGTGGGTGGAATCCCAAGCCTTCGATGCTGGCTGCAAGACATCCCAAATCGAAGGCCAGTACCTCTGTTGTTCCAAGTGCTTCCCCTCGTGACCGGGCGTCGTCTTTAACTCGCGGGAAAATTCCGTTGGCGTTTATCTCGATCGAACCACTAACGTCACGACCAGTTAATTCGGACACTGCGAAACAAAAATGTTGACTGAGTGTTTCGCGGTTTTTTTGGTATCGAAGGTCAGCATCATGACGGAGTTTTAGCGAAGACTTAATTTCCGGCTTCAAATTTTTCCACTCCTCGATCATCTTTGCCGTTTTTTGCAATGAGGTTAGGAAAGTTTGCGCCTCTCGCTCCAGTTGAACGTAATTGTCAATTCGTGCCTTCAACGGGTCGATTCGATTGGCGACTGTTTCACGAGCTTTCTGAAGTTCGCACTTACTCACTTCAGCCTGTTTATTCAGCTCGACCAACTGGGCGTCAATATTCTCAATTCTTTTGCTGCACTCAACAATGGTAGCCTTATAGTCAGCGACCTTTCGTGATTTTCTCGGATCCATCAATCCGGGTTCATCGTCTCCAACACCGGGACAACCACGGCTGACCGCTTCATCGCGAGTTAGAAAAAGATTACACCAATTTCCCATGGCTGCGTTGCGCGCCAACTCGTTGCTATCGTCTTGAATCATTTCTAGTTGCGCTTCGGCAACTTCGCGGTCGTTTATTTCACGCTGTCGGGATTGTTCGGCTGCTCCGATTTTTTTCTGTAAGTCGTTGTTTGAATTCGCCCATTTCGGAACAGGATCGTCTATTTCGCGGAGCAAACGTTCCAAAGATTCGCGTTGTTTGCTCGCGAATTCAAGAATACGTCCAGCCAGTAGTTCGCCATCGAGATCTGCGATTTCAGCGATTTCACCAGCGAGACGATTTCTTAGACGGTCTCGCATGTTTTTATTGATTGCCTCAGCAAGCTCAATTTGATGGCCCATTCTGCCCTGTTGGCTAAGCAGATTTTTGTGCTTGGTAATCATTTCAGAATCTTCTGAACCCAATAAATCCATCAAGGTACGAATCACGATGTGATTGTCTTCGATTTTTAATCCTCGACTTGAGGAACTACTTCCTCCTGGTCGCCATTCAACATGCGATTTGTGAGCACAGGCTTGATCCGGAGCCAACCAGCCAACGGAATCGACCCAGCTAACCGATCGTTTTGCATGAGGAAGTTGAATTGTGGGCATCGAGCCAAGCACGGCTTGGTAAATGTATTCGATAAACGAGGTAAAATTGATTCGCTTGGATTCGTCGACGATTGCTGATAAACCGTCCTGAGCGGCCCAAGACATCCTGCTAGACTCAACCCCAACCGGCCGAGCAATGAACCATGTTTCACCAACAATATCTATTTCAGCCATTACGTAACCGTGAGGCAAGAAATCACAGATTGACTGTCTAATGATACGATCACCGAAACCCTGTTCTCCCAAACAATAGCGAATCAACCGAGTCATTAGACTCTTTCCGACGCTATGACCAACAGTCGAAGTCTCCTTGTTTCCCGGATGAACTTTGGTGTTGACGATATTCAGTCCTCGACGAAAAGGAACAGAACGAACTATTCGATGATCCATCGACAATTTGTCGATCACGCTTAATCTGCGAATCCAAAGCATTGGATCAGGTCGATCGGATGCAGGCACGGGAGGCCTGGATTCTATGTCAAAAAGTGTCGAGCGTGGCAAGTTCTGATTCCTCGATATGGTTCATTACAAAACCTTCGATTTCTGGTTTTTCAATCGCGTCCAGTTCACGTTTGTCCTTGATTCGTTGGAACGCTTCAATTGATTCGTCAACGCTAGGGGCGAATGACGTTGCAAGTCTGGTATCCAATTCAGTGCCGTCTAAAAGTATAAAGAACTGATCACTATTTCGCAGGCTCAGTTCGATTGCTTGATTTTTGACAAGAGCCTTCAGTTCTCGATCAAAATTCGGAATCCATGAACTTGGTGCCCTTCTCATTTTCTTCTGCGATGCCACCGGCTGGCCATCAATGATTCGGCGGCGAAGCATGGCGTTTCTACAAAAAAGTAGTGCGAGTTCAAGAACATCACGACGAACAGGTACACCCCATCGTCTCAAAAGTAGTCGCAAGAACAAAATGAACTCACCTTGTTCCCAGATGTCATTGTTCGTAGAAGTTGTTTTAGGTTGGTGAATATGCGAAGGCCAGTTGGATTTGTCCCAACTGGACATCGGGATGAAGTTGCCGGAGGAGTCGGTGGGTGGGCCGGGGGGTGGGTTGAGGCGGGTTTGGTAGGTGGGGCGGATGACTCGGAATTGGGGTTTGGGTTCGGCCACTTTTAGTGCGGGTGTTTGATGCGATGACTTTGAAACTTCGACTTCAGGTTCATTTCGAATTGCTGGTTCCAATCCGCGCTGGGCCTGAATCGCTTCCGCCATTTCGTCGTAGATTTCGAGGATTGTTTCTTTGGTGATGTAGGTGCCGGGGGTGGTGACTTCGCCAGCGGCGTTTTTTATTTCGGTCCGTTTGATGTCTTTGCGCTTGACGATGGGAAATGTTTCCATGATGTAGTCGACTGCGTGGCGCGGGGTTGGGAACATTTCGCGAAGCTGAGGGCTGTCAGTGCCCCACTCGGCTGGCGTTCCCAGATACAGATGGAAGTAGGCGGCATCCAACTCGCACCGCATCAAAAACCGACGCTCTTCAATCCAACGAAACGGCGGCCCATCGTAACGGCAGTCCAACGCAAACGCTCGCAAGTCCCATGCCGTGTACGTCAGTTCTAGCGCCAAGGAGTTGATCAATCGTAGGAGTGTAGCCCCAACTTCCGTACGATGAACCATTGGAAGTTGGTAAAGTATGAAGTAACTGAGATGAGTGCCGCCAACTTTTTGCCGTGAAATGTAATCAAGTGAATAGCTGTTTAGTCCGGCAAGTAAAAAAAGTGTGTCGACGGCACAGATTGGATTGGTTTCTACATAGGGTGTCACTTCGCATCCCGCCGCTCGCGGAATTACCACGGCGATGACGGTACGCTCGTTGGAGGCGTTAGTAATATTTCGCACGGTCAAGAACCATTCTTGGTTCGCTAAATGATTGGGCAATCGACTGGTGAAATAATCAGGTTCAAGATAATGACGTGCTGATGTTTCCCGTGAACCGTCATTTTTCTCAACTTCACCCCAAATCTCGACCTCATCGCTTCCCACTGGAAATGACGCATATCGGTGGTCAAATTGGTGGATCATCTTTGCCTCAATAAGCGGAACTAACTCGCGAGACTCGTCAATCCCAACGAAGAACTCACTGTCATCTGTTGTATTGATAAGGCGCCACGCTCGTACAGAGTAAGATCCTAATGAGGAGTCCGTTTCGTGTGACAAAATCGGGATGCGACGGTACACATGCCTCGCCAATTCTGCATCTTGGCGCAGGCGAAAAATTGGACAGTTTCGAGTATTTGGATTTAACAGTGCTATGTCGGCACTTGAGAGTTCAAACGATTTTGATTTGTCTTGTAGTTCGGTTGGATTTTGCATGAAGAATGCGAACTTCATTGGTGTTGCCTCAAAACCCGATGTTTTGCCACGAACGGTAAGTAGTGCAAACTTGAACATACGGTGAACACCTGGAAAAATCGGCATTCGGTTTTCAAAATCAAAAAGCGACACAAGGGAATTAGTTTCACAGATAGACTGAAAATAGAGTTTTGTAGTGTCGTCGGTCGCAATTCCCGTTGGAACTATGCATCCAACGCGCCCTTTGCATTGAACCACATTCCAGTTCAGTTCGGCAAAGAGTGCATAGGTATTGAATTTCCCGACCCCGGTTTTTGGGTAATACGATGACTGCCGAATGAATCCGACTGTTGATGCGTCAATGCGGCGTTGGTCTTTCCATGCTGATGCCAGGTTGGGGTCGTCCTGTTGAAGTTTCCTAATTGCAGCCTTTCGTTTCGCGCCCTTAAGTTCGGCGATATACGGCGCCAGCGCTGAAAAAAATTGAAGTTCTTCGGTTTGAAGTTTTTCCCAAGGCGGATTTCCAAGCAAGACATCAACGCCGCCGCTCCAGCCGGTCTGCTCGTTCGCCGCAATCCCATTCTCCGGTAGCCTGAACACATCCGGAAACGCCAAATGCCAGTGAAAAAACTGGTACTGATCGGATAGACGGCGGATCTCCGATTTCACATGGGGCAGGATGCTATGTGGGTTGTCCTCGATCATTCGGAATTCACGTTCGGTTGGGCAAAGTTTGCCCAAATCGGTAGCTTCCTTTTTCCAGACAAATACCGAACACCAAGTATCGGCCAGCAATCGAGCATTTAGATAATCAGCACCCAAAACTAATTCGGCGTACCGATTTTCAATTCGTGAAATATCGTCAACTGTATCGTCATTGGCAGCACTCAGGCCAGCCAATACTGACGGCAAATTGCCGAGCTGAAAAAATGGTTGGAACATGGAGAGTTGACCGGACGCACGATCTCGCCTTTCGCGGCGGTTGTCGCCGAGGAGTTCCCTCGTGACTTTCTTGTCGTCCCCTTCGATTGGCTTGAACGCATCGTCAGGAATTCCTTGTTTCAATAGTGCTGGAGTCGTTCCCAAAAGGCTGTTGCCACACTTGATATGGTGATCAAGAAACGAAAGTGGCTTGCCAGGCTCCATGGCTTCCATCCACAGGCTGACTTTGCACAACTCAATCGCCATTGGATTGATGTCGACGCCGTAAACACATCGGCCAATCACGTCGCGAAGGGCATGTTGATATTCATCCGGTGTCGGTTCGCCATCAGCCGATCGAACGCGAGCCAAATGGCGAGCAAGTCGATGGGCGGCCGCGATCAGGAAATGTCCGCTCCCGCAAGCGGGATCACAGACTTTAAGCGCTAGCAATCCTGCTTCGGCCAGTGCGGAATATCCGGTTCCTAACTGCGAATCCTGTTTGTCGTTTGAAATCTGCCGAAACCAATCGGGCAAATCGGATTTGCCTTTTTTTCCGTTTGTTGATTGGCGGTTGGCCAGATCCTTTACTTCCTTCAATCGTTCTTCGACAACAGGCTCCAGTGCGGAATCGAGCAAGCATTGGACTAACGAATCGGGCGTGTAATACGAACCCGTTATCTTTCGTTCGTTACCAGCAGCAGTGGTCAATTCAAATGTCTTGGCTTCTATGTGCATTGCTGGATGCAGCTCAAGCAATGATTCGTAAACAGAACCAAGTTCTTCGGTGCCCAAATTTCGATAGTCAACCACTCGAAGGACGTTGTTTTGTTGAACGTATGCCAGTGCTCGAATCGCCCGAAGCAGATACTCATTTGAAATATGAACCGGCGATGAATTGGAAGTTGCCGGACCCAACAAATCGGGTGTACTGGAACTTCGCCAGAGAAACGAACCCAGCCCATGGAGTCCCAATTGGAGACATCCTTCGTTTTTCCCCAAAGCATCAAAGACAATTGCCAAGGAATGCCAGAGGTCAGAATGCTTTGAACCTCGGATTTTGAAAGCCAAGTCTCGCAGGCGACGCGAAGAATAATAAGTGTCGTACAGATTACGAGATTGATCGTTGGCGTCGGGTGGATGAAGTAGTTCCCGATCTTCGGCCACAAACAGAAACAACAGCCGATAAACAATTCGCAACAATTGGCGGTAGTAATCGTCTCGCGACAAAGTTCCTGACCGTAGTTTGTCTCTCAGATCATCGTTCCGAGGATGACCAATAAATCCCTGCCCTAGAGCTTCAATGGCAATCGTAACCCCATTGCGAAGATCATTTAGAATTCTGGTCCCTTGATCGCGTGCGAGCTTGCTCCATTTTTCCAGCCAGCATTCTTCTGGTTTGTCGGCTTCGACTCGTGATTGATGGCAGAGTAACCACAGAATGGCAAAGTCTGAATAGACTTCCCCTTCCATCATTGATTCGAGATCAAACTCGATAAATGCTTGCCGTGACAACGACACGTTATCTCTCAGGAGACGAAGTTGAAGTCCATTGGAGAGAAATGCCCAAAGATTCTCAGAGCTGCGGTTCAGGAATTCCTGTACCATCGAATGGGGACTTGCTGTCGCTGCGCCACGAGCACCGCGTGTTCGGCGATCAAGCGGAAGTTGGCAACCGACGAAATGAATCGGTGTCTTGTTGTAAAATCGCTCAATTGGATACGTTCGTTCATCAATCACGGGTGATTTGGAAGTTACAAGCCGTCCATAATCCAGCTCCTTGAACAGCGGCAAAAGCCAAGTCGTGTTTGTGATCGACGTACCTGTTTCAAGCTCGTCCCCAACATTCTTTGATAACTTTTGACGAGCCGTTTGAAATGACTGCCAATGTTGCCGAAGGACGTTCCAAGCCTGGCTTATTGACTCATTAATCTTGGTGCTTGGTGGCAGGTGGTAACTTTCTGCGTTTGCACCATCGACTTTCAGCGAGGCAACAAGCTGCATAATATCGGGCGGGAGCAAGGCCCCCTCGGTTCGAATCGTCTGGAATTGTTGAGAACGTTTTGACATGCCTGATTTCCTAGTTCACGTTCCCATCAGGCAACAAAATAAAACAACCAAGGATGTCGATCTGGTCGATCGCCTTGACCCGAACTTTACCGGTCATTTTTGCAGATTTGCGAATACGAGAATGGGCTGATGCCAGTTCGGCAGCACGGGCCGTGCCGTAAGCGTTTAAGTGACTGGTCATTGACCCAAGGTTTTCAACGAAGTGTTCCAGTTGTTGTTTGACGAGTACACCCGGTACGTTTCCGCTAGGTGCCAAATCGAGCAAGGGATTGCTGTCTTCCTCGGACAACCATTGCGGTTTGTCCGGGGATCCAAAAAAAGCAAGCGTGCGGACTTCTTCTGCCAGCAAGGGATCTTCGGAGCCGTCTTTTCGCTGGACATGAATGTGGTATCTAAGTCGGATAATCAAGAGCGACGTTTTTTGAGTTACACCTTTGCTTTTTGAAACACCGCAACGACGTGCAATTGAACTTTCCGATTCAGCCGTGACTTCATCCAAGGCCGTTTCCATAACAAAGGACGAAAGCCCCTCTACGATCGGATGGGTACGGCTGAGATACAAGACTCCCTCTTCGACTGGCAAATCAAAGCGCCCAAGAAACGGTTTCTCGTGACCAATTGCGTTTCGCATCGTTCGACTGGTTTCATTTGTGATGACCGCTTCAAACACATCGCCTCGTTTGACCCGTAGTGGAACACCACCCAAATGAAATACGTCTTGAACAAATAGTTGTACGGCAGGTCCCGCACCAATCGCTTCGCGAATTGCGTCAAGTTCCGTTTTTACTTCATCGGTCTTGATTGAGTGTTGGGCAAACCGAGAGCGAGAACGGACTTCATTGTCACGGGCATCTTCCCATTGGGCGTGCAATTCGTTTCGAATGGGGTCCAGCCCAGGCAGGAACAGTTGGGCCGACTCTTTCTTACCGCGAAGTTCCATTCCTTCGAATAACGCTTTCACCACGTCTTCGCTGCCACCGGGAACAGAAACTGAAATTCCCAAATCGCTTTTGATCCGTTTATGTTTTCGAAGCAATACATCAAGGACAACGCCGTCAATCTGATTGTCCACTCCGAAATACGTTAACACGCGAACTTTCGGTTTAGGCTGACCAAATCGGTCAACGCGACCTTCCCGTTGGTCATGGCGAGTCGGATTCCACGATAAGTCATAGTGAATGACCGAGTTAAAATAGCTTTGAAGGTTGATTCCTTCGCTTAAGCAGTCAGTACAGACCAGAACTCGCGACGGGAATGTAGCCAGTTCTGCAATTCGATCGACCCGTTCCTTGGCCGGAAGATTTCCCGTAATCGAAGCTACCTCGACTTTAGGCATTGCCTTTCGCACGTGTGCTGCGACGTACTCGGCGGTGTCAATAAAACGGCAAAAAATAATCGGGCTAAAACCATCTTTCAGCAAGACTTTGGTTAGCTTGATTGCTTTTTGTAGTTTTTCATCTTTTTCACCGGCTAATTCATCGGCCTCATTGGCAAGTCGCTTTAGCCGTTGACTGCCAGAATCATTTTCATCGGTTCCGATATCAGCGCCAGGCGTTACGTCGATGACTTCAGTGATTTCCAGTTCTTCCTGATCAAGAATTGCTCGTTGCCCCAATGCTTCAACTTCGTTTTCGTCATTGGCAGTAGCCGTTGTGGCACGATTTCTAAGTGTTGCTGCGGCGGCGGCAGGACTGGATGCCATTGCACGAAGAAGCGCCAACGCTGACCACCAACGGACACGTCTGTTTCGCTTGGTCCCTGATTCGTCATTTACTAACTCACTGGCAAAGTCGAGCACTTTCATGAACAGAGCTTTGTATTCTTTACTTAGTTTGTAACTGTCTTCGGCGTCTTCACGTTCGGGGAAACTGGTTTGGGTGCCTAAGTCTTTGTCCATTTCGATCACGTTGCCGCGTAACCGCTGAACCAGATGCTGGGCTAGTTCAGCCCGTAACGCTGAACGTGATTCAGTATCAATATCTCGTGGCAAATTTGCGAACTTTGGATCAATCAGGGATAACAGCGAACGAAACGCATCTTCATTCCCGCTGTGGGGTGTGGCCGTAACCAATATCAAGTGTCGGTCTTTGTTGGCGGCAACCTGTTTGATCAATTCAAATCGGGCTTGTCTGGCTTGGCCAACCTGACCGTGCAACGAACACGTGTGGGCTTCATCGACAATCACCAATTCAGGACAAGCTCGTACAAAATCATCGCGGTGTCGAACCGATTTAATGTAATCAGTTGAGACAATGACGTGGGGATAACGCTCAAAAAGAGATTCGCCAGCTCGAAGTCCTCGTTCCAATCGTTGCACGGTTGAACTGAGAACGAGTTCGGCATCAATATGGAATTTTTCGGCAAGTTCCTTTTGCCATTGCTCTGCCAAATGAGGTGGACAAAGGACTGCCAGCCGGGTTACCTCGCCGCGCTCCAACATTTCCTTGGCAATCAAACTGGCTTCGACAGTCTTTCCAATTCCTACGTCGTCTGCGATCAACAGGCGGATTGGATCAAGTCGCATGGCCATCAAAAGAGGAACTAGCTGGTATGGGCGTGGCTCAACAGCAATCTTTCCAAAACTACGAAATGGGCCAGCCGCTGATCGGGTTGAGAGTCTTGCGGCATCTCGCAGCAATCGACACGAGGTAAAATCCCCAAACTGGGCAGGATTGGGAAATGAAAAAGTAGCGGATGTTACCTGTTCAATCGCGGTGCAAATACCAACAACTTCATCGTCCAAACCACCAATCGGCCGAACCATCAAGACTTCATCCGAAGATTCGGGAAGTACGACCCATTCCCTGCCTCTGGCTTTGACCAAAACCCCCGGTTGAAACCCGACTGCCATCTAGTTTTTCCTTTTCTCGCCAAAAATCTCGGAGTACTGATCAAAGATCGCTTCCCAATCAGCCGCATGGTGAAAACGAATAACCAAGTGGCCAGCGGCTTTCAATTTGTTACTGATCTGGACATCATCGGCTTGCTGTGTCGGCTCGTCGTGGACGGGGCCATCAATGTACACGGCTGTACTCGCATCAGCGTAATAAAAGTCTGGGCGGGTTGAGCAAGCCGAGATCAACAATTGGGCATTACTGGGCAATCTCATTTGCCAATCGTGGACCATTTGTAACCAACGGCGTTCAAGCCCCGAATCA
The DNA here is from genome assembly GCA_031400405.1 of Mariniblastus sp. Lineage (GTDB taxonomy): Bacteria > Planctomycetota > Planctomycetia > Pirellulales > Pirellulaceae > Mariniblastus. The sequence continues at coordinate 33,869 of JANNPW010000162.1, forward strand.
CATTGCCGAACCAGTTCATCGAAATGATCGACTCGCGTTTTTCGAGAACCAGAAATCAGCGTTTTTGAACGGGCCAGCGTTTCGAGTAACGATTTGGCGGCGTTGCGATCAAGGTTTCGGTGGTCGGGTTGGTTGCCGTATTCCAGCAGGCAGTCATAACAGGCAGCCGCACAAATTTCCGCTCCAAGGTCAGCACCAGTCTCCAAATCAAAATGGCAAATTTCAATTGCCCGTTTGGCAACAGCAGCCAAGGCGTCTGGCATTTCGGCAATTTGCCGCAATACTCCCGCTCCCCCTTCCGATGCCTCGTAAAAAAAGAGAATTCGTCGCTCGTCAAAGCTTGGGAGTGCTTCAACTGCCAGTTCGTTTGGTTCAAGTTGATAAAGCTGCTGAATCGAGTTCTTTAGAGCTGCTTGTAACGTGGCCATGACTTTGATGTCTTGGGTTCCTTCCAATTCAAAGGTCAGGACGTTTCGACTGTCTTGCACAAACGGTACAACCCGTTTGACCCTAGCTGACATCGGATCATCTTGATCGTTGTCGCTGCTGGCTTTGTTGGTCGCCCAATATCCCCGTTCAATGTCTAACAAAAAGCCAAATTCCTGTTCGACGCGTCGCTGTTTCCAACCGACATTGATTCGCCAGATTGTCGCGGCATCACCGTAACAGATTGTGGCGACTTTCTGATCGCCAACGGAAACTTCTGCCTTGCGACAATCGGGCTCACCCTTTGAAGTAGAGAAGCGATAGGTACTCCTTAATTCGTATCCAATGCGTTGCCGTTCTTCTTCATCTGACGTGATCCGGTCAGCCGACTTGGCAGTTACGTTTTGCAAGCGGACCATTTGACGGATTTCATCCGTTGGCGAGAGGACGTTTCCGCAGCTTTCGCAATTATCTATTGGCCGATCTTGAATAACGTGACCATAGCCGCATTTTGAACAGACTTTCATCAACGACTCGGTCAACTCTTGCGTGTCTTCATCAAAGGCCAGATTTACTTTGTGAATTCGATAGCGAGTTCCTTCGTGATAGACCATCGCGCGGGGACCAAACTCGGCAATCGCCAGAAATCTTGGCCGTGAAAGGTACTCATCTTTTCCGCGCCCACCACGTCGACCGGGAATAAACGCAGAAAGAGGCAATCGTGGGAAATTGTAGCCGGGCAAGAATCCTTCACTGGCAAAATAACGATAACTGTAAAAGTCCCCTTCAAGAGAATTTTGCGGATTGGTGAGCAAAGCAATCTGCGATTCCGCTTGAGCACGTAGTCGCTTTGCGCGATCGCGGTCAATTTGAAGTCTGGAATGGTCACCAATAATTTTGTTTTGCAATAACCGTTGTTGAACAGCGGCGCGATAGAGGCTGCGCCATCGGTTACAGGCTTCATCAAACTTCTGGGGAAGTCGATTCATCACATCTTCCAACCAGTCTTCACGATACCAAGATGTTTGCTGTAATTCTGGCCCTACACTTTGCAAAAGCCGCTTTGCGCGTTGCAATGCGTTTAACTTGGGACGAGCTTCCGCCAGTTTTTCCTGAACATTTTTATTTAGTGGCAGGACCAAATCGTCTTCCGTCACAACGAGAATTTCTGAAAGTGTGGTTCCAAGATTGAGCTTGGCTTCAGAAAGCCAAAGCGCATGCACGTGGGCTTCCAGTAAATCACGGTTTAGTAAATCCAATCTTGGTGCCGTAACCACACCGGCCACCATTCGTTGGGGTTGCTTGAAATAGTATTGATCGTGGGGACTAAAGCCGGAGCAGTACGTGTAGACCAGTGCCGGTTGACCGCTTCGGCCAGCACGTCCACTTCGTTGCGCATAGTTGGCTGGTGTTGGTGGAACGTTTCGCATGTTAACCACGTTTAATTGCGAAATATCAACACCTAATTCCATGGTCGGCGAACAAAAAAGAATTGGCAGCGTCCCTTCCCGAAATTCCTGTTCGCGTGAGATACGTATATCTGATTGAACTTGGGCCGTATGCTCCCGACCTTCCAAACCTGCCCCAAGGTCAGCAAACCGTTTATAGAATTCAACGAAATACTTGTTCCCTTCCGGACTGACTTCACGGGCTTGGATCGTCCTTAACGGATCAATCATTGGGCGTGAACCGTCTCCCGGTTTCCAGATTATTACCGAAGCCGGAATTTGGTAGCCGGGAATCAAGCTCCCTTTTGGAGGCGAGCGAACCTCCTCGATCAGGCCATACAGTTTTAGGCATTTGAACAAATCTAGAATAATTGTGCCCGTGTCATCTAACGTTATCGGGTGTCCCAGATCGGCCAGCACGCCACGTCGACGAAGGTATAATCCAAAATTACTGCGTGGAGAAATACTTAAATCTTCGGCACGGTCAAAATCCAGTTTCGCGCGTGGCCAAGCGATTCCTGATTGAACCATGTCTCGCACGTCTTCCAAAATCCACGGATCGCAAAGGCGTTGACGGGTTTGCTCGCTGATGCGGTCTTGATAGTTCGAGTTCAAGGAATCTTCCTTGACCGTCAGGCTGCGCCGCAAATGATCGATAAGAACCCGAATGACAATTCGTCGTTGGTCTGGAGTTGCCGTTGAAAGTGCTGCGTGAACAAGTTGCTGGTCCCAAAACTCCTGATCGTTTGCGAGATCAGTAAGCCCCAAGTAATCAAACTCCAGCAGTCCACATTGTTCAAGGTTGGGCGATGTAACTCGCCACCCGCGTTCCAAATCCCGATAGATGAAATACGATAATACTGAACGCAAGGCACGACGGGTTTCGTCGATAGCCGCCGCCCCCTTCAAATCCGGGATGTTTGAATAAAAATTCAGTGGCAGGTTCAGAGCTTTCTCAACGTGATGCACCAACTCATCGTATCGCAGCCCTTCGTCCCCTTTTCCAACCATGGCTCTATACAGTGCCGAACGGATTAGACCCACTTCGACAAAGTCATTGAAATGTCCAGCCTGAAGAGAAGCATCTTGTCGATTGTCGGTAAAGCTCAAGAGCTTTCTAGCCGCTGGGTCAAGGCTATCGTCCACCCGAAGCTGCAAAATTGTGGACAGCGCCAATACAGTTGTTGCCGTGCTTCGGCCGTCAACGCCAATGGTTGAGAGCTTTGATGCGTCCGATCGTTGACGAGCATTGTGCGACACGCCGCAAGCAGGATTTAAACAGAATCGAAAGGGCGCTTTTACGAATGCCACTTGAATCCCGTTTGGGTCAGGCATTCCATTTGTTCCCAATTGAATGATTTCCGGCAGATCCTGTTTTCGTTTGACTCTTTGTTCGCCACGGTGAGTTTCAATCCAGTCTTCAGGCACCCGCTGCAAAATATCGTCTTGTTCACCCGTCCACGGACTTTTTTCCGAGTAATACAAGTAACCCGAATCTACATCGTCATCGGCAGAAATTCTAAATCCCTCACGAGGTACAATTGAACCCTCGTTTCCATGGGCCGGACGGTCAATCCTGTAATACTCTTGACCACAATGGCGACAAAACACGAGCGGTAAAAGAATCTTGTTGCGATCGCCAGGTACAAATTGCTGCCCTTTTAGTGTAATGACTCGATCGCTTTCAGCTTCCAATGACGCCCAGACAGTATCGCCACGGCTAATGAACTGATGGAGTCGAAAGGCAAACACCGGAAATGAAGTGTCCAAATTCTTACAGCGGCTTCCGGCATACAAAGTCTGCTGAATTGCAGTTTCACATTCTGGCTGACTCTTGCCAGTGATTTTGGCAAGTCGTTCCGCAGCACCTTGTTCTCCGCGAAGGGGTTGAGGAATTTGGCGAAGTAGGCGATTGGTCAATTCTTCCCGCCGCAATCCAAATGTGTCTTCAATCCACGAAGCCAGTGGCAACTTACAAAACTCTTGATAATCGCTGGTAAGTTCTTCCGTAGATCCAATCGAATGGGTGATTTGTTCAATCACTTGTGGTGATGCAAAATCAAATTCGGCAGTGGCCCGTCGAAGGGATTCGCCAATTACATTGGATGAGGGAACATCTTCGCCGAAAATCTTTGAGGCAACTTCGGCTACGATTCGCGATTGCTCGGTTGTTGATCCTGCTGACGCCATCGTTGCAGAGGTCCCAACGCACCGCATTGCCTTACTTTGAAATGCTTCCCGACAACGTCGTATAAGCATGGCAACATCGGCACCCTGTCGGCCTCGATAGGTATGCAACTCATCAAAAACGAGAAACCGAAGCTTACCCGCGTGTTCGACTAATTTTCCTTCACGAATACGGGTAAGAATTAACTCCAACATCACATAGTTGGTTAGAAGTATGTCTGGCGGATTGTTCAAAAGGGCTTCCCGTTCTTGTTCCCCTTCCTGCCCCGTATAGCGGCCAAATGAAACGGCAGACTTTTCGCCATCAGATCCGCGATTTAAAAATTTATCGAGTTCTTCTCTTTGGCTGTTAGCCAAGGCGTTCATTGGGTATACGACAATGGCTTTGATGCCTTGTCCGGTGCCGGTTCGTAAGATGTAGTCGACAGCCGGAACGATGTAGGCCATGCTCTTGCCGGAGCCGGTACCAGTGGTCAAAACATAGGGTTCATTCTTGGCTGCAATTCGGATCGCTTGCTCTTGATGCTTATGAAGTCGCAGCGGTCTGCCAAAGTCGTTCTGGCTCGCCTTGATCCGAAAAATTTTGGCGCAGTCTTCGTGAAGTAGTCCTTCTGTTACAAGAGCATCAATCGAACTGCCTGCATCAAACGATGGATTTAATTGCAACAACGGATCAGGCCAAAGCAAACCATCTCTGATTTCGCGATCAACTTCCGATCGAATTCGCTCATCAGCAATCCGAATGAAACTTTTGGTGTAGGCCGCGTAGTCGCCGAGCATTTGGCTGTGTAGCCTAAAGACATCCATCAGTTTCAGTTTCCCTTGCGATTCCGCAGTGTTGCCCAAAGTCCTCCTGAAATAACCGGCCCAAGTTCTTCCTGAACTCTAGCGACGTTACGCGATTAGGCTGGGTTAGTCCAGCTATTTAGTTCTCCAGAATACCAGAGATTTGAGTAGGATTCCACAATCTGGCAAACTGGGCTGTTCGATTTTTTTTAAGGAGGAATATATGAGCGAACAAAATGAAACGAAAAAAAAGAAAGTGGTTGAGGGAGAAGGAATGGACCCAGTCTTTGTCGTCCGCCGTGGGGCTGTTGCAGCATCCATTTGGAAACGACAGAGTCCAAGCGGATTTGCCTACTTTGACTACAGCCTGAGCCGTAGCTGGAAGTCGATGAGTTCGGATAAAACCGGATACTCAAAGAACTTCTTCGACACCAACCTGCCACAGTTGCAGGAAGTCGTAAACGAAGCTTCAGAATGGATCGCTAGTCAAAAGCAGTCCGCTGATGCCAACGGATCTTCGGTGGTTTCCCTATAGTTTTGCCCAACCGGCAAAATGTTGGCTCGGCGTTGGCCGGGCCAATTCTTTTTTGGCTGCGATTCGATAGAAAAATTTGGCATCAATTTACCCAGCCAATCGGTTCAATAAATTGGAGCTGATTATTCCCTGATTTTTTTATCGCATCGGTTATCAGCCAGATGGCAATAGCCGCAGTTCCAGTGTTGTCCCCTCCCCCAAAAAAATGGGACTAACACCCAACGGCTGATCGAGGCGTGAACGGTTACCTAAAATCATTGCCGTCAAATAGCTTTTATGCTGCGATTGATTTTTTCTGACTTGAACCAACTTCAAAGGGCTTCACAATATTTCGCCGATAGCGAATGACATCGGTTGGAAGTTGCTCGTAACCCATTGCGCCCCGAACTTGATTGACCCGACGAAGGAGAGTCAGCAGTTGCTTTCGAACAGGTGCGTAGGGTTCATAGGGGATGTTCCAGAACTCCCACCGCAACTTGTCGGCGGTGCGGTGAGCCGCAAGTTCCAACAGGTGGCCAGAGAGGTTGGCAAACGCCTCACGACCAATACTAACCCGAACTCGGTGGCGACCATCAGGTGTGGCCGGTTCATCATCCCCGACTCGTTTTAAGAACCCACCACGCTTGACCGTCATTGAGTAACCAAAAAAGTGAATCGGATGTTTGCGAATGTCTTTTACCGAATTGGCTTCGGCGGCAAAAAAGTCGTGCTTGCCGTGTGTGGCTGCAATCACGAAGTAACCCTCAAAACGAACATAATGCAGGTTGGCAAAACCGTTTTGCTTACGTCGTGATCGCTGTTGCCTGGAAAGTTCGATGTTGTATTTTGCCAGTATCTTCTGGTCGACGGATTCGGCTCCCTTTCCTTGCGGAACCCTACCCGTCACATAAAACCAATAACCATGCGGCAAGTAATTGCTTGCCAGAATTTGCACAAAGCCTTGCGGCGATGTTGTTTCGTACCGGTACTGCATACGCTCTCCCAATCAAAAAATGGGAAGTGATTTTTTGGCTCACTTCCCAAAGGCCATAAACTCCTAAATCCTTTCTGGCAATTTGGCTCTTGGCGACATCCTTGCCGTCCAAACGCCATCAAAACCTAAAGCCAAAACCTCTTGGCTCATTCAAAAAAAACCTGATTGCCCAATCGCCCCACAACACGCCATACTCGTGTGGGAAAAAGCCAAGGCGAATGCGCCGATTATTTGCGGACTAATTCTTGCTGAATCTGGCAGTCAAACTTTCTTCCAAGTTAGACTGCCGCCAATTCCATTGGCGTACCGCTTTCAAAACCACCAGGTCGACATCCGCGTACTGCAAATACACTTCACCTGTCGACCATTGATTAACTGCCAAAGGACAATTCTTCGTCAGAAGGATTCTCGTTTGACCGCTGTTTGCTTCCTGTCACAGAACTCGCTTTCCAGCGGTGCGCTCAATCCCTGAGCAGCACCGCCGAAAGCAAGTCACAACTTCCATCTGGCCAAAGCCAGTCGGGCCTTTCGTCGGCTTATGTGCCCAGCACCACCTGTCAGCACAGCACGGTTCCGGAGTGCCTTCCCCGGTCGACCGCTCGACTTGGCAAACTGCTTCCGCAGCCCACCGCATCGACTCTCTACTTGGCCCCCACTCCCAGACTCAAGCGTTTTCAAAGCTCCAATCCAGACGGATTGAAACTTCAAGCGCACCTTGGTAACTACCAGGCTCCGAGGAACCACCCCCGGCAGCTTGAGTCTTTCCTGCGTTAGTCATGTCCGTCATTCTTTTGTTCACGTGGCTAGCGAAAGTTACTTCGCATGGTCAACTTTGGTTCTACGTGCAGCCGTCAGGCTGTCGTACTTTCGCACTGTCAAGAAACTTGAAAGTGATTTCAGGGGGCAGAAGAAAGAAGCTCCTCCCTTACCGTTGAGCCAAAGACCGTTCACCATTTCGTTGACCCTTATCAGAGTCAATGAACCATTTCGGCGTCGTCTCCAAAAGAACTTACCAGCAAGCGATCTCTCGCCTTTCATAGTTGAGCTATTCACGTTCGCAGACTTACTGCGATACCCGAAAGGTGTTTCCTTCCGGCTGACCGTTTCGCAACGGTTCAGGCTCCCTACGCTGGCTCACGTTAGACGCCCCTGATTTAACAGGCAGCGAATCCCGTGGGGGGATTTCAAATTGGCTGCAAAGCCGTTTTGTCACCCGCTTCGATACATGCCGTCCTGATAGTTTGGTACCAAATTGTGTACCGACCATCAGGTCTGTCCGCATCGCCCCTATTCGCGAATCTAATTCGATATTGGATAGAACGATTGGATTGTTCTGGCTGCGATACAAAGGCAGTCAGTTTTACTCAATCGAGCCTCCATCGAGCACGGACAAGCCTGTCTCCAGGCATCCGGCTCTACCGGCAAAACGCTCGATGGGCGGTTAACCCCATCTCCCTTAGCGTGGTTGGTGACCACGTTTACCGGGCGCGTTTTCCAAATGGAAGTGTGTCGCAATGCATTATTTCATCAACGACCAGCAAAGCCTATCCATGGCTTCGCGGGGGCGAGCCTACCGCATTTTGAAATGTTTTTCAAATTTTTGGAAACAATGTTTCAGCGGTTGTTCGAAACGGTAATTTTTCGAAAGTCGTTTAAGATTTGTCGTCGAAGACTCAAAAATAAAATACCACCACTTGGTTTTAGTCGGTAGTAACTTTCAATCTGCATTCGAGTCGCGTTGTGTAACGCCCCTGCTTCAAACTCAGCCAAGTCATCGGCTGAAAGTGTCGCCAAAAATTCTTCCAGTTTCAGATCCTCGTCTTGTTCAAGTTTTGAAATCTGAATTTCTTTGGCTGTTGGAGTTTGTGGCGGTCTTTCACCAAATGATTTTGAACGGATTGGCAAAACAGATTTTGTTTCGATTTGATAGTCGTTACGGATTGCGGCAACCAAGTAACCAGCGCCATTTTTTGCAACCCGTTTGTCTTTGGCTTTAATCAGCACATCCACTTGATCAAGTTTTGACGTTATCGAATGGGCTGAAAATTCCCGTATCAAGTCGGCTGCCACTTTTCGGGTCACGCCACGATTTACGAGTTCAGACTCAAGACTTGGCAAACTATCTTGTGCAGGCTGTCGATTCGGTTTGGGCTTTGGCTTGGAATAGGTCGGGTCGGCAATCAGCACAATTTTCCATTCACCACGCCTGACTTGGCGAAACCGTTTTTCTTTAGGCAGTTTTACTAAAAAACCAATCGACTCCAATTCTGTGAGCGCTGGCAAAAGCCTTCGTTGCAACTGGCTGTTATCGTATTTGCGAGAAAGCCCCACGTGTTCACAACCAAAATATTTTAGATCAAATTCGAGTTTTGCCGTTCGGTAAAATCGTTTGTCGAGAAACCGAAACATTTGCCGAGCCACAGGCAGCTCAATCTGAAAGTACGTTGTCAGATCAAGTCGTTTAATGTTGTTGGCTTGGAAACTGCCAAACAAAACTTCATTCCAAGTAAATTTTGATTGCAGGTCTGGCCCTTGCCCTGAGTCGCGTCCGCGAAGATCCAAAGATTCAATCACGTGAAATGTTCTGGTGCGCCACGTTTGCCCCGTCCTATCCCACCAAGCGCGATTGTAGCTTAGCGTTACCGATGTCCAGCGCTGAAGTGCTTGTTCTAATCGCTGGTATGACCTGCCGCCATCGTTCCAGCCCAGTAACTGGATCAGCTCGTAGCGACTAAAAGAAACTTCGCGACTGGTAAAACTGTTTTTCACGCGAGTTAAGTGCATCAAGACCAGCAGCACGTCACTGTCGACAGGCGTTGGCAAACCCCAAGCGTCACTCGCTGCGATGATAAGCTTTCGTTTAACAGGTGTCTTTTGCCCTTCATCGAAAATCGTGTCCTCAAAAATGAGTGTCTTTTGTGATGGGTCAACTTTGTACCCGCAAGCAGCCAAGGGAAATTCAGCGAGGTTGAGCTCGTCAACACCAAGTAGATGCGGGTCTGATTGAACGGCTGTTAATTCCTTGAGACTGGTTGGCTCAACTGGCAATTCCAAAATTTCAGCTACGTTTCCTTCCATATGTCCTGATTAAGAAAACAACAACCAAGTGCTTTGTTGTTCTTTTAGATCTGTTTTAAGATCTTTACCCCCTGCCAAGTTGCTGATTTCATTTTCAAAAATCGGCATTTTCCTGCTCCAGATCACGGCATTTGTCTGTCTCTGATCACGGTAGTTTTCTGTCTCACTTCACGGTACTAACCTGTTTCAGATAACGGTACAATCTGCGCCAATTCACGGTGCCTGCTGTCTCACTTCACGGCATCGTTTCAAATCCCTGCCCCAGATCACGGTACGGTGTTTTTGGCAGATTGGCTTTTGACCAAATGACAAAACACACCGCTTAACTCAAAGGGGGTTTTGTTTGAAACTTTAAACGACTTGAAGTAACGACATAACCTAACGCGATTTTTTTGTTTGCGCAACAACTTTTTTTGGCAAGCTTGCCTGTTTGCTGGATTGCTTGCCGACATGCTTACATGTTTACAAGTAAGCATGTTTTAATGTTGGCAAGTCTTCAAGGTTACTTGTTTGTCATCAGGTTTACTGGATTGCCAGCCAGCAAAGAAACTTGCCAGCCGACAAACTTTTATGCTTGCCAGCAATCAAGCAATCAAGCTAGTGTCTGAATTGATGATGATTGCAATTGCAAATTCAAAAGGGGGCGTTGGGAAATCAACGCTGGCAGTGCACCTTGCCGTGTGGGCGTTTGACCACGGACTTAAATCGGCTGTTATTGATTGTGACAAACAGCGTTCCAGTTCAACATGGTTGGCCGAAGCGGAACCCAAAATCACAATCGCGGTTGTTGATTCGCCAGAAGAGTGCCTCTCAATTGGCCAAGATTTGATTGAGAGCCACGATTTTGTTATAGGCGATGGTCCAGCTGGACTTGATGACGTGAGCCGAACCTTGCTCATTTTAGCCGACATCGCAATCTTGCCTTTGACCCCCTCCATTTTGGATATTCGGAGTGTTCAACAGGCAGCTGGAATTCTCAAATACGCACAAGCCATCAACAAGGGAAAACCAGAAGGGCGAATTGTACTAAACAAGTTTCGGGTTCGGGATAATATCTCAAAGGAGCTGCGAGTTGCTGCGCCAAGGCTTGGAATCAAAGTTTGCAAATCTGTGATTCGTGATCTTGGTGCCTATCGAGATGCGGCACAACAAGCATCCGTTGTGTCACGTATGGGTCGAAAAGCTGAAAGTGCGGCAGAAGAAATGGATCAATTGTTTTTTGAATTGTTGGGCAAGAAATTTCTTTCAAACAAAAAAACGCTTTCAAATCCGAAAGCTGTAAATCAAAGGAGGGTCGCAAATGGCTGATCGCAATCAACGACGATCGATGGGGGATGCCATGATGGCATCGGCTGATAAACTGGCTTTCATCCGAGGTGAGTCGGCACCATTAGAAGTCATCCCTAAAACGATAGTACCAAAGCCGGTTCACGTTGAAAGCCACGAATCGTCGGTGAGCTTGGAACAACCAGCCGACAAGCATCTACAAAATGACGACAGGCAACCTGTGAAGGCTGAAAAGCGAACTTATCGGTCAAAAACTAATTTGCGAATGGAGTCTTCGCAGTTGTCGCAAAACGCATACCCAAATTTACTGGTTCCGTTGACTACACGATTAAAACCGTCAACAGCCGCCGCGCTCAAACGAGCTTGCCTTGAACAAAAATTGTCAGGTCAACATCCGTCATCGGTTCAGGAAATCGCAGAGATAGCGATTGCAGATTGGCTCAACGCTAACGGTTTTTTGACTTAAGTCGGCTATCTATCATAATCTGCCGCATTAGAATTATCGGGGCCACTTCAGCACGTGACAATTCCCGAATTTGCCGATCGAGCAGTTGATGTCAGAAGAAGCTGTCATAACCACCTGCCAGTCGATTTCCACATTGTTTTGGCGTAAATGGGGACAGCAACCATTTGCCACCGTTCTGCGGCAACCAATCAACATTCTGGCGACAGTTTCAACTTACTGCGGCGCAAAAAAGCACTCTGAATCCGAGCATTGCTCTCTGTTCGAAGTCATTCCGGATATCATTTCAAAAGCCGCTAATCCAATTTGGCTTTGCGGCAATAATGGTTGTGGAAAAACGACGTCACTCCTTTGGATAGCCAATCTTCTGGCCCAGGCACGAATACAAAATAAATCAACGTATTTGCCCGTGTACCTTGACCTTGGGCAGGTGAACCAAGAGTTAGCTGGCGACAATCTTGACGACATTATTGCCTCGCAATTGCAGATATTGAAACCCGTCAATTACCGGCCCTTTAAAGATCGGATAGATGATTGTGTTTTCTTACTCGATGGGATTGACCTGTTGACTGGACGATTTTCTAGCCGGACACTTTTCAATCAGGCCTTGAATAGTGAACTTGGAAAATACGTGATTGCTGGTCGACCACAAAGCGCTGTCACCGAAATTCTAAATGACCTAGAGTCATCGGTTCGTATAGAAACCAAATCACTTCCAAAATCAGAAACCAAGAAATGTCTAACGCAGATTGTAAAGAACACCGCCCCGTCATTTGAGTTAGCATTCGAAAAGTCCAACTTTCCTGAATCTGTATTCACAAACCCCCTGATGTTTGCATTGGCATCAATGGTTTTGTTGGAGTCGTCAGAATCCATCGATCAAAACAAATTCGCGGGAATGACTAATTTCTTGACGCAATTTGTTGAATCTTCTATTCGTCGCGCTCAGAAAAATGGCAGACTGGCGAATGAGAATGAAGATCTTGATATCTTCAGCTTGTCGTGCTCGCTTGGATCAATTGCTCTGGAGTCGATTCGAACTGACTTCCTTGATCGAATTCCAAAGTCGGTCACCAACGCGCTCACGTCATCGTCCAAACTTGGAATGTCTTGGAATACGGTCAGGTCTGTCTTTTTAGAGGCTGGCCTAATTGAGGAGACGGCTAGAGCATTCAAGTTTGTGCACCAGGATTTTGCTGATTATTTTTCCGGTTGCGCATTGGCACGCGAATGGCTCGATTTCTCAAGCCACCCATGCTTTCCTTCAATTGTCTTCAATGAATTGGCGTTCAAAAGCAGGGACGGTTTGGTGTCGCACGCAGTTTCATTTTTACGCCTTAGCCATGATGGCAATGCAATTACCCTGCGAGTATTTGATTTTTTGCGTGTGCGAAGTTGCGAAGTCGCAGTTGACGTTTTTGCAAAATCTCACGATCCAAAAGCTATTCCGCAGTTGTTAGAGGTGGCTGCTAACAAAACTCTACCCGATCATGATCGAGAATTTGCTACGAAAGCAATCGGAAGGATTCCGCATACATACGCACTCGCTGCACTTCAATCGATCATACACAGCTCCGGCGAGTTTCTCGACAAACAAAAATATCAAGCGATTCACGCAGTTCGAGACAGTAATTCGGATTCGTCTATTGGCATTTTGCAGAACACTGTTGATGACCAAAGTTTACCCAATTGGGTACGAATTTTGGCTGGAATTGATTCAAGAATCGTTTTTCCCACCCATACGAATGGGCTTTTTAAGAATCCGCTAGACGGTAAGAATCTGGCGCCCATAATTCAGATCGAGGTATTTGAGTTTGTAGCTCAACGTGTCTTCGGCGTACAAACTCCCAGGGACGGAATGTCAATGGTTGAGTATCATTTCAAGGTCAATTTAGCGGACAACTTCCGGGATCGCATGAACAGCCTTATAGCCGCCAACCCGGGCAACGAGGAAATCAAAGCGAAGGCTATTCGTTTCTTGTCAATGTTTGAATCAGGCAGAAGTACAGGGTCAGAGTTTAATGCATTGGTTCGAGATTTGTTTCCAACTATTGAAACGCCTGGAGAATCGAACAGCGTTGATCTCCAGATCAATGAATTTGATCCTGTACGGGCAGTTCATCGTATCTTCTCTATGCTTGACAATCGTCAGGCCGAGATAGGCCCGATTTCTTACGCTCTCCTCAAAATCTGCGCGGAATCGCCCAGAGTGTTTGATACAATCGGCTCGCATAAGCTGGCCAAGCTGTTGCCCAAACACACGCTGGCAATGTGTGCTCTCGCATCGGGACGCCGCTGGATCCTTGAGGACATAAGCCAAGACAATAGTCCATTGGTCGCCGACAAAAGCCATAAGGTCAAAATGGAAATGCCGCTGTTGCTTTCTGGATTTATCAAATATTGTCAAATGCACAGAATTGAAATGACAGTCAATCAATGTGTCATTTACTCAGAGTCGATCAACGGTAACTGGAGTCGCGCTTCGCTTGCGGCCGCGATGAAAAGGCATCAGGTAATAAAGGAATATCGCAAGAACAAGACTCTTGCCAACAAAAGCCGGACTACAAGAAAATCGAAACCAAGATAAAAATATCGCTTTTCTTGCATATTTGAGCGAACTCGCATCATTCTAGCCAAAAACGACGTCACTGACGTTTTCCGATTCCTTGTCTAAATCTGTCCAAACATTCTTTTTGGACAGTGAATCTCCAAAAACTCGCAGCCGCTTGCGTTTGCGCCCATTCGCGTTTGAAACTTTTGGACGAACGCGCAGCTCTTGAGAACTCCAGTCCGAATTTCACGTTCAAGTTCACAGTGAATGTGAATTTGTTTCTTTAATCGGAGAAATTTCAATGAGCGTATCCCCAAGCAGTTCGAAATCGAAAACAACAAAAGTTGGGCCGGACGACAAAGTTGTCGCCAGTGTTCCTGCCAGAAGAATTAAGGTCAGCAAAACTTCTAATAACTATTCCAAGACCCCAGAATTCGGCCCTGACGTTAAGTTGTTGGTAGCTGAATTTATTAAATCGTATACCTGCATGGGACAACACGCGCGTCGAACCGTTTTCTACGCGGCGATCTGCGGTCTTAAATTGATGCAAATCAAGGAAATTGTTCGGCATGGCAATTGGAAAGCAGTTTTCACTTCCAGGATTCGAACCAAATACCAAATTGAATTTCGCAGCGCCCAACGATACATAAAAACCGCAAAACTGGCGCTCGATGCTGGTTGGGATGTTACCGACGAAAAGTCCGCAATTAACACGTTTCCGGAAAATATTGCCCGAATAAACATCGGCATGTCGGCATCGCGCACTTCCCAACACGATCGTGCCAACGAATGGGAAACCTCGCCGGAAGTTCTGCTGGCCGTGAAAAAGTCTATGAGTTCGATTGATTTTGATCCGAGTGCGACCGAACTTCAGGCAAAGGAGCATCCACACAACTCGCTCACGAAAAACAACGACGGCTTGGTCGCTTCTGCAAAGTGGCCTGGAAACGTTTTCGTGGCCCCAGGCCTCAAGGCCAATTTTCCAGCATGGCTCAAGAAAGCCCAAGCTCAAATTGAACTCGGTATCGCTTCTCAAGTCATTATTCTCTTGCCGGCAAAATTCGATTCGAAACTGTTGCCACTGATTTCCCGTTACCCTGTCTGTTTGCTGAGCAATCGGATGGAAGTTTCGTACCTGGTTGATGATGTCAACCAGATTGCCAAACTCGACGCCGACATGGCATTGGTTTACGTAAGCGAAGTTCCCAATCTCATTCGCTTCATCGAAGCATTTTTCACGATCGGAAAGGTCTTTCTGCCTGCTGAACACTTGCTCAGTCAGATCGTCGATGGTCAGTTCCGCAAAAACGACACTGTTGCGCTTTTGAATGCTCCTGAAACCAAGACTCCAAACACAAAAAACAAGTTAACCCAAAACTCTGCTGTCGCTGACTGAAAATGAACAGTCGGCTCACCTCTCTCGACAAGCCCTTTTGAGCGCCGACAACCAGTCCAATCAAGTTTAATCGTTCCATAAAACCACCTTATAAGGGAGTCCAGAAATGGTCATGCGAAAAACACCACCTAAATCCAAATTCGCCGAAATCAGAATCATGCTAGGCGGCAGCAAAATGGAGCAGGCGCCTGTTGGTGCCAATTATTCAAACGTTTTCAGCGCCTACATCGACAACCCAGGTGAAGCGGGAAAAGTAGAGGCTCGTTTTAAAAAGTTGGGGATCACGACTTTCAAGCTTGGGATTGGCAAGACGTCATTCTCACTCTTTGAAAATATCTCTGACGAAGACGTGCTTGCGGCGCTGGAGGCAACAGCCAATATGTCTGTTCATTCTGGTTTGGGAGCTCGCCCCGGTATTGCCAGACGAGCAGCCGAGCTTTTGGTTGAGTCACAGCAATTTCGCACATTTGTCGAATCTCTGAGTTCGTTCATTTCAGTGGCGACCAATGGTTCTACCGAATTGATTCGAATCCGAATCTTTGGATCATTTGCCGGTGCAGTTGCCGCCGGAGTGGCAAACATAATTGTTGCAGCACTCATTTATAGTCTGAAACAATTGAACCTGACCATTGAGTGCTACTTCGATCTCCTGGGGCCGACGACGTTTGTTCAGCAGAACCAACGAGCGGCACACACCGCTGCTTGTGCGATGGCCAGCATCATCGCCGAAGTCTTGCGTAAACACCCAAAAGATGAAAACCTGGTTTGCTACTATGTCCGCTTTCACGAACTCGTACCTACCACCATTAAACGACAGCGGGACGAATGGCTGAAGCTCGATGCTCAAGCAATGCAGTCCAGCCAACTCGAACAAGAATTGGCGCTCTGTCGCCCTAATTCCAGCGGTAGTAGTCGTTTCGGAAACCTCACCAAAACAGAGACAGAATATTTCAATCCCCTTCATCCGGCAAACCAAGTCGTGCCAGGGATTGCCCAGGCAATTTATCCCGAATTGCAATCGGCAATCGCCGGAATCGAATCGGCACCAATACTAATTGATGAGTTCTGGGTCGAGGATAATCCAGCACAAAACTCGGAACAGCTCTTTGCTGACGCGCTGAATAGTGTGAACCGCAAAAATCGAAACGAGACGTATGCAAAACTTACCGCCTTTGGCAACCAGCATTCGCTTCGAGCCTTGGTCCGATTGAAAACTGGCGAGCTGTTTGACCTGTCAACAATTAAATCGGCTTTTAGCAGTTCGCCGACTTCGTTGGCTAATGCCGTCTACCGCATCTCGCAATTGGAAACGTTCTCGTCAATCGTTACCGAAGAGCTACAAACTGCAAAATCGAATGCCTCCAACTTGGCTGACGAACTTGATTCCGGAATGGCCCATGAATTCAAGAAAGCGCATTCGAGCGCTTTCTCAAGACTAACAATTTTTGGAAAAGCCAAGCGAAAAGCCTACTTGGCTGAACTAAGCCAGGAAGCACGTGCCAAAGCCGATTTTTTGCAGCTCAACATGGAGCTTGCGGATCTGTTGGGTGATATCGAAATGCAAATTGAATCCGAAAGAGCTTCACAGGAAGCTGCTTTGCTGGACATCGTTGCAATCGTCGATTCATTTTTGCCACGAAACAAATCAGTTGCACTTCCACAATTGGTAACAGTTGTTGATCAAGAACTTTGGTACCCAACGATTTCAAAAATGGTTGGTCTTGATCGCGACAATCAAATTCTCGCAATGGCCCAATTGGCTGACACCGTAACAAGAACGGGTCTGGCGGCAATTCTCGGCGTTTCGCGTGAACAAGACGACGTTTTTGCGGATGAGATTGTCTTCGGTGCACCAACAGTTGTGGCTCCGCCACTTGGCGGAGCTCAACGAAGTGACAAGCCAACAGTAGCCTACGTGCTTCCAAAAATGAATCGCGAAGATCAGGAAGCGATTCGTCACGCCATCGAGCTTAAAAACCCTGACGCCCCGATCGCCTTCACCGATACGATCTCATTCGGCATTAACGTTCTTCGCATTAGTATTTTCCAAATCGAATCAGTTGAAGAATTGTTTGCCGGCCACTTTAAACACAAACTTGCCCAGTCGCTGGCGAGTCCGTTTCTGCCACTCAATCTCCCCAATGCCACTGAGGTATTGAATGTTCTTGGAATCCGATTGGTCAATGGGCAGATCGAATTCGAATCTCAAAACGTTTAGTCATCGTCGTAACCGTTTTTTCAATTCTCAGACAAACCTATTTAAAAGGTCAGTTACATGAAGGTACTACATCGAAATGGTGGTCGAGAAATCGCCGACACCAACATTCAGTTAACTCGTCGCAGAAAACGATTCCCGTGGATCAAAGTGATCCTTGTCATTTCGCTCTTGGTGTACCTTGGTTACGGCGGCTATTGTGGCTACCGGTACATCAAAAGCCTGCCTTCCAAACCAGTCGCGATGGTTGATGGTTCGGCTGATGAGTTGAAGGAACTCCAACACAAATATTTCAACCTGTTGAGATACATTGCCGAGTTTGTCGCTGATGATGGCGTTTTCGCGAAAACCAAAAGCGACCAAGCTGTCGTTTTTGGGACTTCGGCAAATCTGCCGACCGAAACTGTGGTCGCATTTCAAAAGACACTGCCAGTGGCAAAAAAATTACCAAGCGGGGGAACGATTCAGCTTGTTCAGCTGAAACGGGAAGGGACTGTCACAACGATCGATATCTCAGTCGTCGATCGTGGACTCCAACCAATCCATGATCTTAAACGGGTTGACTTCAATGTGATTGCCAATGGATTGCGGTTGCATCGCGTTGGCGTGATCGAATCCATTATTTCACAAGTACGACCTCTGATTGCCGTGCTGTTTGATCATAGCGGATCAACCAAAGGTACACCGTTTTTTGAAAGTCAGGAAGCATTGATTTCTTTTATCAACGCGGTTTGCGGCACCGCTCAAGTTCGACTATTTGCCTTTGCATCCGATGCAAAACCCATCACCCCATGGACCATCAATTCAACTGAGTTGGTGTCAGCAATCAAGTCGCTTCAAGCCGAAGGCGGGACTGCTCTAAATCGTGCCGTACGACTTGCAGTCGATGATCTCGAATCCGGCGATTCAAGTAAGTCGATCGTCATCTTTACCGATGGCAAAGATTCATTCGATGACAAAACTATTGCAGCCACAATTCAAAAAGCGAAAGCGTCCAAGATCACAATCCACATCGTTGCGCTACTTAACACGGGCGAAAGCGACGAGCCTGCGATGAAGGGCATGACTTCTGCAACCGGTGGGTCGTACCGACCGGTCGAACGTCCCGAGGGACTGGCTGCCGAATTTGTTTCAATTGCAAAGTCCTTGAATAAACCCTTCTATCGCTTGGTAATTCTCGATTCGATTCCAGATGCCGCAAAACTTGAAATCCAGATTGCAAATCTTTCTCCGCTGACTCTCAACCTCAACTGATTTATTTGTTCTCTACACACCATGGCATATGTATGCAATGTGCCCAGTGTGAAGACATCAAGACCATTTAAAGGAAACGACAAAATGAACGACAAAAAGAAGAAAACAAACGGCAACAACCGACCCGCGTATGCCAAGCGTGTCGGATCAATTCGCGTCACGGTGTGGCAAAATCAGACGGCGGAAGGAAAAACGTTTTTCAATTCGTCGCTTGTGAGGCGGTACAAAGACGGCGATGAATTTAAAGAGAGTAATTCACTCAATGGCTTGGCCGATATTGCCTCGGCAATGTTTGCCTTAAATGCTGCTGCGAAGTTTATCAGCAACACAGAAGACGAACAGAACCAAGATGCAAACGAGGAGGCGTAAAGAAATGGAAGAATTACACCTTGAAAATTGGCCTGATACTTTCGAACCGACAAGCTTCATTGATATGTCTGGCAGGTTTGTTGATTTCCAGTTAGGGCATGAAGTGCTGGTAAGTCGTGAGTTGTACAGCACTTGTTTTGCTCATATCGAACAGCAAGAAAACGAAATGTTGCCTGAGTTCGAAGATGCTCACAGTTACAACCCAATCACGCAAAGAAGTTTTGCGGAAGCGGGACTTGTGATTGCTTCGGCCTTGGCGGTTCGGAATGAAAACGGTGGTTCCGTGTTAGTCGAGTTGCCGACCTTTGGCAATCCAGAAATAGATCGTGTTTTGGTTGTAGCCACCAAGCACGAAGACATTGACGGCATGATTTTAACCACCTTGCTGCTGGCAGATGAGCAAGGGGCAGATTCGTCGGTAGTGTCTCGGTTTTGGGCTAATTGCCTCGACTCGCAACGTGACGACGAATGCTTAACCGACTAGCGATTAAAAGAAGAAGGGAATTCATGAGTGAGTTAAGACCAACGAGAAAACAAGGAGCAACACGAGTGCCAGCAAACGTCATTGCAGCAATAGAAAGCATCCTTGATTACCTCTGGTCTGACGAGTTCAGGGATTTTCAATGCCGCACGAACGACCAAAGGAAAACGCACATTTTCCGAGACCTGAATTTCGTGCGGCGGTTTTTGCAAAGACAGGTCAAATAATGTGCACCAACAAGGCTCTTGATTTTTTTTTGTTTCTATCAGACCCAGGCACACAGTGCTTACACCACCAATAAAAACACGCAATTCCATCCGTTAAAAACCGTTTCATCCCCTGTTTACAAATTGCAAACAAAACCATGCGATCCAAAACCGAAACCATTTCATTTAGAGCCGATCTTGACCTGCTTCGATTGATCGACAAGCAGCGGGAACACTTTGCAATTTCACGCGGATCATGGGTTCGCGGGATAGTTATCACATGGCTCAATCAAATTGACGTTCCGCAGACCGATAGCTTAAACGAAGACCAGTTGAAAATCATC
Source organism: Mariniblastus sp. (assembly GCA_031400405.1). GTDB lineage: Bacteria > Planctomycetota > Planctomycetia > Pirellulales > Pirellulaceae > Mariniblastus. The sequence continues at coordinate 53,868 of JANNPW010000162.1, forward strand.
ACCGACTCGCTGGCACGCATCTATTTGGGATTGGCCAAGAGCACGTATTTGAATCTCACGCGGGTTGGGCAAATCAGTAAGGAAGATGCTCGTGAACTTGTCCGAGAACATTTGGGAAAGGAGTAACAAAAATGGTAGCCACGGTAAGCGCTCTCGGCGGGGGAGCGGGGGATTATTATCTGTCTGGATATTACAACGGATCAGGCGAGAGCGCAGGTGAATGGTTTGGGACGGCTGCCAAACAACTTGGATTAACTGGTCGCGTTCAGGACCAAGCGTTTCGTAATTTGCTGGCTGGAAAAAGTCCGGATGGTCGACGACAGTTGATCAAGATTCCCAAGCAGACGTCAACTCAAAAGAATCGACCCCATTGTCCGGGAATGGATGTCACGTTTTCTCTCCCCAAGTCGGTGACTGCGTTTTGGGCGTCAGCGGATACAAAAACCAAAAATCAGATTGAAAAGATTTGCAAAGCCTCAATCAACGACGCCATGTCTTGGTTTGAAAAAAATGTGCCACTGGCTCGCGCTGGTAAGGGGGGGCAAGAAAAGGTGTTTGCCAATCTGTTCTACGCAATTTTTAGGCACTCGACCTCCCGTAACATTCAAGATCCTCAGCTTCATTTTCATATCGTCCTTCCAAATATTTGTCAGCAATTGGGGACCGGAAAGTATTCCAAAATCAATAGCCGGTTTATTTTTGAATGGACTCGCACTTTGGGGCCATTAATGCGAAACAATGTGATCGACGCCTTAAGCCGTGCGTTTGGTTTGGAATTTGAGGAGGCTAAACTCCTAAACGGGAAACAAGCGGGATGGTCAGAAATCATTGGCGTACCCAAAAACTTGATGGCGAAATGGTCTACCCGGTCTGACGAAATCAGAAAAGAAATTGGACTATTTGGCGGTGACAATGCCAGCGCCAAAGCCAAGCAGCATGCAAACCTGACTACCCGAAAACACAAAACTCATGCTCCAATCGCCGAATTGGAACTAGGCTGGCAACAACAAGCCAAAGAAATGGGTTTTCAGCCAGAACGGTTGATCAACGTTAGTCGTCGTCAACTCTCTGCCAAAGCGATCACCAAAGAATTCCAACGTGCGTTTGATGCCGCACTGGAATCCATCACCGAATCGCGAGCTCATTTTGAATATCGCGATCTGATCCGAAATGTCTCCGAACGATTGCAAACCGTTCCCATCACCGCCAATCAAATCACCACTAGAATCGACAAGCAGATAGAGCTTGGCCAAAAAGTGATGAGTCTTGGAGACGCTCACGGGTATCGAAAATTTACTACACCGCAAATGTGGAATCTTGAACGAAAGATGCTTAAAAATGTTGAGCAATTGAGATCTCGCAAAGGGGCCGTCGTAAAACCCAGTTTGGTCAATCGCGAAATCAAAAAACGTCCGACACTTCGTGCTGAGCAAGTTGCTGCTGCCAGAGAATTACTCATCAAACCGGGCCAAATTCGATACGTGACCGGTGTTGCTGGTTCCGGTAAGAGCTATTTACTCGATACAGTTCGTGCCGCTTTTGAAGCCGCTGGCTACAAGGTTATCGGAGGTGCCATATCAGGCGTCGCTAAGCAGGAGTTGGCAGCTCAAGCGGGTATTAAGTCCCGCACGATCGCCAGTCATATTTATCGGTTGGATAAGTCATTGGCAAAACTGATTGCTGAACGAATCAAACACGACATCAAAATGATTGTACGAGCGGCGCTCAAACTGCCAACCCATTTGCCCAATGGTCCACTCCTCGATAGGAAAACTGTATTGATTATTGACGAGGCCGGGATGGTGGATAACAAATTGATGTCACGGTTGGTGCATCATGCCAAGAAGGCTGGAGCCACCATCATTTTGTGTGGTGACTCGCAGCAACTATCTCCAATCGGAGCAGGAGGTCCGTTCAAAAAGTTCGTTAAAGATTTTGGCGCAGCAAACTTGTCCGAAAATTACCGTCAAAAAAACCCGCAAGATAAACAAGCGGTTGCTGACATTCGCTCAGGAAAAATCAAAGAAGCACTCGAAAATTATCTCAAGCGTGGTCAGTTAGTCGTCACCAGCACAAGGCAGGTTGCAGCCGATCAATTGGTTAAGGCATGGGCCAGGGGAGGCGGATTAGACTCGCCCAATGGGAAGATCGTCCTTACCCAAACACGAGAGGAAGCGCGTCAGTTTAACCGGCGTTGTCAACAAGAGCGTTTGATCAGTGGTGGAATCACCGATCGAAAAGTTGGCGTTAACGGCGAGTCGATTCACGAACTCGACCGAGTCATCTTTCACAAGGCTCTTCGAATCAAGGGAATCGAAAATGGTCATCGCGGAACGGTCATTCAGATCATTCCGCTGGAAAAGAAAGTTCGAATCCACCTTGATCACGAACTGACGGCGGCTGGCAAAGCTATGGGACACTCGCAAACAGTGACGCTGACTTTCGAGCAGCTAAATCAAGCCAACACCGGACTGGGGTATGCGGCAACGACTCATAAATTTCAAGGTCAAACGGTCGAGAAGGCTTTTGTTCTGCTCGGCGGCAAACTGACCGACAAACAAATGGCTTATGTGCAGGCATCCCGCGCCAGTGAGTCGACCAAATTCTTTATCGACAAACACCACGCCGGACCAGACCTCGAACTCATTCAACGAGACATGCAGCGATCGCGAATCAAAGACATGGCTATCGAGCAGGCCAAGCAACAAAACACCCAATCAAGGTAACAGGAAACGTTCATGTTAAAACTGAAACCAAAGCCTGGAAAAAATCCGCCGAACTGGCCGATCAAAGTCTTTACGATTTTGTTTCTGATCCACTTTCCCTTGATTGTGGTGATGATCGCAACGGCACTCGTCGAAGGAACGCTTCTTGCCGCAATTCAATTCTGGCTGGTCACGGTACCGCTTTGGCTCCTCTCAATACTTCTGGACCCGCTCAAGGGAATTTCCGTCATCATTGCCACGTTTCTTGTGTGGTACGCGTTTCAATTTGATTGGGGCTGGTCACCTGCCTCCCCCTTTGATCCGGTTGTCCGCGGACGGGTGTTGCAAGACGAGTCGCGTTTGCGCGCTTCAATTGCAGGTCGCAGGCACACACTTCGTGGCGGGACAACCAACTCTAGCTCCGGGAGCAGTCTGATCACTCAAAATCAACGTCGCCCTCATCGGCAGAATGGACGGCAATGATGGATGGCGAATTGATTCTGTCAGATGGATATTACGATCCAAACGATTTAAGCAGTATCAACTGGTTGACACTTGGTCTCGATGACACAGATGCCTCAGCCCATTTCATGGCGGTGGGGACAACGGGTTCGGGCAAGACCGTCGTCATGCGTATGCTGATGCAGTCGGTGTTGCCCACCATCGGTTTGGGCCATGGAGTCCGAGCAATTGTGTATGACGCCAAGTGCGATGTGATGTCGACGCTGGCAACATTTTGCGATCCAGAATTGATTTGTAATTTTAACCCGTTTGATCAAAGGGGTGTTGCTTGGGATATCTGTCGCGATATTACAGAACCAAGAATGGCAACCCAGATGGCCCGTATTCTTGTTCCTGAAATTCAAGAATCTCAACCCTATTTTTCCGCAGCCAGTCGCGACATTCTGGATGGAATCATGGTCTCGTTCATGCTTTCTGAAACGGACTGGACTTTGGCCGATGTTTTTCGCGCTGCCAGTTCGAAGTCACTTGCTTTGCGGGTGATCCATAAACATCCCGAATCGGAGATGATGTTGGCAAACTATTTTCAAGCCCGACTGGACTCTACAGGCGATGTCTTCAAGACCATAACTTCCAAGTTGATGCCATTTCGATCGGTGGCCGCGTGTTGGGAAGCTGCCAAACAGAGGCAGAGTCTGACGGACTTTTTTAAGGGGGAAGGGATCGTTGTGCTTGGCAACAGCGAAGAATCGCGAGTACCAATCAACGCCATTAATCGGATGTTGTTTAAGCGATCAACTGAACTTTTGCTAAGCAAACCCGAATACACGCCAGAAAGAACTTGGTTCTTCATCGACGAATTGACTGAAGCTGGTCGGCTTGATGGGATGGTATCGCTATTAAAGAAAGGTCGCACCAAAGGGGCGCGAGTGGCGATTGCTTTTCAAACCATCAGTGGAATGCGTTCGTCAAGCAATTTTGGAAAAGAACAGACTGATGAGATAGTTGGGCTTATAGGCAACCGTTTTTTCGGACGGATCGAGTGTGTTGAAACCGCAGAATATGCCTCCAAGGTGTTTGGCGAAGCTGAAATTATTCAAGAGTCAACAAGCTACACCAGCGGTGGTCAGAGTAATACGACAACAAACTCTTTTAACAACATCGTTACTCGCGTAGTCCTGCCGTCTCAATTTATGTCGGTCCCGATTTGTAACGTCAGCAATGGACTTGCAGGCTTTATTTCGATCAGCAATCACGGCTGTTCGACGATCTGTATTCCACCGGGCGAGCTTTTTAACGGATGGTTATTGCCAGCCGATAGCTCTGTGCCCGATTTTTTGCCACGTGATTCAATCCATCAGTTTTTGAAACCGTGGACGCCGGAACAAGAAAAGGTATTTGCGCCAAAACTAAAGGTTCCCAAAAAGCGAACCAAAAAATCAAAGGGTTCGACACCGACAGCAATTCGCCGCACCAAGAACAACACCCACCGGGCCAAACCCATCGACGTTGAACAAAATCTGGATGACTTGCTGAATTAACCCAATCCCCTTTAACGGAGTCGGAGACAATGGACAAATCTGCAAAAAATGAACCGGTCAAGTTCTTGTTTAATCGTCGTGAGGCCGCTGCCTGTTTGGGCATCAGCGAGCGAACGCTGTGGACATTGACAAAAGAGGGGAAAATTCCCTCGATAAATATCGGCAGTAGCGTTCGCTATCCAATTGAGTCACTTAAAAACTGGATCGAGGAACAACAAGCCATTTCAAAAATTAAAAACTTGCCCAAGTAAGACAACGAGCTACGATCTGATCAACCAACATTTAGACCAGGACAATCTGATGGCGAGTATCTCGAAACTTGGAAAAGGCAAACAACCGCTGCGTGCCATTGATTTCATTGGCCTCAGTGGTCGACGACAACGACTGCGTCTTGGGAAAGTCACCCATGACATGGCCTTGGAATACAAACGCCGGGTGGAGAAATTGTTGGCTGCCAAACGTCTGAACCAGACTCCCGATCAGGATACGATCCATTGGTTAAGTGGGCTGCCGTTTGATGTCCGTACAAAACTTGCCAAATTAATGCTTTGTAGTCTTCCAGATGATCAGGCGCAAAACACAAGCTTTGGGGCTTTCTGTGAAACGTACAAATCTCGCAAAAAAGTTGAGATCAAACCCAGTAGTTACCTTCGACTCAATCAGGCAATCGAGCGAATGAAACTCTATTTTGCACCAAACTTGATGATGGACCAGTTCACTCCGGCTCTTGCCAAGGATTGGCGAACGAAACTTTTGAAAGATGGGCTGTCGGATGCCAGTATACGGACAAATATTCGATATGCCAAAGCGGTTTTCAAAGACGCCATTGAACGGGACATGCTGACCAAGAACCCGTTTCGTTACTTGGCAAGCAGTGCGGTGGCTGCCGATCGAACAAGATACGTGACACCAGAGGAGACCACTCGATTGATCAATGCAACAGACGACCACAATTGGAAATGCCTGATTGGCTTGGCTCGCTATGCTGGACTTCGCGTTCCTTCGGAATCTCATGTGGTAAAATGGGCGGACATTGATTGGGAAAGTCGCCGCCTGAGTGTTTTTGGTCAAAAAACCAACACTCATCGAGTTGTTCCCTTGATGCCGGAGATGTTGGAATTGCTGAAAAATGCAAGTCAAGGCTTGTCCAAAACCAAGTTGAAAGGTCCGATCGTCGATTTAACGCAACACAACCGCCATCGACAATTTCCCAAAATCATTGAAAAAGCTGGCATGGAGCCATGGCCGGATCTATTTCAGACTTTACGACGGAGCTGTGAAACGCACATGTCAACGATGGCTCCTCAGCACGCCGTTAGTGCCTGGATCGGCCACAGCGAGGAGGTTTCGCGGCGGCATTATTTACAGATGACTGACGGATTCTTTGAAATGGTAAATCAGCCTGTTTTGACTGACCCACTTTCATCAGGCGCAGCAAAAAGCGCAGCAGAAAGCGCAGCAGTAAATCCGGGCACCGTTTCGCAAGCGGAAGCAGACTCACCTTTAGATGGCGCTGGTCATCTAAATGGAGGCATAAAAAAACCCGACAATTGTCGGGTTTTTCCATCGGTTACGATGTCTTGCTATGAAAATACTCAAGCTCCCCCGGTAGGACTTGAACCTACGACAAACGGATTAACAGTCCATTCAAATAGCTACCTGATTTGCCCTCGTTTCATATAAGCCTACGGGTCTATTTTGTTTGGTTCGATTTCACGGGTTTTTGCCTTAGAGAAAAGGCCATTTTTTAGTGTTTTGGTAACACTTTAGGTTACAGTCATGCCAGTTGGAGGCGTACTGCAAGGAATCCAAGACAGCCTTTTTCAGTCGATAGCATCTCGTAAAAATGAAATCAATCGGTCGCAGACTAGTT
>JANNPW010000008.1:0-12601 GCA_031400405.1 Mariniblastus sp.
CTGGAACGGCTAAAGATTGCCGCAGGAGACTTTTGTGAATCAGTGATTTCATTCGGAGCGCGAAATCGACGACAGCCAATGAGGTCGCTTGATTCGAAAGCATCAACGATCGCGAACGCTGGCGTCGGTTGAGTTTTTACCAGATTTGATCAGCTCAGCGTTCCGTTAGAAACCTGGGCTCGATCGATTCGTCTGACTTTGCAGGGCTAACCAGTAGGAAATTGCAACTCACTGGCACTCAAACCATGCGCCTATTCGACTGTAATATCGAAAAAACTGTCGAATTTGTTAAGCAAAATTCGTCGCAGCACTCGCTCCAGGCGACGTCATTCTTCCCACGCTACCCATCACCCCAGCAACAACTCTGCGTCCGGCAGATTTCCATTCTGCCCGCTCAATTTTGACTTAAATTCGTTGAGAATTCGTTGATGTGGCCCCAATCTTTATTCCTCACCCCAGCAACAACTCTGCGTCCGGCAGATTTCCATTCTGCCCGCTCAATTTTGACTTGAGTTCGTTGAGAATTCGATTATGTGGCCCCAATCTTTATTCCGCAACAACTCGGAGTCCGGCAGTTTTCCATTCTGTCCACTCAATTTTGACTTAAATTCGTTGGTGTGGCCCCAATCTTGCCGCCCCAATCTTGCCACCCCCCAATCTTTACCTTACCTTGGTGTGGCCCCAATCTTTACCTTGACTTAAATTCGTTGGTGTGGCCCCAATCTTGCCACCGCCCTCCAATTCGTTGGTGTGGCCCCAATCTTTCCCCCAATCTTTCCCGCCCCGCTTGTGTGGCCCCAGTTTCCGTCCGTCCCCGCTATACACCCCGCTTGTGTGGCCCCAGTTTCCCCCCCCGCTATACACCCCGCTTGTGTGGCCCCAGTTTCCCCCGCCCCAATCTTTACCCCTTGGTGTGGCCCCAATCTTTACCCCTTGACTTAAATTCGTTGGTGTGGCCCCAATCTTGCCACCTTGACTTACCAATCTTGCCACCACCAATCTTGCCACGACCAATCTTTCCCTTGGTGTGGCCCCAATCTTTCCCCCCCAATCTTTCCCAATCTTTCCCCGCTATACACCTCGCTTGTGTGGCCCCAGTTTCCGTTCCCCCAGTTTCCGTTCCCTTGTGTGGCCCCAGTTTCCGTTCCAGTTTCCGTTCTCGCTCCAGTTTCCCCCGCCAGTTTCCCCCGTCAAGCCAACGCCAGACCAAGAAGGGAATCATGTCGATCATTGCGTCCGATCCGTCTGCGAAAATTCGCGGCAGCGGAATCCTGCCTGGGAAGGAACGGACCGACCGCTGCCAACACAGGCAAGATGCCTATGCCACCTTGCCCTCGGTCAACAAGCTGTTGCAACGTTCTTTTACGATAGTGAACAGCTAACGTGGGGTTTGCCCCACAGGATCGTGGAAGCGATTTGGTTTTCTATACTGAGGAAGAATTGGAAAAGCTGTTTCGCATCGATTTGCCAACAGATACTCACAAAATGGGGTTGAACAACGGCTGCCCACTAGAGTTTGAGCCATCGATGAATTTGCCAAAGGTTTGGTTTATTCATGGTTACTTCACATCGACGGTCACTTTTTCAATACGGCCTGTGAACGCGTTCTGATCGCCTTCACCGTAGCTCCTGTCCACTGCGGTGCCCGTATCCGTGCCGGTGTCGGCGGTGTCGTCCAGCGAGAAAGTATTGGGTTGTGTGTGCGCGATCGTACCCGTGCCGGCGACGACATCGTCGATGGAAAGGGTCACGGTGCCACCCTTGCCCCGCTCGCCGGGCTTGCCGTCGTAAGCGAAGGACATTTTCACGGTGTGCTCACCCGGGGTGAGCGCCTTGGTACCTGCGATGACGAAGCTTTCCAGGCCGAGGAAGTTGTACGTGTACATCGGCGTATTATCCTTCATCCAGAAACTCCAGCCGCCAAATTGGCCGCCTTGTGCCAAGAGCACACCGCTGTTTTTGGCGCCCACCTCCACCACGGCGGTGATGTCCACCGAGGCGTTCTTCACGTTGATGAAGGCGTTCTCCGGGATGTAGACCATGCCAGGGAAAACGGTGAGCGACTTTCGCCCGTCCATCAGGTCCGGCCGCCCGGCCACCTTGGCATCGAAGCGCTCGATGGTCCGGTCGTCGATCGGCAGCACGTGGTGCGCGATCGCTTCCTTGGTGAAAAGGTTCTGCAGTTCCTTCAGCTTGGGAGTGTTCTGTGCGGCCAGGTCGTTGCTCATGCTGAAGTCATCGTTCACGTTGTAGAGCTCCCACACATCTTCGGTGAGGACATGGCGTGGCGTTCCTTCCCAGGGGGCTTTGTGCACTGTGCCGGCGAACCAGCCATCGTGGTAGATGCCGCGGTTGCCGGCCATTTCGAAGTACTGGGTCTTGCGTATGTCCGCCGCTGCGGCATCATCGAAACTGTAAGCCATGCTCACGCCTTCGATGGGGCGTTGTTCAATGCCGTTCACCATGCGGGGAGCCGGCACCTTGGCCGCTTCGAACACGGTGGGGGCGATGTCGATCACGTGGTGGAACTGATCACGCACTTCCCCCTTGGCTTTGATGCCATTGGGCCAATGCATCACCAAGCCGTTGCGCGTGCCACCAAAGTTGCTCGCCACCTGCTTGGTCCAGGTGAAGGGGGTGTTGCCCGCCACGGCCCAGCCGGCCGCGAAGTGGTTGAAGCAGGCGGGACCACCCAACTCGTCATAGTGTGCCATCTGCATGTCCAGCGTTTCCAGCACGCCGTTGAAGTAGGTCATCTCGTTGTACATGCCGATCATGCCACCCTCGGCGCTGGAACCGTTGTCGCCCACTTGGTAGATGATGAGGGTATTATCCAGTTGGCCCATTGCCGTGAGGGCATCCACCAGACGCCCAACCTCGTGGTCGGTGTGTGAGGCGAAGCCGGCGAATACTTCCATCTGGCGGGCGAAGAGCTTCTGCTCAGCGGGTGTTAGCTTGTTCCAATCCTTGATGTCGGCCGGCTTGGGGGCGAGCTTGGTGCCTTTGGGAACCACCCCCAGTTCGATCTGCCGGGCAAGTGTCTGTTCTCGCAACTTGTCCCAGCCTTTGTCGAACTGGCCCTTGTACTTGTCGATCCACTCCTTGGGGGCATGGTGCGGGGCATGCGTGGCGCCGGTAGCGAAGTACATCATAAAGGGCTTGTCCGGGGTCAGGGACTGCTCTGCGCGCATCCATGCAATGGCATGGTCCGTCATGTCAGTGGTGAAGTGGTAGTTCGGATCCCCCACGGGCTTTCGCATGGGTGTGGTGCCGTGCGTGATCATGGGGTCCCACTGGTTGGCCTCCCCGCCGATGAAGCCGTAGAACTCGTCAAAGCCGCTGCGCGTGGGCCAGCGGTCGAAGGGTCCGCTCACACTGCCCTCCCAGGGCGGCGTTTCGTGGTACTTGCCGTAGGCGGCGGTGGCGAAGCCGTTCTGGCGCAGTACCTCGGCCATGGGCGTGATGCTGTCGGGGCGGATCCCGGTGTTGCCCGGGAAGGCCGTGGCCACCTCCATGATTGCGCCGGCGTTGTTGCTGTGATGGTTGTAGCCGGTGAGAAGGGCAGTGCGGGTGGGGCTGCACAGGGCGGTGGTGTGCATGCGGTTGTACTTCAATCCGTTGGCCGCCAGCTGGTCCAAGGTCGGCATGGCGCAAGGCCCGCCGAAGGCGCTGCTATGCCCGAAACCGATGTCATCGATCAGCACCACGATCACGTTGGGCGCTCCGGCGGGGGCTTTCACCTCGAAGCGCTGCGGTGCCTTCGCATCGCGCGCATCGAGCGTGGAGATGGACGCCGGTTTCGGCTGCGGAATGGGGAGAACGGTTCGGTCGATGTCCTGAGCTTCCGCGGCGGCGGTCACAAGCAGGCTGAACAGGGTGGCGAGGAGTTTGATGCTCATGATGAAGTCCTGGTTATTTGAGATGTAAAAAATACCGGCTTGATTCTTATGGCTTCTTGATCGTGCCGGTGAACTTGAATGGTGACGCACAGGGCGGCGAGGAGTTTGGTTTTCATCGTGAACTGTTTGACATCCAGTAGTACCAGCGTGCGCGCATTCCGCTTCTATTTGATTCGAGTAAAGTCTAATCCTGGATCCGACGCCGGTGCACCGCTAATGGCGAACGTCCAATTGTCCGGACCTTTCGATGTGACCGTCCCGCCGATGGCTCCTTGCTCCGTGGTCTCAAGTGAGATTCCATCGCTTCCAGCAGCAAGCTGTCCCGCTAGTTCCACGGGTGCCTGGTCCTTCGCAAGCGCTTTCCAGGTAAACTGCGAATCTTCCGCAATGGACAACTCGATCCTCGTGTCCCCGGATTGAGCCATCCACCTACCGACCAGGTCGGTTTGTGGTGCCTCACCGTCAACGACCGCGGTTCGCGAGTTCGCCGGAGGTGCGACAACTGGTTCTGTTGTTGGCGCCAATGCATCCAACATCCGTTTAGCGGTCACGTCCTTCGGCTGATTCGAGACCACAACTTTCAAAGCGTTGATCGCGGCATCCTTGGACCCGGTCACGAGATAATGGTAAGCCAACACGAAGTGGGCCGAAGCATCGGCAGGATTCGCATTGCAAAACTGCTCAAGTTTGCGCAGTTGATTCGTGTAGTCTTCCGGATTGCCGTACAAACCGCTCATCGTCGTCCAGTCCATACCTGGAGCGGAAGAGAGCAGGGAATTGAGACCCGCCGCTGCTGCTTTGTAATCGCCGATTGCAAACAGCGCCAGCGAACGCACTTCATGGACCACGGCATCGCCCGGCAACTCTTTTAGCGAGGCGTTAAACTCCGACAAAGCAGGAATGTACTGTGCGCCTTTGAATTTGGCTAGGCCTTCATCGAATGAAGAAAGAGCTTGGGATTGCAGCGGCGTCGACTCCTGAAATTGCGGTTGGCTGCCAGGGACATCTGTATCCGTAGTCGAAGAGAGATAGTTGTTCACGACAACGGGTTGTGAGTAATCGTAAGGCATCGTTTGAGCAATCATCGGCTCGGCATAGTAGGGGTTGTAATAACTCGAATAGCCCATTCCCCAACCACTGGTCGTGGTTCCTAGCCCCCATCCGATCCCTCCCCAAACAACCGGAGCATACCAACTGCTTCCCCAATTGCCCTGCCAGCATCCGTTGTACCAGTTGTGGTGGTCATTGATACAGTTGTTGTGCCAATTACTATTCCAGTTGTTACCACCATTCAAGCCCCAACCCGGACGCGAAAAACCGGGATCGACATCCCAATTCGGTCGATTCGAATACTGATTGCCGAAGTTGTTACCAATGTTGACACTGTTGCCGATATTGATATTCGTATCGTTGCCAAGGCCCACATTATTGCCACCAAAGTTCGGTCGATTGAAACCATTGTTGTTTATACCTGGCAAGTTGACATTAGGTCGGTTGCCACCGATTACTGGCCGGTCGATGTTGCCCGGCAGGGTCGTTGGTCGATTAACTCCTGTGCCAGGTCGGTTGCCACCGAGGGCTGGCCGGTCGATGTTGCCCGGCAGCGTCGTTGGTCGATTAACGCCGGTGGCAGGTCGGTTGCCACCGAGGGCTGGCCGCTCGATGTTGCCCGGCAGGGTCGTTGGTCGATTAACGCCGGTGCCAGGTCGCTTGCCACCGAGGGCTGGCCGGTCGATGTTGCCCGGCAGGGTAGTTGGTCGATTAACGCCGGTGCCGGGTCGGTTGCCACCGAGGGCTGGTCGCTCAATGTTGCCCGGCAAGGTAGTTGGTCGATTAACTCCCGTGCCGGGTCGAGTAGCTACTCCTGGTAGCGTCGTGGGGCGATTCACGTTACCGAACGAAGGACGGTTCCCATCGCCGGAAAGTGATGGCCGATTCTGTCCGATTCCGGTTGACGGCCGCGTGGATGGCATTTGATATTTAGGCGGTTTGACTGACGGGCGATTGAATGACGATGGCAACGATGGCCGCGTCCCGATCGAAGGATTCGAAGACGGCTTTTGGATATTTGGTCGTTTTGCGTTCGGCAAACTTCCAGCACCGCCCAGGGAAGGACGAGAGCCTCCCATGGAAGGAGGTCGACCTGAATTCCCTCCCAAATTGGGCATTGAGGGTCGTGCATTCGCATTGCCAAACGTAGGTCGAGATGAATTTGGCCGGGACATGCTCGGTACATTGGGCTTTTGCATGCTTGGTCGCGACACATTCGGTCGAGCCCCTCCGCCTCCCAAGTTGCCCATCGATGATTTCGCTTTTCCGCCACCCATCGATGGTCTTCCTCCTCCTGCTCCTTTACCGCGCTGTGCCATGGCGGACGGCAACCAAAGAACGCTGATAGCCAAAGCGAAAACGATCGCCGGCATGATCCGAATACTTTTTGTATTGAACATGGTATTGCTCCAGAAAGTGCAGTTGGTTTATTTGCCAGCCGTGGGTGGCTGCTTGACGACAGTGATTTCGTAGTCATCTTCCATCACATCGCCGACGATGCGGTTGGTCCCGGCCATCACGAAACGTCCATCTTCTCCGGGTGTAATCTTCAAGATGGCGGTTCCAAGCTGGCCATCTGGGATCGTGGCCGAAGAACGAACCACCCAGGTGCCGTCGACTTGAGTCCAACTCGCTTCGGCAAAACCGCCATCGGAATCAAAGGTCCAGGAACGCGGTGCACCATGCGCAGCGTCCCAACCAATTCTTTGCGAACTTTTCATCAGGACCTGGTCGTTCTTCGTTACCAGGATATCCCCCAAGATGAAATTCTCGTCCTCGGACCGGCGATACGCAATCTTGACGCGAGCGTCAGCACCTTCATTGACCCAATCGCCGATCAACCAGGCCAGCGGCTTAAGCAATTCTCCTGGCGTCGCCGATGAGTCATCACCGAAATCGCGAAGCGAAGCGATTCGCCAACCTTGATCAGCTTTTGAAAGCACGCAATGGAACCGCATCGACGAAGTGCTTCCGTCGCTGGCAGTCGTGACTCGACTCCCTTCTTGAATCGCGACAGGTCCGACGATCCGAATCGAATCGATTTCGATTTTCATGTGCAATCCAGGGAACTTCGCAAAGAAAGCCGTCAATAAATCCTTGATCTCCTGCTGTCCTTGATAGACCGTCCCCGCTTCGTCGATCAGTTCGCCATTGGCTAAAAACAGGCCAGCTACTTCTTCGGCTTTCCCGCTGCTGAAGGCGGCAGCCAATTTCTCCGAATCTTTTTGGATCTCGGTCATCGCTGAATCCTCTTGCCCCCAGACGAGAGGACTCGCAACCGGCGCGAACGACAGGCATGTTGTCGCCGCCAGGATAAAAGCGATTGAATGGTAAGTCATCGATTTGTTCCTAAGTTGAAGATTCATATAAAACTCGTTTCCGGGAAACCTGATAAGTCACGTCCAATCGCCCCATCAGCATCGACGGGCGGTCGAGTATAATTAAACTTAATTCGCCTTGGAAATTCAAGCCTTCACCTGTTCAGACGCGGTCCTGAAAATGATTCTACGGAGCTTTCTTTGGCTGAATTTTGTGCAGCGGCTTAGACTTGGATCGCCTAAGCCATGGTCTACACAGGCTTTTCCCCAATCGGAACGGTCCCGAATTAACAGCCTGATTGTACAATGTATTAGGGACGCCGGTTCCAGCGAGACGATTGATGGGTCATTCCCGCGCCGGCGCGAATCCAGCCAACCTGTCATTTCCGGCCAAGCTCGACTCAATGCCCCATTTTCGAAAATCGCAGGACGACGGTTCCATTGGCGTCTACCAAGGACAGCAAGCCGGTCTCTTCGATTCGAAAGCCGGTGACTGTGGCGAGTGCTTTGGTGAACTTGGACTCTTGATCCATCAACGCAGGTGGCCCTGCGCGTCTCGTTGTCGCCAGAGGCCCAAACTCTATTTTCTGTTCGCCAATCTCAGCCGTTCCACTGTAACGATTGACAGCAGTACTTCCCGAAACAGAGCCGTCGGCGTTGATTTCCAGCGTCGACTGTGCGTTGTCCACCACGCCACCACCAGCGATGTCCTCTGCCAGCCACTTGCCCACCAGTGTCAGTGGAGAAGTTGTCGGCGCTGGCGTTTCTAGCGCACTCCAAACTTCTTTCCAATCGTTCTTCATATCCACCACCGTCCAACCTCGAGCCGGAGCATCCGCCAGAGCATCGACCAACTTTCCGGAGCTTTTCGGCGCCTGATCGTAAGCATACTCACGTTCGGCGTCGGTATGATGCACAATCAAGCCAAAGCTCGGACGTGGATTGTTGACTGTCGTGTATTCCAGCATCGCCTTGTCCCCATCGCTGTTGCCGAAACAGGCGATCGGACGACGGCCGATAAACTGATGAATCGCGACTGGCTTGCCATCCTTGTCGTCGACGAACAAATGCTCCATCGTCTTGATTAAAACAGGTCCGCTATCGCGCAGTTCAAACCTGGTTCGCGACGTAGAGCCAACCACTTGCTCGGGCGGAATGCCGTAGACACGTTCGCACCAAACTCGCATAAAGTCGGCTCCGCCGCCGGACACGATGTAGGTCTTGAAACCATTGGCCCGCAGATAGGACAGCAATTCTTGCATCGGCTGATAGGTGAGTTGGTCGTAGCCTCGGCCGAAGCCTGGATGCTTCGCGGTTTTCAGCCATGTAGCCACACTCGCCTTGAATTCATCGGTCGTCATCCCGGCATGCGTCAACGCCATGATGCGGATCAATCCATCATGGTGCGCGCCTGCGAGCAACTTTGCGAAGTCTCCTGATTTCGCAGCCTGCACCATCGGGTCCGCCGCAAACCCTGGATCCGAAGCGGAACGTTGCTTGATTACATCCAAAGCATACGCCAGTTGAAACGGCACCGGATTTTCCGGCCAAAGCGTTCCGTCATTATCAAAGACCGCGATCCGATCCGGTAGGGAAACGAAGTCCGCTGAGCCCGGCGTGGTTACTTTTTCAACAAAGGCAATGATGGCCGTTTTCGAGACCGAATCCTTCCACGAAGGAAGCGGATCGGTTGCGGTTGCAATACCGCAAAAGGCCAGCGAACAAAATAAGGGAACTAGCACTTGTATAAAATCTCCCAGGATAGACTGGATTGGTTTTTTCTTTACCATCTTCATTTGAAAATTCCTTGTTTGACATTCGCTACTCGACGGCGAGTGGGGAGACTTCCAGCGCTTCCAGCCTGCGATCAATGCACTTTCACAGGCTGGAAGCCTATGCCACTTTGGCAATCAACTTTGGAAACTATTTGGACAGTTCGAACTGCACCTTATCGATCGTGCCAGTAAACGCATAAACACCTTGTTTGGCGTAGGCCGGATCGATTGGCGTGATCGAATCGCGTCCGATTTCGAACGGTTCGAGTCCGTGGCGGAACGCCGTTCGAGTTAGTTTGCCTTGGCCAGCAGGTTTGCCATTTACATAGAGCTTTAAGGTGCCGCCTCCCAAGGGGTTACCGTCGGGAACGAATTCCGTTTTTACAGTCACCTTGCCCGGCGGAAGTTCTTCCGTCCCGGGAATCGTCACGTCGGCTACTTCAAAAAACGTGTACCGAAATACTGGTTTCTGATCTTTGACGTAGAGAGACCATCCGGCGGAGAAGGCTCCAGCACAGGCAACGACTCCTTCGGCACCGTTTTTCGGGATATTCAACTCGGCAGTAATCGTATGCGCTCGCGGGAACAACTGCGGACCGATCGGTTCTGGCAGCCAAACGTTGTTTCCGAAATAGGTCCAACTCGTCTTCGGTGCACCAGCGATTCGCAATTTCGGATCCATTCGCTCCGAGAAGCGAGAATCGAGCGGGAATACATCGTACTTCCTGGCTTCTTCCAAGAACTTGGCCTGCAATTCCTTGAGTTTCTCCGGGTTCTTCGCGGCCAGATTGTCGGCTTGGCTGAAGTCATCGTTAACATTGTAAAGCTCCCAAGGCGCCGTGAGAAAACTGTCACCGCGTCCAGCGGTTACCCATGGCAATCCGTAGGGGCTACACGCGACCCAGCCGTCGTGATAAATCGCTCGATTTGTTGCCAGTTCAAAATATTGGGAAGTCCGTCGATCCTGGGCCGATTTGTCATCAAACGAGTAGACCATGGACACGCCTTCAATCGGCTTCTGCGAGATCCCGTTCACAACTTTCGGTTCCGTTATCTTGCAAGCTTCGAGAATCGTCGGCACCACATCGATGACATGGTGGAACTGATCGCGGATTTCGCCTTTGGCCTTGATCCCCTTGGGCCAGTGGACAACCATCGGATTACGAGTTCCACCGAAATGGCTAGCGACTTGTTTGGTCCACTGGAACGGCGCATTCATAGCCCAAGCCCAACCAACCGGCACGTGCGGTTCGCTGGTCGGTCCGCCGATCTCATCGATTCGCTTCAGGGAACTTTCAAGACCGAGTTGTAAACCGATGAGGCTCGCAATTTCACTGAAAGTTCCTTCCAGCCCGCCTTCGGCACTCGCCCCGTTGTCGCCGACGATGTACATCAACAAGGTGTTGTCGAGTTCGCCCGACTCGCGCAGGCTCTCCACCAAGCGACCGACTTCGTAGTCCGTGTACGCCATGTAGGCGGCATAGTTCTCCATCAATCGCGCATAGACTTTTTTAGCATCCGCCGATTGGCTGTCCCACGACGGCACTTCCTTGGGTCGCGGAGTCAGTTTGGTGCCTTTGGGAATAATCCCCATTTCGATCTGCTTTGCATGGGTCAACTCGCGTTGCTTGTCCCAACCTTGGTCGAACTTGCCGATGTACTTAGCAAGCCATTCTTTAGGGGCATGATGCGGTGCGTGAACGCCCGAAGTGCTGAAGTAGTTGAACCAGGGTTTATCCGGATCGGCCGCACGGACGTTGCGGGTCCAGGCGATCGCTTCGTCGGTCATATCGGCCGTAAAATGGTAGCCTTGTTCCGGCGTTTTCGGCTGAGGAACCCAAGCAGTGTTGCGATAGATGACCGGATAGAACTGATGCGTTTCGCCTTGGTTAAATCCGTAGAAATAATCGAATCCAAGTCCGGTCGGCCAGCGGTCGAATGGGCCGGCAGGGCTGATATCCGGCTCAGGTGTGTTGTGCCATTTGCCAAACATACCGGTCGCGTAACCGTTGTCTCGAAGCATTTGTGAGACGAGCGCTGTACTTTTGGGAATAATGCCGGTATAGCCCGGGTATCCGGTTCCCATCTCAATGATCACACCGGTGGCAATCGAGTGATGATTTCGACCGGCCAGCAAAGCACCTCGCGTCGGACTACATAGCGCGGTCGTGTGGAAGCGATTGTACTTGAGGCCGTTGTTGGCGAGCTTGTCCAAGTGGGGTGTCGGCACTGGACCGCCGTACGTTGAGCACATGCCGAAGCCAACGTCATCGAGCAAGATGAGTAAGACGTTGGGACTCCCTTTGGCAGCCGTGACCGGCATCGGGAAGTTCGGAGTCGAGTCTTTATACGTCTCGCCGATCTTGCCTTGAAAAGCCGGATCAGGTTGCGGCAACTGGTTTTGCCCGGTCGTGGTGGATACCGGGACGCAAGTGAAGCAAAGCAGTGCGGCGAAGGAGTAGAGAATTTTCATTGGAGTACCTTGGGTGTTTCTGAGTCTCATTGCGGTTGATGTGGCATAGGCTTCCAGCCTGTGATCCTAATCCCTCACACAGGCTGGAAGCCTATGCCACATCCAGCCTGTGATTTTAATCTTCCCACAGGCTGGAAGCCTATGCCACTTCCAGCTTGTGATTCTAAACTCTCACACAGGCTGGAAGCCTATGCCACTTCCAGCCTGTGATTTTAATCTTTCCCACAGGCTGGAAGCCTATGCCACTTCCAGCTTGTGATTCTAAACTCTCACACAGGCTGGAAGCCTATGCCACATTTTGTTTTGGAATAGGATCACCTGGGTTCAGCCCCAGTCGCTTGCGTAGGTTTGCTGACGACCAACGGTAGTCAGAAGCATTGTACACCAAACCAGCAACGACTGGATTTTGTTCGATGTATCGGATGATCCGAAACAGTTCGGCTTCATCTCGCGCGTAATGGTCGTATGTCTCGACTTGCCAAAACGAACCCGTCCGCCCCAGTATCCGATTGCATCGAGTCGCGGTGTAACTTTGAATACTGTGTGAGATCGCTTCGCGTGGTGTGCGACGGTGAGGTTTGTCGTGTTGACTTAATGCCAACTCGATAGCCCAGTCCTCGTTGGGTAGAAAAACCCAATGATGATGACTTGGCATGACAACGAAGGCAAACAAACGGTATCGATCGTTGGCAAAGTGTAGAAACGCATTCTGCACAGTTTCCGCAAGTCGTTCGTCTTCAAAGTGCCGAACGGGAGAATCTCCATCAAGCATGGAATCGATCAACTTGAAAACTAATTTGTGTTTGGTCAGTTCCCACTCCTGAGGATTCAAATTGACCGGTTTAACTTTCGCGTCCAATTCTTTTCGGTATTGATAAACTTGTTTCAGTCCACTTGCTGACAAGCTACCGTTCAAACACGCAGTGATGAACGAAGGCTTTCCTGACACGTCAATGTGCGGCAGATTGCGTTTGCGAAACACACCGTCTTCAGTCACTTCTGCCTCCCGAGGTATTGGCTAGCGATGTGGCATAGGCTTCCAGCCTGTGATTCTAATCTCACACACAGGCTGGAAGCCTATGCCAC
>JANNPW010000018.1:0-1816 GCA_031400405.1 Mariniblastus sp.
GAGGCTCCCGCCGAGACTTTTCCTGTCTCTGTCTCGGCGGGAGCCTCGACCTCCCTAAAGCTACTGACAATTTCACAAGGTGCTATCAAGTCGTGAACGGCTGCACCGTTTTATCGTTAGATCACGTGTAACAGCAATACCGAATACGGAACCAGATCGACTTTCGATTACAAACGAACCGAAATACCGGCTTTGGCCAGCGCCCGTTTTCCGGCGCGGTCCGCCAGCTCTTTAAAATGCCATAAATTTGCGGCGGCCACGGCAGACGCGCCGGCCTCGACGCCGGCGGCATAGTCTTCAAAACGGCCCACGCCACTGCAAGCGACCACCGGGATTCTCACGCGGGAAGTAACCAAGCGAATCAAGTCGACATCGTAGCCTTCGGCCATTCCATCT
Organism: Mariniblastus sp.; assembly: GCA_031400405.1. Classification (GTDB taxonomy): domain Bacteria; phylum Planctomycetota; class Planctomycetia; order Pirellulales; family Pirellulaceae; genus Mariniblastus. The sequence continues at coordinate 397 of JANNPW010000018.1, forward strand.
TGATCCAGTGATTGCAGGAAGATCTCACCCGCACCGGCTGCTTCGGCAATGCCAACCCAATCTCGCACCGACAATCCAGTCTCCACGCGACCCCCATGGATCATGACTTCGTAGTCGCCGGCCGCAGTTTTTTTGGCATCGACACTGACGACGATCGCTTGACTGCCAAATTGCCGGGCGGCTTCTGAAATCAGTGTCGGCGTTTCTACCGCTTGACTGTTGATCGTGATCTTATCGGCACCGCGAACAAACCGCTGCCGCATGTCGTCCAACGTGCGAATACCACCGCCCCACGTCAACGGCATGAAACAAGTCTGACTGACTCGTTCCAAAATCTGGAGCGGATCCGTCAGCGATGTGACTTTGGTGTCGTCGCGGCGAGAGTCGTATTCGCTATCGCGCGAGATGTCCAGGTACACCAACTCATCGACATTCCATTCGTTGAATCGTTCGGCTTCATGGACCGGATTGCCAATCACCTGATGTGTATGAAAGCCCTCGCTGCGCACGAGCAAGCCGTTTTTCAGCAGCAACACGGGGATCAATCGGGTCTTCAACATGCCAGAAAATTCTCCAGCAAACGCAAGCCGGCCCGCTGACTTTTTTCGGGATGAAACTGAGTCGCAAACAAATTTTCTTGTTGCAGTGTGGCAGCGAACCGTTCTCCCTGTTGGCACCATCCCGTCACGCACGACTCGTTCGTCGGGCGCACCGCATAACTATGCACGAAATAAAAATCTTCCCGTGTGTTAAGGCCAACCAACAAAGGCGAGTCGGTGACCAATTCAACATCATTCCAGCCGATATGCGGAACGCGGCAATCGCTAGTGGAGGTCAGCTTGGAAACGGTCCCCTCGATCCAGCCCAATCCGGCATGGATTCCATGTTCTGTTCCCGATTCCATCAGCAACTGCATTCCTAAACAAATCCCCAACAGTGGACGTCGCCGCACCATCGCATGAGCGTGCAGCGCAGACACCCAACCGCTAAGGCGCAATCGTTCCATCGCTTCGCCAAACGCACCCACGCCTGGGAGAATCAGATGCGAAATGTTGTCAATTTTCGCCGGATCGCTAATCACCTGTGCGTTGCCGCCGATGGCCTGAATCGCGTTTCGCACGGATGTCAAATTGCCACGACCGTAGTCGACGATGCCGACCGATGTCCTGGAAGAATTTTCAGGGTTGGCGGGAGTCAAATTTGTTGGGGGGTTATTGGACTGAGCCATCGCAGCATCCGTGTCGATTTGTGTTGACTCCGCGTCTCGGACGGGACGGTGGAACTTGGGCAAAGCTTTCCGAGAATCGATTCCGTACCTGACACTCTCGGTTGGTTCGATTTCGAATAGTAGCGGTAGGGCGCGAGCCCTCCGGTTTGGGGCATTGGTATCTACACAAGTTTGCTTCGTGGGTAGTGAACC
>JANNPW010000108.1:0-17657 GCA_031400405.1 Mariniblastus sp.
ACCACTGAACCACTGAACCACTGAACCACTGAACCACTGAACCACTGAACCACTGAACCACTGAACCACTGAACCACTGAACCACTGAACCACTGAACCACTGAACCACTGAACCACTGAACCACTGAAAAAACCCGGAACAGAGCTATGCCAACCTTTCAATTCGAAGCCATGGACCCGCAAGGGCAAGAGATTCGCGACGTCATCGAAGCGGCCACGCAAGACGATGCCCAGGCGACGATTCGCTCGATGGGTTATTTCGTGACCAAAATTTCGGTCCAAAAGTCCGCCAAGAAGAACCAGAATGCGACTGGCCGCGATCGCAAAACATTTGCCCTCGGGGGAGCTGGCGGCAAAAAAATGGTGACGTTCACACGCCAGTTGTCCATTCTGCAAGACGCTGGGCTGCCGATTTTGCGCAGCTTGAAGATTCTGGAAGAACAAGCCAAACCGGGTACGTTAAAGAATAGCCTGATCGACGTGTGCGAAGAGATCGAAGGCGGAGCTTCGCTTTCCGAAGCGATGGGCAAATCGCCGCGGACCTTTGATCGGCTGTACGTGAACATGATCAAAGCCGGTGAGGCGGGTGGTTCGCTGGAGGTGATTCTGCGGCGACTGGCCGAGTTCAAAGAACGAACTCAGGGGCTCAAGAACAAGGTCATTGGTGCTTTGATGTACCCGATCATGGTGGTGTTATTCACGATTGCCATTTTAACGTTCATTATGTTGAAGATCATTCCGGAATTCAAAACGATGTTTGAGGAGTTTGAAATTGAACTCCCCGCGCCGACGAAGTTGTTGATGGCGATTTCGGATCGAGTCTGCAGCCTCTGGTTTTTGTTTCCGCTGATTCCGATCGCCATCATCCTGTTCATTTCGCTGGTCTGCAAGTTTCGGGCGGGTCGCATGGGTTGGCATCTATTTCTGCTGAAGTTGCCGGTCATGGGCAAATTGGTCGAGAAAGCCAATTTGGCGCGTACCACGCGAACGCTCGGTGCGCTGGTCGCGTCCGGCGTACCGATCATCGAGGGCTTGACCATTACACGCGAAACGTCGGGTAATGCGATGTTCGAGAAAGTCTATAGCAAAGTCAACGATGCGATTCGTGAAGGGGATACGATTGCCTCGCCGATGAAAGTGCACTCGTTCCCCAGTTTTCATCCGGTCGCCGCGTTCTTTTTTATGGCGGTCATGTCGATGCCACCTATGGCGGTGTTGTTCATCGATCCGAAACTCTGGCTGACGGTTTTGAACGCTGCCGGAGTGATGAGCATTTTTGGCATGGCCTGGTACTACTTGAATTACAAAAAACCGGTGGTCGAAGACTTGGTGGTCAACATGGTTGCTGTAGGTGAGGAGACCGGCGAACTCGATGTCATGTTGTACAAAGTCGCCGATTACTACGAAGAAGAAGTTGAGACGTTGACCGACGGGATGATGAAGATGATTGAACCGATGATGATTATCTTCCTCGGCTTGGTCGTGTTGTTTATCGTCGCCTCGTTGTTCATGCCGCTGATCGCCATCATCGGCGGTTTGACCGGCAACAAAAAATAGACCGCCCTAAACTCGAAACTAAACACCCACTAACAAACCCTGAAACATTGCAATCCGCTCGGAGCTATCCCATGAAGAATTTATCCTCTCCCCCAACGCGGTCGGCCTTTACTCTCGTGGAGTTGCTGGTTGCCATCACCGTCATCGCACTGCTCGTGGGCATGTTGGCCTTCGGTATTTTTCCGGCACTTAATCGCTCGAAAGAAGCCGCGATTCAAACCGAAATGGTGCAGCTTGAGCAAAGCATCGAGCATTTCAAAAACAAGTTCGGTTTTTATCCGCCCAGTTTTGAATCCAACGCCACCAACGGGATCAGGAATGCGGCGGATTTGCTCAGTTACGTCAATCGCATGTCACCAAATCATGCGGAGAGCTCGCCTTCGGGACATGGTACGGAAACTCGGTTGCAACACTGGTATGAACAGATCGGACGACATCTGGATCAGGAATCGTCGCTGGTGTTCTGGTTGAGTGGAACTTGCAAGAACAAACAGTATCCCATTACGGGTGGCAGTACCCTATCGCCTCCGCTGGCCGCGCACGGATATGTTCCCAACGATACCATTGAACGGGACAAGATTTTCGATTTCAAAGCTTCCCAGTTGTATGGCGATGCGACCGATGAAATCGTCTTTACCAACAAAGATCAAACCGCTCCGGATACTGCGGTCTATTCGGCGGCGAGCCCGAGTGCAATTCCGACCGCACTTCAAGCGACGGCAGCCACCCCAGCGTATATCCTGGAATATAGCCAAGGCCATGGCAAGCAAGATGGCGATTTGTTGTACAAGTACCGCGATGCTCCCGTTTATCCCTTGGCCTGTTATGCAACCAAACTGTTACCCACCGTTCAGCCGTTGAACCCCAAATCGTTTCAGTTGATAACGTTTGGTCTCGATGGCCTGACGGATTCTGGGGTCGGTCCGGCGATCGATGTGTTTAATGCCGTGGGTGCCCGCAGTGTGGACAACATCTGCAATTTTTCCGGTGGACGACTCGATAAATATATCAATGAAAATTCCAACTAGCGATGTGCCGGTTCGGGTTGAGTCAAAGTTGGTTTTAGAAGTTGTTGGTTTTAGACGTTTCTGTGAGTATCAAAGATGACTGATCGACCCATGAAAACTTTTGCACGGACTGGATTCACGCTAATCGAGCTGTTGTTGGTGATCGCCATTTTGGCGGTGATGGCGACGATGTCGCTGGCCGTTATGCGTGGCGCTACCGAAGATGCGAAGGTTGCGGCTGCCCAGTCCCGAATCACCAAAATTGAATCGCTGGTGCGATTGCAATTGGAGCAATATGAAGTGCGCCGACTGCCCATCAGCACCTCGTTGTTACGGGACTATGTGGTTGCCAATGCGATTACCATGCCGACTCCTGTGCCGACCTTGGTTCAATTGCGGAATTTGCGTCGTCGCATCATTGCTGACTTGATCAGCGCCGAGATGCCTCGACCTCTATATAGCGCGGGGGTCTTTTCCGTGAATCCGGATTTGGGCCTGTTTCCCACGACTCAGCCTTCGATCGATGCGCCGGCCGGATATGGTGGTGGTTTTGGGCCTTGGTTAGATGTTCATTATCCGAATCCTGTTCCTTTGGTGGGTGGGACGACGTTGCGGCAACGACTGACGGCCTTGAAACCGGCTGGTGTCAATACTTGGGCTGCATTTAATGGCAATGCGAATTTCAATTTACCCGGTGAATATCTCTATGAAATCTTGAAACGGATTGACAGTGATGGCAGTTCTGGAATTGAAGGTCTGGGAAATGCAGCCGTCGGTGATTTCGATGGAGATAGTGTTCCCGAGATCGTGGACGCCTGGGGCGAGTCGATGCAATTGAGGATTCTGCAGGTCATCGGAACTGAGACCGCACCGCAAACCGATCTCTGGAATGACACAGCGACGAACTGGAACTTGGAAGAAACGACCGGTCCCACGACGGGACTGCCGGTGGGTTTCTCCACGCTCAACGCCGTGATTCCTCGTGAGCTGGATCAGATTCGAGTGCATATTGTTTCTCCTCGTTTGGACTCTTATTAATTCACGAAAATTTCTCTGTTGAGTCGCATATGATTTACTTGTCAAACAATCCACGAGTCGCCACGATTGCACGAAAATCGGGATCGACGCCGGTGGGCATGATTTCGCGTCGCGGGATGACGTTGATCGAGTTGTTGGTGGTGGTTTCGATCATGTCGATCTTGGCGGCACTGATGATTCCGCGATTGCGGGTCATCAATCAGGATCGCAACATTCGCGAAGCCGCTCGGGTTGCGGGGAGTGTCTTTGCGGCCGCCAGCCAGCGCGCAGTCAATGAGGGAACCGCAGGGGTCGTGATCGAACGCAACCCCAACCTGGTCGATGCCAATGGGGTGTTGTATGGCGGGACTGTGCTGTACGTCATGCGACCAGTGCCTCCCTATACCGGTGATTCGGAGTTTGCGGTCGCGACGCGCGTTGCCGATTTCGTGTTGACGATTCCCTTGCCGTTGGAGCAATCACAGAATCTGGTCGCAGCCAACGATTACATCAGCGTCAATTACAGCTCGGTGCGATACCAAATAGTGACGGCGACCGTTAGCGGGATGAATTTGCAGTTGACGCTCAGTGCCGGTCAAGGCATCGCTGTAATGCCACCACTACCGGGCAGTGGGGCCGCGACCTATCCGTTTGTAATTCACCGTCAACCGCGGAAACTGGAATCCAGCCGAGTCGAATTGCCGGAAGGGTACGTTATCGACACGCGGTACTCGGGACCGCTCAACCCAAATGCAGACATTACGAATCCTCCCATGACCGATGCCGGTCGGTCGTGGTTTCATGAAATTATCAAGTTGCCATTTTACGACGACGTTGTTCCCGGCGAAAAGGCACGCAAGCTCAAAGAGGCGGCCAGTATCCGGGTGATTTTCAATTCGACCGGTTCGATCGATCGCATTTACTATTACAACCCCAATTTGAACATTGATTACAATCCGAATTTTGTGGCGGGAATTTTGCCCGATGGTTTTATCGATTCGCGGATTCCGTTGAGCAGTTTGTATTTGTTGGTTACGACGTTTGAAATAGAACCCAAACTAAACCATGGTGTCCTGGATGATCCGTCAAACTTGTGGGTCACCATCAGCAACAGTACCGGCGGGGTCAACATCGGTTACAACGTTCCTTCGTTCGGTGCGACTTTGGGGGCTCGAATTTCGAGTGCCCGTAACCTCGCCACCAACGGACAAAACGCCGCTCAATAATTTTATAAGTGGATGTAAGAATAGAGATAGAGATTTTCGCAAACCACGTTTAACGGCCAGCCGCAGGCGAAGAAAACGGCGCAGCCGAAAACGTTTAACGGCAAGCCGCAGGCGAAGAAAACTGCACGCCGCCAGCGTTGCCAAATTCACCGAGAGTTTGAGAATTGAAGTCGGATGATTGAAACTTGCCACGGAAGACTGAACTAATCGTACATCGCAAACCAGCTCCGCTGGTTTGCCTCGCCTGCGGCTTGCCGTTAAACGTTGTCACCAACGACCGACCGAACACTGAATCACTGAATCACTGAAAACTGAATCACTGAAAACTGAATCACTGAAAACTGAATCACTGAAAACTGAATCACTGAAAACTGAATCACTGAACCCTGACCCACTTATGAAAACTCACTTATCATCGACAGCAGCCTACCGTTCCGGTTTTTCGATCATCGAAGTGCTGACTTCGATTGTCGTGGCCATGATCGGAGTATTCGGCGTCATGGTCTTGATCCCCTTTGCTGTCAAACAAGCCCAAACGGGTCTCGATTCCGACGCCGCCACGATCGTCGCCAGGAACGCCTATGCGAAATTTGAAATTAGTGGTTATCGAAATACCACTAATTGGTTGACCGATATTTTGACGGCTGCCGATCCGACTGTGCCTCAAGTTTTTTCGATTGATCCATTGGGAATCACGGAAAACGATCCGCTTAATTATGTCTTCGCGAATTTCCCGTTCAATCAGAGTCATATTGGTTCGGGTAGTTTTCCAGCCCCTTATGTGATCCGTGCGGCCAATTTGGGTACTCCCGCCGGTGTGGGAATGAACAAAGCCGACGCGCGGCGAATGTTTCGTGCCGCCGACGCCTTGGTGTTTGGCCAAGCAATCGATAGTTCCGTCGGAGCTGCTGATGCGAGCTTGAACGGGCCGAGTCAGATTTATGATGCTGGCGGAACAGTGCCGATTTTGAAGCGTCAATCGTACGGCGATATTTCCTGGAGTGCGATTGTGGTACCGGTCAAAGATGGCTTGGCAAATGCATCGGCCTGGAAATATCGAATGTACATTTTGGTCTACAAGGATCGGATTACCGATGTCAACGATCCTAAAGGGCGAATGCTGACTGCGACGCTTGCGCCAACTACGGGAAACGCCAGTCCCGTTTCCAACGTTTATCTGGCAGATTACAGCATTAATCTGGAAGCCGGTACATTTCGTAAGGACGACTGGGTGATGCTGATAAATCGAGATCCAAATGCTCAACCAGGCTTCGATTTGCAGTTGGGTTTTTATCGGGTTGTGAGTCACGCGAATAGTTCTAACTTGACATCGCCACCCGTAGTACCACCGCTATTGCCCTCGATCACCCTCGATGGTCCGGACTTTGATTTCGACAATGTTATTTCGCGACGCGAAACTCACATTGTGCATCTGAAAGACGTCGTGGGTGTTTACGAACGAACCTTCACTCCGGAAGGCGCTTCGAACTGGAATCTCTCCTATTAACCGTGGCCTCTCCCACTTCCCTCCCCGTTCTCCAATCAAAAACTAACTCTCCCCTGGAGATTGTGATGCGAAACCAACCCACTCAACCTAATCGTCGCGGCATCACCTTGCTGTTTGTCGTCAGCATGATTGTGCTGTTCCTGCTGATGGGGACCGCGTTTGTGGTTGTCGCCGGCGATTTCCTGCGCGGTTCGATAAAACGGGCCCGTGTTGATCTGCATACGATTGACGCCACTGCCAATGTCGAGCTGGGACTATACGATCTGCTTCGCGGACCCACGTTGGATAATGCGAATTCACCCCTTCGGGCTGTGGATTTATTGTCGGACATGTATGGGTATGGGTTTAAGGCATATGTCGACTCGGTTGATCCGCCAGTTTTTGTGCCCGGAACCGGTAATCAGCTGTTTCAGTTGGTGTTGAGGTCCGCTCCCGCGCCAGGTGGGGTTCCTAATCAAGCACTGGATTTACTCGATCCGGCGGCGGCACCCATTCCCTTGACTCCGTATCCTGGAATTTATAACGGGCTCGTATTGTCGTTTGTGTCGGGTACGGAGCAGGGAGTTTCCACACGGATTCTGCGGCACGAAATCAATATGGCCGGTGACCATACATTTTGGCTATCGGTCCTTGAAATTCGCGGTGTTCCCCTGGTCAATGCTGCCTATCTAAACTCGTTGCAAAACTCGGAAGTCGTGGTCAACGGTCGAGAGTTTTCCGGGCGTGGAGCGGGAGTTTTCAATATCGCAGCAGCACCTGGAACTGCGGCTCTCGATGTGGCCGCAATGCAACCGAACCGTAAAGGCGAAACTCTGGCGGCACTCAAGACGAATTACCTTCCATCCAGTCTCAGCCCCAACGAACCCCACGATGCAGCGGACTACCACAACATGTTTTTGGCCGGAATTGCCACCGATGGTACGTTAATTCCAAGTTTTCACCGTCCCAGGTTGGCGACGTTTTTCGGTAATGGTTTGGCGACTTCACGGCATATGTTTTCGGCTTTTGATAATGCCCCGGTGACCGTTGATTCGAACAATGATGGCATTTCGGATTCATTCTGGATGGACATTGGCGCCGCGGTGTCGTCCGATGGGAATGGACTTTATTACAAACCGTTGTTCGCCTTCACGATTGTCGATCTCGATGGCCGGTTGAACTTGAATGCCCATGGAAATTTGGTCGACGCCGACGTGAACAATTTTATTGCGTTGCCGCGTGCGGCAATGCTTGGTGGAGAAATGCCGACAACTCTTCCTCGCGGTCAGGGTTGGGGACCAGCTGAGATTTCGCTAACCAGTATTTTCGGCAATGTGGATTACAACGCAGTCTTAACCAGTCGATACGGAGCCGATGGTGTGCCGGGAACTCCGATCGGATTTAGTGCGTCGCGCGCAAAATTGTTTGGACATCCCTTTGCTACTGTCGATTGGGTCAACAATTTTCACGGCACCGTGGGAAATTTGTTCGCGTCGAGTCCGATGGACCTGCATGGACGATTTGCTTTGGGGACTCCGTCACTGGCTTCAGTGATCGGGGCAAATCCCAAGGATCGGTTTTTGGATCCGAATATTGTCGGATTTCCCACCGGCATGCCGGTCATGGATATGTTGTATTCCAGTTTTGCGGGGGAGGAATTCACGAATTCGCCATACGGGATGTCGTTTGCTCCGGTCCCTTTCAATGGCAACGTGGATCGCCCGTTCTCCGAAGCGGAATTGGAACGCGTGCTGCGTCCTTACGATGTGGATTCAAGCATTTTGCCCAGCCGACTATGGAATGCTCCCACGACAGCCAATTTCTGGACGTCCAATCCTACGTTTCGTGACCTGGTGACCACGGCCAGTTTTGAAGTGCCGGTCACCTACGAGTCGTTTGAAGCGAAATTGATTAACAAGGTTGCCAATGTCTTGGGTATCTCGTTGGCCAGTCCAACGGCAGCGGAAATTAGCTTAATCAATGCTCGCATCGCAATCCTGAAAAACGATTTGCTATTTGCACCAGAGCTATTTGCTGGATTGAAAATGAATGTGAATCGTCCGCTCGGAAACGGTTACGATGGTACCGACGCTGATTTGGTCGTCGACAATCCAGGTGAAGAAGCAACGGAGACCAATTTTGATCGCGGGGCCGGCGTTTTGATGGACTTGAACAATGATGGCATTTCGAATAATGCCGCCGATGCCAATGTCCGAACCGACTTTGCGAAACAGCTATACTGTCTGGTCTTGTTGTCGTGCTACGAGACGGATTTTGATGAAGACGGTAACGGTACCGTCGATGCCGGTTCATTTAATCGAGCGGTGGCTCAATGGGCCATCAACACGGTTGATTTTCGCGATCCGGATACGATCATGACGCGATTTGCGTTTGACGTGAATCCATGGGACGGCTGGGCGCCGTTGCCAACCGATTTTGTCTGGGGCTGTGAACGCCCCGAATTGTTGCTGTCCGAAACTTGGGCCGCTCATGCACGTCGATCAGAAGATTTGACAGCCCATGCAGATTTTGAGCAGGGGCTTCGACCTGAACCGTTTGCATTTATTGAGCTGTACAATCCGTGGACTCAAAATAGTTTGAATCAACAGTTTGATTCGAGCTTATATGATGCCGCAACGCAGGGAGTCGCTTTGGCCCAACGTTCGTTGGCCGCCAATGGAACCCCAACTCCGGTTTGGCGCATCTCGGTCGACCGCCCCGATCGAGGGGCGGCAAATCCAAATTTGAATACGACGCCGGTTCGATATGTCTATTTCACCAATCCCGATTCCGGTGGAACGGATATGATCGGTGACGACAACAGCGCCAATGTCGAAGTCTTCTTTTCCAGTTTTGCCGGTAAGACAGTTCCACCCGGCTCGCAAGCATTGGTCGGAAGTCTGGGTATCGAAGATCCAACGAATGCTGGACATTATCGCTCGTATTTGGGCCGCTTGTTGGGAAAAACGATTGCCGATGAAATCGCCAACAGTTTGCAATTGGACACGACACGTCATATTGAGATCGATCCGGCGAACGGAGAAGTCGTTCGTTTTCCAGTCGACGCGGTCGCCAATCCGCGTTACGCCTCAATTGTCCCGGTCGACCAAGCCCGGATCGGTACGCCGCTTTCTCCGGCCAATCCCCGTCCCTTTGCGGTCAGTGATCCCACCGGTGGATATCCAGTGGTCGATAGCATGTTACCCGTACCGACACCCTATGCTCCCGTTCCCGATGGCTATCGGTATACGACTCCTTACGATGACCCACTCGATGTAAGTCCGCCAGCGGCCGGAGATTTTAATCGCGATGTGGCGGATATGAATGCCGTGCTCGTTGAACGGGGAATGTCGCAGAACTTTCGCGTGATTCGATTGCAGCGACTGGCTAATCCGTTGAATGCCTGGGACGCGAACTTGAATCCCTACATTACGATCGATACCGTGGAAATGGATTTGGTCGCCTTCAATGGCGTCACTGCCGATCCCGAACCAACGACAGTCGCGGGTCCGTTTCCGCTCCGAGCCAATTCGGTCGAACGCGGGACCGAGGCTCCTGCCGCGGCAACCAATCGCCGGATTTTATGGAATTCAGGTCGGTCTGCGATCTCAGCAGGAACCCTCCCTTTGGCCTTTGATCACTATTTCAATGTTGAATTGAATGAATCGTTGGGCAAAACCAATAACTTGTTCACGGATCCCAATGCGTTCGCTGAAGGCAAGGGTTTTCCCGGGCTGAATTGGAACAATCGGCCTTTTGTCAGTCATCTGGAATTAGTCAACGTGCCGTATTCAACTCCGGGTCGATTGACACAACAGTTTACGATTGATGATGGAACTGTAAATCCGTATACCGGTGTGCCTAACAGGTTGAATGGTGGTTTCGGGCATTTATTTAATTTCTTTGCCTCAGATATCGGCGGCGGAGGACCTCCGACCAAACCAGATCTTTATCGCGTAATGGAATTCCTGGAAGTTCCCTCCCGGTTTTTGGGCACGGAATCGAATATGGTGTCCGTCGGAAATTTTGTACAAGATCCGTTCAACTTCCTGTCCCGTTACCGCGTCCCTGGAAAAATAAACTTGAATACGATTTACAGCGAACAAGTTTATCGCGGACTCATGGGGAACTATGCGACGTTGCCCGGCGGTTGCAGTTGGGCTGAATTCGTTGCGTCACGCAATGGAACCAGCGCCGGTACCGATTTCGATAACCCGTTCCGACCGGCGGGAACAGGAAATCATGTGGCAACTGGTACGCGGGTTGTGGAAGGACCAAACTGCACAGTGTTTCGCGAAGGGGCGGTCGCGGGTGAACCATTGTTTGATTTCAGTTCATCGTCTGCCACTAACGACACCGATCGCAGTGCTTATTTTCGCAACGCGATGCGGCAGAGATTGGCCAATTTGACCACGACTCGTTCCAGCGTGTTTGCGATTTGGATCACGGTCGGTTATTTCGAAGTCGACGCCAGCGGCGCACTTAAACCTGGGACCGGAAACGGCGTGGAATTGGGTGCTGAAATTGGCGGGACCAAACGGAATCGAGGATTCTTTATTTTCGATCGTTCGATTCCTGTCGCTTTCGAACCGGGAAAAAACCACAATATCGATCGCGCGATTTTGGTGCGTTCGATTATCGAATAACTGCGGTAGATTGGATCGATATTGCTCTGAGAGGGGTAGATTTCGTAGTATTCCAGCCGTGGGATAGGCTTCCAGCCTGTCGTGAAGGAATCGACAGGCTGGAAGCCTATCCCACATATTTTCGGTTTCCTATCGGATTTTCGCCACTTCGCCCATGATCAAAATCAATCGCCAGGGAGTGACGTTACTATTTGTCGTCAGCATGATTGTGTTGTTCCTGTTGATGGGAACCGCTTTCGTGGTCGTCGCTGGCGATTTTCTGCGCGGAGCCCGGAAACGGGCTCGCATCGATCTGCATCAAATCGACGCCGAGGCACTCCTCGATCGCGCGTTTTATGATCTCGTTCGTGAGCCCGACCTCAATGAGATTTCTTCGCCGCTGCGCGGGCATAGTCTGTTGGGTGATATGTATGGTTATGGGTTCACGGCTACGGTGACCGCTGCCACCGTTCACGCCAGTCAACAGTTTATCACGCTCCAATTGAATTTCGGCTCGGCCCGTTCTCTGTTGGATGATTCTACCTATCAACCGCCAACCGTTTCGGCGCTGGCCGGGTTGGTGTTGTCGTTTACCAGTGGGCCTGCCAAAGGGTTGGCGACTCGCATTGTCGATCATCAAATAGCGGGTAGTGGTGCGCACACGTTGGTAGTTCAACCCGATTGGGGTGACACGAGTTTCGATCTGACGCGCGCACCGGTTCTGGTTGGAACGCAAGTGGTCGTCAATGGTCGTCCGTTTTCCGGCACGGGTGCCGGCAACTTTGATCCAACAAAACGACTCGACCAACCAGCTCTCAGTACGACTGCGTTGCAACCCTATCAGGCGGGCCGTTCCCGAATGGAAATGCTGGGGTCCACGGGCAGCGGTTATCTGTCGCGGGGCAGTGCCCTCCAGACTCCCAATTCTGCCTCGACCAACGAAAGTTACGATACGTTCGATTTCCAAAACATGTTTTTGGCGGGCATCTTGCCTAATGGAACGATGCTCACGCCCAGTTTTCATCGCGCCGAGTTGGTAACCAACTATCCGGTCCGTACCGACTTTCGGGCGTTCAAAATCGGCGGGCCCAATAATGATGGCGTGTCCGTCGACAATGACAACAACGGCAGCGTCGATGGGATTTGGATGGATATTGGTTTGCCCAGCCAGACCGGGTCCGATGGCACCTTTTTTAGACCATTGGTGTCCTACACGGTCGTTGATCTGGATGGTCGGGCCAATGTGAATGCGCACGGAAATGAGTATTCTTCGGATCGGCAGCTGACCGAGATTGACCTGCTGGGACTGCCGTTAAGCCAATCGTTGCATCGGGGCGTTGGATTCGGTCCACCCGAGATCAGTTTGGTTCCAGTATTGGGAGGCGATTGGACCAAGATGTTGTTTGGCAGCGGCGGGACGCCGGGTCGCTATGGTGCGGATGCTAAACCTGGCGAGCCCAATGTGCGGGATGGCTGGTCGACCTACAAATTGTTTGGTTATCCCGACGCTGCCGTCTCAGCCCCCGTTCCGGGTACAGTTGCTGGAGATTTTGGCACAGCGATGGATGTACATGGGCGGTTTGCAATCGGCTTTCCAAACGATATTCGCGACGTGGCGGATCCGGATTTTCCAATCGGCTTGCCAGTGGCGAACGTGTCGACATCGGGATTGTCGAGTGAGGTCCTGGATTCTGCCTATGAAATGAGTTTCGCGGGCGGTTCGATGGCCGGGCCGGATGGTCGCGGATTCGATACGCCATTCACTCCCCAAGAGTTGGAAGGCGTGTTGCGACGCGCCGATCCCGATTCGAATTTGTTGGCCGACCGGTTATGGAATTTGGGTTCCGGCGTTTTCAGCGGTGCCAATTCAGCGGTCCATTCGATTACGACGGCCAGTTTTGAAGTTCCGGCGACGGTGGAGAGCCTGTCGATCAAGCTCGCTGATATTCTGGCAGCCAATGGCGTGGCGTTGGCCAAAATTCCCGATCAAATCGAGTTGCTGTTGCCGTCAGAAGTAAGACGCTGTTTGCCGATGAATGTCAATCGAACTTTTGGCGACGGTGTGGACAACAATAACAATCAGATTGTTGACGAAATTGGAGAGGTGAATCAGGTTACTCATCCGTCCGGTGCGACTTTTGATTTTGGGTCACCCCAGGCCCGCGCAGACTTTGCGAGACATTTGTATCTCATCACCTTGCTCAGCACCGAACGTCTGGATCAAAACGGCGATGGACAAATCAATTCCAGTGATTGGTACGACTTTAATGACGATGGAGTCAAGAATAATCAGGATCGATTGGACTATCGAAAGTTGATTGCGCAATGGGCGATCAACGTCGTCGAATTTCGGGATCGCGATGCAATCATGACTCCATTTGAGGTCGATCTGAACCCCTGGGATGGCTGGGACGTGGACGGTGATATTACGTCCAATGAAAACGCGCTGGGTCCCTTGCGACAAGTGGTGTGGGGCTGCGAGCGACCGGAGCTGTTGCTGACCGAAACATTTGTCGGCCATGATCGACGTACCCAGAATTTACAACTGGATCCAACCGGCGCAAATATCGCCGACGGAGATGATGATTTCGACAGTCATTTGGTTCCAGCGGTGTCCGCCTTTTTCGAGTTGTACAATCCGTGGGTGATGAACGATGCCAACCAATACCGTCCGGTTGAATTGTATGACGCGAGCCTCAACGGACTGGATTTGCAAAAAAAGTCGGCCGATGGTTCAAGTCCGGTTTGGCGATTGTTGGTGACCGAACAGAATCAAGTCGATTTGGATCCCGACGATTCGACTCGTAATCCGCCGATCGGTGGCGCTCCGCCGAGCTATGAAACAGTTCGCTCGGTTCGGCGAATTTACTTTACGCAACCGGGAGATAGTGTGGATATTGGTCCGGAGGTTTATTTCCCGGACCCCGGTTTGCGAGTCGACCCGGTCCCGCCGGGAGTGTATGCCGTGGTCGGTTCCGCAGGCGTAAAGAAAGGAGACGAGCATACAACCTATTTTGGACGACGCCTTACTCCCACCGCTCTCGATGAGCTGCCCGAAACGCGGCAGATTTCCCTGAACCCTGTCAGCCGGGAATTGAAGATCCATTATTGGAATTTCAATGACAATAAAATGGATGTTGAAACGCGACAGGCGATCAATATTCCCATTGGCCACACGGATGGTGGTTGGGAACGGAATTTAGGAGTCAGCGATCCATTGGAAGGCTATTTTGGTTTGTCGGATGGCGGCTTAAATGTCAACTTGACGCCGGTCGCCGACGGCCAGAAATTCACCGTCGATAGTCCGGCGGTGGAAACTGATTTTGCGTTTGATGAGCCGGTTGATCGAAAAATAGGCCGTCAACACTTTGATGACTACCTCGCCAATGATGGTTTGTATCCCGCCTACCGGACTGTGCATTTGCAGCGATTGGCGAATCCGTTGATTCCCTTCCATCAGTCCACCAATCCCTATTTGACGATCGATTCCAGTTCGCTCGATCTGCTGGTTTTTAACGGGGTCGAGCCGACAATCGATCCGAAAAATACGCAACCCAAACCGATTCGGTTTGGTTCGTTCGAACGTCGATCCGCCGTCGACGGAGCCGGCAATCCTGCTCCCAACGGTCAGGATCAAACCAAATTGAGACACCGGTTGTTGTTCAAGCATGATCGGCACGGACATCAAACACCCAATGAAGCTGATTCGACCCCGATCCCGCAGGACCTGCATGTTTTCAATCGGAATCTCGTCGAATCCTGGGGAAGTTTGAACGATGCTTTCATGAAAGCAAACCTGCCGGAGTCGTTTCCATTCGCCGGGCTGACGTGGAATAATCGTCCTTATGCCAGCCAACTGGAGCTGGCAAATGTTCCGTTCTCATCGACTTATTGGCTGACCAGGTTGTTTGATGCGGCGGATCCGAATCGAGACGTTTATCAACCGCCCGTGGAAATGGACAGCTTGACGGAAGCGAAAAACTATACTGCTCAATTTCCATTTTTGCTGAATTTTTATGGCGACCAACTCCGAAACGGGGATCCGAGCCCAGGTCTCCATCGCGTGTTTGATTATCTCGAAGTCCCCTCCAGGTTCGTGGGCACTGAATCCTACGTCAATCCCCAAACTTTTGCGGGGAACCAACAGGGACTTTCGTTCGATCTGTCGGCACCCTTTGATACGTTGTCGAATTATCGTTACCCGGGAAAACTGAATATCAATACCGTGTTGGACGAACGAGTCTGGAACGGGTTGATGCAGTTTTACGCGGTGGGAGCCGATGATCCATTGACCTATACGGATTGGGACCGTTCGCGAAATGGAACCGCCAGCCTCAGGTTTGTTAATCCCTATCGCTCGCCGGTTTCGGCGAATTGGGTACCGGCCAATGCGCTGCGGATGAAACCCGCCGAGTGTGGTTTGTTCCGTACCGATGGCTCAAATAGTCCGCTGTTCGATTACGCACCCGCGACGAAGCAGTTGTTTAATCACGATGATCGGGCGGCCTATTTCAAGTACGATCGTCGGCAAAGGCTGGGGAATCTCGTCACTGGTCGGTCGAGTGTGTTTGCGATTTGGATAACGGTCGGCTATTTTGAAACAGCGGCCGATGGAAGTCTGAAGGACGCCGCGACGGGCGGCCGCGAATTGGGTATCGACGCCGGGGACGCGCACCGCAATCGCGCGTTTTATATTTTCGATCGTTCGATTCCGGTCGCATTTGAACCGGGGAAAAATCACAACGTGGAACGGGCGGTGTTGGTACGTAGCCGGATTGAGTGATTTTTCTGTTGCAGCGATAGGTGTAGCAAGAAGCGTAATGATCCACCGGACAAGCCGGTGGCATTGGTTTGTTGGGCAAGCGATGGGTGTAGTAAGAAACGTAATGATCCACCGGACAAGCCGGAGGCATTCGTTGAATCCCGCCGGCTTGCCCTGCGGAAGTTTAGGTTTCGAGCTACACTTACGATCCACCGGATCAGCCGGTGGCATTGGGTTGTTGGGCAAGCGATGGGTGTAGTAGGAAACGTAATGATCCACCGGACAAGCCGGAGGCATTCCGCTTCGTTGATTCCCGCAGGCTTACCCTGCGGAAGTTTAAATTTCGAGCTACACTCAGCAACTTCAAAAAAATGAATCCCGCAGGCTTGCCCAACGGAAGTTTAGGTTTCGAGCTACACTCATGTCGTTGGGATTTTCAAATCAATGATATTGCGGCGAGCAAAATTTCCATTTCCCGATCAAAAATAGCCGTCCCGGTGGCAAAGTGTATATCGAGCCTTATCAATTCGAAGAGCTAAGTTTCGCATGGCTCAATCGGATTTACTTTAGATTCCAAACTTATCGCCGTAAGGGAATCGAACAATTAAAGCAACTTAACTGTTTGACGCTTGCAGAGCTTTGTGATCCGTTCAACATCAACCTGTTGGAGTTCGCTTCAAGCGATACGGATCTTAGATTGCTCGTAAGTCTTAAGCCAGACGATGCTGTCTCGGTTGTCGCAAGCAAAATAAAAGGGCGGATTAGCAAGTGGATTAACGATCAGTGCTCAACGGGCACGCCTTCAAAACAACTCGCTAAAGGTTACTTCGCGGTCACTACTGGAGGCTCCACGGCGGTGGATGTCAGCAGCTATCTTGACCGACAAAGTACTCACCACGGATACGATTGCCGTGTCCTACCTCCAGTTTTTGTTGGCGATTTTTCACGACGAGGTGATACCGAGGCTACATTGTCAACCGATCATGCAGTGACGTTTTTGCGATTTCATCTGGTATTGTCCACCAAGTCTCGGCGAGGCGTATTCGGTTCGGTCGCGGGCCAGAGATTGGCCGAACATTGGCATGCATGTCAGACTGCCGAACGGATGATGATCGATAAAGTCTCGTTTGTTCCGGATCATGTACATCTCGCAGTTCGACTTCATCCTGTCATCGCTCCAGGCAGAATCGTTCTGTCGCTGATGAATATCGCTCAGGAATTGATGTGGGAGCAGTTTTCAAATGAGATCATCAAAGCAAAAATAAGTCGGCTCTGGCAGCCCGGCGCTTATATTGGTTCATTCGGTGATCTTAACTCGGTGGCTGTAAGTGCCTATGTCAAATGTTGGGACCGGAAAAATGCCGACTGAAATAAGCCGGTGGCATTGGGTTGTTGTGCAAGCGATGGATGTAGTCAGAAACGTATTGGAATCCCGCTGGCTTGTCCAGCGGAAGCTTCGGCTTTGAGCTACACCCAAAGATCCCGCCCATTCACCTCGTTCTTCAGCCGGATTCGCCCAAGGCGAATCCGGCTGAAGAACGAATCAATGGCCCAGCAAGTTTGTAGCAAAAAACACAACAATCCACCGGACAAGCCGATGGTATTAAAAACGCGCCGTTCCTCGTAACTGGGCTAAACCACGGTTTGTCGATCAAAGTTGTGTAGATACCAATGGGCAAGCCGGCGGGATTCATTTTTTTGAGGTTGTTGGGTGTAGCTCGAAACCTAAACTTCCGCAGGGCAAGCCTGCGGGATTCAACGAAGGCCACCGGCTTGTCCGGTGGATCATTGGGGTGTGTAGTTTGAAGCCTAAACTTCCGCAGGGCAAGCCTGCGGGATACAACGAAGGCCACCGGCTTGTCCGGTGGATCGTTACGTTTCTTACTACTCCCATCGCTTGCACCCAATGCCACCGGCGTGCCCTGCCGGATTCCACGAATGCCTCCGGCTTGTCCGGTGGATCATTACGTTTCTTAC
>JANNPW010000128.1:0-41165 GCA_031400405.1 Mariniblastus sp.
CGATTGAGGGGGCTCTTCAGGATGCGACAGCGGCCAGGCTAAAACTGTGTGAACTGGCCAAGGTCAAAGAATCGGAAATCTTACTAATGGGTGAATCACTTGGTGGCGCAATTGCAATTCAATTGGCTGCCGTCTCACCCCCCAAGGGCTTGATCCTGCAGAGTACCTTTTCATCTCTAAGAGACGTTGCCGACGTGCACTATCCGAAACTCTCGTGAATGGTACAACGAGATCGACTCAATTCCACCGTGGAAATCGCCCGGTATCGCGGTCCGCTGTTGCAGAGTCACGGCAATCAAGATCGAACGATTCCATTCTCATCGGGGGAAAAACTTTTCCGCGCGGCAAACGAACCGAAGCAATTCGTAATCATCGGCAATGCTGATCACAACGACTGGCTGAACGACGAGTACCTGAAACAGTTCGATGAATTCATTTTACGTGTCAAGACGCCTGAGAAATGACCAACGAGCCAAGCGAGTTTTTGGTACCGATGAACGGTGCTTTTTCAAGTCGGTAAAAGACGGCGAGTAGAGCAAGGGCTACAGCAGCCCATTTGTTTTGCACATTATCAACAGTGTTACTATTTTTCATATTTCGGTTTCGAAACACTTTGGTTCGGTTGACTGCTCATCTGAGTTCCTAAAATTGCTGGCGACAAACCAATCAGAGTTTTTTTCGTTGCCTTGCGAGTCGTTGTTATTCGTGCAATTCGTGCAATTCGTGGTCAAGCAAAACTCTGCAACAAAACGTGGCCAAAGCACGAAACTACGCCAAGAATCAAAAGCCCTATCTGGACCTTGGCACGACCGACTAAATCAGGTTTTACCAGTTAATTGACTGGCTCGACTTGGATCTCAAGAAAGCGATTCGAAAAATGTCTTGGTGTGGCTACGGTATTGCCCGCTCGTTGCTTACATGGAAATCCCATCCTACCTGCGGTTCGATTCGGTTATGTTACAATCCAATCGCGATTCGATCTACTGTTCGAAAACCGAAGGGGATTTGGGAGTACTAATGTTAAAATTCCGATGTTTGATGGCGACGAGCTGGTTGATGCTGGCAATTTCGCCGGCGGTGGCCGACGAACGTGAGATTGTGGAATTCAATCGCGACATACGGCCGATTTTGGCCGACAACTGTTACGCTTGCCACGGTCCGGATCAACAGGCGCGGCAAGCAGAATTGAGACTTGATTTGCCGTACGATCGGGTGGTCGACGGGAATGATCCTGTCGTCATCGTACCGGGTCAACCGGATGAAAGCGAGTTGATTCGGCGGATTTTTTCGGATGACCCACTCGACATCATGCCGCCCGCCGAGCATCGAAAAAAATTGACGGTCCCACAAAAATTGTTGTTTAAGCGATGGATCGAGCAAGGAGCCGAGTGGCAAGGGCACTGGGCCTGGTTGCCGCTAGGAAAAAATCCACCACCATCGACCACGGCAATTCAATCAAACTACATCGACCAACGCGTTGCGGCGGCTTTGGCGGGCGCCAAATTGAAAGCGTCACCCGAAGCCGATCGCGTCACTTTGCTTCGGCGTTTGTATTTTGACCTGCTAGGTTTGCCGCCGGCACCGGAACAAGTGGAAGTTTTTTTGGCCGATAAATCGGCGAATGCCTACGAAAAAACCGTTGACGAATTACTGCAGTCACCGCATTTCGGGGAACGAATGGCCAGTTATTGGTTGGATCAAGTTCGCTACGCTGACACGGTGGGTTATCACGGCGACCAGGACGTCAGTGTCTCACCCTATCGCGATTATGTGATTCAAACGTTTAATAGCAACAAGCCTTTTGACGAGTTTACACGGGAACAATTGGCCGGAGATTTACTGGTGTCGCCGACGACCTGGCAACGAGTGGCATCGGGTTACAACCGGTTGGGAATGATGTCAGCCGAAGGTGGCGTGCAGCCGGAAGAGTACCTCGCCAAGTATGCTGCCGATCGGGTGCGCACAACGTCGTCGGTCTGGTTGGGTGTGACGCTAGGCTGTGCGGAATGCCACGATCATAAATTCGATCCGTTTTCGATTGACGATTTTTATTCGTTCGCTTCATTCTTTGCCGACATTCAGGAGCGAGGGTTATACGACGGCGCCCACGCAACGGGGGATTGGGGCTCGCAAATCGATGTTCCGGACGAAGAATTGGCCGGCCTGCTGAAGCCAATCGACCAACGGCTGGAAACAATCCGCGCGACGATCAATCTACAGTCCGATGGTTTGGCGACTGAACAAGCGAATTGGGAAATTGAAAATCGGAGCCGGTCGATTCGTTGGACAGCGCTCCGGCCGCGCGAGTTCAACAGTATCAATCAAACCAAGTATCAAATATTGGATGACCATTCCGTTTTGTTGACGGGCGAATCTGCCGACAAAGATTGCTACCTGCTCACAGTTGACTTGCCCCCGGGGGAATACAAAGGACTGCGTTTGGAAGCGCTTCCGCACGACTCGTTGCCGCAACGCGGACCGGGACGGGCCGGCAACGGAAATTTTGTTTTGACCGAAATGTTGCTCGTCCGACAATCCTTGCCAGAGCAGCCGGATGAACTTCGAAAGCCCTTCGAGCAATGGAGCGAACAATGGAAACAACGAGTTGTTCCGCTCGTCAATGCGACGGCGACGATCGAGCAAGCCGCTTCGGCGGAGTCAAACCCAGATGGCAAATGGGCCGCTGCCAGTGTGATCGATCATGAAATTCACGGACCGAATTTCGGCTGGGCGATCCTGCCGGAATCCGGCCAGGAAAACGAACTCGTCGTCAATTTTGAACAGCCATTGGCGCTGACGTCGACCGAGCCATTGACAATTGTTTTGCAGCAATATCATGGCCAGGGCAACCATGTGCTTGGACATTTTCGAATATCGGTAACCGATCAAGCGGCTGCCACTGCGAATTCACTCAAAAGCCTTCCCGCCGACATTCGCGAAATTTTGTTGATTGAGTCCACGGACCGAACTGTGGAACAATCGACTCGACTGGGCAACTTTTATTTGACGATTGCGCCGCGGTTTGCGAACGAGCGACAACAAATTGCGGCTGCGGAAAAACAGCGATCGGAGTTGATTGCCGCACGCACGCGCACAAGCCTGGTCACTGTCGCCGTCGAGCCTCGGCCGATCCGCGTGTTACCGCGCGGCAATTGGATGGATCACACGGGCGCGCTAGTTTCGCCGCGACTTCCGCAATTGTTTGTCGGTGAAAATCGCCCTGCGGAAACGGGTCCACGACTGACTCGTTTGGATCTGGCTAATTGGATTGTCGATCCCGACAATCCTCTCACGGCGCGAGTCTTCGTCAACCGACTGTGGCGATTGTATTTTGGGACTGGGCTTTCCAAAAATTTGGATGATTTTGGCTCCCAAGGGGAATGGCCTTCGCACCCGGAATTGCTCGATCAATTGGCTGGCGACTTTATAGAATCGGGCTTCGATATGAAACACATCATTCGCCAAATTGTCACCAGCCAAACGTATCGGCAATCGTCGCAGCCTCGCTCTGAATTGACTGTCGTCGATCCCGACAATCGGTTGCTTGCGCGGCAATCGAGATTTCGCTTGGACGCAGAATTGATTCGCGACAATGCGTTGACGGTCAGTGGGTTGATCGTGTTGGATATTGGTGGACGCAGTGCCAAACCTTATCAGCCGGCGGGTTTGTATCAACACTTGAATTTTCCACCTCGAGAGTACGTTTCCGATGGGAATCGAAGCCAATTTCGACGGGGAGTCTATACGCATTGGCAGCGCCAATATCTGCATCCGGCGATGAAATCGTTTGATGCACCGTCTCGTGAAGAGAGCGCTTGCGAGCGACCTCGTTCGAACACGCCCATCGCTGCCTTGGTGATGCTCAATGATCCGAGTTATGTGGAAGCCGCGAGAAATTTGGCGGCAAGTACGCTCAACGAAAGCAATCAGGATTCGGCGCTGGTGATTGCCACCATGTTTCAGCGGGCTCTATCGCGCCGACCAACGGATCGTGAGATCAAAGTATTGCAGCGACTATTTGAATCACATTTGCAGCACTATCAAGTTGACCGAAATGAAGCAGAAAAAATCACGACCATTGGCATCTCAAAGCGACCGGATTCAATGCCGGTCGAGCAGTTGGCAGCCTGGACGTCCGTTGCGCGGGTCATCATGAATTTGCATGAGTTCGTCACGCGATATTAATCACGACCGAGTACCAAATGAACCATCAGATCGCGGAACAATTAAATCAATCACTCGCTCGTCGATCATTTTTGCGATCGGGAGCAGCCGGCTTGGGGACCATCGCTTTGGGCATGCTGCTGAATCGTGAGTCGCCAGGAAAACCCGTGACTGGCATTGCCGAGCTCGATCGCTGGAAAGGAGTGCTGGCGCCGGTTCATTTTCCGCAAAAAATCCGGCGGGTCATCCATCTCTACATGGCAGGTGGACCGTCCCATTTGGAGTTACTGGACTATAAGCCGGGGTTGGCGAAAATGGATGGCCAACCCATGCCTAAATCGTTGACGGAAAACCAACAAATCGCACAATTGCAGGGCGATCGCGATCGTCTGAAATGCCTGGCGCCGCAGTATTCGTTTTCGGCGTGCGGCCAATCGGGGCAGATGATCTCGAACGTACTGCCGCACATTCAAACCATTGCGGATGACATTTGTATCATCCGTTCCATGCAAACCAAACAGATCAATCACGATCCAGCCCATGCCTTAATGAACACCGGTTCCATTATCACGGGTCGACCGTCGATGGGGTCTTGGTTGCTGTATGGTCTGGGCTGTGAATGCGAAGATCTGCCCGGCTATGTTGTGCTGACTTCGGTCGGGGGAGGCCAAGCCCAACCAATTGCCTCTCGGCAGTGGCATAGCGGATTTTTGCCAAGCCAATTTCAAGGGGTCGAATTTCGCTCCCAGGGCGTGCCGGTTTTGTATGTCGGCAACCCGGCTGGAGTTGACGATGTTCGGCAACGCGATGTGATCGATGCCGCTCGAGAATTGAATAACCTGGGTAATGAAAAATTGGCTGATCCGGAATTGGTCAGTCGAATTGCGCAATACGAATTGGCTTTAAAGATGCAAACTTCAGTACCAGGCCTGGCCGACGTTGCCGATGAACCGCAACATATTCTGGATCTCTATGGTACCAAGGGCAGCGATGGTACGTTCGGAGCGAACTGTCTGTTGGCACGGCGATTGGCCGAGCGTGGCGTGCGGTTCATTCAGGTTTATCACCGCGGTTGGGACCATCATGGTGAAGTCAAAGATGGGGTTGGGGTTACCAGTAAATTGGTTGATCAAGCATCGGCGGCCTTGGTGCAAGACCTGAAACAACGAGGTATGTTGGACGATACGCTGGTGATTTGGGGCGGCGAATTTGGCCGAACGCCGATGGCCCAAGGGTCGGGGCGAGACCATCATATCCAAGGCTATTCGTGCTGGCTGGCTGGCGGCGGTGTTAAGCCGGGATTCAGTTATGGCCACACCGATGAACTAGGTTATGCTGCTGTCGAAAACCCTTGCCAGATCCATGACTTGCATGCCACGATGTTGCACCTGTTTGGTATCGATCATAAAAAACTTACCTATCGATTCCAAGGCCGCGATTTCCGCTTGACCGACGTCCACGGCAATGTGGTGCATGAGATTTTGACGTAACTGAGAGTATACGCGTCAACAAAGTCGAGAATAGATACTTGGTTAAGCATGGTTCATGAGAGCAATCGCCGCCTCAGCCGCAAACAATGTCAGGTCAATAGTCATCACGAGCGAGCATGTTCGGATAACTTTTATTCACCTGGGCGATGACGGGGCCACCGGCTGAATTTGGTATGCCGATTTATTTTGGCTTCGCGCGATTTTGCTGGTTATTGTCGTCGTTAACCGCTGTCTGGATCGCCTGCCGCTGCTGGTCATTGTATAAATCGGAAAGGGGCAATGAACGGGGTTTTTCACTGGCCAATTGTGCCAACAGTGTTAACAGAGACGCAACAATTTGTGGTTCCGCATCGACCTCTAGACCTGCGGTTCGCGCCGGCCACGTAGTATAACCGCCAAGGAAAAACTGTTCTGGCGGTGGAATATAGCCTTCGGCTCCATTGGCCAATTCGAAATTGACTAACGGCTGGAATGGTGATTGCGCTTTAAGTTTCAGCCCCGTGATTCCAAAAACTTCATTCGGAATAGCGGCGATGGCCAAATCGCCGATCTGGATGGCCTGCAAAAGTAACTCGGCGGTTGGGTTTTCGTGAAGCCAGACCGCTTGTTCTGCATAGACTTCGGGCAACGAATTGGGCCGTCGATCGCCGCGCTGTTGGTTAAGGTTCACCGCCCAAGCCAACCGTTTCGCGTCAGGCAGTCGTCGCGACAAAACTATTTGTGCCTCAGCCACTGCCAGCTTGACGTCGTCGCGATATTCGATGGTCTCCATTGCCGGCAATGCAATTTGAACAAGTTCTTCAGCATATTGGCGACGGGAATAGTTTACGCGTTGAGGTTGACTGTAATCCATCCAATGTTGATCGCCACTCGTCCCCTGCGACATGATTACGAGCATTTTTGTCGACGGTGAAGCCGTTGATTTCGGTTGTATCTTAGCGGCCATGATCTCCGAGAAATCTCCGAAGTAGTCGGCTGAAAAACCTACGTCGGCACCGAAATAATGCATGGCATAATTCGCCAATAAACAAAGGGGTTGACCTTCCGATGTTTGGACGTTGATCAAACTTAGTTGGCTGTCGACCGGCCCAGTCGGGCCGCTGTATTCCGCGTTCTGATAACCAGGGTGCATCATTGCGCGGATCGTTACCTCGCCAAAGGGATCAGTTCCGAAAGCTGAAGCGTGCTTTAGCCATCGGCGGCAATGGGTATGTTGGATCGCGTCGACAACCGTCCAACCAATACGAGCAGGACGAAGATCGTCGATGGCATTCACAATTCCCTGGCTAACTTGCCGAATGAGTTGTTCCGTGTAAACCGCGTCCTTGCGCGTACCCAGGCAAAAATCCATGACACTGGGCGCGGAATGGGTGTGTGTGGCTGCGATTACGATGTGGAGCGGCTTGAGGGCCGTAGAATTGGCGACTAACTGATCAATGGCTTCACAGACATCGCGGGGAATCATGCAGGAATCGACGATGGCAAATACGATGGTTTGTGTTCCATCGGAAAGTGCCAAACACTTGGCAGACAGTCGGTCGTCAACGCGACTGGCAGTTTGTTCAAAAAAGCCACCGTTTCGCAGCGCCGGCAACACTCGCGGACTGATGTCAACCTCCGCACAACCAGCGCGGAACTGGTACGCTTCGGCGCGATCAAAGACCGCGGAAACGAGCAGCAAAACCAAGCACCAAAAAGTTAAGCGAAGAACCAATCGATGGTAAATTTGTTTGCACGTCATTGTTTTGAATTTCTGAATATTGGTCCGCTCGATGCACTCGAATCAAAAGGCGAGAGCGGTTCAAGTCCGGGCGAGAATTTACGATAGGTCCGCGTACGATCCCCAGGAACTCTCGATTGTGTAACTCGGGTCGTCCCGTTGTTTCCCTGGCAAATAATTGTAGCACTAAGCCCAAGTACATTCGCGTTGAAAAACCACTCATGTTAAAATTGTTTGGAGAGTTGATTACTGGAGTCCACTAATACCAATCGACAAAACGGTGGTTGGCCGAAGTCGAACTCCGTCCTGTCGGTCAGGTCCATCGTGGTGCCGTCGCATCGAGAAGTTTTTTGTTCGCTCAACAAAGGAATTTGGCTTGTCTAAAATACCCGATCTAGGTTTCAAATTGAATGCTGATGTGATCGCGCGATTCATCTCGTTACCGGGCAAATCGGTGATTGATATTGGTTGTGGCAACATGGATTTTTCTCGACAAATGGTCGAGCAAAGGGCGCGGGTGTTGGCGATTGATCCTGATCCAGTTCAGGCTGCGTCCAATCGAGCTGCGACGATGATGCCCGGACTCGAGTTCTGCGAGACGGGAGCCGATCAATTGCCCGTTGCGGACGAATCGGTTGAAGGGGTCTTTTTTTCGTATTCGCTGCATCATGTCCCGCGCGCGATCTATCCGCAAGTTTTTGCCGAGGTCCGACGCGTTCTGCGTCCAACGGGATTTTTGTATGTGATCGAACCAGTCGATTGCCCATTGAATCAAGTGATGCGAATGTTTCACGATGAAGAAGTTGCACGCGCG
The DNA here is from genome assembly GCA_031400405.1 of Mariniblastus sp. Classification (GTDB taxonomy): domain Bacteria; phylum Planctomycetota; class Planctomycetia; order Pirellulales; family Pirellulaceae; genus Mariniblastus. Next base: position 8,189 of record JANNPW010000128.1, read on the forward strand.
GCGGCGTGGGAGGCGTTGCAGGTGCTGGCTGTCCCAAATTTTCAGACCTGCGAAGTCGTGCGCTACCATAGCGTCACCCAATATTCTACGTTTGAAGAATTCGCCAGGCATTATGCTAGCCGTTCATTTAATGCGGGATACTCCGAAGCCGATGTCCGACGCGCTTCCGTGCGACAGGCATTTGAACGGTTCGCCCCTCGAGATGGTAAATTCGAATCGCCGAAAAACGTGATGTATTTGCAGGGCCTCATTCAATAAATCGGTGGTAATCCCAGCCGCTCAACTCGCGTTCTCTCGTTGGTTCGACTCGTAGCGGATCAGTCGATCAAATTGGAGTAATCGGACGGACTCGCGTTTTCCGTTGGCCATGCGATTTTTGTACAAAGCATTTGGCTATCGCCAACATCTCCGCCGCATCGGGTTTTGCAATTTACCAGGATCTGATACGTTTAACACATTCGTGGATTGATCCCTGGTGTCGATTTGCAGTGCGACGGCGATTGTTTGGCAGTCGCAATTGACACAACAGACCCAACACTTCACCTCCCCTCCCCTGTTTGACAAGTAAGCCGTGAGTATCGCAATCGACCCAGTTATTGAATCGCAAAAAAATCGGCGGCGTACATTTGCCATCATTTCCCATCCCGACGCCGGCAAAACGACGCTGACTGAGAAATTATTGTTGTTTGGTGGTTCCATCGATATCGCCGGCGCAGTCCGTGGTCGAAAATCGCAACGCGCGGCTACTTCCGACTGGATGGAGTTGGAAAAGAAACGCGGCATTTCGGTCAGCTCAACCGTACTCACGTTTGAGTACAATGGTTGCCAAATCAATTTGCTGGATACGCCGGGACACCATGACTTCAGCGAAGACACTTATCGAACGTTGATGGCCGCGGACGCTGCCGTGATGGTCATCGATTTAGCAAAAGGGATTGAGACTCAAACTGAGAAATTGTTCCGCGTATGTGCACTGAGAAAGATGCCGGTCATTACATTTGTCAATAAAGTTGATCGAACCGGACTGGCTCCCCTTGAGATCATCGACGAGATTGAACGAAAATTTTCCATTCAAGCGGTGCCCCAGACGTGGCCGATGGGCAGCGGTCATGAATTTTGCGGAGTCGTCGATTTGCATGACGATCAAGTTCATCTGTTCCATGATCGCTCCGGTGATCGCAAGGTTGCGGCCGATGTGAGTTCGTGGAGCGAATTGACGACGGAATCATCGAGGCGAGACGCGACGACTCAGACACTCGGGCGATTGATTCCGCAGTCCCTGATCGATGCGACGCGCGACGAGGTGGATCTGGTGCGGATCGCGGGGACGCAACTCGAACACGAACGATTTTTGCACGGCGAACAGACGCCGGTATTTTTCGGTAGTGCTTTGACAAACTTTGGGGTCGAGCATTTTCTACAGGGATTTCTCAAACTCTGTCCGCCGCCGGGACCACGGATGAGCAATGTCGGGCTGGTTTCCACGAGTCGAAGAGAATTTTCGGGGTTTGTGTTCAAAATTCAGGCGAATCTGGATCCCAAACATCGTGATCGAGTGGCCTTCATGCGGGTCTGCACGGGACGATTTGAAAGAGATATGGAAGTAACGGTAACCCGGAACAACAAACGAATCCGGCTGCCACGGGCTTTGCGAATTTTTGGCCAGGACCGTCAAACCATGGACGAAGCCTATCCGGGCGACATTATTGGCGTGGTGTGCCCCGGCGAGTTTCGCTTGGGTGATACGCTGTGTGACGGCGAGCCGATCCAGTACGAACCCCTGCCCCAATTTTCGCCTGAGTTTTTCGCCGTACTGGAATGCGGAGACACTTCACGGCGCAAGCAGTTTGATCGGGGACTGGAGCAGTTGATTGAAGAGGGTGCGATCCAGGTATTTCATGACTCATTAGCGACTCGCCGCGAAATGATTTTAGCGGCGGTCGGCGAACTTCAATTCGATGTGGTGCAATTTCGGCTGGAATCGGAATACAACACCAGTACGAAGATTAACTGGAAGCCCTATAAATTGGTCCGGTGGTTCAATGCAACGGAACTCGAAAAAGCCGAACTTAAATTGCCCTACACTTCGATGCTGGTTCGCGACCAGTTTGGCCACGATGCGGTGCTGCTGCAAACCGAATGGAACGCCAAAACTCTCGAAAAGGAAAATCCTAAAATCCAGTTTCAAGCGATTCGGATTACCAGCTTCGACGATTTGAAATTGGATCCGGTTGTGCGGTAGCGCAGGCACAGCCGTTACCAATTGAAATCGAACCGCATCGCGAGCAAATCCGACTCGGTCGTTCCGAATTCTGTTTGGCTCGTCGTGAACGGATGGATCCAATCAAACATCAACCGTGTGCGATCGGTCCAATACCAATTGAAGCCCATCGTTAAGTCGTTGTATTGTCCGCGATTGGCCGACGACAGGTCGAGATAAGACCAGCGGGCTTTGGCCTCCCAAGCGCCCCAGCCATGGCCGGCCTGAGTCGCAAAAAAATTGGTGTCAGGCTTGAACCGACCGAATTGAGCGCCGTGCTGGCCAAACCGTTCATACACTCGATTTTCGCCCGTCAAGAAATAACTCAGGTGCGAGTAGGCGCCACCAAATTGTTGTGAATCCGCCGCGTTCAAGTTGACGCTGGATAAAAATGCTTCGTTTTGGATTGAAATGGGCCCCCACACCACAGCCAGTTCAACATTCCCCGTGGTGTAGGTGTCCGCCGCGAGGTTGCCACTGTCAATCAAAACGGGGCCTCGTTGAACTTGCGGGCGCGAGCTGAATCGAACTCGATCATCGCGATCGTCGGTGTGCAGGACTCCTAGACCCGTATGCACAAGGTATCGACCCTTGCTGACATCGTCATAATAGGGCAACCAGGTCAATCGACCGCTCACACGATAGCCTTGATTGTCATCAATTCGGGTCTTGGCAGTGTCGTTAAGGTCATCAAAGAATATTCCGCCCGACCACGTCACATCCTGCTCGGTCGTGCAATTGTAGAGCGCCATTCCGAGTTCGCGATCGACTGCGAAAATTCCCTGCGTCGGAATGGAACGTTCGTTAAACAGGTTGTTAGTATCGTTGGTGACCTGTTCCAAACTAAACGGGACGAAAAAGTTGCCGACGCGGAACCTGCCCACGTGAGGAATCTCGTTCATCGACAAATAGGCGTCTTTCACGTCGGGGGAGCCAAATTGACTGGAATCGGCACCTAATCCCGGTTCCAGTGTCATTTGCAATCGAAAATCCAAATTCCCATAGCCTGTGCCATCGGCAACCAAACGCAGACGCCGGTAGCTGAAATAATTCGCCGCTCCGACAATTGCGGGATCCGTATCGGCCCACGTAATGTAATCCAATTGAACATGGCCACCCAATTTGACGGTCCATTTGTCATCGGTGACCGGGGTTGCGGGACTCGCCTTAATCACGTCGTCGATTTTCTGGGATGCCGCCGAGGATTTTTCTTTGGATGCTACCGGCTTGGTATCGGGCTGTTTCATTGCGGTGGACTGTGGAACCGCCTTTTGCTCGGTCTTTGGTCCTGTCTTTTGTTCGCTTGGCAATTTCGCCCGCGAGGAATTGCCGGATTTCCCTGCAGAAATTTCTAAACTCTCCAGTCGATGCCTTAGTTCAGCAATCTCATTTGCAACGTCGGGTTCTGTCAGAGCTTTGGCTGCACTGGGCTGGGCAATTGAACCAGAGGAGCGGTCTTGAGCACTTGCGTTGGCAGTAAAGAGCAAGACCAGTGAGATGACAACGATCCGACCAAACCCGGGCGACGGCTCGCCACGGATGATCGAGAAAAAACCCCCGCCTTTGTTTTGAAAAAAAACAAAACCAAAAATTGCGTTGAGTTCTCTCACCGAATCGGCCTCAACATACGAAACAACGGCGTGTGATGTGTGAGCTGCATTTGGGCCGTAGTCAGAATTTGCTTACATTGAGCTTCGGTTATGAAGCGAACGAATTGGTTGACAGCCAATTGCTTGATTTATCGGCATTATCACTACAATCGTTGTGGATTTCCCCAGCGCCAGCACACTTGCTGGCAGCGAGGGAACCCCTAGTAGTTGCCTAAATCACCGGTTTTTGTAAGTTTTCTGACAACGGTCGATCTAATTTCCAGGAACAGATCGTTCAGCAATGGTGACTGTCGTAAAACTGCGAGTCCCCGGATTAGTATTGGCGAGATCGGATTGAACTTGCATTGCGTAAATCTTGGGTGACACCATGGGTTGGTTGACCATTTCCTGAGGGGCTCGTCCGAAAGAGATATCGTCGCCGCGTTTTTGTTGATATGTACCCTCGGTACGATAGCAACAGATATTCAAATTCGGTCAGCGGGTTGGTATTTTGAATGCTCGTTCGTTGCTTCGCCATCATTTGTGTCTTGTGCCCGGCAGGTGGCACCTGGCAAAAACAAACCGCCCAGCGACAACGAAATGATTTTTTTCTTTTTATAGTCCTCACCAATGAGGAAAGTGTAATTGGAAAAATGCGAACTGCACCGGAAGACAGTCCTCAATTCCTGCGCACCGTGAAATGGGCTACTGGCGACTAGTCCGTGATGAAATTCTCAACGGCAAGTAGTCGTTGCCTGAAACAAATAGAAGAATACAAGAGTCCGTGCCAACAATTTCGGCTAGGTTCGACGCAATTTGGTTCCCCTTTGTCGGCTACTTCGCGCGACGAGGCGAGTCTCGAAATTTCTGGTGGCAAAGATTGCAATTCAATGAAATTTTCGATGCCATCGCGTCTAACATGGCTCGTGTTTCCGCAGCAGGATCGCTCCCAGCGACCTTTGAAAGTTCGCCTTTCAATTCACAAGCCAACGATTCCGAATCCTGCAACAAGCGCGCAAAATCAGGGAGTGCTCGTCGACAATCGTCCATTCGCCACAGTTCGGAAAAATGTTCTTGCAAGATCAGAGCTTCGTGCACGGGGAATAAATCCGGATGCTCTGGAATGGACTTCCAGCCTGCCTTGGCCAATTGCAACAAATGCTCGTGGGTTCGATCCAACGCAACCATCGCTTCCGCCATCGGAGGCACCGAGGACGTTTCCGGAAATTCCACAATAAGCCCGTCAAGGACTGTCAAGTCAATCGGTTGCACGCGTGCCGCCGCTTCGAACAAACCGCGATAGTTGGGACTGGTTCCGGCAAGCTGCAACACCGCAACGGCTTGATTGGTTGGCAGGAGGCCAGCCGCCACACACGCAACACTTGCCGCCGCAGGGCTGCGATGTTTGCCATGGTGACAGTGAATATAGATCGGGCCGTCCAGTTCGCGAACGGCTTTGGCCAACTGAACAACGCGATCGCTGGAAATTCCATCATAGCCATGCGGTAAATGCACATACTTGAGCCCATGTTTCCGGGCCGTTGCCACATCCGGTCTGGCGCTGTCAACGCTAATGATCGTCTTGATACCCAGCTGAGTTAGTTCCGTGAAAGCCGGCTCTCCTTCGGGCAAACCACCGGAAATTACATTGTCATGCACCTGGACAAGATTGGTCAGATGCCGCGCCGCTAGTGTTCTGGGAAACAACATTTGCGTTGCGGCTGTTTGATCAGCCTCAGGCGGCCCGTTAGTGGGATCGCGCAGCGATTCAGCGGGCGGCAAGCACCCGCTCAGGAATGCGAAAATCAAACCAAGGTAGCAGACACGCGACATGGATCTATGACAGTTGCAAAGACAATGTTACCAAACCGACCGCCGAACACGGCATCCTGATTCATCCGGCATTTAGTATATCGCGCAATTCGTTCGCGGTCCTTCCCCGGATCAAAAATGTCTTTTTTGCCGACGTGAGGCCATGGATCAACTCAATTTGAGTTTTCGGAACAGAAAATGTCTTCGCCAATACGGTGACGATTGCTTGATTGGCTTGGCCTTTCTCCGCCGCCGCGGTAACCGAGACTCTTAACATCCCGTCAAACATTCCGCACGTCTGGTTGGAGCGAGAATTCGGTTTGGCTTTGACCAGCAACAAGACGCCGTCCAGATAGGATGTTAGATTGACAAACATGAATAAGAAGACTCCAAACAGGACGTCGAACCTGCCGCGAGAACAGGATTATTGTACATTGTTCGGTAGGACAATTTGGGTCGATTCCAGTGGGTTCGTTCCAGGACGTAGTTTCGCAAATGAACCTTGAAGCGAAATGGTTGTCTGTTTGGTTTAATTGCGCTATTGAAGGCCAGTCGTGAAATTCGCAATCTGCAATGAGCTGTATGGTGATTGGTCGTTTGAAAAAGCGTTTTCGCACGCGCGACAACTGGGCTACACTGGCATCGAAATTGCACCGTTTACGATGCATAGTAATGTTTTTGAAATAACGGCGTCGCAACGTCGAATGGTTCGCCGATTGGCTGGGGCTTGTGATTTGGAGATCGTCGGATTGCATTGGCTATTGGCCAGAACTTCCGGGCTGCACTTGACCCATAGCGAGCAAGGAGTGCGAGACAAGACTACCGAGTACATGCGTGAGCTGATCCGACTGTGTGCCGATCTGGGAGGGCGTGTCATGGTTTTCGGTTCTCCGCAACAACGAAATCTGGCACCCGGCGTCAGTCCTGCTGAAGGTTTTGAGCGCGCAGTGGAAGTTTTGCAAAACTTGGCTCCAACTTTAGCGGAGTGCCAGGTGACATTGGCCTTGGAACCGTTGGGTCCAGAAGAGGGAAATTTTCTCCTTACCGCTGCCTCGGCGATCGAATTGGCACGATCCGTCGACAGCCCTTTTGTCAAACTACATTTGGATGTCAAAGCCATGTCGACCGAATCGTCAACGATTCCAGAGATCATTCGCAGCAGCCGGGACTGGCTGGTTCACTTTCACGCGAATGATCCGAATCGCTGTGGGCCTGGGATGGGCAACGTTGATTTCGAACCCATCGTCGCCGCACTCGATGAAATTGCTTATAACGGGTGGGTCAGTGTCGAAGTCTTCGACTATGCGCGGGGCATCGAGTCGTTGGCGGGAGACAGTATTCGATATTTGCAACAACTAGCCCATCGGTGACCAACCAACGGAAACGCCGGTTTTTTGACCGGCAATTTCATGCGGTGGATTTCGTGGCAGATTAATGAGTAACAATGGAGGCGACGATTGAATCGCAACGTAGAAGTAAAAGCCCAGCTGACGGAATCGCAATTTGAGCATGCGCGACAAATGGCCAGCCAATTGGCCTCGTCCGCACCACAGCAATTGATCCAAACCGACACGTTTTTTAATTGCTCGCACGGCCGACTGAAGCTCCGACAATTTGGGGATGGATCGGGCGAAATAATTTATTACCAACGGCCCGATGCTGGTGGCGCCAAAACATCTGAATATCTTCGGTCGCCGATTGAGAATCACGCAGCGTTGCTGGATGTACTGGCAGGTTCTTTGGGCATACGAGGAGTTGTCCGCAAAAAACGCATTCTCTATCTAGTCCAGCAAACGCGAATTCATCTTGATGAAGTCGAGAGTCTGGGGAAATTTCTGGAGCTGGAAGTAGTTCTGGCAGCGACGGATTCTGTTTTCTCTGGCGAGCAAATCATCAAGCAGTTGTTAAGCCAGTTGGGGATCAATTCTGAACAACTGGTTGCTGGTGCTTATCTGGATTTGTTGAACATTCAATAAGTTGGCTGGAGTCTGAATGGACTCGGCGAGAGACAAACCGGTACTGAGTCGTTCCTGACCCGGCGCGGATCAAGCCCTGGATGGTTCGTTGAATACCCAGACGTGGCGATTACTCTACTGCCCGTGAGAACAGGTTTCCTTTATAATTTGTCCGCTTGATATCCCCCACTACGTTTCAGTTGAATTAGGAGCACAGCGTGACGGAAAAGGTCGTAATTATCGGCAGCGGTCCGGCCGGTTGGTCAGCTGCCATCTATGCTGCGCGGGCTGGTCTTTCGCCATTATTGTTTGAGGGAACCGTTCGACCTGAAATGATTCCATTGGGGCAATTGGCCTTTACGACGGAGGTTGAAAACTATCCTGGATTCCCGTTTGGAAACGTGCGGGCCTTTATCGAAAGTGCCGTCGATCCTGACCGTCAATGGAACCTGCCTCCCGCTCCCGACCACAAAAAGGACGGGCAACTTCATTATGCGGTCCAGGGAACCGAGCTGATGGAATTGATGAAACAACAGGCGCTTAATTTCGAGACGCGGGTGGTCGGCGATGACATTGTCGACATCGATATTTCGGGACGACCGCTCCACGTGATTCCGTCCAACGGCGACCCGATTAAGACACATTCGATCATTATTGCGACGGGTGCGCGAGCGAATTATCTGGGATTGCCGAGTGAAGAGCTGTACAAAAACAAAGGAGTCAGCGCTTGTGCGGTTTGCGACGGTGCTCTGCCGATTTATCGTGGCAAACCGTTGGCTGTGGTCGGAGCAGGCGATTCTGCCATCGAAGAGGCCACTTATTTGGCAAATCTAAAAGGGGCCGACAAGATTTATTTGATCGTTCGTCGCAACGAGATGCGGGCTTCAAAAATCATGCAGGAACGCGCTAAATCTCATCCGAAAATCCAGATTCTCTGGAACCGCGTGGTCGAAGAAGTACTCGGCGATGGCGCCCTGGTCAACGGACTCAAGTTGAAAAGTACTGTCGATGACACATCGGAGGAAATTGCCGTGGGAGGGATGTTTGTCGCGATCGGTCATACTCCCAATACCTCATTCCTGAACGGTAAGTTGTCGGTGAACCAAAAAGGCTATCTGCAATGGACGCTGCCGTTTCGGACCAACACCAGCGTCCCCGGTGTCTTTGCCGCGGGAGACGTGGCCGACGACTATTATCGGCAGGCGATCACGTCGGCAGGCACAGGTTGCATGGCAGCGTTGGATGTTGAACGCTATTTAACCGAACACGGAATCGAATAAATTCTATTTCAGTATCGATTCGTTTTCATTTTATCGCTTTATCTTTTGCACGTGATCGAAACCCCATGACAAAAATTTCAGTTAAGACCGCTCGCCAGGAAACTTCCATTGGACAAACCGCCACGATTCAGGGTTGGGTTCGAACCCGGCGCGATTCCAAGGCGGGATTCAGCTTCATCGAAATCAATGATGGTTCCAGCCAAGGCAATATCCAGATTATCGCCGATACGACATTGTCAAATTATGAATCTGAAATCAAAAACCTGACAGCCGGTTGTAGTTTAACTGCCGTCGGCGAGATTAAGGCTTCTGGCGGACAAGGCCAGAAAACCGAATTGTTCGCCAGCAGTTTGACGGTGCATGGCTGGGCTGATCCCGAGCAGTATCCGTTGCAAAAAAAGCGGCATTCATTTGAGAAATTGCGGGAATGGGCGCACTTGCGCATTCGAACCAATACTTTTGGAGCGGTGGCTCGAGTGCGAAACTGTATTTGCAATTCGATCCACCAGTTCTATCAGGAACAAGGATTTCTCTACGTCAATACGCCGATCATCACCGCCAGCGATTGCGAAGGAGCAGGTGAGATGTTTCAGGTGACGACCATGAACTTGAACCAAATTGCCAAACAGCAGATTGAAAAACTGGACTACAAATTTGATTTCTTCGACAAGCCGACGTTTCTAACCGTGAGCGGTCAATTGGAGGCGGAGACGTACGCTTGTGCGATGGGGAAAGTCTACACCTTTGGTCCAACGTTTCGCGCGGAGAATTCAAATACGTCGCGGCATTTGGCCGAATTCTGGATGGTCGAACCCGAGGTCGCCTTCAATGAATTGCCGGACAACATGGATTTGGCGGAAGCGTTTCTGAAACGTATCTTCCGTGATGCTTTGGAAAACTGTGCCGAGGACATGCAGTTCTTTAACGATTTTGTGGATGAAACAAAAACGCTAATCCAGCGACTACAGAAAATTGTCGAGTCCGAATTTACCCGATTGCCATACACCGAAGCGATTGAGATCTTGAAATCGTGCGGTGAGCCGTTTGAGTACGCAGTGGAATGGGGAACCGATCTGCAAAGCGAACACGAACGATACCTAACCGAAAAACACTTTCAGAATCCGGTTATCCTGTTCAATTACCCGCGCTCCTTCAAACCGTTTTACATGTATTGCAATGATGATGGCAAGACGGTGCGTGCGATGGATGTGTTGGTGCCTGGTGTCGGCGAGATTATCGGTGGTAGTCAACGCGAACATCGATTGGAAATGTTGGAATCCCGCATGAAGGAACAAGACCTGAACATCGACGATTATTGGTGGTATGCCGATTTGCGCAAATATGGAACGGTTCCGCACGCGGGGTTTGGATTGGGCTTGGAACGAGCCGTCCAGTTTGTAACCAACATGAGCAACATTCGCGACGTAATCCCATTCCCTCGAACGCCTGGCAACGCCGATTTTTAACGATCGGTCGATGGCCTGATGAGCGAGCCGCAGCTGGACAACGACAGTGCGACAATCAACCAATGACGGTTGGTCGCGATTGAGAAAATAGTTCGCTTTCGGTTATTGTTCATCTTCGTCCCACTCGGTCATGCTTTCTGAATCGGCGACCACGACAAACAGCGACAGAATCGTTTTACCCAAGACGGCCAAGATTCCCAGCATAACCGACATTACAAACCATCCTCGTCCATGCTTGCCGGCCGTCAGTAGGCTGTAGCCCAGCAGAAACACAGACGCCACGACCGTCAGCTGAATCAAGTGAGTTAAGGTCAAGCGACGGACCGCCGAATCGCTTCTTGGAAAACCAGGTTGCGCGAAATCACTGTGAGAAACGGGCGAAAGATCTGACGAATCAGGCTTGGCACCAACGTCGGCGCTCGCTTCGGAAACGGCCCCGTTTGTCAGTTCCTGACCAAAACTGGCGGAATTCGTCAAACTCTCAACTGTATGGAACGACATCAACAAAACAAATGAGCCAAACAACTTTCTTGCTGTTCCGACTCTATTTCTGTTCATTGTTCACCTGATTTGTAAGTTGCGGACTGGATTTTGGACGGTCTAAAATCCGGATCGTCTCAGCAGTTATTCGTCGGAGCCATCGAAATCTTGTGTTCCAAAGGGCTCGAATTGCCGTTCATCTTAGTCGATTTTGGGGATTTTTCCTAAAAAATGCGTTAAACGGTCTCGCGTAACGCTGTTACTAGAAATCTTTCGGCCAGTTTGGCAATCCCGGTACACGTCGATTCCCGAGGCCCGGCAACATTTAACACCTTCACGTGGTGTTTGTCGATCCATTGAACAAATTGCGTTTCCTGGACGTCGGTGGCTGTTTCTAGATCGATACAGAGGACGGGACGCCGATGTTTCAAGGTCAACTTCCGCGTCAGTTCCGTCCCGCCGGCCATCCCCCGATGAAACAAAATCAATGTGCCGTCCGATTCGACCACGTTTTTCTCCGTTCGCACAGAGTAGTCTCGCGCTCGTGTCTGTTTCAAACAGTAGCGGGCGGGGATGCGTCCATCTTCAGCCCGGCGTCCATGAGGACACCAGCCCCCATGCTCGATCTCCAAAAAAATCGCGACGTCCAAGGCTGCGCGATCAACACCGGTTTGACCACCCGAGACGATTTTTCCAAGCAACGAATGAGGCATGTTTCGGCGCGCTAAAACACGGAACACGAACCAAAACGAATCAAACGGTCTTTTTGTCGAGCCGTTTGTTGTTCGGACGAACAAGATTCTTGACCAAACCAATCTTTTCCAACGCAGCCAACGTCAAGTAGGTAATATCAATTTCCCACCACCGATGGCCGTGCTGGGCCGATCGGGGGTCGGCGTGGTGGTTGTTATGCCAGCCTTCGCCATTGGTCAGCAAAGCGAAGAGCCAGTTGTTTCGACTGTCTTCGCGCGTGTCATAATTCTGGTAACCCCAAAGATGCGCGGCGGAATTAATGGCCCAGGTTACATGCCAAGTGTAGACCGTTCGCAGGATGACGGTCCACAGAAAAAATTGACTGGCAAACTGAAGCCTGCCACCCGGTTCAGTCAGCAAGAACGCCAATCCGATCGCAGCCGCCAAAAAAAGAAAGGCGTGGAAAATATACACCAACACCCAATTCACTCCCCGTTGCAACCAAAGGTAATACCGATCGCGCATCAGGTCGCGACAATACCGATCGTAGGCAGCGGCCGTACTCAGATCGCGATTGTCGATAAACATCCAGCCCATGTGCGACCAAAAACCACTGACTCGCGGCGTGTGTGGATCGGGTTGATGATCGGAATGCTGATGGTGAACCCGATGAACCAGGACCCAGCGAGCCGGCGAATCCTGAAAACTGCACACTCCAAGTGTCGCCAATGTGTATTCGAACCACTTCGGACAATCGAACCCACGGTGCGTCAACAAACGATGATAGCCCGCGCCAATTCCCATCGATGTAAAAAAATAATTTCCGATGGGCAAGAACAACAACCCCCACCAACTGAAGAAGTAGCTGGTGAAAGCCAACGGAATCATCAGGTGAAAGACAATCACCGGTATCACATATTCCCACAAAATACGGCTCTGTTTATTGACACCCTCGGGATGCGGAATCCGATGCCCCCGCGCCAATTTTTCCGATTCAACATGGATGTCTTTGGCGATCGCGTCAGCATCCGTCGATCGTGTTTGCGGTTGAGTTTCAGTTGCCATATTTTCTTGCCTAATCGCTATAGTTGGTCCCACTTCGCGGACCGATAGTTTAAAGCGGTTACACCGAACAGGAAACAGCAAATCCAGCTCTGCGACATCATGAAGCAGGCAGAGTCGGCCGTTTTTCAGCAAACAATACCTTTTGTTCCTGCCACTTTGGACACAGTACCTATTCCGTATAGACAACCTGCAACTTAACCATTAAGGGTTCAATCTGCCGTCTTAATTCCAGCAAATTTGGTTGATCGTCGGGGCGAAATTCGTTCAAACTCGGCCGAAATTCGTTCCAAAGTTGAAATAAATTCGCCAGTTGCTGACGATTCAGCTTGGAACTTCGTCTGGCTACAACATCCCTATGAAGTTCATTAGCCAAATTGCGCAATGCGTCGGATTGCAATCCCACGCGTGATAGAAAACTTGAATCATATCGCTGACGATTGGACCGGAATTTGACTTCGGCACTCAATTGTTGGCACATCTGATCGAGGTTGGCGGCAATCTGAACCAATTCATGATAATCCATTTCGAAACCTCTGCTCCGCGACGAACCGAATGACTGCCCCAGCGTCGTGATCATGTACCGGACTTCGTCCAAATGTTGGTCGACCGTCGGAACTTTGAAGCCTCGAAACAACCGATTCATTTTGTTCCATTGTTTTTCGAATAGCCAAAAATCCCAAACCAAATCCTCGGCAGATTTTCCGTTATTAATCCCGCGAGCGAATGAATTGCAGGAGTCCTGGAATTCACGAGTTGTACTCAAGACCAATTCGGGTTGTTCCTGCATCAACAAATTTTGGAGCGAAACGTCTCCGAACAGGTGGTCAACTTCGGCGGAAATCGACGCGGCCAATTGACTAACGTAGTCCCGATCCATCTCGACTGGCAACCAGAGTATTTCTTGAATTTGTCGCCCAATCAACTCGATCTCTTGAACATCTCGATGAATACGTTGATCGGGAAGCGATCTCAACCGAGCGCGCAAGTCGCGCCATTGCGAGAGACAGTTTTGGAACGCCGCCGCGATGGAGTCGTAACTGCCACGCTCGATCAACATTGTCGATTGATTTACAAGTTGAAACAATTCCTGGCCGCGCTGGAGCGTGGCCTGACCCTCACCGCTTCCGCTCGCTTGATAGTACACGTCTTGCAAAAGGTGCTTGTATTGTGCCGACAGTCCGGTCGCCAATCGTAGCAATTCGTGGCGGTCAAGTTGGGGTTGGATTTTTAGCAATCGGCACAAAGAAGCATCGAAACCATTCATGGCTTCCACCAGGCCGCTGCATTCCGAACTAAGCAGTCCAGATTGCTGCAGACGATAGGCCAACATCCGCCAATCGCGATCAATCATCGCGAAGTTACTCATCAGCGGCTCGAGCGACGGATAATAGGCGGTCTGATTGCGAAGCGAATCGATGGAAGCCTGGATCTGGAGCGCATCGGCGAGCAAGGGGCGCAATTGAGGAGTCTGTTGTTCGTGAAAACGAAGTTCATTGATCAGGTTGAGACACGAAGCCGACCATTGATCCAGCTGCAATCGCGCCGACTCCATCTCGGTAGCGGCGGCCGGAGAATTTCCAGTGGGGCGTCCCGGAATCCCAGGTGGTGCATTCGGAACCAATTTCGGAAATTGAGGTTGCAGATTCGGAGGAAGCTGGTTGTTAGCAGGTGGCGGTGCCTGTGACTCGACTAGACCGCGCATTAGATTCTCGACGAACTCGCGACGGCGGGTGCGCTGTTCGTCGGTGACCTGGCCATTGGCAGTTGTTACTTGAGCGAAACAAACGATGAACAGGCCGAGAACGACACTGAGTTTCATGTCAGAAATACCCCGTGATGATTCGGAAACGAAGAATCTCTAATTACATTGACACCATGATACCAAATTAAATTAAGCGAAAAATCGCTCAATCATCGGCCCAAACCCCGCCCACCATGGTTCGACTGACGGGACTGCCAAAATCACAAAACACGAACCGGTCGAGCAAACGATCCCGCGCTGCACCATCGATCGACGGATGAGTCGGATCAATCACGATCAAATCGGCCCGTCGACCGACCGCAATTTCTCCGGCATTGATTCCCAAAGCTTGGGCCCCGTACGTGGCGACTCGTTCGTAAAGATTTCTTCCGACCGAACGAGATTCGGTTCCCAGCACACAGCGCAATCGTTTCGAGAGTCGTTGCCCGTATTCCAGTAGTCGCAGTTCAGCTGCTGGATTGATCGCGATCTGGCTATCAGTTCCAATTCCCCAGCGTCCGCCCAATTCCAGAAATTCAGCGGCGGGAAAAATTCCATCGCCAAGATTGCCTTCGGTCGAGGGACACAATCCGATTACTGCCTGCGAGTTTGCGATCAATTTGAGTTCCTGGCTCTGTGCATGGGTGGCGTGAATCAAACACCACCGGTCATCGACTTCAAAATGGTCAAACAACAACTCCACCGGCCGTCGACCAGTCGCCGCCAGGCAATCGTCAACCTCACCCAACTGCTCGGAAACATGCATATGAATGGGTCGATCAGGATAATCATTTCGGAACTGGCGAACCACACGCTGCCCGACAGAAACCTCAACCGCGCGCAACGAATGCAGCGCCATCCCGATTTGAAAATTCGGTTGAGTTTGAAACAGGTGTTGGCATCGGCGAATGAGCTCGTGAAAAGCATCTTCGGTTAGAAAGAATCTTTGTTGTTTCTGTTCCAGCGGACGAGCAAATCCGCCACATTGATACAACGTCGGAATCAGACAGAAATTAATACCAACGTCCAGTGCGGCTTGCGTCACGGCGACCGAAAACTCGGTCGGGTCGGAATAGGGCAGGCCATTTTTGTCATTGTGCAGATAATGAAACTCACCGACCGAGGTGTATCCCGCGCGCAGCATTTCGCGGTACAGCTGTTTGGCCAATCGATACACTTCCGGTGGCTCAAGGTGAGCGAGAAAATCGTACATGAGATTTCGCCATGTCCAGAAGGAATCCCGGTTGGCAGTTCGATATTCACTCAACCCCGCCAGTCCTCGTTGGAATGCATGGCTATGAACATTTGTCATTCCAGGGAGCGCGACTCCTGTGATTCGGGTCGCGTCCAACGAGTCGTCCGCCTCGTAGGGCTGGATGGACTCAATCAAGCCATTGGCAACCGTGATCACGACGTCGTCGATCCATTCATCGGCCACCAACGCAGCATCAAAACGAAAACCAGTTTTCACCGCCATGTCTTAAATCAAATTCCGGAGGACAGTTTGCAAAATGCCACCGTTGCGGAAATAGCCCATTTCTACGGGCGTATCGATTCGCACATTCGCGTCAAATTTTAAGGCCGTTCCGTCGGTTCGCGTGGCGGTCACAACAATCGTGGAACGGGGTTGCAAGTCATTGTTCAAACCAGCGAAATCAAATGTCTCACGACCCGTCAATCCCAATGACTTCCAGGATCCACCCTGGGCAAATTCCAGTGGAAGGATGCCCATGCCGACCAGGTTGCTACGATGAATTCGTTCAAAGCTGGTGGCGATGACGACTTTGATTCCCAACATCATCGTCCCTTTGGCCGCCCAGTCGCGACTACTACCGGTGCCGTATTCGGCACCCGCCAGGATAACAAGCGGCTTTCCAGCGGCTTGGTATTTCATGGATGCGTCATAGATCGACATTTGTTCACCGGTCGGCAAATAAATCGTCACGCCTCCCTCGGTTCCAGGCGCCAGATGATTGCGAATCCGAATATTTGCGAACGTGCCACGAACCATTACTCGGTCATTGCCTCGTCGCGAACCGTAACTGTTGAAGTCGTGCAGGTCGACTCCCTGTTCCAACAGGAATTTTCCAGCCGGACCACTCTTGGCAATCGCACCGGCCGGAGAAATATGATCGGTCGTGACTGAATCGCCCAGCATAGCCAGGCAAACCGCACCCTGGATAGGTTGAATCGACTCAACGGTGGTGGTCATCTCCGCCAGGAACGGAGGCTCCTGAATGTAAGTGCTATTGGCTGACCATTCATACAAATCGCCGGTGCTGGTCTTGATTTTATTCCAAGTCTCATTGGAATCGAATGGATTGGCGTATTGTTTGCGGAACATGTCGGCTGTCACGTTGGCTTGCATGACCTGCCGAACTTCGTCCTGAGTCGGCCAGACATCGGCCAAGAACACCGGTTGTCCGTTTCGATCATGACCAAGTGGTTCAGTCAACATATCAATATCTGTGGTACCCGCTAACGCATAAGCCACAACTAAAGGAGGGCTGGCCAGGTAATTGGCCTTGGTTTGAGGATTGACGCGTCCCTCGAAATTTCGATTTCCACTGAGTACGCTGGAAGCGACCAACTCTCCGGTTGTAATGGCATTGGCGACCGGTTCGGGAATCGGTCCACTATTGCCAATGCACGAGGTACAACCATAGCCGACCGTGTGAAAACCAAGTTTCTCCAGCGAGGCAGTCAGTCCGGCTTTGTCGAGGTAGTCGGTGACGACTCGTGAACCAGGCGCCAAACTTGTTTTTACATAGCCCGGAACCGTTAGTCCGCGCTCGGTCGCCTTCTTCGCCAATAATCCGGCGGCGATCATGACAGAAGGATTACTGGTGTTCGTACAGCTGGTGATTGCTGCGATCACGACCGCGCCATGAGTAATCTCCGCGGAATGTCCGTTGTCTGACACAGTGGCGGTCCGGGTCAGCTGGGACTCCGTTAAACCGAAACCGGCGTGGCCAATCGGAGCGCGTAACGAATCGTGGAACGACTGCTTCATTGTCGCCAGCGTAACACGATCTTGGGGGCGTTTGGGGCCAGCTAACGAAGGTTCGACGGTCGAAATATCGAGTCGCAAAGTTCGCTTGAATTTTGGTGTTTTGGAACTACTGGTCAGAAACAAGCCCTGCTCTTTATGAAAGACCTCGACCAACTTGACTTCTTCATCGGTTCTTCCGGTCCGGCTCAGATAATCCAAGGTAACGTCGTCCACCGGAAAAAATCCCATCGTGGCGCCGTATTCTGGAGCCATGTTGGCAATGGTCGCGCGGTCGGCCAACGACATCGTCGCAGCTCCCGGTCCATAGAACTCGACGAAGCATTCGACCACTCCCGCCGAGCGGAGTTGTTGAGTGACCGTTAAAACGAGGTCGGTCGCCGTCGTCCCTGGTTTGAGTTTACCAGTCAATTCGAATCCCACGACTTCTGGCAACAACATGTAAATCGGCTGCCCCAACATCGCGGCTTCGGCCTCAATCCCGCCAACTCCCCAACCCAATACGCCCAATCCATTGATCATGGTCGTATGGCTATCGGTGCCGACCAGCGTGTCGAGCAACGCGACCGGTCCGGCGTAATCGTGGCGAATAAAGACACCTTTGGCGAGATACTCCAGATTGACCTGGTGGACAATTCCTACATTGGGAGGAATGACTCGAAAGTTATTGAATGACTTTTGTCCCCACCGCAGGAACTCGTACCGTTCGCGGTTGCGTTGAAATTCCAGACTGACATTCTGAGCCAGTGAATCCCGTGATCCGAAACTGTCGACTTGCACGCTATGATCAATCACCAGGTCAACTGGAATCAAAGGATTGATTTTTTTCGGATCGCCCCCCAATCGGCTCATCGCCGACCGCATCGCAGCCAAATCAACGACGGCCGGAACACCCGTAAAGTCTTGCAATACAACTCGGGCGGGTTTGAATGGAATCTCGACTTTCGCGGGATTGGCAGCATCGTAGGCCGCCAGGTTTCGGACGTCCTCAACCGTTACGGACTGACCGTCACAGTTCCTCAAGACCGATTCCAGCAAGACGCGAATTGAAAACGGCAGTTCGTCGATTTGGCCCAAGCCATCATCTTGAAGCTTGGACAATCGATAAATTCCAACCGATCGATTGTCAATTGAAAAAGTATCGCGAGCATTGAACAAATTGCGGGTTACGGCCATGGTATTGCCTTTTGATTCGTAAACATCGTATTCAAAAATAAGTTCGAGGTATTTTCGCGACTGAAATCATTGTGTCAATGGAATTGGCGACGGCTGTGTTCTTCCGTGAGAAAGAAAATTTCGCTAGCCGGCAATTCGCTTCTCGGCACCGATTTCTTGTAAATACTCAATCGCTCGTTCGAGTGTTCGGTCGCGATGCGGAGTGGAATCAGTTTCCTCGGCGACTTCTTCCGATTTCAGCGCCCGCTGCGAAGGCGGGGGCTGAACTGGTGCCGTCGGCGAAGTATCACTTTTTTCTAATTCAGAATCATCGGGTGAGGGAGCCAACGACTCGGAATTTTCCTCAGCATCCGACTGGTTGATTTGCATTCGCATGCGTTTGATCGCGGCAAACATTTCGCTATTCTCTGCCGGTATCAGCCCCTCGAGATCGCGGATATTTCGACTTCGAAGGTCATCGAACAAATCCTCTTCGGTCAATTTTATCGCGAACCCGGCATCGGGTTGAACGCCCCAGATCTTGGTGGATTTTGCCAAAGCATCGTGACGATCAATCGGTTTGCCACTGGGCCGCCAATAACTGGCTGTCGTGAGTTTCAACGCACTTGATCCTCGTTGCATGGGGATTACATCCTGGACGGTACCTTTGCCATAGGTCTGTTCGCCGATGATGATCGCCCGGTGATGGTCTTGCAAACACCCGGCCACGATTTCGCTGGCACTGGCGGAAAAACGGTTGACTAGAATGACGACCGGCAAATTGGGTTGAATGATCGGTTCGGCCACCGCGACTTCATTAACCATTTGTTCGCCGCGTCGCCGCGTACCCACAATGACTTGGCCAGGTTCGATAAACATATTGCAGATTTCCACCGCAACGCTGAGCAATCCACCGGGGTTGTTCCTTAAATCCAAGATCAGTCCATCCACATTCCCGTTGATTTGCTGCCAAGCCGAAATGAATTCGTTTGCCGACTTGTCGCCAAATTGGCTTAAACGCAAATAGCCGATTCGAGGATGTTCCTTCAAAACAAATTGCCAGCTCCCGTCGGGCATGCGCAAATCACCGCAGACGCTTGCTACGTTGATCGACGCTCGTCGGATTTGTTTCTTGAAGACTTCGCCCGCTCGATCAATTGTCAATTCGACGGTTTCGTTGATCGCACCACGCAGTAGTTTGATGGCATCCGCGCGATCCTTGCCTTCGACATTTTGTCCGTTGATTTCCAGAATTTCGTCACCAATTTGCAAACCGGCGGCGAAAGCCGGAGTGCCAGGCATCGGCGCAAGGACGAACAGCCGTTTGTTTTTCGGATTGATCTCGACGTACATTCCAACGCCGCCAAATTCCTGTCGCATATCTTCGTCGAATTCGCGAAAACGGTTACCGGCAATGAACTGTGAATGTTCGTCGATTTGTTCCAACATCCCGTCCATCGCCGACGTGAACAACTGTTGGGCCGGTATTTCCACGAGCGCATCCTTGTGCACAACCCCCAACGCTTCGGCAAACAGATTGGCATACCGGTTTTTCGCGGCAACCGCGAAGCATGCAAGCGAAACCAGCACCGCAATAGCGACGATGATGAGATTTCGCAACGGCATGATCAATTTCCAAAAATGTGATGTAGCCCGGTTTCAGGACCGTTTCAGAATAACAAAAAAAGCCGCCACAGGACACTGTGGCGGCCAAATCAAAGGATCGCTTGGTCAATTCTCGAGTCGCCCGAGCGGTCGACCGGAAGTTTTGGTGACAATTCTGACCAGCTATCGACGCGGATAATCGTAGGCCGGATTGTCGGCGACAAAATCTGTCGCGGTCAGGCCGACATTCAAGTTTACGTTGACATAGGTGTACTCTTCGAGCAGTTGAGGCTGGGCTCCCGGTGTTTGCGGCCAATCGTAGGCGGCGTAACGGATGGGCAATTGCGTTTCATCGTCGATAAATACTTGTGCCTTGTGGAACTCATAGGGAGCCTTGCGCTGGTCGTGTCGAAGCTCGATCAGCGAACACTTCCGACCGTTGATTTCTGCCCCGGCCCGATATTCGACATGACACGGTCCAGCCGCACGATCGCGCTCGGCCTTCTCAATCAGTTTTAGAATCAGGTTTTCCAATCCGGCTTCGTAAATCGGATAACGGTTGTCGCGCATCGCCAACCAGCCGGTCGGATCAAGATGGAAACGCCGGGTCCCGATCAAGCCACCCGCTTCGTGCGCGACGATTTTACTGTCGTTTTCGCCCCGAACCCAAATGCACTCGCGCCCCGCTGCATCACGCGGCTTGAGAAATTTCATGTAAATGCTGAACGGCGTCGAACCTTGATTCGTTTCCCGTGGACAACGGACCTTGAGTTGCATATACCCAGGCTCGCCGACCACGCCATTAACCTGTTCGCGTCGAATCAGGATGGCCGTATAGTCGACAACTTCGCTTTGCATATTTGCCAACGACGAATGCGCAATTTCAATTGCCCGGTCGAGAGCATGCGCCGTGGATTGACCTGGGCCACCAATCCGATCCATGGTTCCTGGCTTGAGTACATCCTCGGCGCGTTTTAGCGACTCGGAATCGTTCAGTTTGGAAATTCGAAAGACGGGTTCCGTCGTGTCTTTGTTCGTCGCCGCGGGTTCTTGCGCCCAAGCGGTCGATGTCGCGGTCGCGAACACCAACCAAAAAGTCTGTGAGAGTGAGTAAGTTAGATTTTTTTTCATAAACAAAATGTGTTTTCCCCCAAGCATTCGATCCTCCCTGACCCGCGTTTCCAGATGGAATCCCCGGCACGGATGCTGCCGGGGAAAGGGCCCCAAATTGAATTAGAAAACGTCAACAGGAACGGGTAAGCAAGCGGTTTGTGATCGAGTCCTCGACTCCACAAAATACTCCATTTCACGTTCCAGCCAGATGGCAACCGAATGAGACAATGCTAGCGAAGCAAGTAACGACCGGGATTCATCCCAAATGATATCGCCAATTCGATGGCGGTTTCACTAATGCTTTGTTTTGCCCAATCGGCATTTCAGCTACGTTTGCGATTTCCCAAACCGGTTTGCCGTCAAAGTTCAACACCCAATCGGAACAGCCGGAATAAGCCGTCAGAATATTATTGGATTTTTGCAAAACGAAAACGTCTGGTCGCTCGACGTAGTGCCCTGACCCCGGTCGGGTCATCGATCGCGCTGCGTTACAATTGGTAGGGTATCTGCACTTGGAATCGGTTTCCTTGTCCGTTCGGATGACTGACTTCAATTGAGCCATCATGACCGGCGATGATTTTACGGACGACGGCGAGGCTAATTCCAAAGAATTTTCGATTGTTGTGAATTTCCGAATTCACCAGCGAGTTATCCCATTCGACGTCCTCAAGAGGCTCACCATTATCCGAAATTGTCAACCGCGCGTGTTGGTTTAGAAAATCCAGACGAACCGTGATCAACCCAGTTCCATCGGTCTTGCCGGCCAATAAACAGAGGCTGAAAATATTCTTGATGGCAGAACCAATCGCAACCGCTTCAAATCGAAATGGTCGGGAACTTGGATTCGGCAAAAAATCGCAATGCCAACCCTGTGCGGACATTTGCGATTGGAGCATCGCGATCGCTTCTTGGATGACTTTGTTCAAATCAGCTAGCTCCCGATTCACTTGGTAGGGTCGCGTCAGCAACAAAATGTTGTTGACAAACCGGGAAATCTGTTCGTGGTTTCGAAGGACAATCGACCAGCCTTTACCGATTAGATCGAGGTCACTGGTGCGCAAGCCTGTTTCGATCAGATGAGCACCGCCATTAACACCCTGGAATTTATTCTTGATTTGATGAGCAATGATTTCCATCGATTCGTCGAAGGCATCGTGACGTTCTTTTCGGAGGAGTTCCGCATAATACTGTGAGTTCTCAATTGCGACTGCGGACTGGTGGGCAATCGCAACAAGCAATCTTAAATGACCTTCATTGAAACATGAATTGGAACTATTGCCACCAAGCGTATCCAGGTAAATCAGGCCCAAGATTTCTTTTCGACCCAGAATCGGCACACACAAAACGTCGCCGGAACTGTATTGATCGATGTTGGTAGTAGTTCTAAACACTTCGCTGTTGGCGATCCGAGCACTCAATATTCCCACCTCGTTCAGCCGGACATACTCCGCAATGGTATGGCTGACTTGAAAATCCAATCCCTTGTCGACGCTACGGCTGAGAAAAGCTTTTGTTTCGAAGGCACCGTCGATTTCGTTTTTCAACAGGACGCAACCACGATCAACGGCGATCCAGTCAAAGATCAATTGCAGAATTTCGCGAAGCATCAGTCCACAATCAGCGTTTCGACCGGTCGCCAGCGAAGCGCGATACAGGAAACGCAGATCATTGTCGACCGCCAAAAATCGCCGACCGGTCTGGTTAGGTTCGCCAATTTCGTCATAAAAGCTTGACTCTCCATCGATCCGGGACCCGGCTTCATCGAATTCTTGTTCCACCGAAGTCGTGTCGGGAACCACTGAGGATTTGGTTTTCAAGACCGAAGAATCTGGGGCCTTTTCCGATAACTCGGGAATCGTTCGATTCGCCGTAAATTCCTGCGCCGGTTTACCAGCCAAGATTGCATCATCGATGGTTGGTTGCTCTTCCAATCGAAACGAGTGGGTCACAGGACTCACGCGGAAGACCAACTCGGTGTTTCCAATTCGAATTCGGTCACCTTGATTCAATTTAACGTGACTGACTTTAACGTCGTTGACAAAAGTGCCGTTTAGGCTCTGCAAATCATCCAGAAAGAATTGGCCATCGATAAACGATATTCGACAATGGCGTCGCGAGACCTTGAGATCGGGAAGGCAAATGTAATTGGAAGCGATTCGACCGATCAAGACATCCGTCTGGGTCAAACGGTACTGCCGTCCCGGTATTTCGCCTTGCAAAACGAGTAGTGAATTGGGCAAGTTGGTCTTCCTCAATGAAACGTACTTGGCGTAATCTGGCGGTCCAATTGAACGGACTCGGTTTCGGCGGCAGTTCCCATTATTCTATTTGCTTATCCTCAGCTGGTCCGTCATTCTTGGGAATATTCATCTGTTGTACGACCGGTGGGCGACGTTCCGAGGGCTCGTCAATCTTCTTACTGCAGCCGCCGGCGAAAGTCAGAACGACGGATATCAAACCATATAAGACGAACCCAAACAACTTCATCGCTAGCCCCCTAAAAAAACATGAAAAACTGAATAACTGGCACCGACAACAGCGTGTTGACAATTGACTTCCAACTTCTCTGGTCCACGTATTTCGCTATGCTTCGCTCGAATTGTCAATGGCAAGGGATCTTTCGACAGCAATCCATTGAAATTTCCTGGTCCCTGATTAGGATAGGGCAGAGGAACAGAATTAGTTGAGTTCCCCACAAGCAGGGATGTTTCGCGACTGTACCAAAAGTTTGGACCGAAATGTCTGCTCTACAAATTTTCAAGTCAAATTTTCGATATCTCCGCTCAAGAATCAGCGGGACCTATTCTCATCCTCGCGCACCAACCCAATCTTCCGACTCCAGTATCGACGAATTTACTTTGAAACGCATCCGACGTTTCGACACCCCATTTGATTTTTTTCATCGCTGCCTCGATCGATTTCAGGATGGGCTGGAAGGCCTGACAGCGGCAATGCTTCAATTAATTAGAACCTGGAGATTCAAATTTGCGGCCGGCGTTATCGCAGGATTGATGGCACTGTATACGATGACTTGGTTATTCTAATGGTGACAAAACAAATCCAAGGAAAATTTCCGGGCTGAACCGAATTCCATTTAGGTGAGCGGTTTACGCAAAAACCAAATCATTTCCAAGTTCGTTGAATTGAACTTCATTCATCAACTTCTGAAGGCGGAACAAACTTTGGCGCCGGCGGCGAATCGTAATCATCATTGTAGTCCCGGTACTCAGGAGTTTTTTTCGCCGAATTCTGGGACCGCGTCGGCGAGTCCAAATCCAGATTGATTGTCGATTGAATCTCGGACAATCCCTTGCGGAATTGCTGGTAGGAGGCTCCCAGCGATCGCGCGACTTCTGGCAGGCGGCTACCAAAGAGCAATACGGCCACGATCGCGATCACGACCATTTCTCCAAAGCCGATTCCAAATGGTAACATTTTTTAACCCTGCTCAATCGAGAGCCGATGAGACAATAACCAAACCGCCAAATAACCGTCTTATGATGAATTACGAACAACAGGCGGCAAAGTGAAATAAAGCGAGCGTTCACCACCAATCGGCCTCGCAAAATGTCCCGACACGGAATCGCCTTAACGTTCCGAACTATCTTCAATGTTAGCATCGGTTGGTTTTTCTTTGATACCAGTCTTGAACTCATTGACGCTACGCCCCAGGTTCCGCATCAGTCCCGGCAGTTTGGCACCACCAAACAGCAGCAGGAATACACCGGCCACGAGCAATAACTCAGTAGAACCAATACCAAAAAAGCCAAGCAATATTAAGCTTCCGCACTCTAACATTTAAGTTCTCGATGTGAAAAATTCACTGCATGGCAATCGGGAATCCGACTGCTCAATGGCGCTTGTCATTCGGCCATCAAAACACCGCGACTCGCTCGATTTCATTTTAGAACACAGTCCGACAGTGTCAAACCCTGATTGGACGATTGAAGCTGAATTAGCGAGGTAATCGTCGGGGTAATTGTAGGATCGGATACTGGCACTTCGCTTTCGTCGCCTCAGGCGGGCAGCCAATCGCACCGACTTTCCGCTCGCCGCCGAGTCCAAATTCTAACGAAGTTGCGGCGTTTTTGTATCATCCGAAGCGATTTCCGCCGCTGGCAAGTAGCGGTAATAAACTTCCAGATTCAAGGTTGCCATGGCGGTTGAATAGACGCGACCGCCATACGATCCCCATAGACAATCCGGCGCCCAACTTCCTGCATCCGCACCTGTTTTGACCTGCGTCGACAATAGCGCGATTTTCAATTCGCGATTCCATTGTTCCCAATCCGGGCCACCGGCATGGTACATCGCGAGGGTTCCATAGTACCAATAGTACAAATTAGTGTGTTGGGCCGACGGCAGTTCGGTCGCAATTTTTCGCGAGGCTTCCATCAGCGTTGTCGCCGGAACTGTTTTGTCCAAAACAAACCGACAGAGCAGTGCTTCTGCGGTCATCGTGGTGCTCGGTCCCTGTCCAGGTCGATAGGACGCCAAACCTCCGCCAACGCCGCTAGAACATTTCTCAAGAAAGTCCTGCATTCGATCCATGGTTGTCGCCGGCACGACGGCACCACCCAACCTGGCGCTGTGCAGCGCTAATACTTGCCAGCCAAATTGACTCATGTCCCCCGAGTCACCGGGTTGATATCGCCACCCGCCGTCCTGGCGATTTTGTGCCAGAACGGAATAGTCGACTCCTAGTTGAACGGGGCGACTGAGACGCTGATCACCGGTCAACGCCAATGCCTCGCTAAGGGCCAACAGTGTCATGCTGTGGCAATACATTTTTGCAAACAAGCGCGCGTCACCCGCCAGACTACCGTCCACCGATTGTTGTTTTACCAGGAATTCCAACGCGCGGCGGAGTTGATCCTGGTAAGGCCCTTCGAGATGTGTGTGGCCAGCTGCTAAAAATGCCAACGTCGCCAAACCGGTTATTCCCGTATCAGCATCTGCTCCGGCTCCCTTTCGATCGTGACCGAAGACTTGAGTTTCTTTTCCCGCACCCCACCGTGAAGCATCCCAACGTCCATCGGCTTCCTGGTTTTCGGCTAACCATTGAAGGGCTTCGTTGACCGCCTTTTCCGTTTCAATCGAACCGCCTCGTTGCTGCGCGATGGCCAATCGATCCTGAGAATTGCGCAGTGAATAAACTTGGGGCAGCGGCTGACCGTCGGCCAATCGACGGGGACTACTGACCAGTTTCAATTGGTTGAACGTAGTCAAGGGCTTCAACGGGCGGAAGTCATCGGTTTGAGCCGCAGCGGCCGGGGGCGGCAATGCTGGTGTGTTGGCGAATTCCGCGTTCCGTTCCAACAAATCGCTCACGAAGGCGGGCTTTGTTTCCACATCGATGGGCACCGACGGGGAAAGCGGTTGAAAATCGTTGCTGATTTCGGCGCGCTGGGTTTCTAACGGCGCGGAAAACTGGGGTGCCTCGTCGACGGTCGGCATTTCCTGATCGCGACGCGGAATTTCAATTTCTGGTGATGGAATGTTTTCATCGGCTGATTCACTGGACACTAGATCGCTTGGTGAGACGATTTCCAGAGCAGGTGCTTGAAAGTCTACTTCAGATTGTTGAGGAAGCTCCGCCGCAGCGCCAAGTTTCGGGGCCGTAATGTTCTGCGGGGATGCGCGCTCAAGCACAATGCTCGAATCAATTTCCGGACGATCGAGCGATATGCCGTCGGGTTGGATTTGCGGGTTGACAAACTCCTCCCAGGGTGGCAGCGCTACATTCGTCGAATCGACGTCAATTGCCGATTTTCCGACATCGTCTACTAGATTAATCCGCAACGGGTCCGGGTGAACGGCCAGCGACGTCGGTTCAAAAACCAGATAAGTGCCATAAGCATATCCCATGAACAGAAGATGCGCAACAAACGAAAGTATCACACATTTCCAAACCGGTCTGGAATGGCCCCAGCGAGTACCGGCCAAAACCAACAAGGAGACTGCGAGAATTCCCGAGCCAGCCAGCAGACACAATTGCAGGTTGAGGACGGAAAACATTTGATCGATATAGGACGACATTGCCAAAATTCCTTAGGATCTCTAGCAGTTCTGCTAAAGACCGATGTATTCCAAACGCACAGTGTCGGCAGTTCGCGCAATCGACATGCTCACGATTCCCGCTAGCGCACGATGACTTCGCTGACTGAAATATTCAGATCGGTAATATCCGCTTTTCGACAGGTCGCAATTACATTGGCGACATTTTGGTAACGACTATCCGCGTCACCGCGAATGACCACGCCCAGCTTCTGGTATTGTTGCCGAGCGAGGGCCAATTCTGTCAGCAACTCTGTAATTGTCACGGTTCGTTTTTCGAGTTCGATATGTCCGTCGGAAAACACATTGATCACTCGTTTGTTTGGCGCGGCGGTCAGCGCGTGAGCGTCAGTAACTTGCGGCACCGTCAAGGCGATGTCGCGTTCCTGTTCATTCAGTTCGCCGAATTTTGTTCCGACCATGAAAAAAATAATCAACAAAAAAACGACATCGATCATGGGTGTCAAGTCGATCGACATTTCATCGCGTTGAATTTTTAAAGGCATGTGAATTTCTCTTGTTCGTCAATAAAAAGCCGTCAAAACAGCAGCCGTCGGTTACGCTGCGCGACGGCGGCTGGTCGTGTCCGGTTGCAGCGATTCAGCGGAAATTTGGTTCACGACTTTCATGCCCAAGGAGTCAATTTCCATTACGTGTTTTTCAACCTGGCTGGAGAAATACAAATACGCGATCAGTGCGGGAATCGCCACGCCCATACCGGCAGCCGTCGTAATCAATGCCTGGCTGATGCCGGTCGCGGTCAAGGCGCGCTGATCGGTTACGGTGGAAGCCGCATTGGCGATCGAATCGAACGCCTGGATCATTCCCAATACCGTACCCAGCAAACCCAACAGCGGACAAATGGTTGCCACGCCATTTAACATGCGCAGGTATTTTCGAAGTCGATTGGACGTTCGCTCCCCTTCATCCAACACCGCCTGCTCGACTTCTACGGCGGGTCGGCCCCATTTCAAAATTCCGGCTTTAAACACGCCGGCCATGGGACTGCCATTGCGATCGCAGATCGTGATGGCAGAATCCCGGTTGAGCTCTCCATCGCGAAGTTGTTCTAAAAATCTTTTGCTAAACGGTCCGGGAATGATCCGACCTTTTCTCAGACTGATGAATCGTTCAAAGACAAACACGACCAAAATAAACGAACAAATGCCAATCGGAATCATTAACGGTCCACCACTGCGGACGATGTCGGTCAAACGTCGCTCGCCGATGATCGGTGCGGAGGCCATCACGTTGTGCTCGGCCACCGGCGCAACGAGGGGTTCTTCTGCGGGAATTTCGAAGCCGGAATTCGGCGGCGCGTCGAATTGTTGGGCGCTGGTCGCCGCAGTTGTCAGGCCCAAGAGCAAGCCGCCTGTCCAGGTAGCCAACAACAAGCGCCAATTCGTTGAGTAGGTAAGCAGATTCATGGTTTCTCTCTCTAACCGTTCTATCAGTGCCGAAGGTGCGTTGAATTTCTGACAATTCCAATCCGATTGGGATTCCAATCAGGGGAGTTCCCATTCACGAAAAACATGTCGATTTATTGTGTACCGTGGTCCCGTTTCGTTTCGACTTTCGCCAACGTGTTGACACGCTCCAAGCGTTCCTGGGCCGTGCCGGCATAGGTGCTATTGGGAAACTGTTCCATTAAACGCGTATATAACTTTTTGGCCTGATTCCAATTGCCCAAGTGTTCCTGGCATTTGCCAGCTTGCAATAGAGCTGCACTGCGCCAGCTGGCAAATGAAAACAGGGAGTCAACTTTGTAGTAGGCGTTGATCGCATCCCGATAATTTTCTTGATGAAAATACGTTTCGCCGATTCGCCATTGCGAAATTGCTGCGGTTTCAGTTGAGCCGCCTGCTGGGGAATCGATAACCAATTGATAGCTCGCCCGCGCGTCGGTCAGTCTACCGATTTCTTCCAGGCCCCGACCGCAAATGAAATTGAATTCATAGTCGGCGGAGAAATTCTTGAATTGAGCGATTCCCGCGTTGGCGACCTCCATGGCTTCCGACCATTGGTGCTGTTGGCCGAGACACTGTGCCAGTCGCAGCCAGATCCACGGTCGGAGTTTTTCATCCAACGCGGCATGTTTCTCTCGCAGCTTCCCAAAGATTTCCGCTGCTTGCTCAAAATGTTGTTGGCGATAGTGGGCTTCCGCCAGCCAGTATTGGGCTTTCGTTTCCAAAGCTGGATCGTCGCAAGATGTCAATAGACTGGACATTGTTTGAATTACGATGTCCCAATGGTTTTGTTTCGCGGCAATTTCACCTTGCAGGTAGAGCGCCCGCACGCGGACCGATTCGGGAGTATTGGTTTGCTGCAACAAGGAGTCGAGGGTCGTCGATGCGGCCGAAAATTGAGTTTGTTGAAGCTGATCTTGGGCAATTCGGAACGCGACATCGGAACGATATTTGCTTTGCGGACACTCCCGCAACAACGTCTGAAAGTTCTCTTTGCTTTCCGCGCTCAAGGCCAAATCGAAATTGACCCAGGCCAATTGATACAAGGCCTCGTCACGAGCGACGATTTCGCCGGGCATCGCCAGGTATTCCTGCAGTAGCGTCTTGGCCTCTTTGAGATCGGAGACGGCGCCGATTTTTTGCATGGCATGCGCCCGTCGCAGTCGGGCGATCTTGGCCAGCTCGGTTGCACCGAAACTTCGAATCACCAAGCCGTACATTTGGGCTGCAGCCGGAAAGTCTCTGTCATCATCCAACACTTTGGCTAGCGCCATCGCGGCAGGCCCAGTTAATTCATGGTCCGGGAATTCGTTCACTAAGCGTTCGAACAAGGGCTTGGCTTTCGTCCAATTGCCGGACTCCTGATTGATCCAGGCCAAACTGGACACGACGCGTGGAATGCGCGTCGAATCACCATCTGCGTTCACCACAAATTCAAGCCACTGCGCTGCAATCGTCGGTTGACCATCGCGGATCGCCCGATCGGCCAGATAATCCGCTGTTTCCAATACGACGGGGTCCGCGGCATGATGTAATTGGAGTTCCTGAAATGCCAGGTCCGCTTCAGACCAGAGCCCGGACTCGGCCAGGCAAATGGTCAGCTCGGTTCTCGCTCGCAACAAGTCGGCTACCGGGGCTGATTTCAAGGTTCCCGTCTGCTGCAAATAATTTCGGAAGTTGGGAATCGCATGTTGAAATTTTTGTTGGCCCAAGCGTGAGGTCGCCATGGCGAGTTGAAATAGTGGTTGAAGTTGTTCGGACGCAGCAGTGACATCCACCTGATTCAAGACAGTTTCTGCATCGGCAAATCGCCCCAAGCCAATCAGCCCCAATGAATGGAGGTAGTGCCAATTCGCACGATCGGCGTTGGAAACTGCTGAGCCCTGTGGTATGTCGTCGGCAAGAAGTTCCTCAAACGCCTTGACCGATTTTGAATATTGCTGATTGGTGTAGTGGAATCGACCCGCCGTTTCCAGAACAATGACTTTCAGTGGACTGTGGGGGTATTGCAGGACGAATTGCCGAACCAGATTTTCGAATTCGTTTCGCTGAGTAGCATTGGTTGAAACTCGACTCAATTCAATCTTCAAATTCAACGCGTCATCGGCCAAGTCGGAATGCGGATACTGGTCAATCAACAACGTCAACCACTCGAACGCTAAATCGTTTTTCCCCAACTTGCGCGCCGCGATCGCGCCATCAAAGTAAACGGCGCTGGCCACGAGTTCGGGTGCTGAATTGCCGGCCACCGATTCCAATAACGCGAACGCTTCTGAGAAATTGCCCTCTTCGGCGTAAACACGAGCCAACCAATAGTTTGCCGTCGATCGCGATTCGTCGGTCGTACATAACGGCACTGCCTTGATCAAATGCCGTTTGGCACTTTCCAAATCCGCTTGATTGACGTAGATGATCGCGATTTGTAACTCGGCTTCACCGGCCAGCGGATTGTCATCCTGCTGACTGATGAATTGATAAAATCGGATTGCGTCCGAAAAGGCTCCCTGCAATTGAAGTGCTTGGGCCAGTCCCAAGCGGCATTGATTGGATCGGGCGCCGTGCGGATATTGCAGCAGAGCCTGTTCGAAGACGCGCTGAGCGAGTTGGGGCTCGATGCGTTTGAGTCGCATTTCACCCAAGTAACATAACGCAAATTCATTCAATGGATCAGCCGGATGCTCATGGATGAAAATTTCCAGCATCCGGATGGCGGGTTCAAAATTGCCGATTCGAAACGCCGCTTCACCCATCCGAAATGTGGCGCGAGGAGCAAATGAATGGTCGGAAGTTTTTTGCAAAAAAATCTGATAGATGCGATAGGCTTCGTCAAACTGACCCGTTTGCATCAACGCTTCGCCGAGGAAGAAGTGACCAGTGCGAGCTTCCGGCGTGTCCGGGTAACGATTGATTAAAGTCCGAAACGCCACGATGGTTTCGTCCCATTGCTGGCGGGAATAGTATCCTGCGGCTTCACGGTTTTCGTCGTCAATCGTTTGAGCAAATCCGTTAGTTGCGCAAACTAACATCCCGATCACGAACAGGCGGGAAAATAGTTCTCGGGCTCGATTCATGGGACGCATGGAAAAATCGCTAATCAAAACTGAGTTGTATCGTTTACAAACCCTAAAACGGCGCAATCGCTAAAGTTTGATATCGACCCAAACAATCGGCAAACTCAACCCCATCCAACTCGCTAGCATCGAAGCAGCTGGACTCGTTGCTGATGATATGCCGGTCACGTAGGTTGGCGACTATGCATAAATTGGAGCGGTATCGGAACGCGTCCGGTGCTTTGTGATGACATGGATCTTAGATCAGCCGGAACGCGATAGCGTCCGGCTTCCCGGATTTCAGATTAGCCGGAACGCGCTAGCGTCCGGTTACGTTGATTTTAGATTAATCCGGCTGCTCTGGAGAAAACCGGGTGCCGTCGCCCTCCGGCTGATTTCTCCAACCCGAAGTATCAGGGTGTAACAGAGCACAAAAGGAAATGTGGAATTTAATGCTTGGTTGGCCCTGAGTTGGCGATAGATTGTGATTTGATCGACACGACTGGTGGCCAGGCACTTCAAGCCAATTACAATTGGACTATTGAAGACAAGTCGAAATTGGGTGCCATCGTGGACGGCGACGGACGTTGCGTTATTGTCAACTACCAACAGAATCATTGATGAACAACTTAGATTTAGCTGTTTACTTTTTTTTTCAGATTGCTGTTATTTTGCTGGCGTGTCGGGTTGTCGGAATCATTGCCGCCCGGTTCGGCCAACCGCAGGTGGTCGCTGAAATGATTACCGGAGTATTGCTCGGTCCGTCGCTGTTTGGATTAATGCTACCGGAATGGCAGCGGGCGCTGTTTCCCTGGGATACGACCCAACAGACTCGTGATTCGCAAAGCTACCTTTTTCCGGTCTCGCAGCTCGGGCTGGCGCTGTACATGTTCATTGTGGGCCTGGAATTTCGCACTGATTTGCTTCGCAAGAATTTCTGGAGTTCCGTCGCGGTGTCAACGGCCGGGATGCTGACACCGTTCGCGCTGGGTGCCGCACTGGCCTATTGGCTATTTTATAACTCGACTCTTTTTCCCGCAAAAACATCGTTGTTTGAAGCGATCATGTTTTTGGGCGCCTCAATGTGTATCACCGCATTCCCGATGTTGGCCCGCATCATCCATTTCAAGAAGCTTGCCGGTACACTGATGGGGACCGTGGCGATCGGGGCAGGCGCGAT
>JANNPW010000137.1:0-8200 GCA_031400405.1 Mariniblastus sp.
CGCCGATCGACAGCATCGTTGTCACGGACAGTATTCCGGTTCCTCCCGAAAAACAGTTGCCCAATATGAAAATACTGTCCGTCTCACTGATGCTGGGCGAAGCCATCAAACGAATTCATCAACACAAATCAATCAGTGCGATTTTTGATGAGACCTAACCGGACAGGCTCGATGGAAGACGGATCCTGTAATCGACTACAAACGACGAAACAGCGCTTGTAGACTAATCTGCGACCAAGTTTCAAAATCGTCCAGCTCCGACAACAATTCGTGGACAGGACGAAAACCGGATTCAATGATCTCTGTTTCACGAGCTGTCACGCTTGGCTTTGTTACCGTGAATAAGTGCACGATTCCCAAATGTACTTTGCCGACCTCGGTTTGATCGTCGTTGATCAATCCCACTAGCTGTTGTTCAAATTCCGTATCAATGATGACTTCTTCGTCCAGCTCGCGCTGCATGCCGAGATCGTAAGGCGAATGTTTGTCCGCATCGAGCGTCGATACGTGACCGCCAATGCCCACACTTCGTTTTTTGTGCAGCCGCGATTCGCCTTGCCCGCTGCCTCGTCGGTATTGAAAAACTTGGAGCGCCCCATCAGCGGATCGATGCTGAAAAATACAATAGGGAATTAGTTGCTTAAAATTCGGATCCCGTTCCATTTGATCGCGGGGAAGGTATTGAGTGTTATGGGGAGCCAACAGGGTCGGCAAGTAGCGATCCGGTTGGTCGCTAAATCCCTGAAAATACCCACACTGATGAAACAATTCGGCCTTTACGACCATCACTTGCTCGACTTCAACCGTTGACATGGGTTTCCTTTTCGAAAAACTGCTGCGTCAAAATAGTGCGTGTATCTCCAACACCGCGACTTGCTGGCTGACATGTTATGGCAAACGCCCCGCATTTTCGACGGGGCATATCCAACCACATTTCGCCAGACAAGGTTACAACGGGATGATCTTGGCGTAAAATAGAGCTCAGCCAGCGAGTCGTTTTTCACTTTCCAGCGTTGATTTTTTCGATCGAAACCAAACAGGCTGTTTTATGACCGCTCAACGATTGGGCCTAAGCTCGTCCGCGTATTTTAGAACGAACACTATCCGGGGGCGAAATATCGCCTTGATCAGCCTGTTGGTCGGCTGGAGTTTTTGGGTTGCACCGTTTGGCTCGAACGGGCAGGAAATCAATTTCGCCAAACAGATCCGTCCGCTACTTACCAGAAACTGCATCTCGTGCCATGGTCCCGATGAATCGCATCGTGAGGCGGACCTGCGATTGGATTCGTTTGAGGGAGCGTCTGCTTCGGCAATCGTACCTGGAAAACCTGACGAAAGCGAAGTCTATCGTCGTATTACTTCCGATGATGCAGGCGTCCGAATGCCTCCGCCCGAACATGGAAGTGCGTTGACGAAGGATGAACAAGAATTGATTCGACGCTGGATCGCGGCTGGGGCCGAGTACACGCAACATTGGTCGTTTATCCAGCCCATCTCTGCCACTCCGCCCAGCTCCAGGTTTGATGATTGGACTTACAACGAGATCGATTGTTTCATTGCTCAGAAACTGGAATCCACTCAGCTCTCGCCGTCGGAAATGGCCGAGCCGCATCAATTGATCCGCCGTCTGGCACTGGATCTGACCGGACTACCACCCACGAAAACCCAAGTCGATCGGTTCGCTGCTAGTCCGACGATGCAATCCTATGAAACGATTGTCGATGAACTACTTGCGTCTCCAACCTACGGCGAACATTGGGCGGCCATGTGGCTGGACCTCGCGCGCTATGCCGATTCGTATGGTTATGCCTCGGATGAAGAACGCACCATTTGGCCGTGGCGAGATTGGGCGATCGCGGCGTTTAATCAGAATATGGGTTACGACCAATTTACAATTGAACAGCTTGCCGGTGACCTGTTGCCCGCTGCCACTCCGGCGCAGCAGCTGGCGACGGCCTTTCACCGGAACACCTTGAATAATACCGAGGGCGGAACCGACGACGAAGAGTTTCGCACAATCGCAGTGAAGGATCGCATCAACACGACGATCAATGTTTGGATGGGCTTGACGATGCGCTGTGCCGAGTGTCACACTCATAAATACGATCCAATCAGTCAGACCGAATATTACCAGTTCCTGGACTTCTTTAACCAAACAGCCGATGCCGACCAAAATGATGATAGTCCTCGGCTCGATGTCCTGTCCGACGAACGAAAACTCCTGATCGCGAAACTCGAACTGGACATCGCCGCCCTGAAAGAGAAACTTGGACCACCCAGAAGTGTGTGGCAAATTATTTTGCCACAGCAGGCCCAGTCAGTCGAAAATGCAGAACTAAAAATCAATGAGGATCAGTCGGTTTCCGCTCTGGGAGACGTCGCTGACAAAGACGATTTCACACTGCAGTTTAGTTTGCCGGCCGGGGTACATCGAGCATTAAAACTGGAAGTCATGCCCGAAGAACGGACCGGAAACAATGTCGGTCGATCCGATGGGGGCAATTTCATTATCAGCCAAATTCTCGCCACGATGCCGGCAGCCAACGCGGCCGAGCCAACAGTGAAGCACTTGTTTTCCGATGCTGCAGCCGATTTTTCACAATCGGGATACGATGTGAAACTGATGATTCGCGACACCGTCGATGATCTTGGATGGGCGGTTGCGGGCGGACCCGGAGCGTTTTCGCAACCTCGATTTGCGGTCTTGAGCTTTACCGAACCGATCCAACTTGATTCGCCCTCGACGTTGACGATCACCTTGATTCAGCAATCTCCGTGGCCCAAGCATTTGGTCAGTCGACTGCGGGTTGCAGTAACCAATATTGAGCAGGCGGCCGAGAGATTTCGTTCGAATCAGCTGGAGCCCGTTGATCCGGAGCTGGCAAAATTGGAAGCCCAAAAACAGGAATTGTCCACGCCAGCCAAAGTGCCCGTCCTGCAAGAATTGCCGTTGGAAAAACATCGCCAATCGCACGTCATGCTGCGGGGGAGTTTTCGGGTACCGGGCGAGGTAGTAACAGCGGCCGTTCCGATCGCATTTCAGCCACTGCCTGACCTGGCTCCGGTCAATCGTCTGGGTGTTGCCAAATGGTTGCTCGCCGCGGAAAACCCACTGACCGCCCGCGTCACCGTGAACCGGTTCTGGTCCCGAATTTTTGGCCGCGGAATTGTGGAAACGGAAGAAGATTTTGGCAGTCAAGGAAGCTTTCCGAGCCACCCGGAATTGCTGGACTGGCTGGCGATCGACTTTCGTGAACATGGCTGGAACGTTAAACGATTGCTGAAACAACTGGTGATGTCGGCAACCTATCGACAAACGGGCCAAACGTCGGATCAACGCTTGGAAATCGATCCGCAAAATGTGTTCTTTTCACGCGGCCCGCGAATCCGCTTGACGGCCGAAGTGGTACGCGATCAGGCGTTGGCAGTGAGTGGTTTGCTCAGTCCAAAAATGTATGGCCCGCCCGTTTTCCCACCCAGTCCGGTCAAGCGAATTGTAAATGCGTTTTCTGGGGGAATGGATTGGCATGTCAGCCCGGGCGAAGATCGATATCGGCGAGCCATTTATACGTTTCTGAAACGAAGTCAGCCACATCCGTTGTTTGAAACGTTCGACATGGCGACGCGGGAAGTTTGCAGCTTGCGACGTTTCCGCACCAACACGCCATTGCAATCGTTTATGACGCTCAACGACGAGACATTTGTCGAGTGTGCACAACAGCTGGCGGCTAAAATGCAACAACACGCGGCCGAAGTTGATCGACAAATTGAGTTCGGATTGACGACTGCTTTGCAGCGTCCGGCAGATCCGCAACAAACTTCGACGTTGCAGAATTTGTATTCCCAGACTCTCGGTCGATTCGCCAATGACGCGACTGCGGCCAGTCAAATGGCTGGATTGGATGAAATTGAATCGAAGGCAAATAATCAAGTCGCCGAATTAGCCGCTTTGACTGTGGTGGCAAATGTGATTTTGAATCTGGATGCTTTTTTTACGAAGTAAGTGATCGAACTATGAAAAAATCGGCTAGCTCGAATTGGGCTGAATCTCGTGCGCAATTGCAAACGCGACGACATTTTTTGCAAAACTGTCAATTGGGTCTGGGCGCGCTTGCCTTGAGCCAACTGGCCGGGGTCAGTCCGGCAAATCGGCTTACCGGCCAGCACAATTCAAAAACAGATGACAATCCCCGCACATCGCAAATGCCCATGTTGGCGGCGCGTGCGAAACGAGTAATCTATCTACACATGGAGGGTTCGCCACCGCAACATGAGTTGTTCGACTACAAGCCCGAGTTGGCCAGACTAAATCAGCAGGAGTGCCCCGCGGAATTGCTTGCGGGAAAAACTTTTGCCTTTATCAAAGGAGTACCCAAGTTGCTGGGGCCGCAAGTCAAGTTTTCCCAGCAGGGGAAAAGTGGACAATGGATCAGTGAAATGCTCCCGCAGATCGGCCAGCATGCGGACGACTTGTGCATCATCAATTCGATGTTCACGGAACAATTCAATCACGCCCCAGCGCAGTTGTTATTACATACTGGCAACCCACAATTCGGTGGTGCTTCGTTTGGTTCGTGGGTCACGTATGGGCTGGGATCGGAAAATGAAAACTTGCCGGGCTATGTGGTGATGGTTTCGGGTGGGTCGATGCCTTCCGGAGGCAAGAGTCTGTGGAGCAATGGTTTTCTACCCTCCATTTTCCAGGGAGTGCAATGCCGCAGCGAAGGAGAACCCGTCCTGTTTGTGGCCAATCCGCCGGGAATGTCCCGTGACATACGCCGTGACAGCCTCGATGCACTGAATGAGTTGAACCAACGAGAATTAACGCAGTTTCATGATCCGGAAACATTGACTCGAATTAAACAGTATGAATTGGCGTTTCGCATGCAGGTCTCAGTTCCCGAAGTGATGGACATTTCGCGCGAGTCGTCAGCGACACTTGCAGCCTACGGCGCGAAACCGGGCGCCGCATCCTTCGCCAACAATTGCTTATTGGCCCGACGTTTGGTGGAACAAGGAGTCCGTTTCGTCCAGTTGTTTGATTGGGGTTGGGACATTCATGGCACCGGACCGCACGATGATTTGGCGACTCAGTTTCCGTTAAAATGTCGCGAAACAGACGGCCCCATTGCCGCTTTATTGAGCGACTTGAAGCAACGGGGAATGCTCGACGATACACTTTTGATTTGGGGGGGCGAATTCGGCAGAACGCCGATGAATGAAGCTCGTAACGGCTCGAAGTATCTGGGCCGCGACCATCATCCCAATTGCTTTTCGATGTGGCTGGCTGGCGCCGGCACCAATGCCGGAACCACGTTTGGCAAAACCGACGAATTAGGGTATCAGGTGGTCGAAAATGGAGTTTCCGTGCGTGATTTGCAGGCGACCTTGATGCATACGTTGGGGATGGACGCACATCGGTTGAGCTTTCCATTTCAGGGCTTGAATCAACGCTGGATCGGACCGGCAAATGACCCCAAAGTTCGACACGAATTATTGAGTTAAGGACTTCCTTGTTCCAACTATTGAGGAATTTCAAACCTGGGGGTGCGTCGCAAAGACTTTCCGTTCGCTCAAACAATACCGACTGGAAAACGGTCATTTGAAGCACTACAATCGAGCCATTCTCTTCCCTCTAAAATTGGAAACATCATGGCCAGTCCTGACATTCCCGTTGGTATTGATTTAGGCACTACCTTCTCGGCGATCGCCTATCTCGATCAGGATGGGCGTCCTTGCACGATAACAAACAGCGAAGGGGAGTTGACGACGCCGAGTGTCGTTTTCTTCGATCGCGACGAAGTTATCGTTGGAACCGAAGCGATGTTGGCTGGCGAAACCGATGTCAGGCGACTGGCGCGGACCGCGAAACGCGACATGGGGGGAGTCCGTTTTCGAAACACGGTGCTCGATCGACATTTGCCTCCTGAAGTCATCCAATCGTTCGTACTGAAACGACTAAAAAACGACGCGGCGCTCAAGTTGGGACATTTCACCAAAGCGGTCATCACTGTACCGGCCTATTTCAATGAACCACGACGCAAGGCGACTCAAGACGCTGGCGAATTGGCCGGGCTCGATGTAATCGACATCATCAACGAACCCACTGCGGCCGCGTTGGCGTATGGCGTGCAGCGCGGATTTCTGAATGAACGAGGAGAAGCCAAACAACGGGAGTTGATCCTTGTCTACGATCTCGGCGGGGGCACGTTCGACGCGACCTTGATGGAAATTGATCATGCCCAATTTACCGCCCTGGCAACGGCCGGTGACGTTTACTTGGGCGGTATCGATTGGGATCAACGATTGTTTGATTTTGCGAAAAGTGAAATCGAAAAGTCCAATAAGACCGAGTTGGATGCGGATCTTAACTTCAATGAAAAATTAATGAACCAGTGCATTCGGGCGAAGAAGTCACTTACCGCCCGGACGGAAACTGTAATTCGAGTTGACAACGAAGGAGCGCGTTACTCGGTCGTTATTACACGGCAGCAATTTGAGGAGTTGACCAGCGACTTGTTGGAACGGACCCGTTTGACCACGAATCGCTTGCTCCAAGATGCAAAGCTCAAATGGTCGGATTTGACAAAATTATTGTTGGTTGGTGGGTCGTCCCGTATGCCGATGGTGATCGAGATGCTGGAGCGCCAGTCCGGTTTGCCAATCGATCGTTCGCTGTCGCCGGACGAAGCCGTCGCGCACGGAGCAGCAATTTACGCCGGCATGTTGCTCAAGCACGGCGCCTCGGTCAAATCCGGTATCTCAGTCATCAACATCAACTCCCATGACCTGGGCGTGTTGGGAGTCGATCCACAATCCGGAAAACCGCGGCGGAAGATCGTCATTCCCCGCAATCATCCGCTTCCCACGAAGTCCGCCAAGCGTTTTCAGACTTCCAAAGATGGACAGAAAAAAATCGTGGTGCAAATCGTCGAAGGCGGCACCGACGAAGGGCAGGGGACGACGACCATTGGAAAATGCCTCGTGACCGA
Organism: Mariniblastus sp.; assembly: GCA_031400405.1. Classification (GTDB taxonomy): domain Bacteria; phylum Planctomycetota; class Planctomycetia; order Pirellulales; family Pirellulaceae; genus Mariniblastus. Next base: position 6,993 of record JANNPW010000137.1, read on the forward strand.
TTTGCCGATGGACATCAAAAAGGGAACCGAGGTGGTCGTTAGTTTCACTTACCTGAGTTCAGGTCGATTGGAAGTTTTGGCCCAACTTCCGTCGCTCAACGTCTCGGCAAATTCGACGATTGATCGGGCTTCGGGCATGAACCCCGATCAGATTATCCAATGGAAACAAAAATTGGCCCAAGGCGCTAAATTCCTGGAATCAGAACCCCCCGCGCAATCGAAACGCCAACAATCCGAAGCGATCCAAATTGCGCCGCCCCCTCCCATTTCAAAATCGAAACCGGCCTTGAAATCCAAAACCAAGACGAAGTCCGTCTTGGGTGAGGACGAACATCGCCAACGAAAACCTGTTCTTCCACCGGCAACGTGGGAAAAAAAACCGCCCATCCAGTCCGCGGTCGATTCGGTGGACGTTGCGAAGTCGGTTGCCCAAAAAACGGATGCTGTGAAGCCTGATCGAAAACGAGAGTCCGCGCCGATCGTTACAACCAACCGCGATCCAGCGTTGGATTTTGAAGTCAATGAACACTCGGGTATTTTCGCTTTTGGAGATGAGGAACCAAAACCGGAAGTCGGTGCTTCCGTTTTGGGTATTTTGCGCGACAATCTTGGCTCAACCAAATCGGACGTCGGTGAATCCATGTTGGATTTCTTGAAAGATTCCAACCCCAGCCAACAAATTCCCGGCGATTCAGTTTTAGATTTCCTGAATGAAACCACCGAAAAAAAACCACGGGCGAACGATTCCGCACTGGATGATTTCTTGAAAGAACGAAAAGAGTAATCGCTGGTGCCACAAATCGCAAGTAACACGTCACCAGAACCATTTTTTCGTAAACTACCAAAACGCAACCCAGCTTAAAGCAGAACGAACCGGCAAGTAGGGCTAATCGAATCCACTGCAATCGACTTTGAGGATTTGCAGTTGTCTTACCCCGTTCGCCTCTGCCATTCGCCTCTGCCCCATTCGTCTCTGCCATTCGCCTCTGCCAAATCCAATCAATCTGCCTCTCCTCGTAAATTCGGACGAGAGAACTTGGCCATCTGGTCAAGCGTTGGCCGAATTTACGAGGAGAGGGGGTCGGGGTGGCCTGACGAAAATGTATCAACATGAAATGACGAACAGACCGGAAATCCCGCAGGCTTGCCCTGCGGATGGTTGGGCTGTTGACTACCAAGGGCCACTATCACATCCAACGTCCTCCCCC
>JANNPW010000020.1:0-3358 GCA_031400405.1 Mariniblastus sp.
TGCGACTGGAAGCCGTCCTGTTTGGTTTTTCCCTCGCATTTCTGGCCAGCGTCGCGCAAGCGCAGATGGATCGAGCTTATCCACTGACTGGAACTCCCATTTCCGGCAAGATCGCCGAGATAAAACGCGATGGCGTGATCATCGAATCCGGTCAGAAAAAACAACCGCTACCCGTCGATCAAATCGAGAAGATTTTGTTCGAGGGAGACCCAGCCGCGCTCACCAAGGGACGCGAATTCGCGATCGACGGTCAGTGGGAGCAGGCGCTCGACGAGCTGAAACGCGTCGACTTTGATTCGTTAAAACGCGATATCGTGAAGGTAGACGCGACGTTTTACATCAACAAGTGCGAAGCCAAGTTGGCCCTGGTTGGGCGAGGCGATAGCGGTAGCGCGATCAAGAAATTGCTCGCTTTTGTAAAGGAAAATCCCCAAAGCATCCATTTCTATGGTGCGGCGAAGTTGCTTGGTGACCTCGCCGTGGCAACCGGCAATTTCGACAATGCAGCAAAATTCTACGGTGCCATCGCTCAAGCTCCGGCAGCCGACATGAAGATTGAGGCGGCCTACTTGACTGGCCTGGCGAAGCTCAGGCAAGGAAAAACGCCCGAAGCGCAGGCCGATTTCGATAAGGTGATCGGAGCCTCTGTCCAATCCAACAATTCGCTCCGGATTCAAACACTCTCCAAAGCCGGTCTTGCCGTAGCGATGTCGCGACAAGGCAAAGGGGAAGAAGGCGCTAAGCTAGTCGATTCGCTCGTCAGTGAACTCAATCAAGCTGACTCTGAAATGGCGTCGCGAATTTATAACGCACAAGGCGCTTGCTTTGAAGCAACCGGCGATAACCTTGGGGCGGTGCTGGCATACTTGCACACGCACTTGATGTTTTCCGGGCAAGCCGACGCCCACGCCGAAGCGCTGTCAAAACTTGTTGTCCTCTGGCCAAAGCTCGGCAAACCTGAGCGAGCTGCTGAGGCTCGTGAAGAATTACAACAACGTTACCCAGGCTGGGGCAAGTAGCTTTGCTGCAAACCCGACCGGTTCCATCAGCCGACACGCAACGATAATGTTCGATCCGAAAAATCCAAGCTAAATGCTCCAAACTCCAACCACGACAATTCAAAACAGGAATTGAATCTAATGACAGCCTTTCGATCCGAGACCCCGTTTCGATCAACTCGATTAAGTGGCTTTGCGAATGCCTTCGGCCGATCATTGTTGAGCCGATTGATGATGGTCGGCGTGCTCGCGTTCTGCTTGGCCAATGCAGTCCATGCGCAGGACGATGCGGCTGAGTTTGGCGATGCGGGCCCGGCAGCCCCGGCGGCCGTCGCACCCGCAGCGGGCGCACCGGCCCCAGCAGCCGATGCTGCTCCGGCCCCACAACCAAAGGAAGATAGCCTGTTGATGTGGTGGATCCATGCACTCACATGGCCCTACGTTGTCGTTTTCCTAGCGATGTCCTTCGTGCTCGTGTCGCTGGCGGTCATGAACATTTTGGCCGTTCGACGTGACGCGATCATTCCTCAGGAACTCGTTGATGGGTTTGACGAAAAACTAAACGCGAAAGAGTTTCAGGGAGCCTATGACCTAGCCCGTGCAGATGAATCGATGCTCGGACAAGTCTTGTCGAGCGGACTGGCAAAGCTATCCGGTGGATATGCCAAGGCATTGGAAGGAATGCAGGAAGTCGGTGAAGAGGAAGCGATGAAGCTTGAACACCGCCTCAGCTATATGGCGTTGATCGGCAATCTCGCACCGATGGTTGGGTTGCTAGGAACCGTACAAGGGATGATCACTTCATTCGATGTGATCGCGAAAAGCACATCATCGCCCAAACCGTCGGAACTTGCAGTCGGTATTTCAACAGCGATGACGACGACGCTGGTAGGACTACTGCTCGCCATCCCGGCGATCGCCGCCTACAATATTTTGCGAAATCGAGTAGCGCGCTTGATGATGGAAGTTGGTATCGCAGGCGAAAACTTGATGGGCCGATTCGAAGAATTTCAGCCTCAAACGCCAAAGAAGTAGTCATGCGAATCGAACGGAAAAAGCTCGAAATGTCCGAAGGTGACATGACGCCGATGATCGACATGGTTTTCCAGTTGATCGCATTCTTTATGGTGCTGATCAACTTCAGCGAATCAGAAGCAAACGAACGCGTTGTATTGCCCAGCAGTCAGCTCGTCAAACCTCCCGAAGCGCCGCTGGAGTTTCCAATCATTCTGCATATCGCGCAGGATGGTGAAGTGATCTTGGGCGGCGACACTTATACCGCCGAAACGCTGAAGATTGGACTCAGCCGCGAATTGAGCGTGATCAAAGCAGAGAAAAAGAATCCGGCGGACGCGAATGTCATCATTCGAGCCCACAAGGACGCTGCTACTGGCGATGTCCAAGAAGTCATCCGCGTCGCACAGGAACAAAAACTGGAAAAGTTCGCTTTGCGAGTCAATGAGGACCAACGATGAAAATCCGTAATCGGGCAGGCGAAGTCAAACAAGAAGTCAACATGACAGCGATGATTGACATCGTCTTTTTGTTACTGATCTTCTTCATGGTGACGTTGAAGATCGTGGTTCAAGAAGGCGATTTCAGCGTCAAGATGCCGTTGGCATCCAATAGCAGCGGCGCTATCGACGACACGGAACTGCCGCTGAAGCTACGTTTAAAATGTGACGAAAACGGTCGGCTGGTTTCCATGGCGATGAATGATTCTCAGCTTGGTACCGATTTCGACTCGCTTCGCGATACCGTGATCGGATTAGTCAGCGGAGCGAAACCGGGCGCAGGCGCCGAAGGTGGCCCGGAAGTTGAAATCGATACCGATTACAACCTCCGGTACGAATATGTGATCAAAGCCATCACCGCAGTCAGCGGCTATAAGGTCGGTGATCAAACGGTAAAGCTCATTGAGAAGATCAAGTTTGCAAAACCTCGACGTTGAGAAATTATCACTCTGCGTTGGAAATCCCCAACGCAAGCAGCGCATCGCAAATGCTCAATTTAGGCTCAACGACAAATGATGTGCGCGAAGTAACTTCAAGACCGACTCACACGAACGCAGCTTCATCTATTCCTATCCAGTTGGCGACGGACATTCTTCGTTGCTGAATGCCATGGGTTCATACCCCTCGACTGATCCAGGGATCGTGGATTTTCAAGGCATTTTCTCCTGCGTCCAATGATTCCTGATTTTTGAAATGTGATGCGATGTCTCGTCCCGTACGGAGAAAAATGGATTTGAGCGTTGCGCGGAAGCAACTCAGAAAGGGACATCTTCGGTCTATAGCGAGCCAACAGGCCGGGGAACGCGCGGTCGGTATAAAATCCACCGACGAGCTCCTGCTCGCCCA
>JANNPW010000017.1:0-4024 GCA_031400405.1 Mariniblastus sp.
CCGATCGCTCCGAGCCACGAGAAAACAAACGCCGAAAGAAGACTCTCAAGTTGATGACCATCCCGCGGAGGCTCTACCACGCAGCGATCGCAGCGTTCTCAAAAATACCGTAAAATACCGTGGACAACGCCATTCGTACTTGACACCTTTTCTTCACTGCAGTTGAAAGAACGCTCACGTTTATCTTTCAAATGGGGTCCAAGTTACTAGTTTGTATTCTTTTTCGAGTAGCCACAACTTGACGGCATCATAATCATCGGCGCAGTGAACCAGCTTAGTCTCATCAGTCGGATCAAGCACGACAATTCTTGGTGGTTTCGTCAAGTCATCAGTGACAATTAACAGGCACGGCCTAGACAATGTAACGTCGATCCAAATCTCATACCATTTGCCGAGTCTTTTCATTTGCGATCACTCACCTCGTCCAAGCGTTGCCAAAGGGGTTCTGGGGACGAAATGTTGCCAGTCTGTTAATGGTTTAAGCTTATACGTTCAGTGAAGTGGAATCATTTTTACAGTGTCGCCGATCCGATAACATACAACTACTTCAAAATACAAGCCGTATCGCTCGGCACAACGAAAGTTCCCGGTATACTGGACGCCCTCAATAGTCGCTTGTTCTGCTTGTCAGAGAGTTGTCGAATCAATTAACGCGTGTGCGAGACGACCCTTTTTGTCCGCAATTATCTTTAGAAATTCCCGCGGTCAAATTGGGATACCTGTCCTTTTATAGATCCCTCATTAATCATTTTCCATACGCCCATCTACAGGTGTGTACTCGTCTTCTAGTAGCCACAACCGGACGGCATCGTAATCATCGTCATAATATATTAACTTAAGCCCTTCCATCGGATCAAGCACGGAAAACCGTGTAGGTTTCTTTAAGTCATGAGTCACAATTAAAAAGTAGGGCCTACCCACGCTTTCATCGATCCACACCTCAAACCATTTGCTGAGCTTTCCCATTTTCTATCACTCTCCCAGTCCCGGCGTTGCGGGACCGGTTCTGGGAACCAGATGGTACAGGCCTGTCAATGGATTAAGCTTGAATTCGGCATAGTGTAGTGGAATCTTGTTTCCGGCCGCGTCAATCCGATAACCTATAACTTCTTCAAAATACAAGCCGTATCGTTCGGCATAACGAAACGACCCTGAAAACTGCCCGTCCTCAATAATCGCCTGCTCCGCTCGTCGAAGAGTCGCCTCATCAACAAAAACATGTGCGGCACGTTCCTTCTTGCTCGCGATCAACTTTAGAGATTCTGGTGTGTTCGGCAAATGCTTATTCAGGAACTTTGATTCGTAGGTCAAATCTTGGCGTTCCGACAATTCAATCGGAATCCCAAGCCTAACCTTAGTATCATATGCTTCGTACGGAATTAATCGGCCATTGCTATTTCGTATATACAACGGACGCACCCCGGAACCACGCCCGTAAGGCACTGCTAAAAAAATGGTCAAGTTGTTCATATGAAGCGGCGAATCTGGATGCCACGATATCTGACCAGGCGGCATCTCTAACAAAGTTTGCATATGCAATTCCCTAGCCATTCTGTTTTGATATGCGAAAGGTATCTCTGGAAGCGGTTCCCCCTTGGGAGTCAGCATTGTCTCCTTCGCCAGCTCTTCACGATAGTTTCTTTGTTCCGCTTCGGTAAGCCGGTCAAAGGCTCGATCGAAAAAACTTGGTTCACTGGGACCAATGGAACCATACCTTTCGATCGTAAGGTCTTGCTCCATTTGCCGCCGTTGAAGTTCTCTTAGCTGCGAAAGGAATATTTCCCAATACTCATCGGACAACGCTTGGCCAAGACGGTCTTCTACTTGTCGTCGCAAGTCAGCGTCTGAAATTTCATCGTCATATTTTTGAAATGCCGTTGGATCATAACTTCCGTCATCTCCGTTCTCTTCGCCGTCGTCGAAGGTGACGCCGCCGGTGGGCCAGTCTGTTCTGATGGAATAGGAGGTGTCGTGCGACGGAGGACCGCCATTTGGGGATGAAAACCACAAATGCGACGAATAGGCCTTTCCATGTTCGTGTTCATAACCCTTGGCTGAATTATTTCGAACTCGATTGACGTACGTTCGGTGGTCTTCACTAGTATCTTTTTCCGTCCAGGCTTCGCCTTCGTCGGGCGTATTGACGGTCGTCTTGGAGCGTGTCTCATCCTCTTGCACGTAGGCATAGGAACGAGAATTCGTGACCGGCGACCGATCCTTCCTGGTAGTCTTGGTTTTGGTCGAATTGCTATTGGAATCAACGTCCTTCGTGTCGTAGCGATCAGTCATAAAACTAGACTCTAATACAGAATTCCAGCCTTCGGAAAATTCGGATACGTCTGATTTGAGATAAGTTTTGTTTTCAGTTCGGTCCGTCACCACCACACGAGTTGGTTCAAAGCCATACGGACCCGAGGTCAGCAACTCATGCGATTCGGATACGGTGACCTGTTTATTCGCAATCGTCGAATCGATAAAGGATCCGTTACCTTCGGGAGTCGAATAGTTGCCACTGTACAAGTAGGTTACGGAACCTTCATTGTGAGTCGAAATGGTGATGCGCGTTCGATCGGTAAACCGCAACGCGTTGCCTGATCCTCGCGTCTGGACGAGGTGGGTCACGGTGTTGACCCAATCGGTCATTTGCAGATCGCCGAGTATGTCGTAGCTTGGCGCGCTCTCCTTAAGGACATAATGTGCCGTTTCAACTTGCTCGATCACGAACTCAGTTTTCAACAGCGAGACATACGGCTCGCCGTGATTCCCATGGCCAGCCGTAAACTCCAACGTGCTCCCCCAGCCGACCCGCTGCGACGTGCGATCACTCTGGTTGTGGTCCCAGATGAGGTGCGAAACAATCCGATTCTCCGTCCGATCATCGGTCAACGAGCGCGAATTGGACAAGCCTCGTTTCGACTCACTGAGCGATAAGGAACTCTCGCTGGTGGAAATCTCAGCATGGGACGAGCGCCAACTGCTGCTGCCAACGCCACCGCCGGTATTTGTTCCGACGCCACCGCCACCAACCGGTGGTTCACCGCCGCCGCCATTGGTTGGAGGAAGCACCGCCGAGACGGTTACCGTTAGGGATTCCGTCAGCCCGTCGATGGTAAAGCTGGACGACGATTTCGGTTCTGCCAGACTGCCGAGCGAGACACTCTCGCTGAGCCGTAGATCCTGGGTCGATTCCGAACGTATAAAACCGGTTTCGACAATGTCGTCAATCGTCACAGTAATCGGTTGGAACGAACCATTGGTAATCGTGCCGCTAATCGAATCGCTGACTGAAGCCGTCCAAAGTACAAAACCGTTGGAACTCGCACTCGCGCCGCCGGAATTCGAAGGCTGACCGGTCGTCGAACCCTCGGGCTGGAGCTGGCCGCCACCCAGTTCCGTGATGGTTCCGGTGAGCGAAACATTCTGATTGCTCTTCAGCGTCGCAGCTCGGGATTGCCAATACGTCCCCGTATTCGATTTCGAATTGCCCGCGCTACTGATCTTCGTCACCGACTTGCCGCCACTGGAGCCCGAGAACATGCCCAGCACGCTCCCCACGATGTCGCCAAACTGCATGATGTTAACGCTGTACGACGAGCCGTCATGCGACAAATCGGATTGCGCGATCGATTGGGTCGAGCTGCTGCCCGGCTCCGTTTGCGTAATCGAGATCTTCGATTGGCTGGTACTGTTGCTGGATTCAGAGCCGCTGATGCCGACCACGAGAATGCTGTCGATAAAGTAACCACCCAGATTGTCCTTAATAACGACGCCGCCACCCAAGGTGGAACTCAACGTTGCCGTTTCAATCTTTGGGCCGTTGGTGGTGTTCATGGTCGCTTGCAGCGTGACACCCATTTTTACGCTGCCATTGGTTTCGCTGGAGAAGCCGCCTTGGGAATGCGTGGTACCACCGACGTTACTCCAAATAGTCGACTAACAAATCAGCGATTCAAGATAACCATTTCTCAGGTTGCTGCAACAAAAAAAACCCATTTCCTAAAAATGGTACTTGACCGGGTGGCGA
>JANNPW010000028.1:0-8226 GCA_031400405.1 Mariniblastus sp.
GCACATTGCTCAATGGCGAGAAGACTACTTGGGTCGCAGCCTACAGTCTCGCCGAAGCCAGGATTTAGCCCACGGAAACTGGACATCAACCTGCGGAGGCCATGCTGGCCCCAACCCCAAATTTTGAACAGCCCAGGCTAAGGCTGGGCTGCTAAAACTTTGGGGTTGTGGGTGATTTTGATTTGCGCAAATTTTCATCCCGTTAGGGATTTAAGCCATTAGCCGACAGTTGAGCGGAGCGACACCACCGGAAGCTAATTCAGATACTAGTCCCGACCCTGAAAGGGTCGCAGAGACTGCGACCCTTTCAGGGTCGGGGATTTTTTTTTCGTATCCGGGGGTACGCTGCTTCGCCGCGACCCCCGGCTAAAAGCTCACAATCCCTATCGGGATGGAAACGAAGCAATGCCGAACAAAAATGGAATAACTTCGGCCGATGGAAAAAGCGTGTCAATCCCGAATTTTTAGCAGTCCCAGCTAAGGCGAGACGAAAAAAATTTGCCTGCATAATGGACATCCTTGTCCGTTTTCCGTCGGTTACGTGTTCGACGGTTAAGTATGTCCAGTTAACGATGTCCATCGTACGGATGGTAATTTTTCAATTGCCGCTCGGTGCTATCCCTTGCGCAAAGAGTCGACGATTTTCAAACGAATCGCGCGCACGGCCGGGAACAAGCCGCCGAATAATCCCATCACCAGCGCCATGATCATTCCGCGCGCCAAAATCCAGGGGCCGAAACGGAATGAAAAGGTGATTTCGCTGAACGTAGCCCAGTTGGCTGTGCCGGTCGAAATTCCATTGAACGGCAGGGTAGCCAAGCAGCCCAATAGTCCGCCCAACAGGCACAACATCATCGATTCGATCAAGAACGAAAACAGAATACTGGACCGACTAAAACCGATCGCGCGCAAGGTACCGATTTCGCGGCCGCGGCTGGCGACGGCCGCGTACATCGTATTGGCGGCCGCAAACATGGCGCCGAACGTCAAAAATCCGCCGATCAAATAGCCAATAAAACTAATCGCGATGGACGCCGACATTTGGCTTTCGAAATAGGCGGCTTCGGTAATCGCTTTCAGCTTGAACCGTTCGTCTTCTTGTAACTGGGTGATCAAGGCATCGCGGCTGGCCAGATCGCGGGCGCGAAAATTCACGATTGAAATGGCACCTTGTACCCGACGGGCCCCGGTCAAATCCCGCAGGTCGGTCCACACTTCCGATTCCGCCGCACTGCCGCCCGCTTCAAAATAGCCGACCACGGTGAAGTCAATTTTGTTGATTTCCAGTTTCTCGCCGATCGCCAGATTTTCAAACCGGGACGCCATTTGCCGACTCGTAATAATCTCGTTCACACCCGACTTCAAATCACGGCCTTCGACAATCTTGAAACCTGGTCGAAGATCCCGTGCCACCGAGTCCACGCCGCGCACGATCAAGTTGGTCGTGCCGCCGTTGTTGCGCCGTGGCTTGGTCAGGATCGTAACGAATTCGGTCGAGCACTGAGGCTGGTCGTCAGGGCCTTTGGCAATGCCGACGAGGTTGGCGATTTCACGGGCCGTAGTGGATTCGATAGCGCTGGACGTTTCTGAATCACTGCCTTTGCGCATCACGATTACATCGAGCGCATCACCGCTGATTCGGAGCGCATGTTCCAAGCCATCGGTCATGCCAAACGTCAGCACGGTGGCCCATACCACCCAGCCGGTGGCGATCACGGTCATTAAGGTCGTCACCCAACGAACACGCAGATTGCGAATGTTATATTTGATTGGGACCATCGATGAATTGCCATTTTCCTTGGGGTTGCAAGGGAGACTTCAAAAAAATTCAAAAACTTAAATCACTCGACGCAGGCCATCGATCACGGACAATTGAGCGGCTCGAATTGCCGGGACAATTCCGCTGATGAATCCGATACCGGCGGAAATCGCCAACAGAATCAAGATCCACGGTCCCGCCATTTCGAAAATCGAAAACGGGAAAAACTGTGAGCTGACCCCATGCAGTCCTTGCAGGCACAGGCAACCGATTCCGACTCCCAACAGTCCGCCCAGCAACGCAATCCAGCACGACTCGCCGAGGACCATCCACAAAACGCGCAGTTTCGAAAATCCAATCGCTTTTAGTACCGCGACTTCCGTCGTACGCTCGCGCATCGACATGGCCATTGTGGTGGCGGCAACCAAGGTCAACGAGAACGCGACGGCCAAGCCAATAATCAAGATAAAGAGTTGAATATTCCCGACCATGTCGGCGAACATCTGCGCAAAAGCGGATTCCGTTTGCGTTCGTGTCGGGTTTTCGGAACTGGCGAATCGTTCATCGATCGTTTTGCAAATGGTGGCCGCCGACGAGCCGCCGTCAGTTTTCGCAAAGATCGTTCCGGCATTGCCGGCCAATTCGCTGGAACCGCTTTTGAGTCCCTCGTCCAGGTAGGTCCAATCAAACCATAATGAATCCGTATTCTGCGGCGACTCAAAGGTTCCCACCAACTTGAGATCGAGATTGAAGGTCATGAAGGTCCCTTGCAGCGGAATGCGGTCGCCGATTTTCCACTTCATGCGTTCGGCCAGCCGACGATCCGCGACGCAGGCCTGACGATCGTCCTGAAAGGCTTTCAATTGATCTGCCGAAATGTGGTACTCGGGCCAGACATCGAAAACTGCTTGGGGGTCCGTTCCAAACTGGGCAAACGCCATTTGCTGATCCTTGTAGACGCCACCGTACCAAGCGTACGGGACGGCGGCTCGCACGCCGTCCATGCCGCGCACTCGATCGAGGTTGGCGATCGGCACGTCGCCGGCGAATCCCATGGTACTCATGACAACGATGCGGTGATGCTTCGAGGCTTCGATTCCCCATTGATCCTGCATCGCCATATATCCGTGGAGAATGGTCATCAACGCCAGACTAAATCCGACGGACAAAATGGTCAACGATGACCGGAGTCGATTGCGCATCACGTTACGCCAAATGTATTGCAGTGTCTTCACGCGGATGCTCCCACAATTTTTTGATTGGTGATTTCGTCGACCAAAATGCCTTTTTCCAAATGTAGAATGCGTTTCGATCTCGCCGCAGCGTTCGGGTCATGCGTGACCATAATAATGGTCTTGTGAAACTCTTCGTTCAATCGCCGCATCAATTCCAGGATCTCGCCACCGGCTTTGGCATCCAGATCGCCGGTCGGTTCGTCGGCCACGAGCAGGGTGGGGTCCGTCACAATGGCCCGCGCAATGGAAACGCGCTGCTCCTGGCCACCCGACAATTGTCGTGGATAGTGATTCTGGCGATCTGACAGCCCGACGACTTCCAGCGCAGCTTTCACATGTTCGTCGCGTTGTCGCCGACTAAGTTTCGTCAGCGTCAATGGCAACTCGACATTTTCATAAGCGGTCAGCACGGGAATCAAATTGTACAGCTGAAAGATAAAGCCGATATGTTCCGCTCGCCAACGGGATAGTGCTCCTTCCGAAGCCTGCCCCAAATCCGTCCCACAAACTACGACCGAGCCCGTTGTCGGCTTGTCCAAACCAGCGACCAAATTGAGCAACGTCGATTTGCCCGAGCCGGAAGGCCCCATCAGCGCCATGTAATCGCCGCGCTCCAACGTCAAATTGATGCCGGACAAAACAGGAATCACGAACTGCGCACGGCGAAATTCCTTCGTCACATTTTGAATTTGGACGATCGGACTATCGTTTTTTGTAGTGGTCAAAAGAACCGCTCCCTATCAGTTAAACCTGAATCTATTCCAATTACTCCGAGAGTTTGACCGCTTGGTCCACCGTTAGCGTCGGAGGGTTGCTGACGATTTTTTCATTGCCCGTCAATCCATTTACAATCTCAACTCGACCGTCTTTGCGTTTGCCACTGGTCACGCGGGCTTTTTGTACATGTGTCCGGTCATCAAGCACCCAAACAAATTCGCCTTCATCATCTTGTACGACAGCATCGTCAGGGCAAAAAATTCGAGGGGCTTCCGTGACGGTTTCATCTGGGTTTGGTTCGGGCAGGAAATATACGGTGCCGCTCATATCCGGAAACAAGCGACTGTCCGGATCAGTGATCGTGACCTTGACTTTAATAGTGGCTCGAGCTCGATCACCCATCGGGATGACTTTTCGAATCAAGCCATGATAGCGACGGCCGGGGACGGCATCGACAGCGACTTCGGCAGCCTGGCCGGACTGAATCCGACTGATGTAGTCTTCTTTAACGTCGCAATCGACTTCCAGATTATCCAGGTCAGCAACTGTCACGGCTGAACCGCGCCCCGAGGCATCTCCCATCCCACCTGGCAGAATCGATTCGCCGACTTCCGCATCTTTCGAAATCACGGTCCCGTCAAACGGGGCCCGGATGAACATGTTTTCTTTGAGTTGTTCGGCCTCTTGCAGACGCGCTTCGGCCAATTGAACTTCGGCTTTTAGCGATTCCATTCTGGCGATTGAACCATCGAGTTGGAATCGCGATTGATCGTATTCCGTGTCCGAAATACTTTTCGAGGCCAAAAGTTTTTTGGACCGTTCGAACTCTCGTTTGTGCTGTGCGATCAGGACGTTTTGTTCTTCGATGGCAGCTTTGGCACGCGAGACGCTGGCTTCGGTGGCGGCGAGTGAGGCGTCGAGATCCGCATGTTCGAGGACGGCGAGAATCTCGTCTTTCTTCACGCGGCTGCCTTCTTCAACCTTGACTTCCTGAATACGGCCCGGCGCTCGCGCGCCAATCCGGGCTTGCCGGCGAGATTCGAGATAACCGGTGGCGACAACGGTTGCGTCGGCCGAACGACCGGATTCGGTTGTCGGCCGCACGATGCGAACTTCCGGTCGATTTTTCATGATGTCGGGGACAGCAAACCAACTGCCGGCAGTGGAAGTTGGTGGAGCCAACCAGCCGAGTTGAACCGCTCCCAAATACGAACCGCCGGCGATAAGCAACAACATCAGCAACATAAAAATTCGCCGCAGCCAAACACCCAGCGAACGCGGCCGGCGTTGTCCCGTGCGGTCAATTCGCAGGGCGGAAAGCGCGTCGCGCGACTGCCCGACAGGTACATCTTGCATCTTGTCCAATGTTGCTTTGCTTTTTTGAAATTGCCGTCGACCCCAATCCTCGATTGTACCAATAGGGGCTCGATTCGCAAGAAGAAAGTGCATCCATCAAAATTCGATTCCCCATTATTCGCGGATCACGAATCCAACGATGAAGTTTGAAGCCAGTGGTTTTTGTGGTGGTTGGGTCAAGTCGATCTCGAACGGTCGCGACAGACGGTTGCCGGCGAGGTCCTCAATTTCCGAATCGAAAACGACCGTATACTCGGCGGCTCGCCACGGTTTGTCAGGCGTAAACTCCCAACCGGATTCCTGGTCCACGACTTTGATCGTTCCTGTCACTTCGTCGTCAATGGTTTCGATCCGAATGGCTTCCCACAACATCCCTCGATTCATGGGTCGATCGAACTGGATTTTCAACGGCGACCGCTGGCCGGCATGTACGGGAAAATCAAAGTTCCAACTCTGCAACGCGAGTTGCGTTTCCAATGGCGGATCAACCAGAAACGTTTTGCGGGCTACATCCGCCAACTGATTTCCTTGGGCATCGCGCCAAGTATCGTTGACCACCAAGGTATAACTCTTTCCAGGTAGCAATGGCGGTCCCAAATCGCGGCGGGGTGACAACTCTTTTTTGATCCGCCCAGGATCCAACAACAGAGAAAATCTCAATTGCTGCGGATCCCAAAGCTCCTGAGGGAGTTCCAAAAACGGCGACTTCACACGGTTCCCGTCGGAGTCCTGCAACTCGATGTGCGTATAGGACTCGCCTCGACTCATCGGCTGCGAAAAATGAATGTAGAAGCGCAACACGTTTTGCGGCAATCGCTCGCCCGACGGAAAGATCGCCGTGACCAACGTTGGCGCTGGTTTTTCCGTGGCGACCGGTCGCTGTAAATTGACCGTCACCGCCGTCGATTCGATCGTTAGGACGGCGGTATATTCCACACCCGGTTTCAATGGAAATCGCGGTTGGAAAATCAGCTGCGTTCCTTCGACCTGGCGGGTGCCGAACAACGGTGTTTCACGGTTTGAATCCGAACGTAGATAGACTGAAAACAGCTTCGCCGCGCGTGCAACCGAAGTATCCAATTCCTGCTTGGCGAACAACAACTCGGCTGTAGTCAACCCCTCGACGACAACGGTGGGTTGGTCACCGTTCGGCCGAAGCAGAATTTTCAGTGCTGGTTCCTGCGCACTTACTACATTGAAAACACCGGCGACACTGACCAACCACAAGGAAATCCAATTTGTGCAGGCGTGTGTTTGCATCGTTTGTTACTTCGTCGTGACCAAAATGGATTCGCGAAAGTGAATGGAGGCGACGGCCCGGTAGTTGTTTGGCGATCGTGCCAAACAACCATGGGTTTAATCCACGTCTCGGGTCGAATACTGGAACATGATTGTCACGGCAATTTGAATGTCAACAAATCAAACGAACCGTCTTCGTTTTTTGTGATCGCGACGGCGTGCGTCAAATTCAAACGGTCAAGTTGTACGGCGGTCTTCAGTTCCTCGACCAACTTGAATGCTTGCCCGGCCACACCGCCATTGGAGACCGGTTCCGTGATGCCCACCTCGCGACCAATGTCGGCAGTGTCAATTTTCATCATGCCGCGGGCCGAGTTGGCCATCAAGATGTACTCCTTGTCGTCGGCTTCATAGACGATCATATCGAGCGGTTGATTCCAATTACCCAGTTCGGCAACGGTAGTGCCTTGAATTTTTTTACCCTCGGCCAGATCGCTCATCGAAAACCGAACCAATGGAGTACAGGTGTAGGCCGCAACCACGCAGGGTTTGTCATCCACCATGATCGACGTGAAAGTTCGAATGGGAGCATTGGTTTCGTATTTGCCGTGGGCTCCGTGATAGACTTCCACGGCCGTTCCGTTGGGAGTCGACGAGAAAGGATAAATGATCGCCCGCAAGTTGGATTCAAATTGCTCGTTGGAAAGACCCGCGACAACGACCTGATTGTTGATGAAGGAAATGTCAGTGATCGAAAACGCCCGTTTCGAGTTACCACGACGGTCTTTCTGTTCGGGACCTGGAGCGTTTGGCAATTCGGCTTTGGTAAACTTGGCCTTTGACAAATCGAGTTCGGCAATTTGGTTGTCGCCACTGATCGTCAACAATACCGGAATGGCATCCGGACCTTTGTCGCGGGAAACCGACAGTACAATCACGCCGGATGTCGGATTGACCGCCATGTCTTGAATCAGAATATCACTCGCCTCGACGCCCAAGGCTGCCGCGATTTTTTTGTCCAACCCGTCGATTGCATACGAAACGGTTGCGGGATCAACGGGTTCCTGGTTGGCCGTCGGTTCAATCGCATACACGGCCGCCGCTCGCGGGTCGCCCACAAACAAGACGCCATCGCTATTGAATGTCAACGGGCCCGCTGAACTTAATGCCAACTCCTGCGACATGCCCGTCTGCATCGTCACCAAGACGATGACGATACTACACAACTCGATCAGTTTTGATTTCATGGCTCGGCCCTAATTAATTAATTAATTGATTCTCAATATCCCGATAGCTTGTTCACTCCGGTCCATCATCCGTGTCGGAATAGCGACTTGTCAATCGTTCTGGCGCACTGGCGTTTTGTATTCGATGAGCTGCCAGCACAATCGCCAATGTTGAGGACCGGGGTGCTTAACAAGGTGCAGTTTCAACTGTTAGAATTGCAACCGATTCGAGTTCCAGCCTGATCTCTAAATCCTAACCTGATCGAACATCAACAATTCGAAGTTGGTTGGTCTGGGCAAGTACTTCCAGTTTTCATGCAAGCGGTGTTGATGGTTTAGCGACCGGCGACTTGCGAATCGGATCGTTGCGACATTGAAAACAACCACAATCGAAATTCCGATCAAGATGATCTGATCAACCGACAAAAAACAGTAAATTTGGACACTTCTCGCCGAACACCACCAAAGTGGATGTTCGTTTTCATAAATCCCGCAGGCTTGCCCTGCGGATCGTTAGGCTTTTCGCTAACTATAAAACAACGCACTTCCTTCGCTTTGCCGCCTTATTTCCCACCGACAAATCGGGCGTCAAAGCGAGGATGACGTGAACTCGTTGTGTAGTAAAAAACCGAAGTATCCGCAGGGCAAGCCTGCGGGATTTATGAAAACGAATATCCATTTTGGTGGAGTTCAG